>CALFER010000066.1 GCA_937951895.1 uncultured bacterium
CGAAGGGAGCTGTGCCCGATCACCCCGCTCCCTGAGCCTGTCGAAGGGAGCTGTGCCCGATCACCCCGCTCCCTGAGCCTGTCGAAGGGAGCTGTGTCCGATCACCCCGCTCCCTGAGCCTGTCGAAGGGAGCTGTTGGCACGAACCTGAGCCGTTATCGAAAATGCCAGTACAGATGCGCCGTATCGGCCGCAAAGCCCGAGCCGTCCCCGTTCACCAGAAATCCCCAGAATGACAGCCCGCTCATCTGCCCCGCCCCGGACGGCCACGTGAAGCTCAGAATCGTCTCCTCCCAGGATTGATCCGCCTGCAGATCGATCGCGGTGGTCGGGATGCCGTGCGACAGATCCTGCCAGCCTGGCCAGGTGTAATACAGGTGCGTCTCGCCGACGGGGATATCGAGCAGAACCGCGAGTTGCGCGTGGAGGGGATCCGGGCCGTTTGCGATGCGGTAGCCCAGATCGAAGGGTTCGCCGGAGGAGAAGGTGCGGTCGTTCATGGTCAGTTCGAGCGTGGGGGGGAGAGGAGTGCTGGTCACCAACAATAGAAATTTGAGTGAATAAGCATCTATATGTCGCCACAAAGAAAAAAATTGATTCCCGTTGAATCTGCAATCGTGTGCTTCATATTTTTTCATCCCCTCTCCGAGACTCTCTTCCACCCAACCGATTCCATCCTGACGGATGATTCGACAGGAAGTGGAGTAGGCACTGGACGCAATTAAAAGTCGATCCTGTGGATCGATGTCGAAGTCGCTGTAACTGTCCATTACGACGATCTCAGAGTTCCAAGATTCGCCAGTATAGGTGAACACTTCCATTCTCATTCTGATTCTCGGAGATCCATCACCGGTCAAGACTACCTCAAAATTGCCCTCGTACGCGTATGAACTATCCGGTTGGAGAACGGTGACCACCCATCCCGACTCACCTCTGGAACAGACCCGGAGTTCTTCATCAAACGATGCAATGACCGGGTTGGGTGCATGACGCATATCCGCAGACAGCGCGATCTTTTGATGAAAATTCGGCTGTATGAAAGAATCCACGATCTGTGGCTCCCACGAATCATCCTGTCGAGACAGGTTTCTGACCGTAACAACCTGTGACTGTTCGTTTCGCTGTGCAATCTGAATCTGATCCCGCTGATCCTGAGCCAGACACAGATCCAGCGCCATCAACTTGCGATCCGGAACCGATTCGATCAAGTGCCGGTTCACCTCGAATCCATCAACGGTATCGACCCATATCTGATACAGATTCGGGAGGGTCAAGCCCACTGCGACGACAATTCGGTTTGGATCGCCATGTCCGAGTCGAAGGATGAGATCCTCTAACATTTGCATCTCGAACAACACCGTTCGATGAGTCCAAATCGATCCGATTCGATTCCAAACAGCATACCCATCCTTTCTGCCGATGAATACATAAAACGCACCCATGGAATCCGGGCTGATGCGGGTCGACTGGATCAAAGCGGGTGAAAAACAGACCACATCGGGTTGAATCGTCAGAGCCTGGACTGCGGTCTGAAGTAATTCAAACTTGGATCCATCTGAAAAAGCACCCTTTCTCATCGTTGCGAAAATGAAATCGTTCGGATCGATGATCCGGATAGGCCGGGGGGTTGATACATCGACTCGAAGCATGACTTCCTCGGATGTCCATCCCTGTCCATCGTACTTGGTTATCTTCAGGCGCTCATAATCACTGGATACATGCGCGATAACCGGTCGATCGAGTGCATCCAGAGCCAAGGTTGTTGCGCGACCGCATCCCCAACGTGGATCGGGTGTTTCCCAGTCCCATTCTCCGAACTCATTCAATCGACCATACAGAAGATTATTATCATATCCGTCCCATGCCGCGAGATGCAGGCTGCCGTCCATTCCTCGCGCAATCGAGCAGTATTCGCCTTGATTTCCGGTTGTCCGGATCGTTTCAACTTCAAGCGTCGTTCCATTGAAAACGGCCTGCCGCATATCGAAATATGGAATCCCGACTTGATAGACAACCTGAAACCCGTTTCCCGACAATCCGATGCTGTCTGTGTATGTACCGCAATCTCCGTCTTCATCGATCAACAAGGGTTCACCGATCGCCGAGGCGCTCGTGATATCCCATGCCCATAGACGGCCGTCAACCGAGTCGCTCGCACACACCCACACTGTTCCGTCATCACTGATAGCGATACTTGGGTTTCGGGGTTGTCCGAGACCCATCGACACGGTCTCAATCTGCCAATTCGATTCGATTCCCCATGCGATCCGAAGTTCAGAACCGGATACATACGCGACACATAACTCATCGTTGAGTTGTGTAATGGAGACCGCTGATGCCACCGGATCGATCGTCTCAAAAGCCCATCCACCCTGCAGCCGGTAAAAATGAGCCAGAGCAATTCCCGAGGTGAAGTAGTGCTCATGTCCCTGCGAATCTCGCAGGCCATCGAAAGAGGTGAAATTCAATGGCAAATCAATGTCGCTGATCGTATGTTCAAACGCTGAATCGACAGCCGTGACGCCCAGAACCAGAGCAATTGAGACTCCAAGGGGAATGAGATACTTCATCGGGAGTCTCCTTTCGTGGAAAGCAAAGGGGCGTAGTCGCTGCGATCTCCATGCGAGTCCACCGCCTGAAATCGGTAATACCCGTATGGAACCGAAATCGAATCCAAGCGTGTAATGAAAAAGCCGTCTCCGGGATACGGATCAACACCCGTACCGTCATCATGCAGCGTATATTTCGTGTTTCCATTCGGTTCATGCACCAGAATTTCAGTCACGTCGGAAACACCTTGCGGATCATCGACCCATACGGCGATCTTCCCCGAATAATTCCCCGATCTTGCAATCCGAGTGTCGAGATACCCAGCCAGCAGGATTTTCGGTGCATTTTCCGGACGACTCCTGACCCGCACCGATGCCTCCTCCGTCCATTCTCCTTCGTTCCCGTCCGCATCATAACAACTGATCCGATACCAAAGCAGAGTGTCCGGATCGGCAGACAAGGTGATCGGTCCGGCCTCCAGTTCCTCGCGCCCGGCAATCCGACAGGCATCGTATTCTCCGGAAGTGACGCCAGAGTATAGTTTAATACCGTATGCATCATCAGGAATAGACAGACTGAATTCCACGAAACTGTGGCGTGGGACGACCGATTGAACCGTCGGTTTTCCGGGCGGGACATGATCCGTCAGAATCAACTCGTACAGGCCACCCGTCGTTTCTCCGATGATGAGGATTCGATCCGGATTGTATGGATCGGCCACCAGATTTTCGAACGATTCATCCAAACCCGATACAATCGGAGTTCCCCACAGTCGATAGGGGCTGGATCGCCATAAACCCGGTGTCGAAGGATTTGATATCCCATAAATGAACTGGTCTGGAACCGCTTCCACAAAAACCAGGGCGGTTACCCAGCCATACTCACGATATTGGAGATCCAGCGATTCGAGATCCAGTGTCATGAGTCTGTACCGGTACTCGGAATCCTGCCCGAAAGCGATCACGAGATTTGGAGAATGAGGCATAAGCGAAAAGGGTTGAAGCAAATCGTATGAGTAGAGTATCTGAGTCCACTGAAGGCCGCCATCTGAGGAACGGAAAACATGGTAGGCATCCCCGCATCCCGACCCCGCTGCAAAGAAATGCCAGATCTGGTGTTGAACAGGGTTAATAGTCAGCAAATCAGCGCTACCTTGCCACGATGAATCGAAACGAGTCCATGAGGTGTCCGTCGGTGCCCTTGCATATCCACGATTTGAATTCAGAAGCAACAACTCCCCGGAATCCGGCGCGAACGTTGCATATCCGATGTTTGTCTCAGAACAATTTTCGTTGTACAGATGCCAGGATTCACCACGATCCGTGGAGGTGATCATCCCCAGATCATGATTGCAGGCATACAATCGGCCTGCCTCGTTTGGATCCGGTATGACACCTTCGTATTCTCGAACATGATAAGGATCCGTGCGCGTCCAACTATTGCCATCATCGGATGTGACCCACAGATTGCTTCCGGAAGCATAGATCCGACCTGGAGAAAGCGGATCGAAAGAGAGCCTGCTGATCCTGGCAGAACGGGAGCCCGAATAGCGAGGCGTGAAGTTGACGCCGTCATCCGTGGACACCAGAAGAGCATCGGCTGATCGAACCACCCATTGTTCTGATGTCTTGAGCATGAAACCAGTCGGTTCATAAAACCGATAATGCTCGATCCACGAGATACCGTTATCTGTTGACAGATACAAACGATGGTTGTCCTTGATGGCGATCGTTTCGGTTGTTCCGGGAAACAACGCGGAGTAATAAACGGGCACTGGTGTCTGGACGTACTGCCATTCACCGCCTACCCATGGTTTCTTGAAGAATTCGTAATCGTTCACCCATATCCATCCGGCCGAATAGAAATACTCGTAACACGGATTGCCGGACGGTGTGGGAAAAAGCCGCCAGTGGTCCCCCATGTCATCCGTAACGGCGAAGTATACCGTTTCTTGAGTGCTTTCCTCTGTTTGAACCTGAATGATGAGCGACTGCCCGGACGGTTCCGGAATGGTAAACCCGACTGGCTGGAAGATGCCCGGCGGCACCG
>CALFER010000067.1 GCA_937951895.1 uncultured bacterium
GTTGCCTGTTCGAGACGAGTTCTGAGCAGATCGGTATTCCATCCCTCAAACACTGGCTCCATCAACGGATCGATCCGATGCAACGCATCTTTGAACCATCCCGCTTGCGCATAACAGCGGATCAGTCGAGGCACGATTTCCGAGGAATCCAATCCGGCTGCCTGCAAGCGATGAATGTAGTGTTCGGCTTGATCGGGTTTCCCGATGTCGAGGGCTGCGTCGGCACAGGCAATCAAAAAATCCGGATCGGAAACGACCCATCGATCCTCGATCGTTTTCGCCAGTTCGAGGGCTCTTTCTGAATAACCTGTCCGGGTCCAGAGAATCACCTTTGTGACCCGATCAGCGCATCCATCCACCTCCGGACGCATCTCGGCGAAAGTCTGAAGCGCGTCGCGAGTTCTTCCCTGTTCGAGTAAGTTTTCAATGCTCGATCGAAGTCCGTTGTCCAAGGAATCGCGGCATTCCTCGCGCTGATCATTATTGATTTTCACGGGCCTTTCCGATTCCATCACCGATACATAGACGGAAAACTCAGCCGGATTCTCCAGGACCAACTCCCGACTTGAAATCCCGGTTGGAATCATGACCCCTCCGGAGGTGGCACGATACGGATCCGGGAACTGAATCCGATACGATCGATCGCTGGTTGCGACGAGATAGACCGGTTGGGAATGCGCGTTGGCGTGAGGATCAACCGACCCGTACAGCTGACAGTGGGATTGCCCCGCCAATCCGGACAACTTGAATGTCAGTCTTCCGCCTGGGTTCAATACCGCACATTTCCGGACGATGGCATCAGCGGAGGGCATCCCGTCCATGGGATGATCCGTGTAAACAGCTCCGTGTGAATACCGGATGGACAGATGGTGTGTTCCCGGGCGGATGAACAGGGAAAATGCGAACCCGCCGACCGTACCGTCGCTGGTGCAGGCTTGTCGCGATTCATGATCAACCAGAATCTCGATGTCGGCACTCCGCTCTATGCCCAACGCGATGAATCGAACTTCTTCGATTTCACCATCGGAGACCGTCTGTTCGACGGTCAGGGAGTAATCATGGCCGGATTCAATCCGATGATGACCACTCCGTTCCCTGCACGTGTCGTCCGGCCCCGCAGGGACGGATCGGAGAGGTGTGCTCGGGAAGAGACGAAAGGTCGATTCGCCACTACCGGGGATCGTGACCCAGCGACCTTCGTTCCTGTCGTGCTGAACCATCGCAGTGTTGAACTCCCGCCCGAACCAGGAGCGATTGGATTCAGAACCCGGTATGGATTCGTTCCAGAGTGATTCAGGAGAGATGATGCGTGCCCGGATTTCAGCATACCGGTCACTCCATTCATCATTTTGATCCCGTGTGATCCAGTCTCTGACGGTGCCCGGTTTCGGATCGATCCGGTGCGCGGCAACCCAGACGTTTTCAGACGGATTGATCCGGACGGAATGCTCTCCGGCAGGGACATACAGAAACACCTTTCTGGGCATGCTGCGCGGGTCACCCGCTACGGACTCACGGCATTCCGGGAGCCGGCGGACCCAGATCGAGTTCTGAACGGGGTGATCATCGAGCGCGAGATTGATCCCGATTTCACGTAATTGTTCAGATGCGTTGAAGGAGATTCCCCGGAAATCGAATACCAGGAGCACCGGACCCTGAATGTTAAAGTTCGTCAATCGGGTCAGTTCAGTCCCGAGAACTTCCTGATGCATCCGGATCGTCGGTGAAAAAGGAAGCGGAACAGAATCAACACGCTCACCCGCAAGCAACCTCCGCATCATGACGTATTCCGACCAGACTGCATGGCGTTGCGTTTGTGAGTCAGCCACGCAGGGTTCCGCTTCGACATTCGACAATCGCTCGATCATCCATGCGGAGACCGGATCGAATTGTGCGATCGACTGAATCGCAGTGGTCTGTTTTTCGGTGCCAACCAAGGATTGAAGCAGAGAGTCTCCGGAATTCTGAATACGTTGCCAGTAGATCTCGGATGAAACCATCCGGGACACATGGCACGCAATCCGCACAACCTCACCATCGGTGCGGACCGCAACGGTTTCTCCCGGTCCGGGTTCGGCTGTGTAAAACACCGAATCTCCCTCGTGCTCCAATGATCGGATTTCGCGAAGCGATTCCGCAATCTCCGAACCGTTCCGCGTGTAGAAAGCGTTCCAGAGACTCAAGGATGCAGAACCGGAGATTCTTTGAATCCAGAGTGTGGACGAGGCAGGCAGATCAAACCGGATGGTCATGCCCGGTTCGAGATCAACGATGTGTGATCGACTCTCGATGGGCTGAACCGGAAGCCATGTCTTTGCGTTTATCGGGTTGTCGAACGGATCGGGCGCTTCCTGTGTCGATGCCGCGCCGGCTATCGCACCGACGCAGTACAGGATAAGCATGACAACTCGGAAACAGGAGTCAGAATGATGTTTCATATAGTGTGATCACCTGTTGCATCGCCGTGCAGAATGTTTCTCTGGCCGAGGAATCCTTCATCAGCGAGACCCGGTAGGAGTAACTCAATTCGAGATGCATGAATACTCCGGATGATTGCTCGTTCACGTATCGCGCCTGAATGTTTGAAAAAGCTCCCAATTCACTGACGTCCATACCGAATTCTCCCACGACCGTCGGATGCAGTACGGATTTGAGTGTTCGGATGACGTGTTCCCAGAACAACGGATGCCGAGGCATCAGGGCAGCGGGAGAAACGACCAGATCCGTTCCATGAGTCTGACTGTCGACCGGTCGATCTTTATAGCCATGAATCTGGAGCACCATCAAATCGGGATGCCGATCAACCATTGCGCGTGTCGCGACATGGAAATAAGTATTCTCGTTGTGCGCCTGATCAGCGGTTCCTTCCGGAGCGCTCGGATCGGATATGTCCGTCCTGACATTGCGCTGCACGGTGCTGCTGAAGAACGCACATGCTGAAGTATGTTCAATCAATTCGAGGCCGATCGATGAACTGTACAGATCAGATCGGGCGTGTGGTGTCTGGAGCAACACAGGTCGCGATTCACGCGGTTTTTCAGAAAAAAAATAGATCCCTCTCCCCTCAACTCGATCGGCTTTTTCATGAATGGCGATGAAGGGTCTCCGATCCTTGGTCCGGACTCTCGTCAGTGCCATCCCGATTGAATCGAGTGAGTCGATTACCGTGGCATGGTTGCTCAGATCACCCGTCTGCGTCATGGTCAGAATCTCGTCGATTGCAATTCGGAATCGCGATAACTCTTCCGGAGACGGTACTCGATACGCTGAATTTCTGCTGGACTCAAGAGCCTGCTTCAAGGCGGAGGACACTGCGATCCGTTTCGCGGAGGATCCGCTTTTCGCCGAAGCGGTTCCGGGAAGCGCGGCAACCGATCCGACCAGACTCAGTATTGTCATGGGAAAAATGATGCTTTTCATTCATTCGACGACCGGGTAAAGAATCGAAGATACATTGGTTCCGATCGAGTGGTCGTCAGAGTGAGATGGTACGATCCGGGGGGGACATCGTCCTGGAGAGGGAAATACAGATTCCCGGCTCGATACTGGAAATCACCGGTCGTCGCCCGAAGTGGTTCTCCGGAAGAAACACGACCCGCCCACTTCCTCGTCGGAACAGTCAATCGATGCGCCACGGTATTTCTGACCGAATCATCGATCTCAAGGCATTCAGCCGTCAGATCGATCTCAGAGCCGTCATCCTCCGGCAAATAGACCACGATGTTCAAACCGGCGGGTTCCCATGAGTCTTTCGTGAAGTCGATCTCGAGCGGATGCCGGGCATCCATCGAATACACCCGACGTACCGTTGATCTGAAGCCTTCCACGATGAATCCGTCTGTTCCTCTCACCCAGAACAAATCCTTGCCCGACGACGACACGATGCGGACCGAATGATCACCCTGGACGATTCCTGTGAGGTGAAAGATCCCCTCACGAGTCAGAGGTCTGAATTTCAGTTTTTGTGCGCCATCCAGATACACACAAAGATCGCTCCACTTCTCCGATTGAAGCCGGTAACGAATCGTGATCCGATCACTCCCCGACTCATCGGAGGTGTGGCGCAGTCGCACCTCGCGATCCGGTTCGATCACGATGGATACGGAATCATTGTCCGCCCGAGTATCCTCGGGGCACTGGTCGAAGATATAGAGCGGGTTCGCGTCGCTGACCGGATGAAGTGAGACGAACCGGGTAGCGGCAGGAACCGTCTGATTACGCTGCGGGAGTTCAACTACTCCGATTGGCAGGTGAATCGGATTGATGCGACCGGAATCTTTCAATTCCGCCGAGTTGAGCGGTTTGAAGTAAAACCATTGCGGATCGGAATCAGGCATCAGGAACAGGGGATCGTCGACCGCATCGGATATCGCGTCGATCGATTCGAGGATGGTCGTCAGTCGTGTGAGACGACTGAAAAAAGCGACATCGGTCGGTTTGTCCGCCCAGATGCATAATGTTGCAGCCGACTTGGGCGGCGTCAGGAAAAATCGCTCGGGAAAACTCGGACACCGCTCATCCGGGTCGATTGGACGATCACCATAGCGCGCGAACCGTGAGGAGGAAACAGACCCTTCGAGCGTTCCCGTGTCGATGACCTTGTGCTTCGCATCCTTGAATTCGTAATGTACTAACAGGCTTTCGTCGACAGTCTCACGAAAAACCGGAATCCGGCAGACAATCTTGATCGGCCCCGTCGCTTCCTGATAGTCGAGTTGGGGGATATCAACGATGATCGCAGGTTCCGAATCGCTGTTCGAACGATAGTAACTGGTCGAACGAACCGGAATCTCATGCTGATTCGTCATCTCCTCCGAAACCAGCATGACGGACGGCGGAACCGGCGTCAGCGAGGCGGAAACCGAATCGATGGCGGATCGGATCGATGCGACATGTTTGCCCTGTGGGATCCTGATCCGAGCAGGAGTATTCGAATCCAGTTCCATCGCCTCTTCCTGCTGATCACATGCCTGTGAAAGAAAAGTATAGTAAATCGTCGTTGCTGTCTCAGTCGCAATCTCGATCTCCCCGGGACCTTGAACCGTCAGGAGAAGCGGGGTCGACGAGTCGAGTCTGAGTTGATCCGCCGTATATTCTTCGCCCAGGATCGGGATTTCATCATTGAACAGGTAGAGCGCTCGCGTCAGATAATCCTCACCACTGCGACCTTCAGCCGGTATCTGCTGCCAGACATCGCTCAGAAACCGCTTTAACTCGATTTCCTTGACCTTGTTGCCGAACAGATTGTGCCGGCTCAACTTCGCCTTGAGCCGTGACTTGAGCGGCAATACAGCACTCAGTTCCCGCCCCTTGAGCATGTCTTCATGACGATAAGCCCGGATCGAAGCGGACCCATCGAGAGGTTCGGCAAGTTGTACTCTCAGAAATCGAATCTCATCCGAATCGGTTTCCGTTCGGAACTTGAAGATCCGCGAATCACACGGAATACGATCCTCGTTCAAATAAAACGCCGATGTCATCAGAAAACCGGATTGTTGATCCATCCAACTGCTGTGGCGTGTCTTCTGCCATATCACTCGTTCAGAAACCTCTGATCCGTCTGCATCGAGAATGGCGATGTTCAGAGCGTATTCAAACATCATCTCCGGGCCAATCGATTCTTGATTGTTGATATCGAGATTCGAAATGAGTTCGATGGTCGTTTCTCCGGGTTGAATCCTGAACAGAGCGCTTCGAGCCGATTCGATCTGATATGCCAACACACGGTGCGATCGGTTCATGAGTTCGTCAATCTCAGCGATCGGACTCGGGAGCCCTTGTGTCAACCATGCGGAAAAAGTCACCGCAGACAGAATCAGGGTGAGGGCAATCGCGGACCGTCCTGTAAAATCATGCGATTTCATCTCTCATCCTCCATCAGAATCAAAGCCGAAGCGCGACTCATACGCATGGAATAGACCGCATTCCGGATGGCATCATCCGATTGACCGACAGTGAGTGCATCCCGGGGGAAGGCTGCGGGATGCAGAAGGATGTTTCGTGCAGGAGTATCGGAGTGTTCTTCGAGCATGAGCAAATCGATTCCCAGGATCGGGTCGTGCACCAGGCGGATCGAATAGCCCCGATCTTCGGAAAGTGTCGTCAATTGCTTCAGATACATGACATTCTGCGTCCTCACATACATCGCGAAGCATTCGGAAGCCTGCTCGATGAACGGTCGAATCGCCTCTCCCTCTGCTTTCGTAAACGGCTTGGATGCGGACAAGAGCGTCGCACCGGGCTCGGTCGATGTCAGCCATCCGAGTTGTCCGACCACCGGATCCGGAATGTCGGTTGCGACAAGTTCTTCGCGGTAGGCTTTCGAGAACCATAACGACACGAACTGACCCATTTTGAAGCTGGAATTATATGCGTATTGGGCATTGGAATTGTGAGAATAACCGGATTCTTCCCGATTGCCGGCACCGGATCGGAGTTCCAGGCCTGTCGCCTTCAACACCTCGAGCGCCTGGTTGATGTCTCCGGTTTTCCGTTCCGTTTCTTCCAGGATGACCGAGGAATCCGCCAGCACGTCGATCCCGTCGTTCGCAAGGTTTCCAGCACCGCGAATCTGCAAGGCAGTCAATGGACCGACGTTGATGAATTCCCTGTGAACGACCTGATGCATCAATTGGAACATCGATTGCCGGTTCTGTAAATGTGTGACATCGAATTCATCGATTTCCTTGCGGCGACTGACTCCGGACACCAACAGCGCTCGAGCGTTCAATCTCTGAAACATGTCGATCCCGATATCCAGTGTCCGAATCTCGGTGAGCGGATGCGGCACCTCGATCACATAACTGGCCGCAGGGCCTTTTCTGAAGAGGAAAACACCGTGAAATGCATCTTTTGCGGATCCCATCACGGCGCATACCGACTCCGCTGCTCCCGGTTCAGTTATCTCGATGAACTCCATTCCATGCTTTTTGAGCGCGTCATTGAAGGCCTCCACACCTTGACCGGTCATCGGCCGATCACGCCGGATTGATCGGATGAGGGGGACGGCCAGCTTCTTTTCGATGTCCGAAAGTTGCCTGAGACTCGGAACTGCGTACTGATTCCCATGAATCAGATGCTGTGGCGCGTGACTGCGGAACCAACTCGGCACACCGCCGATCACCGTTTGGCTGACCAGCGAGGTTGCCCCGGCAGGCGGGATTGAATCCGAGTGTTTCGTTGAGGACGACTCCCCGGGAAGGTACACATTGAACATCACACTCAACAGCATACCGATGAGGAACGAAAAGAATGAAGTCTGGATGGATATCCTCGCGATTTTTATAAATGACCCCCGAGTCCACATTTCGAAGGCGATCAGTGAAGGCAGAATGTAGGCGAATCCATACACATCGGTCGCTGTAAATCCCGGTTTCGCATGGGCCAGTATAAAACCGGCACTGATTTTCAGTATGAATCCGATCGAAAACAGAAAAAACAGTTTTCGAGGCCCTTCAACGGTCACATTGCGCATGATCCGGAACGAAACCAGAGTTTTCCCGATCCATACGATCAAGCCGGCCTCGATGAACGTCGTCAGAATTTTCAACGGTGTCAACCAGGCTATTCCCAGTAGCGCCGGAATCAGCATGCCATGATAGGACCATCCGTAGAGGTGTTTGTTGCGGGCAGCGAAGAACGATCCCATGAGAAGAATGAGGTAGTACTGCGGGCTGTCTGCGAAATCCGTTGCCATTTTGGAATAGAAGAGCTCGAAGGCATTGACGGAAAAATTCGTATAGGGAATGAGAACGAAGCGGGTCAGGAGAAACGTCGAGCCGATCACGACGACGGATGGAATCAGATTGCGCCGGAAGCCATGACGCCAGAAAATGTTGGCCATCAATGGCACGATGATCAACCCCGTTGAATGGAACTCGTTCCGAAAATCCACATTCAGACCGACCGATCGATTCAGGAAATCGCCGATCAGCGGAAGCAGCGGGCCTTCCATCGCGGATTTCACGAGAATGCTGATGCAGAACAGGGCAAAAAAGGCATCCTGCCCGAAGAAACTCGTCCAGGTGCCTGATTTTGAGAATCCTTCGGACAGCAGACGAAGAACGAGATATGAAATGATCGCTTCGATGACGATGACAATGGCACTGATCGGCTTGACAATAAAAATGGGCGCGAGGTATCCCGGAACGATCAGACCGCTGAAGTTCCATCCCAGCGTTTCGGCGAAAACCGTCGAGATACCGAGGCCGATGAAAACCGGAGGAATGACGGAATTGGAAAGACCATTATCGGGAAATATTGGTAGTGGTGGCATTTGTTGACATGAACCTCCCCGGTCATCTTTGTGCAAAGCTGATGCCATCGAGTCTGCCCTGCCCGATGCCGGGAGACACTCTGAGGACAATTGGGCGTGTTCGGGATACGTCCTTGGAGTTTTGGCACGGTATTGGAATAGGTCTTATAATAGTGGTTCCGCTTCCGTGGCGAAGCTGTTCCCTGAAGAGGAGGTTCTTGCGTGAAACGGTTCATATCCGCCCTGTCAGTCGCCTCGGTCACGTTGATCACACTCGTCGGTTGTTCCATATCCGCTCAGGCCGGGACGATCTCGGGATATGCATCGGACGAGATCACTTCGTTCCCGATCAGCCAGCTCGATTTCAATCTGTACGACGCCGATTGGACCTTTGTTGAAATCGATGCGGATACCGACGGAGCAGGCAATTACACTTTTTTCAATGTTCCTGCAGGATCATTCTTCATCAAGGCGATCCCGATTTATCCGCAGCACTACCGCCCGGAGTATTGGAATGATTCATACGACAGGGATGGAGCGGAGTTGATCACATTGGCGGAAGGTGAGAACAAGACCGGGATCGATTTTGTCTTGTCATCCGGCCAGTTCATCGGTGGAAAAGTGCTCGACACATCCGCAGCAGGAATTTTCGGGATCGATATCAATGTCTATGATGCGCAATGGCGGAAAATGGATGTGGATGCCGAAACGGATCCATTCGGAAAATACTTTATCGGCGGATTGCCTCCCGGTTCATACTACGTGATGGCCAATCCGGATTATCCGCAGCCCTACGTCGAGCAGTACTTCGATCACAGCAACGGACCTGTCAATGCCGACCTGGTCGAACTGCTTGAAACAGAAGACACGATCGGTATCAATTTTTCACTGGATGCCGGGTGCTATGCCGAAGGCACTCTCAGGGATTCCGTCACCCAGTCGCCCATCTCCGGCATTTCAATGAAAGTATATAACCACAATGGAGCGAAGATGCGAATCGAGGGTCGCAGCAAGACCGATGGTCATTACTCGGTCGGCCCCTTTCTCCCTGGAGATTACTTTGTTCGGGCCGACCCGACCTACCCCAAAGGTTACCCGGATCAATACTACAGCAATGCATATCGATTCGCCGACGCCCTTCCGATCACGCTGTCCGGTTCGAAACCGATCTCCGGCATCGATTTCAACCTTCCGCGCGGATCCTATATCCGAGGTTCTGTTTCGGAGGAGCAATCCGGGCTTCCCCTGCCCGACATCAAAGTGAAATTTTACGATTCGGATTGGAGACTATGCGAGATGGCCACGTGTAAAACGCGCAGCGACGGATCCTATCTGTCGGGCGCACTGCGCCCTGACATGCATTTCGTCAAGGCAGTTCCCATCTACCCGCAGCCATATATCGATGAATACTATCCGGATGCAGTTGAAAAGTTCGACGCTGTCGCATTGACCATCGTCCCCGATCAGGAAGTTCTCGATGTGTCCTTCGCTCTGGATCGCGGCGGCTATATCCGCGGATCGGTTTTCGACCAACTGACGGGAGACCCGGCCTTCGATATTGATCTGGATCTTTTCTCGAGCACCTGGGACTGGGTCAGTTACAGCGATCATACTGATCATGCCGGGAATTTCATGCTGGGAGCGCTTCCGTTCGGTCAGTATTACCTGGCATGTGATCCCGGTCCGACACCCGGTTACAGATCGGAGTTTTACAACGATTCGTTCTGGCCTTCAGGCGCACAGCTTCTGAATCTGACAGCCGACTCGAACATCGAGAACATCGACTTCGATCTGGTCACCGCGAGCCGTATTACCGGACGCATCACAGACGATGTTTCCGGGCAGGGTGTCGAGGGGATCGACATCGAGATTTACCTGACGGATCACACGTTGGTTCCCGTACACATCGTATCATCGACAGAGAACGGTGAGTATGATTCATATGGACTTCCGGCTGGAGCCTACATTGTCTTCGCACATGCTCCGAATCAATCCAGCTATACCTCGGAATACTACCGTGAAGCGTCTTCTTTCGAGACGGCACAACCGGTGAGTGTCGACGGAAGCTCCACGATCACCGATATCAATTTCACCCTGCACGCTACCGGCAATCCGACACCTCCCCCGGCAGAACTCGGAGTCGAGATCGACATGCCGGCGACGATGTACCGTCACGGCGATGCATTCTACACAAATGCCATCGTCACCAATCCCGGCCCATCGCTGGGTTCGCTGCCCCTGTTTGTTGTCCTGGATGTCTATGGCGATTACTATTTCTGGCCCGGATGGGTCCACTACGCTCCGCCTCAATCAACCGAACTCGACTTCCAGTACATCCATGTGGATGTCGGCGTCCAGATCGTACCCGTGTTGCCGGTGTTCGAATGGCCGCGCATCGAAGGTCCGGATGTAACCGGTTTGTACTTCTATGGAGCCATCCTTACCAGTGACTTCGGCTCCCTCGTCGGGAAGCTCGGAGCATTCGAATTCGGTTACGGATACTGATTCCATCCCCATACATGTGTTGTTTGCACACTGGGTACTGATTTTGCAGAACAGGCTGGCCGGAGTGGCGTACGCCGGATGTCGGATCGCCGTTCGAGTGTTTTCCAAACGTATCAGCAAGGGGTCTTTAGTCATGAAAATCACACTTTCGCGAATGCTTGTTCTTGCCGTGATTCTTGTTACCTGTTCGATCCAATCGTTTGCAGCGACTGAACGTTCCGTCATAGCGATCACACGGGATGACTACCGTGAACTGGTATCCGACATGACTCATGAGGACCGGGAGTTGCTCGATGTGATCGGCATCGATCCGGGTACTGGTGATCTTCAGATTCTCGTTACAGACCAGGGCCTGAATGTTTGTCATGAGGCGGGTATCGACGTGCAGATAGTGAAAACGGAGGAACAGCTGAGGCTGGATCGGATCGATTCACAGTATCTGGATTACAGCGAAATCACCGCTCAACTCCTATCGTATGAAACATCATATCCGACCCGGGCGAAGCGATACGAACTTGCGGCAACGGCGGAAGGACGTCGTGTATGGGCAATGAAGATTTCGGATAACGTCACCTCACAGGAAGATGAGCCTGAAATCCTGGTCATCGGCTTGCATCAGGCACGGGAAATCATGTCCACCGAGGTATGCATGGATATGATCAGCTATCTGCTCACCAATTATGGATCCAATCCCGACGTCACGCAGTGGGTAAACACCTGGCAGATCTGGGTTGTTCCCATGCTCAACCCCGACGGCAGCGCTTACTGCTGGGCGACGGATCAGTACTGGACCAAGAACCGCCGGGATAACGGCGGCGGTGTCTATGGCGTGGATCTCGGACATAACTACCCGATCGACTGGGGTGCGTGTTTCGGTTCAGCCTCCGACCCGAATTCGAACTCATATCGCGGACCTTCCGCGGGATCGGAGCCGGAGATCCAGGGTTTGATGACGCTGGCGCAGAATCATCATTTCGATCTGGTACTGTCTTACAATTCCTTCGACGAATTCGTATTGGGACCCTACGGCTGTTACGGAGAACTGCCGCCGGATCACTCGCTGGTCGACTACACCGGCAACCAGATCGCGTCGGTGATTCAGAAGGACAGCGGATCAACGGGTTACTCGTATGGTTCCTGGTGGAACATATTGTATTCGAACGACGGCAACGAAACGGATTACTTCTATGCAAATTTTGGAACCTATGCCTATGCCATCGAGGTGAACGCATCGTCTTATTACCCGGCTTACTCCATTCGGAATCAGACCGTACAGCGGAACCGCCCGGGCTGGCAGAAAGCACTCGATGCCTACGAAACAGGACCGGTCGTTTATGGACAGGTACGAGATGCCTGCACCGGACAGCCGATGTCGGCACGATACTATGTTGCAGAGTTTCCACTGACCTCAAAGGAATCGCCCAGACAGTCGATTGCCGGAACCGGCCGATACAGCAGCTATCTGCAATCCGGACGCTTCAATCTTGTGTTTGAGGCGGATGGTTACATCCAGAGAACCATGCCGGTCACGATGGGTTCGACTCCGATCAATCTGAACGTCGATATGATCCCGGCTTCCGAACCGGGCATCGTGGTCTGGGGCGTCGAAGTCAATGATTCCACGGGGGATAATGATCAGCAACTGGACCCCGGAGAGACAGCGGATATCCGGGTCGTCATCATTGCTGCAACGACAGCTCTTACCGGTATTTCCGGTACGCTTTCCGGAACCGATCCCAACATCACGATTCTGGATAATGCGGCCACATGGCCAAATCTAGGTTCCGGTCAGGCCGGGATGTGCAGTTCTAATCCGTTCCGCGTGCGCGCAGCAGCAAGCGCACCGGAGGGATATGCGGCAACGATGACCATTACGTTCGATGCGAACGAGGATCTGTGCCAACCGGTCAGTCAATGTGTTATCAACATCAGAACCTACTATCCGGCTTGCCCGATGTGGGAAGAGACACTGGACAGCAATCCGGGTTGGTCCATCACCTCGTATTATCCTTCGGGTTGCTCTGGATACCCCGGGCCATACAACAACTGGGAGTTTGGTATTCCACAGGTGGGTCCATCCGGCGCATATACCGGGAATTATGTCTATGGAACCGGGCTCGATGCCAACTACGATAACTGCTGGACACTCTGTCTGAGCACGCCCCCGATCAACTGCTCCGACCTTCAGGATTCAGTACTGAAATACGCCCGTTTTATTTCGATCGAGAGCGGCTATGATTCAGCGCGTGTTCGCATCCGCAATGTCTCTGGCGGCTCCTGGACAACGATCTGGTCGACAACGAGTTCGGCTGCGAACTGGACATTGGCCACACTGGACATCTCAACATACGCAGACAATCAGTCAAACGTTGAACTCCGCTTCGATGTCGTTTCGGACAGTTCACAGAGCGCGCCGGGATTTTTTGTGGACGATGTGATGATATGCGGGAACTACGCCGGGGCCATTCCACCTCAACCGACTCCCACCACACGGCCTCCATTCACGGCGACGCCGCTTCCATCGAGCACTCCGTTCCCGCCGACATTCACTCCGACACCTCCTCCCAACACTCCGACAGCCTCGCCTTCCCCCACAACGGGTCCGGGCACACCCACCAACACACCAATCACGCCGACGCATACTCCAACGGTCGTTCCGCCGACGTTCACCCCGACACAAGCACCCGCATCGCCGACTCCAACAACCCCGCCCGGAAGCCCGACCTACACCGCCGTGCCCACTCACACCCCATTCCCGACATTCACGCCTGCACCGACATTCACACCTGAACCGTCGCAGACACCCAAACCATCGCAGACTCCGTCCTTCCCCACCAACACTCCGGACCCCGGGACGACCCCCACTCCCTCCCCTTCCCCGACACCCACGGGCGACTTCTTCAGCATCACGCTGCAATTGAACCAAACCCAGTTCAATGCCGGTGATCTGTTCGATTTCAGACACCAGGTCATCCGTCAGGGTTCATCCGTAACAGTCGATAAATACATTATTCTCGATGTTTATGGCTCGTACTTCTTCTGGCCGAACTGGACTCAGGATCTCGGATTCGAAACCCACACCTACGCGAACGGATACAACCAGACCCTCCCGATTCTCAATTTCCAATGGCCCGAAGTATCAGGGCACGCTTCCGGTTTGAAGTTTTATGCCGGATGTCTGTATACCGGTACAGCGAATTTGATCGGGGACATCAGCCTGGTTGAATTCGGGTACTGATTGTTCAGGGTTGAATGGAGGACATGGAGCATGTGGGCAAACTCGCCGGGAACACATCATAACTGGTTCATTTTCGCTGGCCTTGTCCTTGGGATGGCGTTAGAGGCTCTGACCTGTTCCGCATACGATCTCGTGGTCGAGCGGAACAATCCGGATTCCGAAATTCTCCTGCGATTTCATATGGAACCGGGCGACTGGATGATTCAGGCAGATCCCGAAACCGGAGACGCTTCGGTCAGGATCGAGGGATGCACCAACATCCGGCCGGCGGGGTATCCCAGACTTCCGGTCATTTCTCACCTCATCCGGATTTCGCCGACCTTGAGACCCGAAGTCTCGATTGAACCGCGCGGTATCGAGACGATTCGATCGGAGAATGCGCCGCCACCGAGCAATGGCCGGGATGAGGCTGAACGGGGAATACTCGACGAGGTCCAGGAAATCGAGGCGGATGCCGGTATCCCCTTCGAATCTCATGTCCGCCTGGGCAATCCGGAAATTCTACGTGATCTGCGCGTCGTTCAGCTCTCGTTCTATCCCGTCGCATACGATTCATCTCTTAACACCTACAAGGTGATCACGGATGCCCTGATCCGCATCCGGATGGACGGCAGGGATTATCGGAACGTTCTGACGGATTCCCGAAGAATCACGAGCACCTTCGATCAGTTCTATCGATCAGTCGTTCTCAATTACTCACCGGACTCACGCGATCGAACCGGAGACCCGGAGAAGTATCTGATCTATTATCCGGACGCATATGAATCGCGTCTGCAGGGCTTTATCGCATGGAAGGAAGCGGAAGGATTCGAAGTCGTTCAAATCCGGAAAAGCGAGCTTCCGGTCAGTGCCAGTCCGGCGGACCTGAAGAATCTCCTGCTGGCAGAATACACGTCTCCCAACCCACCGGTCTTCGTGCTGCTCATCGGTGACGAATACGCAACCCCGATCTATTACACATATGATCCCACACATCCCGGTGATTTTGCTGACGACCTCTACTATTCGCTGCTGGCCGGCGATGATATTCTTCCGGATGTGTTCCTGGGACGACTTCCCGCGGAGGATGCCACCGAAACCGGAATCATGATCCAGAAAATTCTGCGCTATGAACAGAATCCTCCGATGAGCGTTCCCTCGTTCTACCATACGGGGATCATGGCTGCCTCGGCACTCGAGGAAAGTCAGATAATCGCGAAACAGCAGACCGCAGCGAGACTGATCGAATTCTGTGATTATCAGAATATGCATGAGTATTACGCGTGGAATACCGGCACGGTCGGTTTGATCATCGAGGAGATCAACGAGGGTGTCTCGATCATCAATTACCGGGGTGAAGGATGGCGTCGTGGCTGGAATCCGATGCATGAATTTTGGTTTGATGAAGATGACGTGTACTCCCTCCACAATCCGAACCTGACACCCTTCATCACGTCGATCGGCTGCGGTGTCAATCTCTTTTTTACGTCAGACGACTGCTTCGGTCATGCCTGGATGGCTCACGGAACTCTCTCGACACCCCTTGGAGCGGTCGGGATCATCGGCCCCACGTGGAACACACACACGACTTACAACAACTGGCTGGATCGCGGCATGTACCGTGGATATGTTTACTGGAATGTCTGCCGTGCCGCTCCATTCATGGACTACGGCAAGGTCTACATGCGGGATCAGTTTCCGGAACCCGAGCATCAGACATACGTCGACATCACCTTCCAGACTTATCTCGATTTCGGAACTCCCGACATGTGGATTCGTCTCGGAACGCCATCCGAGCCGTATGTTTCTTTGGCCTACGACAACAATTCGAACGCACGCTACATCGCAGTCAGAAACGGATTCGGCGAACTGGTCGACAACGGCCTTGTTTCGTGGTCTGCCAATAACGACCGCTGGGCGCTGATGACGGATGAAGCAGGCGGTGTGCCTTGCGGATTCAGCTCGGTCCCATCGAATGCGGTTGATGTTGTGGTGACCGGAGAGAATCTGATACCTGCGCGAATCGTCCTGCCCTGGCGCATCAACACCTCGACCGGAAACCTGATCATTACCGAAATCAAACCGGATATTCCCACGAACGGTACAACGGGAGATAAAGTCGAGATCTACAATGCCGGTCTCTCGGCAGTCGACCTGCGCGAATGGACCATCACGGATCTGGATGGATACGATCCTCCTTTCGTTCAGGGAACGGCGACCTTGCAACCACAGCAACTGGCCGTGATCGAATTGGTCGGACCAGCCGGCACGGAACAGATTACAGCCACATCATACGGGCTGCTCATCAAATCGCGCGCGATCGCAGACTTTTCGAGTCAGGAAGACATTGCCGTCCTCCGAGCACCCAACGGGCGTGTCATGGATGCGCTCGCCTGGCATGATCTCTCCGGCTCATGCTCCTCCAATGTCGCGACGGATCTGAGCAAGGTGACGGCTCCCTCGAGCACACTGAACGTCGATACTGCTGGATGGTGGAGTGGTCCCGACACCGTCACACAGTCGGACTATGAGGCCTACGCTATCGACTGGTCTCCATTTGCCGGCAATGACGGCCCCGGATCCATCCAACGATCATCGATCGGTTCTCCGGACGGCCCGGGAAACTTCACGATTCAAGCCACGACGGGGTTCGGCAGCTATTATCATCTCACAATGAACAGTGCCGCCGATGCCGGCATCGGGGAGTCGCTTCGGAATGCCGGGGAATAACACCTGCCGGATCGCGATCGGGATCGTCCTGATCTTTTTTGCAGCACGAACAACGCTGAGTCAATCCCGAATTCGCGGATCCGTCGATGCATACGGGTCACCAACTCCACTCGCGGATGTGGTCATTCGCGTTTTCAATTCGAACTGGGTTTTTCTGTCAGAGGCATCGACGACGACAGGAACCGATGGAACCTTTACATCCGGAACACTTTCTCCGGGCTATTATTATCTCAGAGCAGTGCCTCTCTACCCTCAGCCCTATGTCGCATCCTACTGGCCTGAAGCGCTGGAACGCGAAGAAGCCCTGCAGATTCTCGTGCAGGCCGGTATCGACACCTTTGGAATCCGATTCGATTTAGTGAAAGGCGGGTTTATCCGCGGAACGATTCTCAGAGAAAACGAACTCGCGGTGCCCGCCTGTGATCTCGACCTCTACACGGATCAATGGAAGTGGATAACCGCTTTGACCACGACTTCGGGATCGAACGGCGACTACATCATCGGCGCTTTGCCTCCGGGACGCTACTTTCTCCGTGCGGATCCTGCAATGGATAAGTATCTTCAGCAGCGATACTGGCCTCAGAGCTACTATCGGGAAGACGCCCAGTTACTTACGATCTACGAAGGATCCGACATTTCCGACATCGATTTTTCACTGCCGGACGCCGGCCTGTTTTCGGGAAAAGTTCTGCGGGATTCAGGAGAACCGGTCGGATCATGCGAGATTCGCGTGTATGATGCCGATTGGATTCAGCAACCGATCCATCACGCAATCTCCGATGCACAAGGCGTTTATCAAGCCTTCGGATTACCGGCCGGACAGTATTTTGCAGAAGCATGCCCCATCGATGGCTCAGGGGACGCACGCGAATATTACAATGACGCGACGAACGCCGCTGATGCGGATCTCATTACGATCGAAATCCTTCATTCCATCCCGGATATCGATTTCAGTCTTCCCGAAGGAAACTTCGACTTCAATCTCGATATCCGCATCTCCTCGACGCATCTGACCGGGGGCATGCCCTTCTCCGTGGATCTCGATATCCGAAACGACGGAACGCCTCAATCATCCATGCCGGTCTTTTTTCTGCTTGAGCTGAGCGGTGGTTTTTATTTCTGGCCCAGTTGGAGACTCTATCATCCGCCTGACGAGCCATTTATCGATTATGCATTTTCCGATCTTCCATCCGGCTCCCGGACCATCCCGATCTTTCCCGAATTCACCTGGCCTGAACTTGGATTGCCCGTGACCGAAGCGCAGTTCCTGTCGGCTATTACAACTCGAAGTTTTTCATCGCTGGCATCCGATGTGGAAACGATCAGCTGGAGCTTCCAATAGCCGCATCTTTGTCTGCTCTTCATTCTTGATTCCTTTTCCGATAATATCCTTTTCCTGATCCCCTTGTTGAGGGGTTCACGGCCGTTATCAATCCTGAGAAACCCAAAGGGGAGAGAGACTCAGTGACAGACACGATCCAGCATCATGAGTCGGATTCCTTCCTCGAAGAAGTGCGGAATGAGCCGGGAGGAGAATCCGTCTTCCGATGCGTTGAATGTGGCATCTGCACCTCGGGGTGCCCCGTTTTCTCAGTCCAGTCCGGTTACAATCCACGAAAAATTATCCGGATGATCCATCTCGGGATGCGCAAATCCGTTCTGGAAAGCGCGTTTCTGTGGTGGTGCGCGTCATGCCTGACCTGTCAGGAACGGTGCCCGCAAGGCGTCCGTATCAGTGATATCGTCGTCGCTCTCAGAAACATCGCTGCACGCAATGACCTTATTCCGGACCCATATCGAATCCAGGAAAAGCGGATTGCGGAACAGGGACGGATCTACGAAATCGACGAATTCGACAACCGGAAACGGAGCAAAGTCGGATTACCGGAGATTCTCTGCTCGAATGAAGAAGTCCGCAGATTGTTTGAAGTTACATCCGGAGAATCACCATGAAATACGCCGTTTTTCTGGGCTGCACGATCCCGGCTCGTGCCCGAAACTATGAGATGTCGGCAATGAGGGTTGCCGAGCGACTCGGTATTGAGTTCACCCACATCAATGATTTCGCCTGCTGCGGGTTTCCGGTTCGAAGCACGAAGCAGGCATTCGCCGATGCGCTGGCTGCCCGGAATCTCGGAATCGCCGAATCCCAAGGTCTCGATATCTGCGTCCTGTGCAGCGCATGCAGCGCTGTTCTCGCTGAGGTCAATCACGCAATGAAAACCGACCCGGCTCGCAACAGCGTGATCAACCACCATCTTGAGGCGATCGGGCGATCCTACCATGGAACCGTCTCCGTCCGTCATCTGACGCGGATCCTTTTCGAAGACATCGGTATCGAGACGATCCGGAAGCACCTCAAATTCGATCTGACCGCGCTGTTTGTCGCACCCCATTACGGCTGTCATTATCTCAAACCATCCGATGCGCATGGCGCTTTCGATGATCCCGAACACCCCTCATCCATCGGCGAACTGATCCGCGCGACGGGAGCTTCGGCTGTGGATCTCGACCGGAAGCACTGCTGTGGCGGCGCGGTGCTGGCGGTGAATAACGACATCACCTATCGCCTCGCAGCACAAAAACTCGAGTCAGCGACGCATCACGGCTCGGATTGCATGTGCGTGATCTGCCCGTTCTGCTCAGTGATCTACGATGATAATCAAAAACCGATTGAGCAGCATCTTTCCCGGGAGTTCGACCTGCCGGTTCTCTACTTGACACAATTGATAGGCCTTGCGATGGGCTTCGACCCCAAAGAACTCGGATTGAATATGAACAAAGTAAAAGCCGCTCGAATTCTCGAGAAGATCGAATCGAGGTCGCATCATGAATCATGAACCGGTCCTGATCATCGGTGGCGGACCGGCGGGAATGGCGGCCGCCATCGAGACAGCCTCGTGTGGATTTCACGCGGAGATCTTCGAACAGGCACCGAGGCTGTCCGGCAAAGCCTGGGATTACGGTTGCAAGGCCGACAGTGAATGCAGAAACTGCAACGTCTGCAAGGTACGCCGGATGATACGGACCGTTCGCGAGTCCCCCCGTATCAGGACTCATCTCGATTCGACGGTTTTCAAAATTCAGAAACGGCAGCACGGATTCACGGTCTGCTGGCGGGATGAGATCGGTGAGATCCGCGACATGACATCTTCCGGACTCGTGATCGCCACGGGCTTCGATTTTTTCGATCCGCGCCTGTCCTCCCGATACGGATACGGGCGAATTCCGGATGTGATTACATCCGCCGAACTTGAAAGACAGTTACACTCCAGTTCCCTGCCCACACGCATCAGCGACGGCTCGATACCGCGAAACATAGGATTCGTCCAGTGTGTCGGTAGCAGGGATCCCCGGGGCGGAGCACCTTACTGTTCACAAACCTGCTGCGCCTACTCCCTCAGGATGGCAGCGAGACTCGTTCATCTGGATCCTGACCTCCATATCACGATCTTCTACTCCGATCTGCAATCCCTCACCCCCGAAACGGATCATCTCCTGCAAAATCTCAACCCCCGAATCCGCCTCGTCCGGGCTCTTCCGGCTGAGATCACCAAATTGGAATCCGGTCGACTGGAGATCACGACGGATTCCGATGCCGGCGCTATCGAGGCGCACGAGTTCGACACGGTTGTTCTCGCCATCGGGTTCCGCCCATCTCAGGCTCTACGCGAATCCGTCCTCGACATCGGGCTCGAACTGAACCCATATGGTTTCATTCAGGAACCGGCCGGAAGCGGGATACTGGCTGTCGCAGGCGCGGCACTCGGCCCGATGAACCTGGCAAAGACGATCGATCAATCGGCATCCGCAGTCGCCAGGATGCTCGCACTGAAAAGAGCCAACATATGAGCAACCGGGAGCATGTGCTGATAATCGGCGGTGGCATTACCGGTTTGGAAACGGCCCGCGAACTCATCCGGGCCGACCACGCGGTGACGCTTGTCGAACAATCGCCGCAACTGGGAGGGGTGGCCCTTTTTCTGCGCGAGTATCGGAAGCGTGTCGAGGAGTTGATCGCAACGGTTTCGGGTTTCGAGGGTATTGTCATTCACACAGCGACATCCATAAACCGGATACGAGGTCAGATCGGCCGATTTGAAGTCACGTTCAATGCAAAAGAACTCACCACGACTTACGTCACTCAGATTGTCGTTGCGATCGGTGCGGACGTTGTCTTCCCCTCCGGGCTCTACCCCTCTCGTCTTCCGGGAATGCTCGACCTTCTGGAAGCGCATCGATCCGATTTCGGAATCCGGAACGCAATCAACCAGTCAAAACGCGTCGTACTCATTGCGGGTTATGGGAAACACAGTAAAGCCTTCACAATGAGACGGATCTTGAACGTCGCGCTCGATCTGAGAAAAAGCAGTGGCTGCGATGTGACAATCATCATGGACATGATCCGGTTCGATGGTGCGTGGATCCCGATCGAGTATGAAGAATGCAGACGACTTGGAATCCTCTTCATCCGGTCGCGTGTGCATCCGGAGGTCCGGAAAGCCGACGAGAGACTCACGATTCACATCGAGCATGAATCGTTGATGCCGGATGCTTCCGGCACACCGATCACCATAACCGCCGATCACGTGATTCTGGAACCCGATTTTCAACCTCGCTTGCTGAAATCCGTATTCTGGTCGTTGCATGAGCCGAGACAGAACTCCGATGGTTTTTACGGTGGAGTCAACAATCATTACGACTCGATCCAGACGAACCGGAAGGGCATCTTCGTTCTGGGATCCGCCACGGGGATGAAATCCGTCGCACAATGCCGCGACGATGTGCATCTCTTCATGCGCCAGATGGCGCGTTCCGAGACCCGACCATCCGTCCCCAGGGTTGATGAAGACCGTTGCGCAGCATGCCTGACCTGCGCGCGCGTTTGCCCGCACGCCGCGATCTCGGTCACCCATGCGTCAACGATCGATGACGCTGCGTGCACGGTCTGCGGGATCTGCGCAGCAGAATGCCCGGCTGAAGCTATCACGATGCCGACCGAGCCGGCCTGGCGCAATCCATGCGCCGAATGGGCCGGAGATTGTGTCGTGTTTTGCTGTACGGGTTCCGGACGTGATGCGATGCAAAACAGCATCGAACGATCCGGATTACCGCCGGGCTTTCGGGTTTTCGAGATTGAATGCGGAGGTGGTATGCGGATGCGCGATATTCTCGATCTGCTTCTGGCCGGGATCAGTCGGATCGTTTTTTTCATTTGTCAGGACGGCAACTGCAAACATGTGCATGGCAATACCCGACTCGTCAAACGTCTCGTTCATACTCAGAAATTGCTTCTGAAGCTGGGCGTTGCTTCGGATCGACTCCTCGTTGTCAGGACAGCATCACAGGATGCTCCGGCATTGCGGCCAACACCGATTGTTAACGCCTGATTTCTCAAACGATTTCCTCAGGAGAACCTATGATTGTCGGAAAACCGAAATCAATCGAAGACATCATCGAGATGACTCGACCCTATCGCCGCATCCTGATCGTTGGATGCGGTTCTTGCCTCACAGTGTGCCGAACCGGTGGAGGCCGTGAGATCTCAATCGCGGCTCGTGCCATCTCTCTGGCGCGCCTCAACATGCCGGGTGCGTTCGAAACACACGAAATAATCGTCCAGAGGCAGTGTGAACCCGAACTGTGTGAAGACATTCCTGCCATGGCACGTGAATTCGATGCCATTCTGTCCTTCGGTTGCGCGGCAGGGATGCAAACCATCGCCGACCTGATCCGGACGATTCCGATTCTGCCGGGAATCGATACACAGTTCATGGGCCGCATCGTCGATCACCGCCGGTACATCGAGCAATGTATCGGATGCGGAGACTGCACGATCGACCAGTCAGAAGGAATCTGTCTGATCTCCCGATGCCCCAAAGCGCAACAGAATGAGCCCTGCGGCGGGAGCGATCCGGCGGATCACTGTGAGGTGAACCCGGATCTCGAATGTGTCTGGGTCACCTTTGCGCGAAGGCTCGGAGAGCGACCCGGATCAGTGTCCATCTCGAAAATTATAGAACCGAAAGACTGGTCGCGATCCCATGCGGGAGGCGTGCGCTCCACACCAGCCGAACCGGAGCCATAAAGCATGGATACCAATCGACGGACGTTCATGGGATCCAGAACCTGGATTGAAATGTTTGAAGTCATCCCTCCTCGCAATGCCAATCCTGAAGCCCTCTTGCACGACCTGCCGCCACCCGGCTTCGGCCTCCTGTCGATTTCAGACAATCCAGGCGCTATGCCCGCAATGTCCGCATCGGCAGCAGCATGCCACCTCATCCGCAACGGATATGATCCCGTTCTGATGATCAATTGCCGGGATCGAAATCGAATCGATATTCAGAGTGTGGTCCTGGGTGCGGTATCATTGGGTGTTCGGTTTTTTTTAATCCAGCCTGGCATCCATCAGACGCTCGGGCCGATGCGTGAGGCTAAGAACGTGTATGATATCGATCCGATTCAGACACTGAAGATTCTGAACGATATGCGCAGAAGAAGAATTTTTTCCAATCATACCCGCATTCCGGGAACCATGGATTATTTTATCGGGCTGTTCGAACATCCCATGAACGGTGACCTGGATTTGAAACCGTTTTTCTTCAGAAAGAAGCTCTGGCATGAAGTCGATTTTATCGTTACCGACCCTATTACGGATTTCGATCGACTGATTGCGTGGAGAAGTGCGATCGCCGGAGTCGAAGGATCGGAACGGATACCCATCTTCATCGGATTGCCGGATGTGCATGGAGTCGTACCGGAAACGATCCGACAATCCGGGCACTACGCCGGAGTCTATTACTCCGGAGCGAAAACATGAGGGGGAGTCGACATGAATGAGCGGATCAGGGTCCGAATACCGTATGGAAAGGACGCGCAGACGGTTGAGATTCCGGAAGCACGGTGTGCGGGCATCATACACCCGAACACTGTCCCTGTGCGCGATGAGGAAGCTTTGATCCGGCATGCGTTGTTTCAACCGACGGGAGGCCCTGCGTTCGATCAGTTTTTTGAACGTCCCGGCAAAACACTCGTGATCGTCAACGATGGCACTCGGCCAACTCCAACGCCCAGGGTGCTCGATCTCATTGCCCCCCGCCTGCTGGAAAATCGAGCGGAGTTTATTATCGCGACCGGCGTTCATCGCCCTCCGACCGAGGAAGAATACACGCTCATTTTCGGCCGACACCTCTCCGAAATCCGCACGCGGTCGGTCATTCACGTCCATAAAGCGAAAGAGTCCGGTGAGATGGTGCATCTCGGAACATCCCAAAACGGGACAGAGATGTGGGTCAACCGGAAGGTTGTCGAGGCGGACCGACTGCTCGTCATCGGATCAGTCGAACCGCACTATTTCGCAGGATACACCGGAGGCAGAAAAGCCATTCTGCCGGGGCTCGCCTCGTATGAAACCATAACCATGAACCATAAATACGCACTGCGCCGCGAAGCAACCGCCATGGCTCTCGACGGCAATCCGGTCCATGATGACATGATCGATGCGTTATCGACTCTCGGCTCAAAGCCGATCTTCTCGATTCAGATCGTCCTGGATCGAGACCGTCGGATCTATGGTGCTTTCGGAGGCGATATCGTTTCGTCGATGCAAAGTGCGATCGGTACAGCGAATGAAGTCTATGCGGTTCCGATCGACGGGAAAGAGGATATAGTGGTATCGGTTGCACCGTACCCGATGGACGTCGATCTCTATCAGTCCCAAAAAGCGCTCGACAATGGAAAACTCGCGTTGAACGATCAGGGAATCCTGATACTCGTGTCGAAATGCCGCACCGGAATCGGTGAATCGACTTTCTACGATCTGATGGCTTCGTGCCGGTCATCGTCCGATATCATCAAATCGATTGATGCGGGGTACAAACTGGGTTACCATAAGGCCGCGAAACTGGCCGAGATCGGGCTTTGGGCTCAGATCTGGGCGGTTACGGATCTGGAAGCTTCCGTCCTTGAACGTATTTTTATCCGTCCGTTCGCATCCGTTCAATCCGCTCTCGATGCCGCTTTTAAACTCAAGGGAACTTCCAGTCGCGTTCTGTTTCTGATCGATGGAAGTATAACGGTTCCGATGATCGGACACACGATCTGAACTCGGACACAAGGAGATATCGATGGATTACAAAGGCTATCACTTCCCCGATGGGCTTTTCTTTCACAAGGATCACAGCTGGGTTCGATTGGAACCCGATGGCACAGCCCGGATAGGCATGACGGAGTTTTATTCGCGAATGGCCGGGGACACGACATATGCAGATCTGCCCGAAGCTGGGGATGAAGTCGAACAGGACCAGACGATGGGCAAGTTGCAATCGAGCAAATGGGTCGGCAAGCTCATCGCACCGATTTCCGGCGAAATCATTGCGATCAACGAGACTCTGGAAGATGATTTCATGTTGATCAATCGAGATCCGTACGCGAGCGGCTGGATTGCGAGAGTACAACCGGTCGATTGGGAAGCTGAATCGGCAAAACTCATGTCGACACCATCCGGTCTTCAGGCATTCATCGATCAGGAGATCGCCCGGATCGACGCGGGCGGGGCGTCCTAGGAGTCGATGATGGCGTCGATACCACTGCGGAACCCCTCTCCTGAAGCTCTCGAAAAACTGTCTCGCATCGTAGGCCCCGAGAGAATCCGGACCACTCCTGCCGAGTTGTATGTGTATGCTTTCAACGCGGGCATGCATCGGGCGATGCCGGGCGCTGTCGTCCAGCCAATGGATCCGTTCCAGATCTCCGCGATCGTCTCGCTGGCGAACGAATACAATTTTGTGATCATACCCCGAGGCTCCGGTACGTCATTGTGCGGCCATACTGCAGCCGTCGCGGGAGGCCTCGTGATCGATCTTCAGGGTATGAACCGGATCAAGGAAATCGAGCCGGGGGATCTGATCTGCGTCGTCGAGCCCGGAGTGGTATGCGATCGATTGAATGCCGCATTGAAAAAGCACCGTTTCTTCATTCCGGGACCTGCGAGCAGTGAAGTTGCGACACTCGGCGGGATGGTCGCATCCAATTCCTCGGGGGACAAAGCGCTGAAGTATGGCGCGACTCGTGATTACGTTCTGGGTATGGAAGCCGTCATGCCGACCGGCGAAATTGTGCGATTCGGAACCAGAACCATCAAAAACTCAAGTGGCTACCAGATGGAAAAGCTCATGGTCGGGATGGAAGGAACGCTTGGAATCATTACGGAAATTACGCTCCGGATGGCTCCATTACCGCAAAAAACGGCCGCCTGCGTCGCATCGTTTGAACACCTCTCACAGGCAGGTCGAACAGTCGCAGAAATCATCGGAGTGCCGATCCTGCCGGTGCAACTGGAATTGATGAGCCGTGCTTGTATTGAAGCCGTCAACAAAGCCACAAAACTCAATCTGCCGCCAGCCGGTGGCATGCTGCTGATCGCTTGCGACGGACATCCGGAAGCCGTTCGAACCGAGATTGAGGCGATCCGGACGATCTGTTCACGGAACGAGGCATTCCGGGTTGATTACACCGAAGATCCCAAGCGGATCGATGAGCTCTGGAAAGGTCGCAAACAGATGATCCCGTCTCTGTCAGCCTTGAAACCCGAGTTCGCCACGGTCATGCTTGCGGACGATATGGCCGTGCCGATCTCGAGGGTTCCCGAGGCGATCGTCGGTTTCGAGGAGATCGAACGGCAGTATGACATTCTGATCCCGACGTATGGCCATGCCGGCGACGGGAATCTGCACACCAAAGTGCTGCTCGACCCTGAAAACCCCGATCACTGGAAACAGGCCGAGCGTGCTGTCGAATCGATTTATGATCTCGTACTGAAACTCGGCGGCACGGTTACCGGCGAACATGGCGTCGCGATGAGCAAGGCGGAGTACTTCAAGAAAGAGCGTGCGGACTCCATCCCATTCATGCGCGCGATCAAACACGCTCTCGATCCACGAAACATCATGAATCCATACAAGATTTTCGATTGGGACGATGGATTTTTATCGCATCTGCGATATCCGGTAGAGGTTTCGAAATGAATCGCACGTTTGACGATCTCGCAAAACAGAAACTCGAAACGATCAACTGCACGATGTGCGGTTACTGCAAGGCAGTATGTCCGGTTTTTATCGATGTCGGATGGGACAGCGCTTCTCCGCGAGGCAGAATGACGCTCGCGTATGGTCTGTTGACCGGTGAGATTGAACCGGACATATCGATCGCGGACCGTTTGTTTCAATGCACGAACTGCACGGATTGCATGCGGCGATGCCCCTCCGGTGCAAAATGTCCGGAAGTCGTCCGGGCTGCCAGGCGCGAGATGGTGAAGCTCGGATTCGTGCGCCCCGCCCAGCAGGCTCTCGTCGGGAACATCGAAACCACCGGCAATATCTTCGCTGACCCGGAGTTGAATCTACCCGAACAGGACGGTCCGAATCTCCTGTTCATCGGCTGCCAGCACCTGTCGCGACCGAATGCAACGAAGAAAACAATCCGTCTTCTGGATCGGATCGGTATCCAGGTGGGAATCATGACTGAAGTCTGCTGTGGATTCCCATTAGATGTAATGGGATTCACCGAAGCGCATGCCGCCCAGAAACAACGTTTTGAGGACCGGTTCAGAGCGGACGGCAGACCGGTCATCACGCTCTGCCCGAGTTGCCTCGTTCATCTCCGGGAGCATTACCAACCATCAACATCTCACATTCTCCAGGAAATAGACCGTAGGCTGGATACCATCACCATGTTGCCGCAGTCCGGGACAGTCACCTATCATGACCCATGTGATTTGTCGCGGGGTGCAAAAATCATCGATGAACCCCGCAGAATCCTGAAAAAAATGGGATATGACCTGGTCGAGATGTCGACTTCAGGAAATCAATCGCGCTGTTGCGGCGGCGGAGGCGGCATACTGACATGGGATTCGGAAATCTCGGATCATCTCTCCAGACGCCGAATCGAGGAGGCTGTCGCGACGGGAGCGGACATGATCGTCACAGCCTGCGCGACATGTGAACAGACCCTGAAAAAGGGCACACGGATGTATGCTGAGCAATCAGGCACCCAACCCATCCCCGTACGTCATCTCCTCGATCTGCTCTCAAAGGCGCTTGCCTGATCCCTTTTCGGATAATACGCCTCGTCGGAGCAGTTGGATCTGCCACTGCCTGAGACCTGTGCCCGAACGGATATCTTCAATAGAGTTTCCGTCGAGAGACAGATTGAGTCGGACGAGTCTTTCGATTGCCTCACGAGACGCGATCAGGGCCGGATTGATCCCCAGTTCATCCGCAATCGCGGTTCTCCGATCCTTTATCTGTTTTATCTTCTGCTGCTCGGAAGCACTCAGCCGCCTGCACCCGTTCAAGACGTCGGGTTCACGCGGAACACGATCTGGCGCCTGTGTGATCAATGTCCACAGTGTGTGAAGTTCCTGGATCAGTCTCCGGTTGTTCGATATGGTGATTTTCAGATGGTGAATCGATCTGGGTTTCTCAGCGGCAATTTTCAGAAGCACCTCGTTGCTCATGACGCGGAAAGGCGGCACATCACGCATCTCTGCGGTTTTTTCGCGCCACTCCCATAATGCATGGGCAATCGCGACGCTTTTTTCACCGAGGAGATGAACCCCTTGCATGCTTCTGAAGCCGAGCATCTGATTGCGACTGGGTTTATATCGCAGCATCTCAAGCTGTCGCAACTCCTCAGAAACCCAGTCTGTCCGGCCCAGTTCGAGCAACTTGGAGTCGAGAAGGTCTTTGAGTTCGAGCAGGAAATGGGTATCGCATACGGCATAGGCCAGTGCTTGAGGAGTGATCGGCCGGGCACTCCAATCATGAGTCTGATATTTCTTGCTGATGTGCACACCAAAAAAGTGCTCGACCAGCCCCGCGAGACTGAGTGAGGTCATCCCGCACAACTCTGCGGCAACCTTCGTATCATACAGATTTCGGATGTGGATACCGTAATCCCTGTCGAGTGATCGGACATCATGCTCGCATCCGTGTAAAACCTTGATGATCGAATCGGCCTCCAGGATGCGTTTGAATGATGAGCCAACATCCAGTGAGAATGGGTCGATGACGTATTTTCGCGTCTGTGTGGCGATCTGAATCAAACTGATCCGATCGCGGTAATGATACAGCGAGGAACCTTCCAGATCGAGTGCAATGCGTGGCTCTCGATCGATCTCTTCCAGCATGATCTCACAGGCCGAATCCGAATCGATCCAAATGAAGCTGAGATCCAGTTTGGAGTAATCGCTCGATCCGGCCGGAATCCGATCAATTCCGTCTTCTGGACCGGATGTCACACGCCTGTTCTTTCAATCTTTGCCCAACTGTCTTTCAGACTGACGGTCTGATTGAATACGAGATGGGCCGGGGAATGGTCTTTCAGATCAGCACAGAAGTAACCCGTTCGGAGGAACTGGAAACGGCTTCCCGGCGTAGCAGTCTGCATGGACGGCTCGATTTTGCAGCCTGTGATGATCTTCAGAGAGTCCGCGGAGAGATAAGCCAGGAAAGGCTCCGGACCTTCAGACGGATTGGGAATGGAAAACAGCCGATCATACATCCGGATCTCAGCATCCAGTGCGTGAGCGGCCGAGACCCAGTGGAGCGTGCCGTCCACTCGGCGGCCATCTGGAGTGCCGCCCCCTCTGCTTTCCGGATCCAATCGGCAATGTACTTCCTTGATTTCACCGCTTGAAGGGTCCTTTTCAACATGCGTGCACGTCACGTAATACGCATGTTTGAGGCGAACTTCACGGCCTGGTGAAAGACGAAAGTACTTTTTCGGTGGATCTTCCCGGAAGTCTTCCCGTTCGATGTAAATCTCGCGGGAAAACGGTATTTTTCGCGAACCTGCGGAGGGATCTTCCGGGTTGTTCTGCGCATCGAACTCCTCCACCTGGCCTTCCGGATAGTTATCGATAATCACCTTCAGAGGGTTGATAACTGCCATGACCCGTGGCGCTGTGGCATTCAGATTTTCGCGGATACAATGCTCGAGCATGCCGAAGTCGACGACACTGTTGCCTTTGGCGACACCGATCCGTTCACAGAAGGTACGGATCGCTTCCGGAGGATAACCTCTCCGGCGCAATCCGGCGATGGTCGGCATCCGCGGATCATCCCAACCGTTCACGAGTCCTTTCTGAACAAGTTCCAGGAGTTTTCGTTTACTCATGACAGTATAATTCAGATTCAGACGGGCGAATTCGATCTGCTGCGGGTGATAGACTCCGAGCTGCTCCAGGAACCAGTCATACAAAGGACGATGGTCTTCGAACTCGAGCGTACAGATCGAATGCGTGATTTTTTCGATCGAATCAGAAACACAGTGGGCGAAATCGTACATCGGATAGATGCACCAGCAATCGCCGGTTCGATGGTGATGTGACCTGAGAATTCGATAGATGACCGGGTCCCGCAGGTTCAGATTGCCGGATGACATATCGATCTTCGCTCGAAGGGTTTTTGATCCATCCGGGAACTCGCCGGCTTTCATCCTTAGAAAGAGATCCTTGTTCTCGGCGATGGTACGCTCTCGATATGGGCTGTTCCGCCCCTGCTCGGTCAGTGTTCCGCGGTACTCGCGCATTTCATCCGGAGTCAGTTCACACACGTATGCTTTCCCCAGATCGATCAAGCGAACGGCATACTCGGACAACTGCTCAAAGTAATCCGACGCGTAGAACAATCGATCATCCCAACTGAATCCAAGCCAGCGGACATCGTCCATGATCGAATCGACATATTCCGTTTCTTCTTTGCTGGGGTTTGTGTCATCGAACCTGAGATTGCACTGGCCGTTGTATTCCTTCGCGAGCCCGAAATTCAGGCAGATCGATTTCGCATGCCCGATGTGCAGATAGCCATTCGGTTCTGGCGGGAAGCGCGTCTGCACACGGCCTCCGAATTTTCCAGTCTTCATGTCTTCATTGATGATCGATCGGATAAAATGCGTGCTTTCCATGTTCATCTCCAACGTGAGGTTTCGCTCGAAGGTCTCCGCGCTGCATTTATACCATCGATTGCGTGTCCGGCGCATCCGCTTTCTTGTCGCGACTCAACCACTTTTTTTCAAGTTCCGCTTCCTTCTTCTTTCCGATTCCGCCGGAGGCTCCAAGAGCCGTATGAAGACGTCGACGCACCAGATCCGGGCCAAGAAGCGTCATGGAGTCGAACAGCGGAGGTGCTACTCGAGCGCCTGTCATCGCGCCGAAGAGAATTGAAGTAACATCCCGAATCGGCCATTCCCAGAACGATGCGACCTCCTTGACCTTCCGCTCAATTTCCATTGCATTCCATTCCGTAATCGTATCGATCTGGTAGATCAACGTCTGAATGACGGGGGGGATTTCGTCGATTGTGCGCTTTTTCGGAATGAGCAACTCCTGGCTCAAGTCGATGTCGGCCGAAAAAAGAAAGCCGATTTTCCCGAAGTAGTCTCCGATCGTTTCCATCCTCGGCTGCATCATCCGCACGGCTTCCGACATCAGTCGATCCGTACAACGCCAGTTTTTGATTGTATTCCATAAATCTTCCGGAGTGTGATTCTCACGGATGTATCGTCCATTGAGCCATTTAAGTTTGGTGAGGTCAAAAATCGAACCGCCCAGACTGATCCGATCCACGTCAAAATCAGAGATGAAGGCATCCAGATCAAATTTCTCTTCCTGATTCGGGCGGCTGTAACTCATCAAACCCAGATAATTGAGCAGGGCTTCGGGGAGGAATCCCGCATCACGGTAATACTCAATCGACGTCGGGTTTTTCCGTTTTGAGAGTTTCGATCCATCCGGGTTCAGCAGCAGCGGTAAATGAATGAACTCGGGCAGATCCCATCCGAACGCGCGATAAAGCTGAATATGCTTGGGTGTGGATGGCAACCACTCTTCTCCACGGATCACATGTGAGATCTCCATCAGGTGATCGTCGACCACATTTGCCAGATGATAGGTTGGGAACGAGTCGCTTTTCAGAAGAATCTGATCATCGATTCCAGCGTATTCATAACGGATTTCACCGCGAAGCCGATCGTTGATCACGCAGGTCCCTTCACGTGGAACCTTCAATCGGATCACATAGGGCATGTGCTGATCAATGTTGGCTCGAACCTGATCGTCCGAGAGATTTCTGCAGCACCCGTCGTAACCCGCACCGCTCTTATCACGGATCTGCCGTTCTCTCAGTTCGGCAAGCCGGGACTCCGAGCAGAAACATCGGTAGGCTGTGCCCAGTTCGAGTAACTTTCCCGCGTGCTGTCTGTAGATATCGGTTCGTTCACTCTGCCTGTAAGGAGCATGAGGTCCACCGATGTCGGGACCTTCATCCCATGCCAATCCGATCCAGCGCAACGCATTGAATATACCCATCTCATACTGTGGTCTCGAACGTGTCTGATCGGTATCTTCAATGCGAAGAATGAAGCGACCTCCGTGAGATCTGGCGAAGGCGAGATTGAAGAGCCCCATGTAGGCGGTGCCGACATGAGGGCTTCCCGTGGGACTCGGTGCAATCCGTACACGAACCATCCGTTACCTCCGTAAATGAACTTGAATTATTGGATTGTCAATCAGGAGCAGAATCCGATCGAGCGATCATCACCATTGAAACGAATCGAGTTTGTCGAAGATGTAGCCGCCTTTCTCAGCCCCCCATGCCTGTTTATCGTTCTGATCGAAACCGCGATCCCAACTGATCAGCGAAGAAGCACTCAGGGTTACTTCGGAAGTGGCATATCGGGCGTCCTTGACATCGCTCGCGCACTCTTTGCCGCTCGTTCCGCCCTCGAACGTCTCATCTGCAGCGCGTTTCAAATAGATTGCACAACCATCCCGCTCAACAAGTTCTTCGGGCTTCAGTGAATCGAAAACAGCGGGAGTATTGTAAGAGCCAACGTACTTCTTCGGATCGGGAAACACATACACCACGCTCTCGATCAGATCGTCCCGTCCCCTTTTCAGATGATAGATCCTCTGTCGGTAGGGGGTTGCTTCATGGCCGGCGACAGCCTGTTCAACATACAACCAATATCCGTCCGTTCGATCTTTCCAGATCGGGAACATGACCAGTCGAATGTCGAAGTAATCCGGATCGGATTTGGATTGTTCCAGCGATGAAAACCGGCCCGCGAGATACTGCGCGACAATCGCGAGATCATCGGACTTCGCTGGAGTGGATACCGGGGGGGATTCGTGGAGACAGGCAACGATATTGAGTATCAAAACGCATAACAAACATCGAACGAACGCGCGCACGTGATTCATTTGCATTTTCCTCCACTTGAGATCCGCCGGTCAGGATTCGATTCAGCATTCAAAAGCAAGGCAGCGAGCATGACGGGGTCTTTCGATGGAGCGAGAGGAGGAGCATAGGTGAAATCGACCATCGAGAGTTGCGCGGGTGACATTCCTGCGCAAACAGCCGTTGTCACCACATCGACCCGTTTGCTCACGCCCTCTTTTCCCATCATCTCGCATCCAATCACCCGATTCGTTTTGCAATCCGCAAACAGCGCAAGTCGAATCGACTCAGCGCCCGGATAGTACTGTGACCTCGAGAAATGATCGACCATCACTTCACGTGTGTCAATCCCCTCATGCAGACTTTGGAGACCGGTCACGCCCGTCCTTGCGATTTCCAGATCACCGATCTTTGCACATTTCGCACCGCAACTTCCCGGAAAATCAAGGGGGTGATCCGTCATGTTTTCACCGGCACAAACACCTTGAAGATTGGAGGTTGTTCCATGAGGCAGATAGGTGTTTCGACGCAGGACGCGATGATATGTCTCACAGCAATCTCCTGCGGCATAAATGTCTTTCCGTGATGTCTCCATCCTGCGGGACACGCGGATCGCGCCCGATGCATCCCGATCGATGCCACTGCCTTCAAGCCAGTCCGTGGCCGGTCGAATGCCTGTCGCGATGATCATGGTCGAAACGGGGATACGGTGATTTCCGGATGTTATCACAGCTTCCAAACCCCTGTCGCTGATTTCAATTCGCTCGGCAAACGCGTTCGTTTCGATCCGAACGCCTGAACGCTGCAGGGCAGCTCCAGCCGCTTCCGAGATCCAGGGTAGCCAGTCCGGCAGCAAGCGTGATTCTCGCTCGATAATGGAAATACTCCGGCACTGAGGTGCGAGAACAGAAGCCAGCACGCATCCGAGAATGCCACCGCCGAGGATCGAGATATGGCGATTGCCGGCGGTCTCCTTCAATCGATCGAGCAGTTTTATCGCATCATCGAGGAATCGGAATGAGATCACATCTGTGAGCGGGTGCTTCAGACTCGATGGGATCGTCGGGGTTGCTCCGGTGGCGATGAGCAGTCTTTGATACGCGGTTTCTCGAATCGCTCCGGAATGATCACGGATCGCGATACTGCGTCTGGCCGGAAAAACAGCAACAGCTTCCGACTCGGTTTGAATCTCGATCGAGTAACTCTCGCGCAGGTCGATCCGGGAACGACGCATGAGCTGGTCCGGATCCCGGACTGTTCGATCCAGCAGATAGGGCATGCCGCAGGTCGCGTACGAGAACGCTCGTGACTTTTCAAAAACACAGATCGGAGTCTTCGGATTGCGACGACGAATCTGCATCGCGGCACTCATCCCCGCAGCCTGACCTCCAATGATGATGATCGGTCTTTCCATGCTGAAGCCTGCTCAGGAGTAACACCCGGAAATGATCGCTGAAATGCCACCGATCCAGATGAGAATCAATGTTAATCGGTTGAATCGGATGGCGTCAATCCTCCGGCTGATGAAGATTCCCAACATGACAGCGACGATCAAAACGAGCGATTGCGACAAGCAGAACGACAGCACGGATTTTGTAAGCAGACCTGCTTGCACATAGAAGGGGATCGTTACGAGATTCAGAATCATAAAATACAAAGAGAGTGTTTTCCGGAACGTATTCATGGCCATTTTTTCATTCTGCCAGAAGAGGATAACGGGAGGACCGCTCATGGTGATGCTTGAGTTCAGAGTTCCGCTCACGAAACCGGCCACGGCTGCTGCCAGAGATTTGTGTGTGGTTCGGAATCGCAATCCGAGAATCATCATTGTGCTGAGTCCGCAGACCAATACACCGATCAGAATTCTGAGAGTTGAGGGATTGATGTATCGAAGCATGGCCGTTCCGACCGGCAGTCCGACGAACCCCGATACAAGAATCGGTATGATCGATTGGATATCCAGACGATCCCGTGATTCGAGCAGAATGAGTCCATTGATCTGCAGTGAGAGCAGGAGCATCGATGGGATGATGATTTGAGGAGAGATGGCTGACACGAGGAGGGGTACGGCAATCAGAGAGAAACCGAAACCGGTAATCCCCTGGATGCTTCCACTGAGAAAGACAACAAGGGAGACATAGGAAAACAGAGAATCAAGCATAAATGAAGCGCTCAGTCGAGAAAACCCGATTCATCGGGTCATGCGATCGGGAGTGGGTTACTCGACCCGATGCCATGTCTGAGATCGACCGATCAACGAGACCCCGATGTAACCTCTCACTTTTAAGATGGTACCTCCTTCTTCAAGCTTCAAGGTACACCGATAGGTCGACCCTTTCTTCGGATCCAGAATCGTGCCGCCTGTCCAGACACTGCCTTTGCGGGTCATTCCCCAGATGATGTTCATGCCAAGAATCGGTTGATCCTTGCGTGCACCTTCACATTTATCACATTTCGGCTCGGGATCTTCTCCCGGTTCACGGAAGAGCTTCTCGATGGTTCCCTGAAATTCATCTCCCAATTGAGTGATGCGTACGAGTGATTTTTCCTTGCCGGTTTCATCATCGATCGTTTTCCAAAGGCCCACGGGGGATTCCGTCGGAGACTGCCCGGATGAAACCGGAAGAAAAAGAATGATCGACATCGCAACGGGAAGGTATGTCGTGAAACGTGATGGACGCATGATGATAATCTCCTTCGTGCTCCTGCGTGGCGCCGCAGGCGTGATTCATTACTAGCGCATCTGTTTCCGGAAAACAAATAGCGGAAGGACATCAGAAAGGTCTTGACAAGTAGTTTTCCGGGGACTAGATTGCCGCGTTCGGGGGCCATTAGCTCAATTGGCAGAGCAGCGGACTCTTAATCCGGAGGTTGAAGGTTCGATTCCTTCATGGCCCATCATTCATCAAGTAAGATACGACAATCCGGCAAGTGGATTTCGGCACACGTCAAAGTCGGGTTGTGAGTGTCGGCCAGTGTTCCGCCAGCAACGGTCTGAATCAGAGTCCTGAGAATCAATCTGGAATCCTTGCCGAAGATTGAGCCATTCTTGATTTTCAGGGGTCGGATGAATAAACTACTGTCAGGTTAATATGAATTTGCTCACACAACTAATAACTGGAGGCAACAGATGAAACGTGCAGTGATACTGTGTACCGTATTTTTCATTGCGGGGTTGGTATCATTCTTCCCCAGTCAGGCGGAAGCCGCGACCAATTGGACGGATCAGGTCAGTCCGATCAATTATATGAATTTCGCTGACATCGAAATTGCGGATTTCACCAATGATGGAATCATCGATGTGGTCGCAGCGAATCCTGAAGCCGGAAATCCGTATTCTTTGTGTTCCGGATTACCGGTGTGGATCGGCACCGTTTATTACCAGAACAATCGATGGAACTGGGCGCTGTCCCTGTCCAGTTCTCCAACGGGTCGATCCCCGACTCGTGTATATGCCGATCCCGGTAACATCGGAAATCTGGCCTTCCAACGCGTCCTGGTCGGGAACACGGGGAATATGATGGCGACCTGGACCGTCACGAAGCATTCGGATGCGGACATCGGATCGGTGACCTCTCCTGTTCCGGTCACGGTCACGAAGGTCGGTGATTGGCCGGATTTTTGGAATACTCGTTATGATACGTGGCGGTTCACCTATAATGCCACGAACAATGAGTATCGTGTCAACAGCACAGTCTGGGGCAATCAGGAGAACGATCTTTACGACGGCGTGGACTATGTATCCGATCACGGTCAGATCGGCATTCGATTGACAACCGAATACCCGCCTGACAACAGTGCTGTCATTACGGTCACGACCACACCAGCGGGATTCGTGGCATCCGCGAGCTATCATTCTCATCCCGAAGCTGTTCTGCTGGATGAGAACCAACAGGGGCCGCATCTCGGAGTCGATTTCGTTTCCGCAAATCGCAGTTTCGCCTTCGTCATCGACCCGCACCAGATAGACCCGGATGCCGAAGCAGGGGATTCATTTACGTTCACCTCCCCTGGTGGTCCGTTCACAAACGAAGCATATGTTGATGTTGAGACAGCGGATTTTAATCGCGATGGGCATGCCGATATCATTGCGTGCGGCCCGAATGGAATCGATCTGTTTTTTCACAAGGATCCTGAACTTGGGGAGATCGGTTTTTTCCCGGCATCCGGATCCATTCCCCCGGGATACAATCCAAAACCGGTCGACATTTCTTTGACTCGCTTGAGATCACTCCCCTCAGGTTACACATTCGAGAACAATCCCAATGCCTTATCGACCGAACTCTGGACGATGACCTACTCGAATGGCAAATGGAACATCAACGGCGAAATCTCGGGAGATCAGCCTCAGTTTGATCCCGGAGATCCTTACAATTGGGAAGGCACCTGGTGTTCTCAGTTCGAGATCAATTTCCCGGATCCCAACTTTCAATTCCGGAACAACGACCGGTTCAGATTCAGCACCTATTCGGCAAGCTGGTCTGCCGACCAGGGGCCGGATGTTTCGGATTCCTATTCATCGATTTCGGTTGCCGATTTCAACCGGGATGGCGTCTACGATCTCGTCGCCTCCAAGTCATCCGGAGGAATCGATGTTTTTTACTACATCTACGACTCTGGGACTGACACTTATTATTGGCTAATGGGTTCCGGACCCCAGTTTTCAGGACAGCTCAATCAATTGAAAACGAAGGATCTGAACAGAGACGGATACGTTGACATTGCGGCCGTGAGCGCACAGGGGATTCATCTCTGGAGGGGTCTTGATGATCTTCTTTGGGCAACTGATTCAGGGCCTGTATCCGCTCAAAGTTTCATTTCATTGACACTGGGAGATTTCAACAAGGATGGTTTTTTTGACATCGCAGCTACCAGCACCGCTAAATCGATCTTCGTTTATTACCTGCGCGAGGACGGATCGTGGTTTACACGCGTGAAGGCGAGCATCCCCGAGAAGGACCGTGCGAATATCGGAAATGGAGCGGTCAGCGCGGTGAAAGTATCGAATTCGGTCACTGTTTCCGAGTTGTGGACACTGACATGCACACAGGCCGCACCGGACAGCGGCAGCTTTCAGGTTCGAGGTGATATATCCGGAGTCGAACCGACGCTTGCGCGCGTGAATGAACTGTTTCAATCGAGCGACGGATCCGTCGAGTTTACGATCTACGATGGTGATGTGGATTATGTTGTCGGAGACAAGTTCACGTTTCTGACCAGCCGCGGTCCACTGAGTTATCTGAAATACGACAGCATCACGACCGGCGATCTCGACAATGACGGAAACCTGGATCTGTTCGCGGCGAACAACGAAGGCAACGGCCTTCGGGTATGGCTCGGGAATGGCAATTACGGATGGACGGCAGAAACTCCGGCCACGGATCAGAACAGCTGGAACCGAATTCTGGGATCCCACGATATCAATTTTGACGGAAATCCGGATATTCTTGCCTCCAGCAGCACGTTCGGAGGTCTTCACACGTGGATCGGAGACGATATGGATAAATTCCGTTGGACCGGCTGGCTGTATTTCCCGGTCGCTCTCGGAAGTTATGCAAAGCTGACGCATGGTGACTTCAACAACGATGGAAAAGTCGACATTGTTGCGGCCAACATCGAAAACAACAAGGATGGTATCTGGGTTTGGGAAGGTGACAACCTGGGCAATTTCATCAATCAACCCGGACCAACCAACAAATCAAAGTATTATTCGGTCGCAGCAGCCGACATCAACCTCGATGGACGAACCGACATCGTTGCCGGACACGATTCAGACGGTTTTGACTGCTGGTTGTCTCAACCGGATTGGGGCTGGACCGCCTCCACGTCCTCCGTCTCCACCGGCAGTGTCTGGGATGTCTCGATTGTGGATATCGACCGGAATGGTGCGCCGGATGTTGCCACCGCACAGAACTACCTCCCGGGCAGTTATGCAGTCATCGTGTATCTGAATGATGGACACGGATACTTCGATTCGACACGGACGATCACAGCAACGAGCACGCAGTTCAATCATTGGGATGTCGCCTCGGCGGATTTCGATCACAATGGTTGGCCGGATCTCGTGTGTTCACAGAAAGTCGGCAATCCGGGAATCCGAGTATTATGGTCGAATACGAATGAAACGACGGATCATCTCGACTGTGAGTACTACTACTACCAGACGAGTGGATTCGATCATTTTTACGGAATCTGTGTGGATGATTTCAACAAGGACTCACAGATGGACTTCGTTGCCGGCGAAGATGGACATGGACTGACCGGATTCTTCGGCAGAGGGTCTCTGGCCATTCGTCATACGACTTGCACCTTCGACTCTGTTGGTTTCGGATCATCGCAGATTCGGGATGTCACTTCGGCCGATCTGACCAACGATGGAGTTCCGGACGTCGTTGCCGCCAGCAAGGGAGCGGGTGTGTCCGCCTTCCGAAGCAATCTGCAGTCGCCCGGTGCGTCCAATTTCGCCAACATGACCGCGCCGGCAACAGATGGCGATTACATCGGAGTTACGATTGCGGACGTCAACGGAGATGGTCTTCGTGACATCATCGCGGCGAGCGAGGGAAGCGGGGCATCCGGAATCAATCTGTGGGTGAGCAATCGGGATTTTACGATGCTCAAGATCCAAACTCATTTCCCTGCAAGTGGCGGAGAGTTCAACATCGGCGCAGATCGTTCCATCACCATGAAATTCTCAAAAGCGGTTGATTTCGCTTCCGTCACATACGAGAACATCCAGCTGAAACGTGACACAATTCTTGTCCCCTATTCTCTCTTTGCAACATCCACGACGGAAATTCGTCTGGATCCGATCGGATTTCAGAGAGATGTGGAGTATACGGTTACAATCCGGGGAGGGAGTGACGGTTTGCGCGATGCGCTCGGGAACATGTTCGATGGCAACGGCGACTCCAAACCTCAGGAACCCCCTGCGGACGATTATCAGTTCACCTTCACGACAGTCGATCATGTTGCACCCAGTGTCCCCACTCATCTTACCTCGCAACCCATAGACCGGGGCGTGATCATATCGTGGGCCGCGAACAACGACCCGACTCTCGATAAGGATCTCACAGGATACTGGCTCTGCCGCAAGTATGCCGACGATGAGACGTCTTACATCGAACATTTCTACACGAAGGAAGAGTGCGGTCTTCCGCCGGTCGTTACCGTTCGCGGTCTCGATTATGGAAGACCGATGCAGTTCGCAATCGTCTCGGAAGATGGATCGCAAAATTACTCGGATTACAGTGAATGGATCGAGGCAACACCGTCATCACAATCACCGCAACTATGGTGGGCGGGTTATTACACGAGCAATGTCTCGTATGCACAGGGAGGTCCATTATCGCTGCTGGCATATGTGTATGATGTCCAGAACGATGCGAACTCTGTTGAGATTTACTTCGGAGGAATGCCGACGGGAGTCATGCTCTATGATGACGGGAACCATGGGGACTTTTCGGCAGGCGATGGGATTTTCGGATTCACGCTGTCGTTGCTTCCCGGTCAGGTTCCATCCGGAAGTTATCTCCTGGAACTGGTCGCTCATGATGCGGCAGGCAATTCAAGTTTCTTATGGCCATACATGCATATTCATGACGATTTGCCTGGACAATCGGGCAACGCAGGACATGCGAACTGGATGGAATCTCAGGAACACCGATTCCAGATTGAAACGTCGATTCCATGGGGTGCTTCCAGTGCGGGACCAGGAAAACCGCAGATCTGGCTTGCTGGTTTTCAAGCGAATCCGACCGCCAATTTTGCCTACGGCCCGAAGCACGCCTTAACAGCTATCATCAGCGATTCTGACGGCCCATCGGACATCGTTGAAGTCCAGCTCTACTATGCGGGAATCCCTCTTGGAATGATGTTCTCGGACGCAGGTGAAGCCGAGGATTTTGCTGCGGGAGACACCGTCTGGGGATTGGATCTCACGATGAACGGTAGCTGGCAGAATCCTGAAGGTCCCTACTTGCCGGTTGGTCCACTCGCTCTGGAGATTCGTGCCAGGGATCAATCCGGTAATGTATCTGACGCCTGGCCTTATCTCGTATCCCACTGATTCGGACTGATTGCTTTCGGCGGCGGAGATTCTCCGCCGCTTTTTTTTATTGCTTTTCCAGATTCGGTCGTCTATTTTGACATCATCATTGTTATTTTCCCTGAATAGATACATCATTTGATGATGAGGTTGTGGTGTCGTTGAAACAAGAAAAATACATCCGAGCATTCGTTGCGGTGCCGATCGATCTGAATCTCCGCATTGTGATTCAGCGAACCCAATCATTGTTAGGGGTACATGCTCGAGAATTTCGATGGACAGATCCCGCTCAAGTTCATCTTACACTGGTGTTTCTGGGCGATACATCCGAAAGAGACCTGATCGCGTTGAAATCGCAGCTTCAGTCGGAAATCGCTGATATCCCGAGTTTTGATCTGCGGATCGACAGGTTTGGCGCATTTCCGAAAATGCATCGACCACGTGTTCTCTGGATCGGGTTTCGTGAGGTTCCATCAGAGTTGCGAAGGCTGCAGGAGGGTATCGCGACATCGAGTAGAAAGATCGGTATCGATGTCGAGACTCGTGACTTTCATCCTCATCTGACGCTCGCTCGGTTAAGAAACCGCGATACCCGAGTCGATCTGTCGCAGGGTCTCGACGAAACCGCGATCGATGATTCGCTCACGTTTACTGTCAGGGAATGCGTGTTGTTCGAGAGCGTTCTACGACCGTCAGGTCCGGTTTACTCTCGCCTGGCATCATTCAGTTTGGTATAAACCATCATTAAGGAGGATTGTATGGCACAAACGAATCAGCAATCGGACAACCGGGAAAAGGCTATTTCGAGCGCGCTGTCTCAGATTGAGAAGCAGTATGGGAAAGGCGCCATCATGAAACTCGGGGATCGGAACATCACTCCGGATTTTCCCGTCATTTCCACCGGTTGCCTCTCTATTGATATCGCATTGGGAATCGGCGGATTTCCGCGAGGTCGTATCATCGAGATCTATGGTCCGGAATCATCCGGTAAGACAACACTGGCGTTACATGTCATTGCCGAGGCACAGAAACTGGGCGGAATCTGCGCATTTATCGATGCTGAGCATGCGTTGGATGCTGTCTATGCTAAAAAACTCGGAGTGGACATCGATGAGCTATTGATTTCGCAACCGGATTCCGGAGAGCAGGCTCTGGAAATCGGTGAGTTACTGGTTCGGAGTGCTTCGGTTGATGTGATCGTTGTAGATTCGGTGGCTGCGCTTGTCCCGCGAGCTGAACTCGAAGGCGAAATGGGAGATTCGCATGTCGGATTACAAGCGCGATTGATGTCACAGGCCCTGCGCAAACTGGCTGCGACCATTTCCAAATCCAATACATGCTTTATATTCATCAATCAGCTGCGCGAGAAGATTGGTGTGATGTTCGGCAATCCGGAAACGACGACTGGCGGGCGCGCACTGAAGTTCTATGCGTCACTCCGGCTCGATATCCGGAAAACCCAGACGATTAAGGAAGGCGATGAAATCACCGGCAATCGCACGGTGGTCAAGGTGGTCAAAAATAAACTCGCCCCCCCCTTTAAAACCGCTGAATTCGACATCATCTACGGTCGGGGGATATCATGGGAAGGTTCCCTACTCGACATCGCCACCGATATGGAGATCATCACCAAGAGTGGCGTGTGGTTTTCATATGGCGAGACACGTATCGGACAGGGCCGCGAGAATGCCAAGCGTTTCCTGCTCGACAATCCGGAAATGGTCCAGCAAATCCAGCAGAAAATCATCGCATCCGGAAAGTTTCGTTTCGCGTCGCCTTCGAAACCCGAGTGAGTATTCAAGCGGGGTATTCTTCGACTTGAACCATATCCAGCATCCATAAACTTGACTTACCGCCCTGATTCTTTCTAGACTTCACGGAGGGTTCCTTCAGGAACGGGAGGTCAATGAGATGGATTTAAAAGAGCTCCTCACGACCGCAACTGAGCGTGGAGCTTCTGATATTCATATCAAAGTCGGACGACAACCGATTCTTCGAATCAATGGATCGCTTGTTCCGATGCTTGAGAAGAAACGTCTTACGCAGGAAGACACCACTGCGATGGCGTTTGAAATCATGAATGATTATCAGAAGGAGAAATTCAAACGAAACAACGAAATCGATCTCGCACACAGTGTACCCGGCCTCGGTCGTTTCCGTGTCAATGTCTTCCGTCAGAGGGGCACCGTCGGACTGGTATTCCGGGTCATTCCAATGAGAATTCGTACGCTCGATGAGTTACACCTCCCCAGAGTACTGGAAAAAGTTTCGCTTGAAGAACGCGGACTCATCTTGTGTACCGGCACGACGGGAAGTGGAAAATCGACGACACTGGCAGCGATGATTGACAAGATAAACGAGAGCAGGACCGTGCATATCATGACGATTGAAGATCCGATTGAATATCTTCACAGAGATAAAAAATCGCTGATCAATCAACGTGAACTTGGCTCGGATACCTTTTCATTTTCAGATGCTCTGCGCGCGGCGCTCAGACAGGATCCCGATGTTATTCTCGTTGGAGAAATGAGGGATTTTGCGACAATCGAGACCGCGCTTGCGGCATCCGAAACAGGCCATCTCGTTTTCAGCACGCTGCATACAATGGATGCGGTCGAAACCATCCAGCGGATTATTGCCTTTTACCCCCCCCATCAACAGCAACAGATCCGGTTGCAGTTAGCCGCAGTTTTAAAGGCAGTTGTCTCCCAACGCCTTATTCCCCGCGCTGATGATAAAGGACGTGTACCGGCGGTTGAGATCATGCGATCGACGTCGCTGATCCGCGATCATATCATAGATCCAATAAAAACGGCGGCGATCAAGGATGCAATCGAACAAGGCGTGTCCCAATACGGGATGCAGACGTTCGATCAATCCTTGCGGATGCTTGTTAAAAACGGATTGGTCACCTATCAGGAAGCACTGCGAAGCTGCTCCAACCCCGATGACTTTGCACTCAAGTTCAAGGGCATTCAAACGGTCGCTGACATCGCATTGGAATCGATGGAGGATGCCGCGGCTGAAGAACATCCGGTTCAGAAACCGGTATCCGGTTCACCTCATTTTGAAGAATCGAAATCATTGCGAGAAGACACCAATTTCGATTTCTCAAATCAGTTCGACAACAACTGATAACTCACTCACCCTGTGGGTAGTATCCAAACGAGGCTTTATGAGATCCGAAGAAATCCGACAGCAGTTTATTGATTTTTTTCTGACACGTGGTCACCAACATGTCCGTGGTACTCCCCTGGTCCTCGCCGACGACCCCACACTCTTGTTTACAAACGCCGGGATGAACCAATTCAAACCGATATTCCTGAATCTCGAAATCCCGACGTACACTCGTGCCGTCAATTCCCAACGATGTATGCGAGTCTCCGGGAAACATAATGATCTGGACGAGGTTGGATTTTCCCCTCATCATCACACCCTCTTTGAGATGCTTGGGAACTGGTCTTTCGGTGACTACTATAAAAAGGAAGCCATTACATGGGCCTGGGAATTACTCACGGAAAAATGGGGATTGCCGAAGTCCAAGCTCTGGGCATCTGTTTTTCGAGATGACCTGAATGAAATTCCTGCGGACGAGGAAGCGGCGGCGATATGGGCAAATGAGACGGATGTTCCGAAGGAACATATCGTTTTCTTCGGCCGAAAGGAAAATTTCTGGGAGATGGGCGAAACCGGTCCTTGTGGCCCCTGCACGGAGATTCACATCGATCGCGGACCGGAATTCTGCAATCTCATGGACCGACCTCATCGATGCTCGGTCAATGGCGATTGCCGACGCTACATCGAAATCTGGAATCTCGTGTTTATCCAATACAACCGGAAAACCGAAACAGAACTGGTACTGCTGCCCAAACAGCACGTCGATACCGGGATGGGCCTCGAACGAATCACCTCGATCATCCAGGGCGTGCGATCCAATTATGATTCCGATCTTTTCGCTCCCATCCTTGATTCGATCTACAATCTCGCCGGCATCTCGATTCAAGCCGCAGAAAGCAACCCATTTCCGTTCAGAGTCATCGCTGACCACGTCAGGGCAGCGACCTGTCTGATTGCAGATGGTGTGGTCCCGTCGAATGAGTGGCGAGGATATGTATTGAGACGCATTATCAGACGCGCCATGCGATTCGGGAAAAAGATCGGCTTCAACAGACCATTTCTCCATGAAGTTTCCGAATCTGTCGTCAAAAAGCTGGGAACGGTCTACCCGGAATTGATTCATGGTAAGTCAATGGTGAATCAGGTTATCAAACATGAAGAGGAACGTTTCTTCAAAACACTCAACCAGGCTATGCCTGCAGTCGAGGATCTCATCCAGAAAACCGTACAGTCCGGTTCAGGCAAACTGAATGGAAAAGAAGTCTTTCGCCTTTACGACACGTTCGGGTTCCCCGTCGATTTGATCCAGGACATCGCAGTTGAATCCGGGCTCTCAATCGATCTCGACGGGTACCAGGGTGCGATGAACGAGCAGAAGACTCGTGCTCGCGCATCAACAAAAGGATTTGAAACAAGTGAATCAGGCCCCTATGAAGCACTCGTGCAAAACCTCCCGTCAACGCAGTTCATCGGATATGAAGCCACCACCGCCGAAACTCGAATACTGGCTGTTTTAAACGCGGGTAAAACCGTCGATTCCTGCTCGAAGGGAATGCTGGTCGATGTCATGATCAATCCATCTCCATTCTATATGGAATCCGGTGGACAAGTCGGAGACTCAGGCGTGCTGAGATCTGGATCTGGATTGCTCTCCGTCCGGTCAGCGAAAAAAATCGGCACGAATCATGGTTTGCTGCAGGGGGAAGTCGTTGAAGGCGGTTTCCGGGTCGGCGAAACTGTCACTGCGGAAGTGGACCGGATGCACAGACATGCTGTCGCTCGGAATCACACGGCGACACATTTATTGCATGCCGCGTTGCGAGCCTGTCTGGGTGATCATGTCAAACAGTCCGGATCGCTCGTATCACCCGATCGTCTTCGGTTTGACTTCACTCATTTCGCTCCTCTGGATCCAGTTGAGATTGCTTCGATCGAAGAACAGGTCAATCGAATGATCCTCGAAAATTTTGTAGTTTCAGCATCAGAAACCGATCTTGAACAAGCACTGGATCAAGGAGTCACGGCACTCTTTGGAGAAAAGTACGGGGATCGCGTTCGGGTAATTCGTATTTCGGAAGTATCCGCGGAACTCTGCGGAGGCACACATGTTTTTTCCACGGGATCGATTGGGTTATTCAAAATCCTGTCGGAGTCGAGTATCGCTTCCGGAATCCGTCGCATCGAGGCAGTTACGGGATTCAGGAGCATCGACTGGGTCAATCACAAGCTTCATACTTTGGCGGAATGCGCAACACTCATGAAATGTGACGAGGATTCGATGCCGGATCGCATCGATCGACTGCAGAAACAGGCACGCCAGTTAACTAAAGAACTGGATGAACTCAAAACCCGGGATGCCAAGCATCAACTACTTTCACCGGATGCCATCCGGAAAACCCCGGGAGGCACAGCCTACCTGATTCGGGAAGCGCTAGGACTCCAGCCGAATCAACTTCGAGGACTCGCAGATGAGATGAAAGATAAATTGGGCAACGGAGTTGTCGTGCTGGGAACAGCTTCGCAGGACAAGGCCAATCTGCTGGTCGCGGTAACAAGAGATCTGACAGCAAAATTCAATGCGGTTTCCATCATTCAGAAAATTGCGCCTCTCGTGAATGGATCCGGAGGTGGCAGGCCCGATATGGCACAAGCAGGAGGCACTGCCGTGAACGGTCTCAAGGAAGCACTTGAAACAGCCGAGTCCTTCCTGAAAGAGATGGATCCCTGATGCTGAAGAGGCAGTACGAGGATGATTGACCATGAACATTGATCAAATTCCCAAGAGCATTACAGATCGAATCGAAGAATACGACCGGAATCTCGACAGATGGACTTACTACGACCTGCTCTACATCACCCGCAATGCAACATCTGATGACATCAAAAAGGCGTATCGTAAACTGGTCCAGCTCATGCATCCTGATCGCTACGGTATCGATCTGGATTCCGATTACAAGGCAAAGCTTGAACGGATTTTCAATGAAATCAATCATGCCTACAATCTGTTGCTCGATGAAGGTGAACGCATCAAGTATGATCAGTCTTTGTACTACGCGGAAGATCATGGACAACCGTTAAAGATTGACAAGGAAACCCAGGTCGCACAGGCGCAGTATCAGAGAGGTCTCCAAGCGCTTCAAAAAAAGGAAGTCATTCCCGCAATCGAGTTTTTCAAGTCCGCGATAAACCTTGATCCAGATCAACCGCAATATCATGCGCGACTCGCGATGGCATTATCGAATCATCCCAACCCTCGGGTTCGCAAAGATGCTATTGCTGCCTGCAAAGAAGCGATAAAACTCAACCAGGAAAATCCTGATTTTCACGCACTCATGGGAAAAATCCATCACAAACTGGGGGATTTGGAAAGCGCTGAGGTCTGCTATCGCCGTGCATTATCGTGGACACCTCAACATGGACTGGCTCGGCAAGGGCTGGCGGCTATCAACGAGGAGCGTGCGGCAAAAGCACCTCCAACACTATCCGAAAAACTGAAGTCTTTTTTCAACCCCAAGAAAAAACCCGGGAAATAACGTCGATCAGTGACCGCGGAAGCGATCGGTTATCCGTTTTTACCCGCCTGCTCGAGTTCCTCTGCCCGAGCCAATGAAAACCAGACGACACGGATGATCCTGATCAGATCATTCAGGTCTTGGAAATCATCCCGAGTGTGAGCGTTGTAGTATCCGACCGAGAGATTCACCGAAGGACAAAAACCCGAAATGTAGTATGTGTCCGCCATGGTCCCGGTCGCTTCCTCCAGAGAACAACCCCGCCGTTTCCCGAATTCACGCAGTTTGTCCAAAAAGCCCCGACTGCACATGACACGATCCCGGTATCGGGAGATGATATCGGAGGAGCCTCGTCTATCCAGAGTGAATGCCCAACAGACATCTCGATAAAAATCGTCAGGGATACGCTGAACCCCCTTCGTCCCGATTTCCTCCTGAACAGTAAAGAGAATTTTGAACGGATGCGTGCAATGTTTGGCAAGATAGAGTACAGCCGCCAACCCCGCCTTGTCATCACAACCGATCATCACCCCTTCGTTTTCGAAACGGGATGTCATCGGATCGAATACAGTTCTACCCAATCCATCTCGGTCCGATTCCTCCTGAACAGTATCGAAATGTGCATTGAGCAGCGGCTGGAAACGTTTCGAGCGCTTCTGTGCCATCAGATTGCCGACTCCATCCAGAATCGGCATCCAACCCGATTTTTTAAGATGATCGTAACAATACTCGATAACTCTCGATTCTTGTGTCGAAGGAGAATACAACCCAAACAGAACCTTCAGTATCCCGATCAATTCGTGCTTCATGGATCAACTCCCGTGCATTCAAGCCTGGAATTCAAGTTTCGTTGCCGATCATTATAGGTTGATCATGCCATGATCGCCAGAAGAATACCTCCGTCACCATTGATCAATCCCTCCTGATGCTCTGATCAACATTCAAATCGTATGCCCGTTTGTGATACTCTTCCATCAGATGGTCGTTTCCACTTCGGAGGCTGTATGGACAGAATTTTGATCGTTGATGATGAACCCGGGATTCGCTCCGCTATTCGCATGATTCTTGAGTATGAAGGCTATCAGGTCATTGAAGCCGAAGACGGATCAAAAGCCCTCGAGACAGCCCGAAAGCGAAGACCGGATCTTGTTCTGCTGGATTTCAAAATGGAGGGTCTCGATGGCATGGATATTCTGCAAAAACTGAAACAGGACTATCCGGATCTTCCTGTAATCATGCTATCTGGTCATGGTTCGATCACGACAGCCGTTCAGGCCACAAAGTATGGTGCATTCGATTTCCTTGAAAAACCCCCTCAACGCGATCGCATTGTCCTCACAATACGTAACGCGCTGGAGTATGCTCGGCTGAAAACAAAAGCATCATCGATCGACACCAGACATGAAACGATCATGATCGGCCGATCCAGCGCGCTAGAGGAAGTAATCGAGATCATCAATAAGGTTGCGCATTCAGAACTATCGGTGTTGATACGAGGGGAAAGCGGAACCGGAAAGGAATTGGCAGCCGAAGATATCCACCGACGATCACGACGCGCAGGGAATCCGTTTGTCCAGGTCAATTGCGCGGCAATTCCCGAGGATTTGATTGAAAGCGAGCTATTCGGGCACGAAAAAGGGAGCTTCACGGGAGCGACTGAGCGATTACGCGGCAAGTTCGAATTGGCACATAACGGTACGCTCTTTCTGGATGAGATTGGCGATATGAGTCTGAGGACACAAGCCAAAGTGCTTCGCGCGATTCAGCTCGGTGAGTTTCAAAGAGTGGGGGGGGCTCAGACGTTACACGCAGATGTCAGAATCATATCGGCAACGAATCAGGATCTTGAAGAGATGATTGCCGAAGGAACCTTCCGAGAGGATTTGTTTTACAGAATCAATGTCATTCCGATTGTATTGCCGCCCCTGAGAGAACGCATCGATGATCTGGAAGATCTGGTCACCTATTTTGCATCCCGGTTCATTCGTCTGAACAACCTGATCGATCTTAAGTTCTCAAGTGACGCGATTGAGTATTTAAAACTTCTTCCATGGACTGGCAACATCCGTGAGTTGAAGAATGTCATCGAGCGAAATCTGATTTTGTCGCAAGGACCAGTCATTGGGGTGAATGATATCAAAGCGGATCTCGAGCGCTTTTCATCGGAACGGCCACTTCGATGTAATCCGTCCAGTGATTCACTTTCCAGTTTCAAGGATGAGTCAGAACGGCAGTATCTGTTGTCAAAACTCGATGAGAACCATTGGAACATCAAAGCCACTGCGCTTGCCATCGGAACGCCGCGATCGAATCTATATAAACGCATGCAGCATCTCAAGATCGAACGGAAGCGTTAGGATCGAGATCCTCATCATCTCTTTGCCTCCGTTTCTCTCAAGATGGTGCGCCCTGCCGGGCGCACAAAAAAAAAGCGCCAGGCTTTCGCCTGGCGCTTCGTCGTTTCAGCTGAATTACATTCCAGCAACACCGTGCGGGTTACCCGGATCAACAACGGTGTATCCCGGCATCATGTGGCCTGAGCCAAAGGATGTGGTCTGGTAGTAGCCGTGACCATAGATGCACGCCCAAACATAGATGCAATCCCACTCGGCTGTTTCTGCGGGTGTATCGATCGTGTATGTGCCATAGCCAAGTTTGTCATCGTTCAGGTATGGATACCATTCGGCGCCTTCAGTGGCAGGCTGGAAGCAAGCACCAGCGGCGATCGTGGCTGATGTCGAGGCAACGAATGCGCCGTCGACTTCTTTCAGGGTAATTGTGGCGGTAACACTGCCGGTCGGATGGAAGTTCGTGACGCTCCAGAAAGTGAAGCAGTCCCAACCGTGCTGCCAGAACGCATACGGCCAAACTTCATCTGTGAATGCAACATTGCTCATCAAACCGATTGCAAGAACCATCGTCAGCGCTAACAGAGCCTTTTTCATTTCACATCCTCCTTTTCCTTCTCAGGAATTGATTGAAATCCTGGGAGTAATCTCCCTTTCTGGCAATGTAAACCGGTGATCGCCAGAAAGGTTCCCCAGGAAAATAGTTTTTTTTTCGATGACCTCACCGATGCCTCGTCTCTACCTGCCACACATCTGGGATTCACCAGATGGATACGAATCGCCTCCGCAGATGGATGACGCTGGAGATGATGGCGCGGGCTCCTTTTCCTTCTGCATGTCATTCGCATTATCCGGTTTCTGATCGGAACCCATGTCTTCCATCTGCCTCCCTGCCGAGCGATCAACTTGTGTCGCTGACCGATCAGGAGAACTGCTTGCCTTTCCGGAGGAAGCAACGGCTGGTTCTTTCGGTCTTTCGAAGGCGGGCCTGGAGGCTTGGGCGCTCGGCTGACGTTTGCCGGATTCCTTCCCTGTTTTGTCTGCACCGCCAGGCTTTCCTCCCCCTTGTGCTCGCTCGGAAGGTTTTAATAAAACGACCGAGAGACTGTCGCCATTCCGGAGAACAACCCTGTCTTTTTTAATTTCTTCCAGAGTGTACTCCCCGATTTTGTCACCAAGAGCCACCCGTTGCGTTTTTCCTTTTTTCTCAGCGTCCTTCTTATTGATGATAAAAGCGAACATTTCCTCCTGATCGGTAGAAATCGTGCCCACGAGCTTGAGGCTATCCAGCTCGACAGCAGGCTGTTTGGGTGCAGGTGTAGGTTCAACGGTCTTCCCGCTGTCGGAATCGGAGAATGATCGGTCCGAACTGAATAGATTGGACTCGGTCACCAGATCGAAAGCCGATGCTTCGTTCTTGCCGGGCTTGATCGGAAGAATATTGCTGCCATCAGCATCCGGCATCTCGATCGAAGGTTCATACTGCGAAGATTGGGAGGCAGGTTCAGTATCGACACTGGAATCCGAACCGCATCCCATCAGAAAAAAAACCAACCCGACTCCTATGAGAATTCTCATTATCAAAACTGCGCCACCTTATTTCTTCTTGTCGGGAGCAGGCGGATACGTAAAATCGATCGGTTTCCAATCCGCGCCTCGATTGATGGACAAGTCAATACCCTTGTCGTTGGATATGATGATGCGTTCATGGTTTGTCGGGTCGATCGATACTGTGTACGAGATACCGCAGCGCCTGTTCATGAAATCAACTTCATATCGCTTATCTTTGATTTGAAGTCCCACAGGTGACGTTCCCATACCTGCGATGAAATACTGATTCGTGGATTCGGGGTGAGATACGATATGCAGAGGCATCAGATTCATATTCTTGAAACTGAAATACTCGCTGTTTTCGCCAATCGGGATATACGAAATACCGGTTCTCATGGCAACATATCCGTGCGGGATGGCTTTTTCGGGGATGGATCGTAGAGATTCCGATTTCCATTCTCCTGATAGGCGTCCATATTCAGGGGTTGTAATGAGATAGTTCGATGGCCGAAACGGATCCGGCATCATCATGATGATCGATTTTCCCAGTTCCGGAGTCAGAGCGGCCGGAGACTTCACAAGCCATGTCTTTCCCCCATCCTCGCTTCGGTAAATTTTGGTGTCTTCCGCTGCGAGAACAATCGCCGGGTCTTGCGGGTTGTACAGGATGAATCGAATTCTGCCAACAGGATCCGAACTCATCTGGGGCACAAGTTCGACATTCGCTTTCCCTGCCGAATAATGAACATGATAGAATCGACCTGACGCTGTGGCGACATATCCAGAGTTGGGATTGGCGGGGTTCACAGCGAGACTCGAGATCGACTCCTTTTCGATGATCTGATCGATCACCTGCTTCTCGTCGATGTTTATCAGTTTTAGTCCATCGATTCTGCCCCACAGAACATTTCCCGGTTTATCCGAGAAGAAAGCAGCATATTGAGGAATACTCAATTGAACAGTTTCCGCTCCGGTCGCCATCTGTCCCGGGATTGCCGATTGTCCGCCCGTCATCGGCATCCCCTGTGCTCCGACAAACCGTGGCGTCAGCATTCCAAGCATCAGCAGAAAAACATGCAGGCTGTTCAATGAAAAAACCTTAGTCCTCATATCATACCTCCATCGTTGCATCCTAATCAGCACCTTGGTGAAAGTCAATCGAACCCCAACGATCCCGGATATTGATCCCAGTACCCCACGACAGGATCGACCAGCCATGTCCGCGCGTCTGATGTCGATTCAACACTGATGCAGAGCAGACCATTTTCAGACTTCATCGCAGGAACAACGCATATCTCGCTTGAAAGGTTCGATGTTTCCGGTAATTGTCGAGTCAGGATGACATTCTGATCCGTTTCTGTCTCCCATAAAATCCGTAGTGTAACCGGTTGGAAATCGTGCTCCAGAACTCCCATTTTGAAAACAAACGGGCCCCTCGTCATTACGGCAAAGCAGATTTGCCCCGTGCCATCCAGACGATACGACGACCATGAGCTTCCCGCGATATCGACTGTGTCGAACTCGACCATTCCATCGACCGATTCCGGTATCAAATCAGGTAAAAGATGCTCTTGATGGCTTGGATAAGAAAAGATCATGAAGTTTTCCACCATCCCAATCTGGAAGAAATGGCGATCGATCCAATGGAAAAGATCAGGATACGCCTGCGAGAATTTGCGCACGGGAACATTATCCAAAGGTAGATCATTGATGATGAATCCAGCGATCGTGGTTTGCTTGAGGATACCGAGTATCTGTTCAGTTCTGTTGTGTTCCATCTGTCCGGGCAGGAGCCATTCGTTCCGAAGCGGATTGGGTCTTCTCAATAGAAAATTCCAGATCGGATTGAAAGGGAAGCATACCAATGCTCCTTCGGTCGGCAGAATCCTGTCTGCGATCTCCACAGTCTTCTCGACAACTCCTCCCGTGTGAAAATCTGTCGCAACACTCAATCGGTCGATCTCGACTCGATATGTTTCACGTTTCATCCTCCCGATTGAGCAGTATTGAACGGGATGGATGATCAGAGCGTCGACCATGAACAATCCAGCCAGAATCGACACCACAAGATAATTCAACAATCTGAATGCCATTCCCGTTGCGAACGACGAGCGAAACATCGTCGATACACATGGAATAGCGATAATCGGAACGACTCTCAGGAAATTACCGTACCCGGCTCGCCAGATCACCAGGCCCAGAGAAAAACAAGCGATGGCATAATATGCTTGCGCGGTACCCCGAACCCGATCTCCTGCCCGTAAGTTCTTGATCCAGCAAAAGATCAACGTCGGGAATGACATGAGTATCAACGTACTTTGAAAACCCTTCCAGAATCCATTCTGAATCCAGTAATCGGCATTCCAGATCTGAGGCCATTCCAGCCCCATTCCCGGCTGCCCTGCGATCGCAATCCGGGAATACTCAAGGAAATACTCGCGAACAATGCCACACCCTCCCAGATAATGAATCAATACCAGCCAGGGGATCGCAGGGGAAAGGAGAAGGAGCAGCAAACGAACCGCTGCCTGGATGTTCGCAGAGCGACTGCGGATATCTGAGATGCGGGCCGGAATCAACACACCGAGAAAAAAAACGACCGCAAACACACCGACTTCGACCCTGAACCAGATGGTTAAGCCGGAAATGCATCCCGCGATGATTCCAGTTCGGATGTCGACATGTTCCAGCATCAGGAACGAGGCAAGCATGACGGATAGCAGAGAAAGCGTAAAAAAGCGGTAGTAGTAAGGGCTTGGAGCCGAGAGGAAGATGGCCAGTGTGATCAGGGCAGGAACACGACCCGATACGGTTCGGGCCAGGAAAAAAACGAGTCCACCCATGATTCCGCTGAGCAGGGAGATCAGGAATCTCGGCCCGTCAACATTCCCGTCCGACAGCAACAAACCTGCTGCGGAGATCAGATAGCGTGCCGGAGGATATGACAGAAAGTCGCGTATCGGAACGTCTCCGTCCAGGATCCTCTGGGCACCGCTCAAGAGCACGCCCTCATCCCACAGATTGACGCCGCAGTGCTGATAGCTGAGAAAGTACAGTGAACTGAAGATGCAGGCGAGCAGGGATTCTCTGCCGTGAGATACATGCCAGTTCAAGGGGCCACATTGAGATTTCTTGACTTGAATTGGATCAGTCCCTAAGTTGTAATCTTGCATCCGGGAGGTCTTTCGATTGATCAGCGTGATCATTGTGAATTATAAGGTAGCGGAATTATTGGTCAATGCCATCGAGTCGGTTTATCGATCAACCGCCACCGATGCTCTGGAAGTCATCGTTATCGACAATCACTCCGAGGACGATTCCAGGTATCGAGTGACCCAGCGCTTTGATCAGGTCGTCTGGATTCAGAATCAGGAAAACATGGGGTTTGCCCACGCAGTCAACCAGGGGCTGAGACTCGCCCAAGGAGATACACTCGTTCTGCTCAACCCGGATTCCATCCTCGATCCCGAATGTTTGGATCAACTGCGGATCTGTTTGGGATCGGATCCCCAGATCGGCATAGCGGGTGGCCGCATCCTCAACCCGGACGGATCGATTCAGAAGCAATGCCGACGAAACATTCCGACGTTGAGAAGCGCATTTTTCAGATTGACTTTATTATCTGATCTGTTTCCATCTCTGCAGCTCGCGCACGAATATGAAATCGATCGAATCGACGATCAGTCTGTTTCAGATGTCGGGGCGGTGTCAGGTTCGTTGATGGTGTTCTCCCGTCGACTTCTCCATGACATCGGGTTTCTCGATGATACATTCTTTCTATTCGGAGAGGATCTTGATTACTGCCTTCGAGCGAGAAATGCCGGATATCGAGTCGTGTATTGCCCGTATGCATCGGCCACACACCTCAGAGGAGAGAGCAGGAAAAAGAGGCCGTTCAGAACGCTGTGGCATACCCATCACGCCATGTCGCTGTTCTACAGGAAGCACTTTCGAGATACGCATCCTTTCCCGATTCGGACTGCGGTTCGGCTGGGGATCTGGTGCCGCTGGATCGTATTGACGATTGCTGAAGGCATCCGAGTGCCAATTTCAGGCCATACGAGGTAGAAGGTTGACCAACCCACAGCTTTTCAGAAAGTCCATTCGCGTTCTTCTCGTTCTGGGCGATCTGCTTTCAGTTCCCATTTTTTACTATTTTTCTTACTGGATCCGCTCAAAAACAAACCTGATGTTTTTCGATGAAAAAATGCCGTTGGATCGTTTCAATTGGATCACGCACCATCTGGGTATCTTTATCGTAGTTCATATTGCCTTGATTTACTTCCATGGTTTATACGATCGATTCTACAATTTAAAAAACAGCGAGATCATCAGTCGATCACTGCGCTCAGTGTCGATTGAAATCCTGATCCTGGTGGCGATCTACTTCTTCAGGCAGGACATCTTTTTTCCAAGGTCGGTTCTGATCCTTCTATGGCTGTTCAATTCCGTCTTCACTGCATCATGGCACATGGTTCTCACCCATGTGTATTCAGGTCGAATTCCTGAGCGCAACCTGCTGATCGTGGGCACTAACAGTTCCTCCATGGGGCTTGTAAAGGAAGTTCAAAGACTCCCGACATACGGGTTGAAAATCATTGGATTCCTCGATGATCACCCGGATGGTGTGCGTGAGCGGGATTTCTTCGGATATCCGATTTTGGGCAGCCGAGATGACCTGCTTCGGATCGTTGACGAATATCGCGTTCAGGAGGTAGTTATTTCCTCAGAGAGTTCCTGGCAGGATGCCCTGATTGACAAGATCGCCCGTTTGGATCAAGTCCCTGCCAGGATTTCCATCATACCGACCTGTTATGAGATTCTCATCGGGCGTATCAATCATCTCCGAATCTATGACATCCCGCTGATCGAAGTGATCAAGCAGCCAGTCGTGCCGATCGGGAAGCGCCTGACTGACATCATTCTCGCGATGCTGCTGCTCCTTCCCAGTCTTCCCATCATCGCGGTCGCTGCGATTCTGATCAAGATGACGTCGAAAGGACCGATTTTCTACCGACAGGAGCGATATGGAAAGAACCGTTCGGTGTTCACGATCGTCAAATTCCGCACACTGATTGACGGTGCGGAGGACGCATGCGGTCCTGTACTGACGCGAGATGAAGATGCGCGTATCACTCCGGTCGGCCGCATCCTTCGGAAATACAGGATCGATGAACTGCCGCAATTGTTTAACATTTTGAAGGGGCAGATGAGTTTTGTGGGGCCGCGGCCCGAGCGCCCTTATTTTGTGGATCAGTTTATCTTCTCGATTCCGGGTTATGGTGAGCGATTTAAGGCCTTACCGGGATTGACAGGTCTGGCTCAGGTCAATGGCGGGTATGCAACGACTCCGGAAAACAAACTGAAGTATGATTTGGCATACATCTACAATCAGTCGGTCTATTTAGATGTTCGGATACTTGTCGAGACGATCAAAGTCATTTTAACCGGACAGGTGACTCCCTGAATCGGCCCGGTTCAACCTGAAATTTTACAACAGCAGGATTTCACACAGGATACCGGCAATCTCATCACAAGGAACCTGTGGCAAGTATTTTGACGTGATCGGTTCGAGGCCGAAAACGGATGGGTTTTCCAATATATGTTGGATGGCGAGAATGGATGAGACAAAGAAATGCGTTGTTTTCGGTATCAGCTGTTTTTCGGCAATCGCCCAAAAATCCCTCGTTTTTGATCTCTCAATCGCGTCGGCTATACAGAATTCGCCTGCATTGTATGCAGCCATGGCAAGGGTCCAATCGCCGAACCGGCTGTAGAGGTATTCGAGCGCATCCAGAGCTGCATCGGTCGACTTTTCGGGATCAAATCGCTCATCTCTTCCTGATTTGACCTGGAGTCCGAATTGCCGGGCAAACGAGGGTGCGAGTTGCCAGAGCCCGACATTGACTCCGAGGTTGTTCGCTCGGGCATGATAGCTGCTTTCGAGCAATGGTATCCAAGCGAGTTCGGCAGGTAATCCCCGATCGATGATCTTCTGTTGGATCATCGGGATAAACACCTCTCCCCTGTCCAATCTTCGAAGCAGATCGCGTTTCCCGCGTTCAGAATAGAAGTTAATCCGTCTTTGAACTTGATCCGGCAGTTGTCTCAGGATCGACTCTCTATCCCGATCCGATCCGTCGATAATACTGAGGGGGTGTTGTTGTTTCAGCAGATCTCTGTACAGGGCATTGGGAACATCTTCTTGTTGGAACTCCGAACCCGTTCCGATTGGCGATCGGATCCGGGTCATCGCCAGGCGTGCGATCAGTTGCGCACTCCGCTCCTGATGGAGCTGCAATCGCTCATGCGTCTCAATACACTTGCATGTTTTACTCACGCTGAGTTGCACATGGCTGACAGGCAAAGAAAACGTCGAGATCAGAGTGATGTTGGCAAACAACAGGCGGGTCGACAAGCGCTGTATGATACGGTCAATCCTGGAGCATACCCTTGAGTAAATTGACCTGGGTTCGAATCTCTGCATCGGCAACCATGTCCATTTCAACCTTGCGGCAGGCATGAATGACGGTGGTATGATTCCTTCCGCCAAATTTTTTCCCGATCTCCGAGAGTGACTGATTTGTGAATTCCCGGCATAAATACATGGCGATCTGCCTGGGGATGGAGACGTCCTGGGTTCTGCCTTTTGCCCTCAGTGCCGAAGTCTTGATGTCATAGTATTGAGCGACCTGTTTTTGGACAGCCTCAATCGTCAGGGTTTGATCGTTATCCGAAACATATTGGCGCAGACTCTCCCAGGCGGCATCCATATCGATTTTTGCTCCGGTCAGGGATGAGCGTGCAGTGAGATTGACCAATGAGCCCTCGAGTTCGCGAATGTTTGATTTTACTTTGGAAGCGATGAACAACGCGATGTCATTGGAGAGAGGCAATCCCATCTCATCCGCTTTTTTCTGAAGGATCGCCACTTTCGTTTCGAGAGTCGGAGGTTGGATGTCCGCGATCAAACCTGCTTCAAAACGGGATCGGATGCGTTCTTCCAGATTGGAGATGGAACGAGGGGGTTGATCCGAAGTAATGATGATCTGTTTATGGGCTCCGTACAGGGTGTTGAACGTATGAAAGAATTCGGAGACGGTTGAATCCTTACCCGCGATGAATTGAATATCATCAATCATCAGCACATCCACACTCCGATACTTCGATCGGAATTCAGCCATCTTTTCATAGCGGATGTGACTGATCATTTCATTCGTGAACTGCTCCGATTGAACGTACAAGACGCGGGCTTCAGGGTTTTTCCTGAGTATCGTGTTTCCGATGGCGTGCATGAGATGTGTTTTCCCCAGCCCGACACCGCCATGGAGGAACAATGGGTTGTATGAACCGGATGGTTTGTCGGCAACCGCCTGAGCAGCGGCATGTGCGAACTGGTTGGAAGGTCCCACGATGAAACGCTCAAATGTATAATGTGGTTGAAGTGAATTCGTGACATACCGGCTTAACTCGGACACCGCAGTTTGCCCCGTCGGGCTGGCTCCTGAATCCGGTGAAATGCCGGATCCTGAAGTAAACAAGGGCAACGATTCATCAGTTTTATCCGGTGCGACCTGATAGATGATTTCCATCCGTTGCTGCGCGATTTCTTCGACAATTTCCTGAATTTTCGTGGAATACTTCTCCTGGAGAAGCTGCTTGTAGAGGTGACCAGGGACTTCGACGACCAGGCTGTTATTGGTGCTTGAGAGTTGGGATGTCTGCTTGAACCAGGTTTCAAACACCTGGCGACTGACCACTTTCCGCATGCTTTTTAAAACACTCGCCCACAAATCCCCAGAACCTGTCTTCACATCATCCTCTCAATCGGAGCCGAACATACCGGATCTCAGATCTGGAAAACCATTCCCTCATCCGAGCGAGATCGGATTCTAACATCCTGTTGTTTTGCGAGTCAACGCAAGCGGCTGCATTTGTTCAAGCACCAGATCCGTTTCGCATGGCCAGGTCGATGAACTCCTGTTCAGAGAGTACTGTCAATCCCAATCTGACAGCTTCGTCGTATTTACTACCGGGATCAGCTCCCACGACGATGAAGTCCACATGCCTGCTGACGGATGAAAGCACACGTCCTCCAGATTTTTCCACGATATTCTTGGCCGCTGATCGCGAGAATCGATTCATCGTTCCCGTAAAGACAAACGCTTTACCTGCCAGCATCCCTGAAATTGCAGCTCCTTCAATCTCGAGGATTCTGACGCCATTGGTTTTCAGGGCTTCGATCTGCATCCGGTTCTCGGAGTTCTGGAAATAATCCCACACGGACTGAGCCGATTCGGGTCCCAGAGTGTCAATCGTCTGCAGGTCAAGAGGAGTCGCATTCATGACCGCATCCAGGGATCGAAAATGGGTTGCCAGTAACTTAGCCGACTTCTCGCCGATTCTGCGAATTCCCAATGCAAAAATGAATCGATCGAGCGTGATTTGCTTCGATCCGTCGATCTGTTCGATCAGCTTCTGCGCTGATTTCAGTCCCTGGCGTTCGAGTGCAACAACGTCCTGAACGGTCAATGCAAAGAGGTCCGCCGGTCTCTCGACAACTGCCTTCCCGAGAAGTTGTGCAATCAATTTATCTCCCAATCCCTCGATATCGAATCCACCTTTTGAAGCGAAGTGTGCCAATCGTTCCTCACGCTGCGCGGGACAACTATAATTCGGGCATCGGAGAGCAATCGCATCATCTTCTTTCTTGACTGCAGTCAGGCATACGGGGCATTGAGTCGGTTCCGGAGGCACAATCTCATCACCTGTCCGACTTTCCCGCACAGGACCCAACACCTCCGGGATCACGTCACCGGCTCGCTGAACCCATACATAATCCCCAAGTCTGATATCCTTCTTTCTGATTTCGTCCAGGTTGTGAAGTGTTGCCCGTCTGATTTCCACACCGGCAACCGACACCGGTTCCAGGCACGCAACCGGGGTCAGAACTCCGCTGCGACCGACCTGCCAGATGATCTCGAGCAACCGGGTGGATACTTGTTGGGGAGCGAACTTGCCAGCAATCGCATATCGGGGACTGCGCGTCGTTTCCCCCAAGATCCTCCAATGCACCAGATCATTGATCTTCACAACGATTCCATCAATGTCGTACGGCAACTTTTCCCGCAGCGATTCCAACTGCTGATATCGCGCGACGACTGCTTCAATCCCATGACATAAAAATCTGTTCGGGTTCACGGGCAACCCGATCGATTGAATGAAATCCAACACGTCCCAATGCGTGTTTTTTCCCGATAAATGGGGGTCGGCGACCCCGTAACAGAACAGACTCAAACCGCGTGATGCCGTGATCGCAGGATCGAGCTGCCGTAACGAACCGGCAGCCGCGTTTCTCGGGTTGGCAAACAATGCTTCCCCCGCGGCACGACGCGCTTCATTCAAGGCATTGAATCGTTCATGCGTCAGCAGTACTTCACCACGGAGTTCGATGCGATGATGCATGGGATCGACGCCGGCAAGTCTCAAGGGAATCGATGGAATCGTCCGCAGATTGAGCGTGACGTTTTCTCCTTCAATACCGTTTCCGCGCGTCGATCCCGTCGTGAACACGCCGTCTTCATAGATCAACTCCACCGCAAGACCATCGAGTTTCAATTCAACGATGTATTCAACGGGGCATTCGGAGTTCAGCAGCTTCTTGACACGAAGGTCGAACTCTCTGAGTTCATTTTCGTTCATCGCGTTGTCGAGGCTGATCATGGGGATCCGATGTCGCACAATGCCCAATTCGGTCTGTGGAGAGGCTCCGACCCGCTGTGTCGGTGAAAATGGTGATCTCAGTTCAGGGAATCGGCGTTCGAGTTCGATCAACTCCCGGAAGAGCTGATCGTACTGCGCATCGGCAATGATCGGTGCATTGTCCACATAATACCGCCGATTATGTGCTTCGATCTCATGCACGAGTTCGGCAATGCGCCTCGAAGCAGATTCAGTATTCATTCCTGCATCCTCGACATCTTTTTCATCAACATGGAGAGTGCGCAATCCGGTACGAGACCAGCGACGTTACCACCCAGGGCTGCGATTTCCTTCACGAGGCCCGAACTGAGATAGGTCAGGTCGGCGCAGGCCATAAGGTAAACAGTATTGATCGATGGTTTCAGGCGACGATTCATCAGTGATAACTGAAATTCAAATTCAAAATCCGATACCGCTCTCAACCCTCTCAGAATCACGTCGGCATCAATCCGATCCGCATACTCGACAAGAAGACCGTCGAACGAATCGATCGCAATAACGCGCGGCATGTCGCGGGTTGCTTCTCGAATCATACCGATACGCTCAGCCGCTGAAAACAAAGGTGTTTTTGATGGATTACTCAGCACGGCAACCGTCAGTCGATCAAAAATCTGGCATCCTCGATGAATGATATCGAGATGCCCGTTCGTAATAGGGTCGAATGACCCTGGATACACCGCATGATGCATGAGTTATATCTCCTTGAAGGCCTTGTTTCGCCAGAACACGAGACGGGTTTCCCCATAACGTTCCGATCTGAAAGGCATCAGTTGATTGAGGGAGCACTCCAAGTCCGTCTTGTGATGCGATTCAGTGATAGCCCACCCATCGATCCCCTTGTCAAGAATCTTGAGAATCTTCTCCGTCAGATCCGAATCATACGGCGGATCGATGAAAAAGACAGCATTCGGGCAGTCATTACGAATTTTCGGGAGGTGTTTCAGTGCACAGCCCTGGATAATCGTCAACTCGGGTGGACAGCTCAATTTTATGGCGTTTGCCCGCATGGACTGAATCAATTGAGGATTTTTTTCGATCAGGATGACGTGGGGAGATCCTCTGGAGAGCGCTTCAAAACCAACGGCTCCGGATCCGGAAAAGACATCGACGAATGGATGGTGCTCGATGATCGGTTCCAGAATCGCGAACAGACTCGTTTTTACGCGATCCGAAGTCGGTCGGACCGCTGAATGTCGTGGAATTTCGATTCGTTTCCGGGCAAACACACCGGCTTGAATCTGAATGAATGACATCAATCTCCAGTCTTATTCATTGTTTCAAGCAAACGTTTCTGAAGTTCTTCCGGAGCAACGGTGGGGGCTTTATCTTCCGTATTGAGCAGATACCCTGTTGTCGAGTCCATCGTAACGTCCGGATGCAATGGATCGATTCGGTTGACGGTTATCTTGATCGTCAGATCGATGTACCGGATACCACGAATCTGAACAGCCGAGATCAAATAGCGTGCGACGGGAGGCGGTAGATCCTTCACAGATAAATCCGTCCGGATTTTACCTCTCCACAAAAACAACTCAAAACAAGTCGAACCGGTCCCCTGATAGGTGGCTTTGGAATCCGGATTCAGGGTGAAGATGGCGTTTCCTGAACTCGAGTGTTGCGGTGCGGGTTCAAAGAGCAGATCCACGGGGTCCGGGCAGTTTTGCTTGGGCCTGATTACCCAACTCCATGGATAATCCTCTCCATCCGATTCCAGTTCAATGTCGAACCGGACAATCGGTTCGACAGGTTCCATTTCCCAATTGACAAAAACTGAAGTATCTCCTTTGAATTCAATTGTTTTTTCCTGGGTGATAAACAGTGGATGTTGAACTCTGACAATGTATTTTGCCGGCTCCAGCTTATTGCTGAAATATGGCGTCAGTCCTTGAATCTGTCCATTGAGATACACATCCATACCTGAAGGTTCTGTTGACACAGTGAGGCCAGGCACCGACGGACCGGAAGGAATAATGACCGTTCCCCCGGGCTGTTTGTTTCTCCCAGATACGCTCAGCATGACCTGGAGTGCTCCTGGAGACATCCCTGCATCGACCAATCGTTGCACGACAGCAACATTCGCCTCGAAATCGACTCCACGCTTCTGGAGTTGGGAGATGATGAAATCGTCTGTTTTTCCTGAAGAGGCTAATGTCACAAGTTCATCAACAGACAGGGGTTTTTCGGAATCCGCTGCATCGGTTGCAATGAGGGAGATCATGAGCAATTGGGCACAGAATACCAGGATGTATTTCATTCGCATACGACAGAACCATCCTTAAGATTGTACTGAATTTTACGCGTTGGGGATTCGATGAGAACCATGCCTTCGTCAAAAACAGTGACCTTCGATCCGAAGTCCTCCAGTTCAACATTCACAATAATCAACCCATGTTCAGGATTTTTTCGATCCGTGGCATGGATCTGATATCGGAAACCTCGGTTGATGTAAGCAGTGCCTTTCGTCATCTTTTCCTCGATCAGTCTCGTCCAGCTGACATTAATCAGTCGTTTCAGGTGTTCCGGTGACGCGAGCGCTACATGTTGGTGAGATGCAGGTGTCCGCTCGAATCAATGAACCGTTTGATCGGACGCGTCACTGTGTTGTATTTGTATCGATTGTAATACTGCAGTACCCGGTCCACATAATTGACCGTTTCTTCAATGGGCGGAATCGTACGCGAATTGATAACCCGCCCTTCACCGGCATTGTAAGCCGCCACTGCAAGTTTCACATCATCCGGAAACAAGCCGGTCAAGTACTTGAGATATCGGATTCCTCCCCGGATGTTCTGCTCCGGATGAAAGATATCACTGACATTGAACCGGGCCGCAGTTTCCGGCATCAATTGCATGACACCGATGGCCCCTTTCGGTGAAACAGCTTTTGGATTGAATCCGCTTTCGGCGCGCGCAACCGCTCTGACGAGAATCGGGTCAACGCCTTCGCTCAATGAGAGGATATCAATCAGCTTGATCACCTCCTGAGGAGAACATTCGTAGACAGCACCTTCCGGAACTTTTACGGATGGGCGTGGACTGCTTTTCCGGGTTTTTGAGCGTGCCGATGACTTCCCGGGAACATTCGTCAGATGAAGAACTCCCTGAGAATCGGTGTACTGGTAGATTTTCCCCGATACAGGAATCTCGATCAAGAATACCAGCGAAGCCATAGCCATCGCCATCCACACATGATGAAACCGGTCGGTTCTATTTCGAAACCTGAGCGAATCCACCATACCATGAAATTCCCGTTAAAGGTTGACCGCCGAAACCGGATCCGTCCCGCACTGACGCATTTTCGAAGAGCAACGAACAGGATCCGAAGGTCAGCGGCTCGAAATGAAGGTAGACAAACACTCCCGAACCGGAAACAGCGTTTTGCGAGCCCAGCAGAGACACCCCGACAATCAACCGCCCGGCATTCTGACTGTCCGTAGAAACCATGTATGAGACAGTTCCTGAACGTTCCAGGAATTCTCCGATTTCGTAGGTCTTGTACTTGAACAGTGCCGGGTCGAATGTCATGTCGAAAGCGACTGAGTGGATCGCTCCGGACGTGATATCATTCGCATCAACAGCAACGACCAACTCATCCGGATCGCTATCGATTCGGTTGAGGCTGACCGTGTTCGAACCCGGATCCGTTGCATCCGGATAAAAATCGATGATGAAACTGTGCTCGATGGCATCATCGCAACCGACCAGCGCGATGATTACGAGCATGCAGAGAGTCAGGAAAAAATGTTTAGTTCGAATCCGCCATGCGTTCATCCTTTCTATTTAAACCGATTTCGGTCACACAGTCAACCGGGAGAAAACGGACCTGACCGAGCGCCTGATCCACAGGGTTGATCTCGATTCGCAATCTCCAGGTTTTTATGGTCTTATATCCAGAATCCATCGGGAGGACAGGGCATTTGTTTTCGTCCTGGCGTGATACCCCGTTGGACCACCGGTTTTTAAAGGAGATCCTCATGGCTTGGATCGGATCAGTTGCCGAATGCGGTCTCGCGGACCGGATCGCTCAGGAAGAGTTCGGGATCCCCGCGTGCATTCTCATGGAAAATGCCGGGATTCGCAGCGTGGACGAGATCCTTCTTCGGATGGATCACCCCGCCTCAAAACGGTTTCTCGTTGTAACCGGCAAAGGGAACAACGGGGGTGACGGTTTTGTCATTGCTCGTCATCTGTTCAACCGCAACCTCAAGGTCATCGTCATCGCGCTGCATCCACTCGCTCAGTTGAAAAATGCTGCACGGGCCAACGCGGAGATAGCGGTCAAGCTTGGGATGGAAGTGCGCGAAGGTTTGCCCATTAAGGATCTGAGGACGATTCTGGAACAATCCGATTGTGTCATCGATGCGATTCTCGGAATTGGCATCACCGAAGCAGTGACGGGACACTATGCAGAGGTGATCAACGCGATCAACCGGGCCGATGTTTTCCGGATAGCAATCGATGTTCCGTCCGGTATGTTCGCGGATCGCCCGGGTTCGCTCGATCTCTGTATCCATGCTGATCTCACCATTACCTACGGCCTGCTCAAACCGGCTCTGGTGCTCTATCCGTCAGCTGCCTTCGCGGGAGAGATCGCTGTGGTCGACATCTCACTTCCGGCCAGGGTCACACGACGTGTCTCGTCCATAGAAACCATTGCACCCTCGCATTTTGAGGAGTTGTTTGCGCCACGTAAACGAGACGGACACAAAGGGACGTACGGGCATGTACTTGTGATCGCCGGTTCCACGGGAAAGACTGGTGCCGCAGTTTTGAGCAGTCGAGCAGCTCTGCGCGCCGGTGCAGGACTCGTCACGCTGGCACTTCCTTCGCAATGCGCGGCGGTTACCGCCTCTCAGTTACTCGAGATCATGTCCATGCCCCTCCCCGGCCCTCGCGGGGAATGCCTGGGACTCGAATGTCTTGATCCATTGAGAAACATACTGCCTGCCATGCGGGCCATTCTCATCGGTCCGGGACTTGGAACAGATCCGAACACGATTATGTTCATTCACGACTTCGTGGACGCAGTGGGAGATGACCAACTATTGATTCTCGATGCAGATGCACTGAATTGCCTCGCCACTGACCCATCCGTTCTGAGGAACCGAAAGGGGCCGTCGATAATCACACCTCATCCCGGAGAAATGGCTCGACTCTCACATTCCGCAACGCAAACGGTCCTGGACAACCCGATTGCGTCGGCGACATCGGTCGCGGAAGATCTCGGAGTGTTTGTTGTTCTGAAAACAGCTCGAACTCTCATCTGCAGTCCGGAAAAACGAATGTACATCAACGTGACCGGTAATCCGGGGATGGCCACGGCCGGATCAGGCGATGTATTGGCGGGGCTGATAACGGGATTGGCTGCGATGGGCGAGCATCCGCTCGAGGCGATTCTCGCGGGTGTCTGCTTGCATGGGATTGCAGGAGATCTGGCGGTTCGGGAAGTTGGAGAAACATCATTGATTGCATCCGACATTCTTGATTATTTCCCCAAGTCACAGATAATAGTCAGGAAGCAACGTGATCGTTTCACGGGCAATCGAATTCCCATCGATTATACAGGAGTTGAATGAGATGAAACCTGCCGTTCGCGAACTGATAATCCCAGGAATGACACCGATCAAAAAGGGCAAGGTACGAACGATATTTGAAATCGATCAGAACCGATTGCTGTTTGTCGCGTCGGATCGGATTTCCGCTTTCGATGTGGTGTTACCGACGCCCATTCCCGGGAAGGGCTCGATTCTCACGCAAATTTCCAATTTCTGGTTTGAAAAACTCAAGCACGTGTGCCCCCACCATGTCCTGACAACTTCGTTTGATGATTTTCCCGCACCATTCAAAGCATTCCGTGATCAACTCGAATTCAGAAGCGTCATCGTCAAAAAGGCTCGGATTCTGCCGTTTGAGTTCATTGTCCGGGGGTACATCAGCGGATCGCTCTGGAAAGCCTATCAGCGAAACGAACGACCGGGCGGGATACATCTGCCACCGGGGCTCCGTGAATCCGGTTTGCTGCCGGAACCTCTGTTCACGCCCACGACAAAAGCAGAAAGCGGACACGATGAACCAGTTTCGGAAGCTGATGTTGCGAGGGAACTGGGGCATGAACGCAGCGAACAGATTCGCAAAATTTCCCTCGAAATCTATAAAAGCGCGTCCGCATATGCTCTTGCAAGAGGCATCATCATAGCAGACACGAAATTCGAATTTGGTGTGTGCGGGGACGACCTGATCGTGTGCGATGAGCTGTTAACCCCGGATTCTTCACGTTTCTGGCCGTGTGATACATATGAACCCGGGAAACCGCAGGAGAGTTTCGATAAGCAATACGTCCGAGACTATCTGGAGACGCTTTCATGGGACAAGACACCGCCAGGCCCGGAACTGCCGGATGAGATCATCCAGCGCACCGCACAGAAGTATCACGATGCGTATCTGAATCTGACCGGCAAAACGTTGAAAGATGTCACTGAAGGATAGGACAGAATGACGATGAAACGCTGTTTGTTTTCCATCTTTGCCTTGCTTTTGTTGATTTCAGGAATCGCTTCCGCCATGCCGTTCGGATGGCGTCCCATCGATGCGGTCTTCCCCTCACCTGTTCGGGATCTCCATGTCGATCCACGCTCTCCGGGAGTCGTTTATGCCTTGACTGATTCCGGTCTTGTTCTGGGTTCTACGGATTTTGGCACCACATGGGAACCGCGTAACACCTCACCCCAGACAGTGTTCTCATTGTTGGCGGTAGACTCTTCGAGGAAAGAGACTCTGTATGGCTTCGCTCCGGATTCACCGGAAGGATCGAATTCAATATGGATATCCGGTGATGCCGGACGGAACTGGACATTCGCAGGATCAAGTCCCGGAACGCTCAGATCGATCGCGCCTTCGCCCTTCATTCCAGGATTGCTTCTGGCTGCCACTGGTGCGCCCGGCTCCACTCTGTTGATTTCAGATGATGAAGGACACTCGTGGACCGACATCGGAATTCAGTCGGACTCCGCGAGCCCGATCTGGCATTCGACCGCACAGTGGATGAGTTTCTTCGGTGTTCATTTTTCGGATGATTATGGCAAAACATGGACGGAACGATCCAGAAAAGAGATTTCCGCTTGCGGTTTTCAGATACCTCCGAAGCTGTTTTCAGTATCGAAGGCCGGGGTTTTCTACAGCCTTGATCAGGGACGCTCGTGGTGGCCGATCAACCAGATCGCGAACGATACGATCTTTCTCAATCCGAACAACCCCGATCAGATTCTGATCGGTACATCAAACCAGGAATCCACTTCGGATCCCCCGATCCTGCGGCTATCCGTCGATGGTGGCAAGACGTTCAATGATTGGAACAGCGGTCTGGTGCACCCTGTCACAGACTGTGTCATGCCGGCAGACTGGATGTTCCTCTGCGTTCAATCCGGGAAGGTTTACGCGTACAACGAAACCCGAGCGGATCTCGATTCCAGTCGTCGAGTTGACGGCGGAGATCTTGCAGTACTATCGATTGCTTTCGGCTCGCGATCGGGAGATCCTCTGTATGCGCCCGATGCAGATTTCAATGCGGATGGGGCAATCGATGGATCCGATCTGGCTATCCTCAGTTCACTCTGGGGACATCGATTTTATTACGACGAACCCAAAACACCCGGCGATTTCCCTATGAATCCGGCGGGTACAAAATAGATTCGTTCGGATCGGTATCCGGTATCTTCCTGATCCACGTCATATCGCTCAATAGCCGTTTTCTCGTCCTGAAATCGAGAAAGAAGATCGCTGCAGTCAGCAGACTGATGCAGAAGCGGATGATGAGCGTCGTGGCAGCCGCCCCGACCGCGCCATATTTCGGAACCGTCAGCAGATCGCCAATCACATTCAGCGCCATCTCAATACCGGTTAAACCTGCCATTAATTTCGGCCGATTCACGGCAAACAACAAGAGCATGATCGGAGCGAATAAAACCATGGTCAGATGATCTGCAGCAGTCAGATAGTAAATCGGGATTGCCGGTTTGTAGTTTTCGAGATTCAGCAGATCGAAAAGAAAAGCTCCTGAGAAAACCATCGGGATGAGCATGACTGTCGCCAGGAGGCAAAACCGGGACGCCCGTATCAGAAAAGCGATCAGATCACGATCCGTGAGTTTTCGACTGATTCTGGGCATCAGAACTGCAAAAATTGCATTGACTGCCAGATACAACAGCGACGCGATCCGATACCCGGAATTGAAGAATCCGACCTCCTCGGATGATTTGAGTATCGCCAGGATGAACAGATCGAAGTTCATAAAAATCATGATGTTGATAGATGAGATCATGTACCAGAAGCTGAGGCGGATGATTTTCCGTGTCATACCCGGATCGATCTGCCCCACAATGCTTGTCCGGTCCAGACGAGGGATCATGATCAACAGAGCGAGCATCGGAGCGCCCGCATAGATCACGACGATCCACTCAGGGCTGACGGATAATCGGACGATCAGGAGTCCTGAGATCAGGACAATCTTCAGGAAAGCGTCGATGATCCTGACGATCATCATGTCGACGAACCGTTCGGAGGCCTGAAACAAAGTAGAAACGTATTGACTGAACGATGAGGCGATTGCGCCTGCTGCTGCGAGCACGATGAAGAGCCACTGTCCGGCGTCGTGAAGCAGCAGTTGCGCAAGGTATGCAGATGATAGGCTGACCAGGACGAACGCAATAAGCCCGACTTGGATCCGGATCCGGAGAATGACCCGGTACACCTGCGATTTTTTCTCAATCAAGCCTGATTCTTCAAGCATCGGCCCGAATCTCAGAACGCTCGGCGTCGTTCCGAAATCCATCAGTACGGGCAGAACGGTCATTATCGTCAGAAGAATGCTGATTTTTCCGAAATCACCCGGCGTGAACTGGTGCATCAGAAGCACCATCGTTGCGAAATTGATCAGGCTGATCAGAGCGCTGCCCGAGGTGACAAGCATTGTCGAAAAGATGGCGGGGTTCATTCTACGCAGATTTGCCCCCCCCATCTCAATCCCGCCTGATCATCCACCATTCGCCGCCGGGAATCGCACCCATCTTACGCAATAGATGCTCGATGCGGTCGATCAAATGGTATCCTCGTTCACCGAGACGCCCCAACGCATGCAACCAAAACCCTGAAATGCCGTCCATGTGTGAATGTGCGAACGGGATCCGTTTCCAGATTGTATACGGAATCTGAGCCAGATCGAGGAGGTGCATGACCTGAGCGGGTGAATAATAACGATAATAAGCGGCCTTTTCACGGAAAGACAAGTAGCGGCCGAACCCTCGCTTGGTTCCCCAATCCGAAGGAGGAACACCGAACAGGCTGTAAGTGATGTGCGCCAGTGAAAACTTTCGAGGCACACCCATGATGAGAACCCCTCCGCGTTTCAGGATTCTGAGGGTATGTCCGAGAGCCTTCTCTGGTGAATCCAGGTGTTCGATGACTCCGAAAAAGTTCACGATATCCGCAGTCTCGTCACGAACCCCATCAAGAAACTCGATATCCGCCAGGACACGCTGGTATCGTCCCTTGCACGGAATGTTCAGAAAGCGATTCTGGAAAGCCCGCAGCATTCTCATGCTGAAATCGATCGCCGTGATCCGTCCGATCCCCATGCCCGCGTATACCGCTGCAATCTGCCCATTTCCGCTCCCCGCATCGATCAGACTGAGGGACGGCCATGTTTGCTGAGATGCAAATTCCGATACCAGGAGCAACAGAGGTGCGACGACATTGCGGTCGAAATTGTACACGTCATAGGATGGGGCATCCGGAGTCGAATGATCGGGCGGAATCACACCGTATGAATCCGAGACTCGCTCGTGTGCATCATGAATACCGCTTTTTATCGATTGCCTGGTCATCGGATCGAGATCTCTTCCTGCGGGTTCGAGACTTGGGACAATGCTGCTTGCGTAGTATCACATTATCGGAACAACGCAAACTGAATAGGAGGACTACCTGTCACATAACAGCGATACTGCACTGCGGAGATTGCCTTGGAGCTGATAATCGATTATGATTTTGAGACATCAGGCTACATGATGAAGGAGGGTGCATGAGGCAGATCAATTCCAGGAAAATTACGGAAGCGGTGGTTAAACTCTGTCAGGATGCCAATTTCGATTTAGCTCATGACGTCACCCAGGCGTACCAGGCTGCGATGGACTCAGAGGAGTCTCCGACCGGCAAGGAAGTCATGCGACAAATCATTGAAAACGCTGAAATTGCACATTCCGAGCGAGTCCCTTCCTGTCAGGACACAGGCGTAGCGGTCTTTTTCGTCGAGATCGGTCAGGATGTTCAAGTAACGGGTGGAAGCCTTCGAACAGCGATTGAAGATGGCGTCCGACAGGGATATCTCGAAGGATATCTCAGAAAATCCATGTGTGATCCCTTCACCAGAAAAAACACGACAACGAACCTGCCTGCCGTTATTCACTTCGACATCATTCCCGGAGAAAACTTCCGGATCGCGATCGCTCCCAAAGGAGGCGGCAGCGAAAACATGTCCACAGTGTGCATGATGAAACCTTCTGATGGACGAGATGGTGTGATTCGGCAGATTGTGGACTGGGTGAAAAAATCAGGATCCAACCCGTGCCCTCCAATTGTTGTGGGCGTGGGGATCGGAGGCAACTTCGAGACATGCGCGATTCTGGCAAAAAAATCCCTGCTGCGCCCCATCGGGCAGCGACATGCTGATCCCGAAATCGCGCATTTGGAAATCGAGATTTTAAGCAAGATCAATGATCTCGGGATCGGTCCGATGGGTCTTGGGGGGCGAAACACCGCGCTTGATGTCCATATCGAGTATATGCCGTGTCACATCGCGAGTTTACCGATTGGTATCAATATTCAATGTCATGCATGCCGCCACAAAGAAACAGTGTTGTAGCACCGGAGGATTTCATGACGGAATTCAAAAGAATCCAGACACCATTGACGGACGGGGCAGTACTGACCCTGCGGGCCGGTGACAATCTCCTGATTTCCGGTTCAATCTATACAGGACGCGATGCCGCCCACAAGCGCCTCGTTGATCTGATCACAGCAGGGGCAGAACTCCCTTTCGATATCAACGGACAGATCATCTATTATGTGGGGCCTTCTCCCGCGAGACCGGGGCGGGTCATCGGTTCTGCGGGACCGACAACGAGCGGCCGCATGGATGCATATTCTCCCCTACTTCTGAAACATGGTCTGAAAGGAATGATCGGCAAAGGTTCGCGTTCTCAGCAGGTCCGCGATGCCATGGTAGAACACAAGGGTGTCTACATGGCTGCGACCGGTGGTGCCGCGGCTCTGTTGACAAGATCCATCAAATCAATGGAACTTGTGGCATATGAGGATCTTGGACCTGAGGCAATCCGCGTTCTACGGGTGGAAGACTTTCCGGTCGTAGTTGTAAATGATGTTCTTGGAAACGATCTCTATGAAACCGGTATGAAACAATATCAACGCCAATCCTGAGCAAGCAGTTGGCAACGAAAGAAGAGGGAACGGATGATTGATTATCGACTGTCGAATCTCGATGAATTGTTTCCGGCTGAATTCACACAGGAACAGATTGCGAAAGCGAAGACATTGTTTCTGAAGGAAATGTCATTGAAAGTTCACCGTTTCTATAACGGGAAAATCATGACCGTCCCGAAAGCGGGCGTGTACGGATTCAACTGGTTCAATATTTACTACACTCCCGGGGTATCCAAGATCTCCACAACAATTCGCGACATGAACGATGCCTCCTTCGATCTCAGCAACCGAGGCAACTTTGTTGCGGTTGTGTCCGATTCCACTCGAGTTCTCGGCGATGGTGATTGTTCTCCTCCCGGAGGACTTGGAGTCATGGAAGGGAAAGCCTTTCTGATGAAGTATCTCGGTGGTATCGACGCTGTCGCTCTTTGTATCAACAGCTACAACAAGAGCGGAAAACACGATCCGGACAAGATCATCGACTTCGTCAACATGCTTGAACCGAGCTTCGGCGCCGTCAATCTCGAAGACATCAGCCAACCTGCCTGTTTCAAGGTTCTCGACACGTTGCGGGAATCCTGCGATATCCCAGTGTGGCACGATGATGCTCAGGGAACAGGATGTGTGACACTCGCCGGTCTCATCAATGCCCTGAAACTCGTCAACAAGGACATCCGGAATGTCAGGATTGTCATGCTGGGAGCCGGAGCTGCGAACACGACGATTGCGCGGCTCATCCTGGCCGATCACGCCGATCCGGATAACATGATCATTTTCGATTCTCACAACGCCCTGCACCGGAACCGAACCGATATCCAGAATCAACCGGAGTTCTATCGAAAGTGGGAGTTATGCGAACAGACGAATCCGAGATGCATCGACACCATGGAAGATGCGATCAGAGGAGCGGATGTTCTCATCGCCGTCTCAAAACCCGGTCCGGGTGTCGTAAAGAAAGAATGGATCCGTACGATGGCCGACAAGGCTATTGTGTTTGCGGAGGCGAACCCGGTTCCTGAAATCTATCCCTATGAAGCGCTCGAGGCCGGTGCTTACATCGTCGCGACCGGCCGAGGTGACTTCCCGAACCAGGTCAACAATTCACTCGGCTTCCCCGGAATACTCAAAGGCGCACTTCTGGTTCGGGCTCGCAAGATTACCGATAACATGGCAATCGCTGCCGCGCATGCTCTTGCCCGGTACGCGGAGGAAAAAGGATACAAACCGTTCAGCCCCAGCTACATCATACCCACGATGGAGGAATCCCAGGTTTATCCTTTCGAAGCGGCGGAAGTAGCGATGCAGGCAATCAAGGACGGAGTGGCACGATTGAATCTGTCCTGGCAGGAAGTGTACGATCGCACCAACACCGATGTGCAATACGCACAGAATCTGATCAAGATGATGATGGATTCCGGATTTATCCGACAACCACCCGAGTCGATGATTCTGGAATGCCTCGAACACACCATCCAGCAAATTCGAAATTCCTGAGACACCAGCAGCCTGATCGATCGATACTTCCTATCGATTCTCCCATTGAGATTCCCGGGAAAAAACCATAGAGTGCAGCTTCGACTCGCCGATCGAGACCGGAATGAGTCTGACAACCCGACAGGAATCCAACATGACTCGCGTATTCGAAAACAAAACGGCTGCATTGATGACTCTCGGATGCAAACTCAACCAGTATGAATCGATGAGTATCCGGGAATCACTGGAAGCGGCAGGATTGCGGATCGTCGCACCGGAGAATGGTGCTGATTTATACATTGTGAACACGTGTACCGTTACCGGAAAAACCGATCGGCGCTCAAGACACGCAGTGCGGCGCGTTCTGAAATGGAATCCTCAAGCGCGTATCGTCGTGACCGGATGCAGTTCACAACGGCAACCCGAGATTTTCCAGGCTCTGCCAAATGTATTCTTAGTCACCGGAAATCGAGAGAAGCTGCAGATCAGAGATTTGATCGAAAGATGCCTGTTCAGTGACCAGCCGTCCACGATTGTCGGCGATATGCAATCGGCAGAATTCGAAGGACTGAGCATCTCGACCTTCGGCAAATACAGTCGCGCATTCTTAAAAATTCAGGAAGGATGCAGCCGAAGTTGCTCCTATTGTGTCATTCCGAGTGTCCGGGGCCCCAGTCGAAGCCAGACGTTGTCAAGTGTTGTCGGCGAAGCCGCTCGAATCTCTGCAAATGGGTTCAAGGAAATCGTGCTGACTGGTATCGATCTCGGAACATACGGTCTCGATCTTGATCCGCCCCAAAACATCATTCAACTCGTTTCAGAACTCATACAGATTCCAACTCTTGCTCGAGTCCGCCTGAGTTCGATCGAACCGACGGAGTTGATCTCCGAACTCATCGATCTGATCGTGTCGGAACCCAGAATCTGCAGGCATCTGCATGTGCCCCTCCAGAGTGGTTCCCAATCCATTCTCGAGCGCATGCAGCGGAATTACTCCGCAGATTTCTATCGCCGTTTGCTGATCGATATCAAAACCCGCGATCCATTTATCTGTTTTGGTGCGGATGTCATCGTCGGGTTCCCCGGTGAATCTGACCCGGAGTTTGAAGAAACTTACGAGTTTATCAGGAGTCTGCCATTCAGCTACCTGCATGTCTTCACATTCTCTCCCAGAGCTGGTACCCGCGCAGCCCTGTTCGATCATCAGATCGATATCCCGGTCGCAAAGGAACGTTGCCATCGATTGAGGGCGTTGAGTGTTCAAAAGGCGATTGAATTCAGAAAACAATTCATCGACAGATATCTCGATGTCATCATTCTCAATACCCAGGATCCGGGTACAGGTAAAACAATCGGTCTATCAGACAATTATCTGAAAATTCAGATCGATACGCCATCACCTCCTGCGGGATCTCTTGCAACCGTTTCCGTCACTGAAGTGAATGGTTTGCAGATGACGGGGCGGATCAGAGGCTGAAGCGGGATACCGGATGCCCATGATTCGATCCACGGGATTCTAAAAGAACAAAACATCACCCAGTAACGTTCCACTGATCTCCCGGCGATCGGATTGGTAATGGCAATGCCAGAATGTGCCGTCGTTTCGAAAAGTAACTGTAACCGGCGAGTTCTCTCCGGTTGTCATTCCTGAACATGATACCACAGACAGGCGATCGGCCAGGACTGCCAAACTCTGCTGATGACGTCTGGATACGCGCTCAGCGGTCTGGCGGAATGTCGGATCCTGTTCGTAAGTATCCACTCTCCGAATCAACCGAAATCGCTCCTCATTTCCCTTGAAATCCGCAATCCGCCCGGATACGCCGGGAGGAACAGCTTCATCACATTCGATTGTCAGTCGCATTCCGGGCATCTCGATCAGATCGAATGTCGCATCGCAGGTCAATCCGGGACTTTTGTATCGATACGCGATACAGGAGTCATCCACCCTCGTCACCATCGAACCGGGAACCGTTCTGGAGAACAGATTCAGGTGAGATGAATCAAAGAGCGCGATGACGGGTGTATCACGCATGGCTCCATCAGTCGACATGATTCCAGTGAACGGACCGATGGAGGGAGTGATCCGAGATTGTGGCAAGAGGAATTTCATTTGTGGTAATCCCATGCCGAATGTGTTGTCAATCACAAGGACATCCAGGCGATAAGCGGGATTCTTCTCCATTGCTTCCGCTAAACGTTCATAGCGGTTATTCCATCTTCCGGGACCCCCTTCGTATTGTACGAATGGATAAATCGACAGCACAAGCCATATCGACACGAGCAGAATGATCAATGGACAAATCACGTAGTTGATCCATCTGAATCCTGATAACCGAACAATGCCCATAAGAAAGAAGTCGATTCCGGAACCCAGGATCAGAAACACCCACGGCATCATCATATCCAGATAGTGCGGATGATACGCTGCGCGAGCTGCACTGATCTGGATGGTCTTCGTCGTGATCGGCACGATCAGTACCGGTAGGCACAGCATTGCCAGAACAAGGAGGGATTTTGCCGATCGAGTCAATAGCGTCCGCATGAGACCTGCGGCAGCGACAACCAATATAACGTGTTGAATCCACATCGATCCTTCCCTGTTGACATCGACCCAGAACCGTGATCCATCGACAGCGGCCAGCATCGACGACAGATACGCAATCACTCTGGAAACCGCATCTGCCAGGGATGCCTGTGCCGGCAGGGAATGGCTTTGTGCAGGATCAGTGAATACCTGGATCGCCGGCCATCCATTCATGAAGTTGAAGCCGATCATCGATGTCACGGGTAACAACGAGAGGGCGACTGCCGACACGGTGCTTGCTGATCGTCGATTTCTCGTGAATAGCATTCCGATCAGAAACGGGATCCAGAAAACAAGAACGGTTATTCTGCCACCAGCGGCCAGGCCTAGAAAAAGTCCGGTCGAAATGATCCAAGATCGCTGCCGGGATTCAATCCAGAGGATGAAGGACATGACCGAGAGTGGGAGAAACCCGACGACAAGATTGCTGGCGTAGATCACCCGCGAACTCGCAATCGCCCACGGTGAAAGTGCCATCAGGATACCGGCGAATACCCCGCTCCAATCACCAAACACGAAACGTCCGATCTGGATAACCGATACCACACCCAGTAATCCGATGCATCCGATCAGAATTCTGATAACCGTATCGGAACTGCCGAAGATGATGAAAGCGAGCCCCCCGAGATACTCCAATGTCGGGCTTTCATAAACTTTGTCACCTGTCATCGGGAGATCAGACATATCTGCCACTGTACGAGCTCCCAGACAGATCAAGGCTTCATCATGATCGAACCCCGGAATGGAGTCGATGCGGTAGAAACGAAAAAAAGCCGCACACACCAGGATAACGATCAGACAGAGTCGAATTCTGCGATCTGCCGGGAAGAAGGTCATTGACCGGATCGTGCTGTCCATAATCGTTCACTGATCTCGCGATATCGTTCCGCTTGTTTCATATGACCCGCATGGCGATTGAATTGGATGGCCTGGTCCAACTGAAACCCGAGATTACTTCTTGAACCGGGAGTCCATCTCTGATCGAATTCGGGCAAGGAGAGAAGAATCCGATTCGAGTTACTCGACGGAATCAGGCCGAACAGGTTGTATGGAACGATCGGCACGGATTGATTCCGCACCATTTCCACATCATTGATTGTATCATAATCCGTCACCAGAACATCACGATTGCGAAGGCTCCGCCTGCAAATCAATTCGGTGATCGCTGCGTTCCACTCGCGCGAATCCTTCGGCATCTGATTCCATGCATCACCGGAAAGAGATTCAACTCCGACTCGATTCAGATCCTCGAGATACCACCGGAACGACAGAAGGTGTTGAAAGATGATCACTTTAGAAGTGTCGTGTCGCTTTTCAATCTGCATCAGATACGAACCGATGAAAAAAACATCACTCCGTCGTGTCAGGATGATCGAACCATCTGGCGCACAATCCAGAAGCTGCGAGATCCAGATACGAGGAAAACGATCCTCATGTATGGAGTCGGCAAAGGAAACCCGTGCACTTACAACGATACGGGACACCAGGAAAATGATCAGGATGCCCCGAATGAGCGGATGGCCCCGCATCAACCCATGACACCATCGATCAATACTACTCAGAGCGGCAATCATGGCGATGATCACCAGTGTCGTCACCGGTAGAAAGAAAGATGTCGATTCACGTGTTTCATAGACGGACACTCCCAGGATGAAAAGCAGAGCCGAGATCGACATCGCAACCGTCAGTTTACGTTGAGATTTCCATAAAGTCAGGTACCCGATCCCTGCCAGAAACAGGCCCAGGTATCCAATAGTCTGGATCGTTGGATGAACAGAACTTATCGCTCTGGGTATCATCGCGTCCATCGAGTTCAACCCGGCACGGAGTGATCCGGATGATTCTTCGGAAGCAGTGACCAAATCGATTAACCCTGTCCAGGATCGGGGATCGCCCCAGGTCAGTTCCGGTTTTGCGGTATCCCGGAGAATCAGGAACAGTTCCGTGGACATTGCGAACATAAGAAAACCGATCGAGATCAACTTGATCCGTGTGGGAACAGACCGGGTCATCAATGCTCCTCCGAACAGGGGCATCAGAACAAAGACAATTGTCAGATGGTGTGCCGAAGCCAGGCCTGCAAGCAATGCCCCCAGCAACAATCTTCGGGGTTCAAGAGTGTCGCTGAAGATGATCAGCATTCCGATGATCATCAGCAGATTCAGAGAATAGACCTCGATCGACTGACAGGCAGTCAGAAAAGCAGGGGATATCAGGAGCAGGATCGCTCCCAAAAACGAGAAGATCCAAGCACCGCGGAGGAGTCGATGAGAAAGCGCCGCGAATCCACCGATCGCAAGTGTATTCATGAGAATACCAAAGATATTCGAGCGGAAGATCTGATCTCCGATCGGCAGAAATCGCACCGGGTGCATCAGCATCATCATGAACGGATACCCGGATGGATGGGCTCCGCCAAGCGAGAACGAACGAAGCGTCAGAATGGCAGATTCACCCCAACTCAGATCCGGAGTCTGGAGATGAAGCAGGATAAGAAAAGCGATCGACCCGGTTGCGAAAAACAATCGTTTGATCGCGTCATCATCAGCGCGGTGTTCCTTGCATCTTCCATTCATGGATTCATGTTAATATTTTGCACGAGCTGTTGTCGAGCGCACATGAAAACTGTCGATCAGTTTGTACTCTCTTTCGAATGTTCGAAGTCGGATGCGCTGAATAGAGTCGGACAGGGTGACGGGTTGCGCCCTGCCGGGTGCACACATAAAAAAAAGGCAGGATTTTCATCCTGCCTTTCGTCTTACGCGTAGTCCGGATTAGTCGATTGTCGCAAGGCCGCCATTTGCCAGTCCGCCGAGGACATCGGAACCGCGGATAACACCGGATTCATCGATGTAGAAGCTGCGAACACCAGTGCTGGCGTACACAACCGGCCAAGCCGTCGCTGACCAAGCCCAGTATGAGCCGTCAAACGCTGTTGTGGCAAGACCCAATGTGATGTTATAGCCTGATTTCAGACCGCTGGCGAGTGCATCGTCGATGAAGGGAACCGTACCAGCGCCGTTGCCGCTACCGAGGCAAATGAGTTCGCCTGTGTAGGTGTGCGGAGAGGAGTTGTTGTTGTAGTCGGTCTGTGCAGCGGCGATTGTCTTCAATGAGGCAATGGCTGCGGCTTCGTTCGCGCTCATACGGGAGCGGAGCAAGCTCGGGATGGCGATAGCGGCGATAATTCCGATAATCGCGACGACGATCAACAACTCAATCAACGTAAAACCCTTTGAATTCCGTAACATCTGCTTTCCTCCTTGAGAAATGTTAGTTACCTTCGGAAACCTGTCGTTTCCTTTCGGTCAGTTACTAAAGCAAGGCACGTGCCAGATGCACGACATCGACACATTTTCCCGAAAATTTCTTGTATTCCCTTTAAAATCGTGCATTCCAGCATCATGGAGCCGATATTTACCACGTTTCTGTCCCGGAGTCAATCTGAAATTAGCGCGGCTCATTGCCGAAAATTTATATGAAACGGTATGACCGGACATCCTGAAGCTTACAATGTTCATATGAATCAACATATTAAGCCCAGTGTCAAATCTCCGCACGCCAACCGACAAGAATTGTCACTCAATTCGATTCACTCCCGGAGACGACGGCACCCTTTGTCTTTGAAGGAGAATCGAGAGCTGAAGCCGCGCAAAATCGTAATCCGGATCAATCGAAAGCACCCGTCTGTACACTGTCAGTGCGGCCCGGGATTGGCCGAGAATGTCCAGTGAGTTTCCGACATTGGTGAGGGATTCCACCAAATCCTGCCGCGTCGTGTCGTTCGTATGTTCGGTCGATCGGACCAGACTCCTGGCCTCGACATGATCCAATGTCTTCCAAGGATCGCCGAAAGAAGTGCCCCATCGCCCCCCGGAAACATCCAATGTCAAGCCGGCAGGACTGACCTCTGAATCCAGCAGCACATCATCTTCGCTTGCAAACCAGTAGACCGGGCGTGCGAGACTCCGTCTCGAAGCAAGACGTGCCGTGACGGTCTGAATCAGTTTCTGAGCCCTGATTCGATCGATAATGCCGCTGTGCCGATATCCCCTCGGTCCGAGATACTCGATGTCATCGATCGCCTTTTCATCGCCTTCAAACAACTCCCGCCAATCCGGATTCTTCTTCAGCAGTTGCTGCAGACCTCCCGGCCAATACAAGACTTCACCCCGGTCGATGATCTCGACATCATCACGATATCGTTCCGATACGGTCAGATAGTTCAGAACAAAGCGATAATTGGAGTAAAATCCCGTGAATACAAGAGCATTCTCCTGCGTGCTGTCCAAGACGGCTCTACCGATCCAGGCAGCCGAGAAATCGTCACGCAGGTTGGTTTCACTGGTGCGGAATTGCGTGACCGCCAGAGTCACTGCGCCAATCGATATACTCCACCAGATCATCCATTCCTTCATGAAGACTGAACGGACCCGGCGAGCGATCTTCGGTCTCAATCGTGTAAACTCTGCTACCAATGCGATCGGAAAAAGTGAGATGACAATTGTCGATATCATCAGATATGCAGGACCCGTATCCGGATTTGCGTTGAAATTCCTGTTCAGAAGCGTGATTGATACATTGCCGATTACAACGAGCCACAGCATCGTTGCGACGCGGTAATGAACGATGAGATATAGGATTCCGCAGACCAGCAGGCCGAGAAGGATCCAGGGGTTCATGTAGGTCTGCATCAGTTGAAAATAGCGATCGACATTATAGATCCATTCGTCGGATGAGTTCCCGAAAAACCGCTCGAACGATCCTCGGCGTGTGACACCGTTAATGAATGTCATCCAGGCTTCCGGGTTTCCGATATCCATCGGGGGATTCCTGGAGGATCGGATGGGCAGGAACAGGTAAACCGAACCGAATAGCAGCAGGAACACGGAGACCACACAGAATTGCTCCCTTGACAGGAACCGCTTTCTGATTATGAACACGATCAGAATCGCCGGCCACAGGTGGGCGGACAGCAGAAGGTGATTCCCTGCGTTCAGTGCCACGAGAATCGTCAGCAGATAGAACCAGCGACTGTCCTTGCCGACGATGGGCTTGTCCGTTTCCAGCAATCTGACCAGAACACCGATTATGGCAAGATTGAGTGCGAGATTCATCGAATAGACTTCAACTTTATGGGCCTGGAAGAAGAACAGAGGATTGGTGAATATCGCACATGTATACGCGGCGACGGCAAACACCTTGAGACGCTCTGGTTCTTGAAGGCGCAACACATGGAGCAGCAGAAAAAAGAAGGTTACGGCAGCCCCGGCCATCCAGAACACGGAAATCAGATTCGCCCGATAAGCCAGATCACCGAGAGGTATAAGCATTAAACCGGCATGAGCATTGATAAAGACGGGAAAACTCGGGGAATGAGGTAATCCGAGACAGGTCAGAGACGCTGAAAACTCTCCGGAATCCAACCAATAGACGGTTGGACAGATACCGCTCAGGTAAACCGCCACCAGAATCAATGCCAGAATACATGATGCGATCAGGTTGATCCGTTGCGTTTCCCGGTAACCGAGCGTGTTACTCATTGAAATCCGATTCGGCATCCTTCCGGATGATCTGATCGAGGCAGTAAATTTTCGTGCCGGGTAATCGGAAATACAGTTTAACCATGATTTCGCCCAGCAGACCCATCGTCAGGAACTGGGTACCGACCAGCATCAGTAGTATTGAAAGCAGGAATAGCGGCGCACGGTACTGCATGATCGATATTCCGATCGTGAACTTCAGCAGAGCGAGATAGAACGCGATGCAGAAGCCAATCAGTCCGAGGATCCCGCCGATGGTACCGAACACTTTCAGCGGACGGTTGAGGTATCGTGTGAGGAATCGGATACGGATCAGGTCAAAGAACACCGTAAAAGTGCGACTGATCGTATAGTTTGATTTTCCCTTTTTCCGGGGAATCGAGCGGATCGGGATTTCCTTGATACGGATCCGCATCCCCTCGACCAGTGCCGGAATAAATCGATGAAACTCACCATACAGATGAACGTTTTTTAAAACCTCGCGGCGGTAGGCTTTGTAGGTGGTTCCAAAATCGTGCAGGTCGATCCCTGAGATTTTTGCCATCATGTAATTCGCGATCCGGGAAGGCAACTTTCGGGAAAAGTATGGATCGATCCGGTGTTTTCTCCAGCCGCTGACAATGTCATACCCCTCGGCAATGCCCTCGAGAAACATCGGAATCTCGGCCGGATCATGCTGCAGATCTCCATCCATACTGATCACGATTCGTCCGCTCGAATGATCGAATCCTGCCGCGAGAGCACCTGTTTGACCTGAGTTTCCGGCGAGCGACACAACGACAACGTGATCATCCGACCCCGCAATCCGAGTTAACACGGAGAGGGTTTCATCCGTACTCCCGTCATTGACCAAAACGATCTCGAATGACCGGCCGGTCTTGTCCAGCGCTGATCGCAGCGCCGCATGAAGAGGCTCTACATTACCCGCTTCATTGAACAACGGAACCACTACCGAAATATCGATCTTGCTTCTGTTCATTGAGTCTCTCCATGATCAGTGCTTTGTTGTGTTCGAGTCCAGGGTGTCCGGGTTGAATACGCTGCAATCGATCGAGAACATCCAATGCATCCCGGTTCCTTCCGGCACATGCCAGTGCGATGGCATAATTATTGAGATATCGCGGAGCATCTGGTGTCAGTTTCAGCGCACATCTGAAATCGCGGATGGCCTCGTCACAAATTTCCCGCCTGAGCAATTCAGTACCCCGATTGTACCACATCATTCCAAGTTGATCCCGTGCATGCCAGTCGACGATTTCCACCCCACAGAAACGTTCATACCGAGACGCATTCAGTTCGCGGTTCAAGCGAGTTTCGGATCCCCACACAAAAACAGATCCGGACAGAAGCGGGTTTCCTGTGACCGGCACCGGATCATCCGCCAGTTCCCAGGCAATTTCCCGAACGCCCCTGTTCGATCGGACAATTCCCGCGACCGTGACGCACGATTTCGCCTCGGAATCCCAGCGAATCCGCCTGGAAATCAAGCGTTGAATCAGGCGGGGCGAGCATCCGCTCCTGAGAATGTAATTACGGGAAAAGACATTCACGTCCGGATTCAGTTTCTCGACAGTCTGAAGATACAATACCGGGTAATATGCATCGCTGCGCATCAGAAGCAGAGCGTCCGCGGCCCTTTCCAGCAGGAATGCGCGTGCGTAGTCGCGCGCGAGTGGGTGTTCCGAAAGTCTGAACCATGCACGTCTGCCATGGAAAAACCCTACAGCGCTGATCAGAAGCATGCCAAGCACGATAATGCGCCCAGCCGCTGTTCGCCCGGAAACACTCGCTCCGCCCGTCAATTCTGCAATCGACAAGGCTCCGATCCATAGTGAAGGAAGCAGATATCCTTCGAAATCCCAGTTTGCGGAATCAAACGTTTTACACGACAACGCTCCGACCATCACCACGGAAGCGATGGTCAACATCCCGAATGTTCGACAGTTCCGACACCTCATCCATAAAAGAAGCGGTCCAAGAACAAACAATACTGTCGCAGGATAACTTCTGATCATCGAGCCTGTCGATCGCGCCACATGCATGATCTGCTCTGAAACGGATTCCGGTATGAAGGCTTGCTGATACGTTTGTGCTGTCAAATATCGAAACAGATCCGGTGTCGTTTCCAGTTCAGCGAATGGGATCATCTGCCCGAAGATTGCCCGAATCGGGATGTAGGTATTCACCGAGTATGCCAGGAGACCGAATGAGACAGCCATCGCGAATGTCGACCCAACGGATTTTTGACGTCGAAACCCGTTAACGCTCAGAATCAGAATCCCCGGCACGCACAATACACCGATGAGGAGTTGATTCGACAGCGACAACCCCAGCAGGAATGATGCAGCACACAGAGATCGCAACGACTGGGATTCGAGCAATCGCACGATGAACACCAGCAGCACCATCTGAAGCATGTAGGTCTCCGAACGGATCGATTGACGGATCACCCATGGCGAGAACAGGAAAAGCGCTAAAAACAGCGACACGCTCACCAGAATACTGGAACGGTTCCTGAGACGTTGCGCCAACATCAGCATGGACAACAGCGTCACTGCGGTTGCGGTCGCTCCCATCCATGTATTCGTGCGTGATGCGATATCGCCGATCGGGATCAGGGAGGCGAGTTTCAACCAGTGCATGCTTAGCGGATGCCCGGGCGGGTGCCCGATTCCGAGATTCACCGAAGAGGCGATCAACATTCCATCATCACCCCAATAGATTCCGGGAAAGACCATCAGGAGCATGAGCAGATGTATCATCAGAGCAATGACACATATCGCGAAAACAGCCCTCGGTGCAATCATGACCTGGTTTGGGAGCGATGGATCAGATTGGACCAGAACAGCCTGAAATAACCCAGAATCGTTCTGCCGACCTTCATTTTACTGGAATGATCCCGGATATCGCTCTTCAGGATGAGCGGGACTTCCGCAACTCGTACACCGGGGAACTGCGACATCCGGATCAACATATCCGCCATGCATACAAAGCCTTCCTGATCAAAGTACCTGCCTGATGTCCGTTCGCGAACATCCGCATACAGACGTCGAGTGGCGAGACGATAGAACGAGGTGTAAGTGTGGATGGATCCGGATGTCCCGATCGGGAAAACGATCCTGAGCATCAGATTGATGCCCCGACTCATCAGATATCGAATGGGCGGGTCTCCGATCACTCGGCCTCCCGGCGCATAACAGGAAGCCAGGACGAGATCCGCCGATGAGCGGATTTGCGTGATCATTTCCGGAATGATCGATGGATCCGTGTTCTTGTTCGCCTCGAGCGTGAGAATCAGATCGTCTGGCTGCGAGAGATTCAATACGTGATTGAAACCGGTTCGGAAGGCGGTGGACACCCCCCTGTTGACATCGTGTCGGAGAACTTCGATCGGAAACCCGCTGGAAAGAGATTCAGCCTGCTCCGCGGTACTATCCGAACTGCCGTCATCCACAATTACGATCCTGTAAGCGATCTGCAGCGAGTCCAGTACGTGGAGCAGATTTTCGATCACGAAGCGGATCTGTGAACCCTCGTTAAATGCCGGAATAATTGCCCAGATCATACTGATTCCGCGTAGCATCTCAATCCGGATTGCCATAGAAACGTCCTGCGCATTCCCTCTTCGTTGGAAATGCACGGACTGTACTTTAAAAGACGTCGGGCTTTCGAGATATCCGGAACTCGCCGATGAACCTCCTCAAACCGGGTCGTCTGATAGACGGTTTCGTGTCTGATCATCCGGATCGGGAACGGCGCCTTGAGACCCGCGACGCGACAAGCCAACTCAGCGAGATCGATGATGCGGATCTCATTATCCGGATTTCCGATATTCACGATCTCTCCGACCGTCGCATCGGATTCGATCACCCGAACCGTCATCTCGATCGAATCGTCGATGTAAGCGAAGCATCGTCTCTGAGAGCCATCGCCGTGAACCGTCAATGCATCGCGGGAGAGAATGGCATGGAAGAACAAGGCCTGTGGTCCACCGCTTCGAGGCGTCAGTTCATGTCTCGGGCCGTATGTATTGAAGTAGCGGATCACCACGATCGGCAATCCGTACCGTCTCTGATACGCGAAACAGAGATGTTCGTCGAAAATCTTGCTCGCCGCATACGCCCACCTTGAGACATTCGATGGCCCCAGAAGGAGATCGCACGTTTCGTTGAATGGCATGGTCGTGTTTTTTCCATAGACATCGGATGTCGACGCGAACACAAAACGAGCACTCCATGAATGAGCCAGCGCAAGCATATTGGCGGATCCGCGTGAGTTCACCTCCAGAATATCCGTTCCGAACAACCCCGGGACTTCGATCTTGTAGGCAGCCATATGGACGATCATATTGTGCGGATCAAGATTCCCCAATGAATCACGATCCAGAACATCCATCCGGTGAAACACGAAGTTCGGATGTCGGAGGGCTTCTTCCAGGTTATCGATCGAGCCGATCGAGAGATTGTCGATTCCGGTCACGCGATAGCCCCGCTGCAACAGACGGTCGACCAGGTGCGAACCGAGCAGACCGGCAGCGCCCGTGACCAGAATGCTCATCCTTTTTTCTTCCACTCGACACCTCCCTGCAACCAGTCGGTCGTGTCCCTTCCCAGAAGAAACAGCACCTCAAGAATACTCAACTTTGAACAATCATATCCACTCGAATCGATCAGTGGTTCAGGATTGAACTCCTGATACCGGACCTCGATCCCATGTTCTCTGAACCTGGACTCGTCCAGATAACTTCTGCCGCCGGCTCCGGATAGGTAAATCAATCCATCCAGTTTTTCCGTGAGATGAACCAGTCTTTCGGTCGCAACATGCTCATCCGGAAATTCCGACGCGAGCACAAGAGGCGTCCTCACTCCGAGATATGCCCGGATTCGTTCCAGAACCGTGATGTTGAAATCGAGCAGGAACTGCCAATCCGTCATGTATACCGGTCTGATCCATTCCATGATCTCAGTGAAGCAAGCCGCACGCCCGAACCTCGCGTGCAGGCTGGAGAGGTGTTTTTTCCGCCAGGGAATCTGATTGTTGACCCGGATATCCTTCGACGGAGCGTTGAAGTATCCCTTGACGAGCACGGGCACCGTCAACCACTGAACGCCACTCCCGACTCGAATCCGGTTCCGATTCTGAAATCCGTTTTTCGTATAGGCAGCGGAATCCAGATACACGAAGCAATCCGACGCCATCATCTTGTGAAAAAAACCCGCCCAGGGTGCGAAATTCGGCTGATGGATCGCGATAGTCCTCTTCCCCTCGCAGTCCGGCATTCCGTCTCGCATGCTCTCTGATGCACCGTTCATGGATGCGTCACGACCTGCCGGATCAGATCCACGATCTGCTCCTGCTGTGTTTCTTTCAAGCCAGGATAAATTGGAAGGGATACCAGATTGCGCATCGCTTTCTCGGCATTCGGAAAGCACGCGGGATCCCAGTTGAGCAATCGGTGCAGTGGCGTTCGAACTCCAAATCCGAAGCCGATCCCCCTCTGACGAGCTTCCTTGATCAGTTTGTCACGAGGAACCGGTGTGATGATCGGGAACCGGTACCAGACGGATGGAGAGGTGATCGCCGGAGTTTCAATTGGAAGATCTGAAAATTCCGAGACGTACCGTTCGGCGATACGCCTTCGCAGATCGATATTTCGAGGCAATTGTTCGAGTTGAGCATGAACCAAAATCGCGTGCAGATCAGACATCGAGTATGGGTATCGACAGATGAGGTCGTCATGCCCGCGGTGATTGCTTCGTGATCGTACCCATTCAATCAGCTCCGGGCTCCCGGAAACAGCGCCTCCGTCTCCGGAACCAACCATTTTCGTCGCGTAGAACGACTGGATCGAAGCCTGACCACGTGTTCCCGCAACATGACCATCGACCATCGCACCCGTCGCCTGACAGCAATCTTCGATGCATAGCCTGCCCTTCATCAGTCTCTGATCGAAGTCCGTCAGAAATCCGAACGTGTGGGGAATAATGAATCCATCCGAACCGGTTACCGCGGCTTCGAGAGATTCCGAAGAGACTCCGATTCCGAGACGTCCGCAATCGTACAGAACCGGTTTCACTCCGACATATTCGAGACAATAGTGAATCGAGGGACAGATGAATGAAGGAACGGCCATCCGGAATCCCGGACCGATTCCGAATGCCAGCAAGGTCAGATGCAGGGCTGCCGTTCCCGAGGTCACGCAGGCAAAGGGACGCTGGAATCGTGCCTCGAGTTCGACTTCCAGTCGATGAACCTTTTCTCCGGTCGCGACGCGTCCACTCTGAAGGACAGAGCGCACCGCCTCGATCGCGACTTCATCGAACTCGACTCTGGAATGGGGTATCAGCAGTTCCACCGCACGCCTCCGGCGGCGGTCATCATACTTCAATTACAGATTACATCCAAATGTGACGTGATCGTACCGACCGATCAGATTCGATGTACCCGGCACCAGCGCTGCGGCCCAGAGTGCTACGCCATCGAATGTTCCGTTGTAAGGCGGCCAGATGAAATCGAGGAGCATTTCGCGTGTGGCATTCCTGGGAGGCATCGATCTCGGTGCGCTGTCGATCTCGTGTGTCCATGACGGCCAGAACCAATAGACTCCGTATACATCGAGAATCAGGTAGATATCCGCCTGCACCGGCGCTGCGTTGGGATTGAGGTAATCGATCTCGAGCAGGAACTGATCGGTTTCGTAAAACACCTCGGCATTCAGCATGAGATCCACACCGGGTTCACCCGAATACGGCGATGGCGTCGGTGTCGGAACCTCGCCTTCCTCAACCCGGACATCATCGACATACCAACCCTCGAAATCATTGAATTGAGAATCGCCGGTATCGAACCGGAAGCGAATCTGGATAATCTGGTCGCGAAACGGTGAAAGATCGAAAGGACCTCGCTGATTCCACTGCAGGGTCGGGGAGGATGTTGCATACAGATTGTGCCAGTGCTGTCCGCCATCGGTTGTGATGTCCGTGCTGCAGACATCGAATCCGGATCGATTTTCTGTCTCGATCCAATCCCAGTAAGTCAGAATCGGACTAACGGCATCCTCGAGTGTGATTCTGGGGGAAATCAGTGAACACGCGTTGCGTGTCCCTGTATTGTACGTGTACGTCGGATCTCCGGAATTATAAGCCCAACTGTGTGAAAAACTGACATATCGCGCGGTTTCGGAGTGCCAGAGACACTCACCGAGTTCCTCATGAGTCTCCCAGGGTAGAATCTCTTCGAACATGTCAAAAAAAGGCAGACGGTATGGTTCGTGAGTCGGGGTGGGAGACGGAGTCGGTGTCCGCGTCGGAACGGGGGAATACGTGGAAGTCGGAAGCGGTGTGTGGGTGTGCGTGAAAGAGGGCGTGGGCGACGGGGTCCATGTGGCTGTCTCTGTTGGCGTTCGTGTCGGCGATGCGCTGAATGTGGGGGTGGCTGTCGAGGTTGAGGTTGGAGTGGATGAGGGGGTATGAGTGGGCGGCACCGGCGTCGGACTCGGTGTAAACGTGGGATAGGGCGTGTAGGTTGGCAAGGGAGTATATGTCGGCGGAGGAGTGAATGTCGGGGACGGTGTCGGAGTATTCGTCGGAGTATTCGTCGGAGTGGCGGTCGGCGGCACCGGGGTGTCCGTCGGCGTCCCGGGAAGGGGTGTCCAGGTCGGTGTTGACGTATTTGTCGGAGTCGAAGTCGGTGTCAGAGTCGGAGTGGCGGTCGGGAGGGGGGTCATGGTGAAAGTTGCGGTGGGGGTTTCCGTCGGCTGAGGGGTGAACGTCGGAGTTGCGGTTGGAACGGGAGTATGGGTTGGAGTGTCAGTTGGAATCGGCGTGAAAGAGGGTGTGGCGGTGGGCGGGGATGTCGGTGTATCCGTCGGGATCGATGTCGCGGTGGGGGAATTCGTG
>CALFER010000068.1 GCA_937951895.1 uncultured bacterium
GAGAAATGTCAAAATAATCAGGAAATTTCCTGCCATTTATCTCGCGAATCAACAGAAGATGTCAGGGTATTTACTCCTTCCTACACAGAAGATACGGATTACAAAGAGCTGGGGTTCGTTGACCGGCGGACGAATCGTCCAGATAAACAGTGGGCGTTATTGAAAACATTCGCTCAGAGTCACGGAGAAGTCCGATGGAACGCCATCCAAATACCGGTAGCCCCGGAAGATCGTAAGGTGAGGGAAGCCTCTCGGTTTTCTGAAAAACTAACGGTGAAGACCATGAGCCAGATGGATACCAAACTCAAGGTTACGAAACTGAATCTATCAATAAGGCTCAAGTCCATATTTGGACTGGAGTGTGATCCCATTCAAACAGATCGCGGCGGGAAATCCTATCGAATTAGACTCAAATTACATTACTATTGATCTATATCTATGGTTTAACATCCGGATTCAGTAAAATTTACCAGGCGGTTACAAGAAAATTCCAAAATATTTTTTCTTCGATTATCTTTTATAATCATGCTGTTACCCAACGTACGATGATATCCCCGGTAAATATTTACCCACAGGGTTATTAGGAAGCTGAATGACCAGATTCCGCAGCAACCTGAACCTTGTGGAGGATTTGATGTGAGAGAGAAACTGTTGAACAGAAAAGAAGCCGCTGAATACATCGGTATAACCCAATCAACCCTGGCATCATGGGACTGTACGAAACGATATAAGATCCCGAAAATCAAACTCGGTAGGCTCATAAGATACCGCCAAGATGATCTTGACAAATGGATACTGAAACAGCGCGTTGATTACGAGGATGTTAATCCTTCTGCTTGAGCATCTCATCCACGGCGGCATTCACACTGGCTCTGATCGGATCGAGATTGAGCCTGGCGTATATAGCCGTTGTGCTATAGTCCTTGTGACCGAGGCTATCTCCAATGATCGGGAGTCCTGATCCTAATGCAGCCTGCCAGCTTCCAAGGGTTCGTCGGAGATCATGTATTCTCAGGTTGTTCAATCCCGCCCTTTCACACAACCGTTTCCATGCTTTCTTGGGTTCAACGAGATGGGGAGTTTTTGAGTCGGAACGGTGATTAGGAAACACATACTCGGAACCGGCATTGTACTTTTTCCTTTCTTTGAGAATGCCTACCGCAACCGGTACCAGGATAACCTTCATGGGGTCCCCTGACTTCGATTCCTCATCCGGTATTATCCATAATGCTTCGTCAAGATTAACATCCTTCCATCGCATGGTCTGTACGTTCCCACGCCTCGCGCCGGTGAAGAGGCATAATGCAAAGAAGTCGTGCATGTGATCATTGGGTTCTGACTTGAGCGCTTCGAAAAAGCGTTTCATCTCCTCTGGGCTGAGAAACCGATCTCTGCTTTTCTCCTTGAACAAGGTCACACCCAGGCAGGGGTTGATCCCTTCAATGTACTGGTGCCTGATCCCAAAATTGAAAATTGCTCTCACGAGCTGAAGTGTACGATTTGCCTGAGCTTTCCCGTTCGTCTCTCCGAGTTTTGTATGCCATTTTGTGAGCGTCGTCGGTGTGATCTCCGATAGGGGTTTCCTATCCCATTGACTCAGGTAACATCGAAAACACATCTCATCGAACCATGACGATTTCTTATGGGGCTTGGAGTGTAACTCCAAAAAAAGGCGGAACAACTCCCCGAAGGTCAGGATTTTCCTCCGCTCCATTTTCTCAACGGCAGGATTATTACCCTTTGCCACCTCCCCGGAATGTTCGGTAGCTTTCTGGCGTGCCTGAAAAATAGTCATTTCAGGGAAGTTACCGAGCTTGATCCATCTCATCTTGCCTTCTATTTTGCGCACATAGTAAAAGGTCCTCAACCCCTTATATGAAATGCGGAGTCTGAGGTATTTCGATTGATCATCCCGGTATGTATCCCATTTTTCTTTGGGGAGCGGGAGGCCGAGGATGTCTTTTTTTGTGAAGTTGAAGGTATCTCTGGGTTTCATTGATCTCCTCCATCTCAAAAAAAATCTAGCCTATATCTAGCTTTCTGGAGCAAAATTGAGCGAATTTGGTGTAACTCAATCACTCTCAATCTAAGTATAATACCTTGTAAATCAAAGGTCAACATACTATGTCGAATTCAGACAAACATCAGACCCTTACACTCCGGAGCAAGAGGCCACAGGTTCGAATCCTGTCGGGCGTATACACATAAATGATTGATTTGAAACGATGTATTTTAAGCCGTTTTGAATTTTGGAACGGCCTGGGAACGGGTGACGATTTGCGGCATACTGTCGATCACCCTCCTCGCCCGATCAGGATGCAGATGATGATAAATCCGCATCGTGAGATCAAGACCACCATGTCCCATAAGCTCTGCGACCGCCATCGGATCCCGTCCTGATTCAAGCATGAGGCTCGCAAACATGTGACGGAGATCATACATGCGGATCTTGGGTAACCCGCTCTTTTTCAGTGCGTAATCCAAACCATGTTTAATATCTGATCGTTTGCCACCACCAACACCTTTGAAGACATAGGTTGAATCGTGCTTCTCCATTTGCTCTTCAAGAATCGGTAGGAACTGAGAGTTGATTGGAATCGTTCGGCCGTAAATATTTTTCAAGCTTGAAGTCGGCTGAATGGTAATCACCATTCTCTCCAGGTCGACATCCTTCTTTCGAAGATTGATCAGTTCGATAGGACGCATCCCAGTAAATATCAATGTCGAAGCGATAGGGAAGAAGCGCTTCGAGCAACTCGCGAGGAACAACTGAATTTCAGGTATTGTGAATACCCTTATCTCAGATTTGAATATTTTTGGTAATCTACCAACTGGATCATCACCATCAAAATGATCCATCAGTTTGGCGTAGGAAAAGAATGTTTTGAGCATCTGGAGGTAGTTCCTGATAGTGCGCGGATTTAAACGATCTGAAGCCTTCTCTCTCCATAATTGCAGATCGAGCGGTTTAATTTCTCTTACGTTCCGATCCCCGAAGATAGGGATCCATTCTGAGTTAAAACACCTCAATTCGTTGATGTATGTCCGGTATGCTTTATTTGTATATGAGTGGTCAAGATACAGCCCTGCCAGATTTTTAAATTTAATGGGTTGCAGCTTTTTCTTTTTGGGTATATCCGGGAGGTCCAAAGAAGCAAGTGCTTTCTTTCGGCGGAAGTCTTTTAAAGCGTCCGTTGCCTCCGATTTCGTGCTTCCCACGAATCGATTGACGTTCTTTCCGTCGAGTTGAAATCTCAGGTACCACTTCCCGGGGGTTCTTTCGTAGATCTTCATCGCGGCTTTCCTCTTGTCGAATCAGCCAGGATTCAAATGCTGATCGACGCATCCTCCAATGGCAACGAACTTTGAACATCGGCAATTCGCCTGTTTCAGCCATAGTCCTGACAGTTGACGCACCCATAGCAAGAATCTCTGCAATTTGGCTTACTGTCAAGAGTGATTCCATCTGCTTACCAGGCCGGAGTGCGCTCCGCAATATACCGATCAATCGATTCCACAGATATCATAAAAATCTTTGTATCAGCTCTGGTGTTTGTCGTTTCGACATATCCTTTCAGTTTTCCAGATTTAAAAAGTTTTCGGATCTTGGCCTCTGATTGACCTAGTTTTTTGGCGGCCTTTCCGGTTGTAATGTATTCTTTGCTCATTGGTACATCCTATTGAGGATCCAAATGGTAATGTTCACACCGACCTCTCGATCTCGTTTGCAATCATCACCTACTCCAGACGTGTTTCTTCCAGAAAGAATTTTTCGTTGAATGCGACGTCTTGGTGAGCACGTTGGATAGTTTCGTAACGTTAACATCTTGTTCCTCCTCGTCGTTTGCCTCGACGACTACGCCTGTGACTTGATCGATCGTGTAACGCTTCACCTGGGGTACCCAGCGCGCGGCCTTGCCTCCGCGTTTCAATTTGAGCTTGCGCCATCCCCAGAGCTCGATGATGCCGCCGGACTTCATCCACTCCGGTGCCGTCTCGTTGTCCAAGATCTTCCGGTCGTGTTCCGAGAACGACTGGCCGCAGCTCTGGATGGCGCTGATCCCATCCGGATACAACCCGATGATGTCGACGAACCCGAACAGATCCTGGCGGATGCCGAATGGGCCAGCGTTGTGGTTGAACCGCTCGACGATCCCGCAGATGCAGCCTTGCTGCCGGAGCTCACGGAGTGTTCGCTGGGTCGGTGTCAGGCCGCTCATTTTGCCACCTCTGCAAACTGGACTGGAACGAATGGTTCGCAGTCTTTGGGGTCAACGTGGATGATGATCCCGAATTGAGCCAGCCACGCGAGCGCTTCGAGATCAGCACAGGTGAACCGGTATGGTTTCACCGGTGGTGGAAACTCGACACCTGGCGGTAGCCGGTTCGGCCGACCACTCGGAAGTTCCGGCCGACAGTGTGGACACGGCCAGGCTTTGACCTTTTCGTTGTCTTTCAGTCGAACATCGAAGTTCCGATATCCGATCGGGATCCGTTTGGAACGCCCAGTGTCGGTGGTGTGATCCTCGTAGATCTCGACAACGGAGATCCAGGTGCTTTTGCATTCATAGGGGCAGGTTTCGTGCACAACTTGGGCGTTGGTCTCGTTCCGTTCTTCGTACCACTCGGTGATGATCTGCCCGATCTGTCCGGCTGTCGGGAAGAATCTCGGGTATCGCATCGGTGCCTGCCGCATGGCGAAGAGAACGGCATTCTCATGGTGACCGCCGAGCACTGCGAAGTAGGCCTCGATGGTCGGCCCATCCGGAACCTTCCCTCTGTAGCATGCTGCGCAGGATGCGAGGGCGGCGATGAACGAATCTTTAGTCATGCTTGAACCCTCCTCCGAGGCGATATCTTTCCTCGAGTCGACGGGTTGTCTCGAGATCGATCGGATCACACTTGGTCGGGTCGATCTGTGGTGGAACGATGATTGGAGGTTTTGGTGGCGCAGGCGTTCTCTTGGCATTAATCCGGTTGTAATGCTTGCAGAAGTTGCTGAGAGTGGGCTTGATCTTGTTGTAACCGTTGCCTGTTGGGCCGTACCCGATGGATTCGCTGTCGGACAGCCAGGTCTTCATGTCTTTTGCGAGATCACCTGGATCCGTTTCCGGATTCGATTCGAGGAACTCCTCGATAGCGGCGCGATCCTCGGGAGTGATTTTGTAATTGCCTCCTCCGGATTCTTTCACCGTCACTTTCCAGTGTTCGCATACCAGGCGCGGTGAGTTCATCGCGACCCTGGGTTGTTTCGGTGTGTCACTGGATGTTGGAAGGGGGGGCGTACGGGGGGTACTCTCCGAATATGAAAATGAAGATGAAGATGAAGCCTTTGGATTTAGTTTGCAGGCACCTTTGGACTCACCTTTGACACCACCTTTGGACTGACCTTTATAGGTCAGAGACGGATTCCCTCCACCTTTTTTCCCTGCCGACGAACATAAAGCTCGCTTTTTCGCATCACGGACCATTCGGCGCGAATAGATAACTCCCTCGGGTGTTTGACTGGGTACCCCGGCTATGAATAGCTCTGAAAGAAGGGCTGTGTATTGCTCCGCGCTGTCGCAGCCGCATTTGCGGGCGATAAAGTCGGGAGGAAGTGCCACACCGTTCATTGAGAGGTAGCCATACCTGTCGCCATCATGTGCCAAGATCATCATTCGCAACCAAAGTCCCTGTGCAGCGAGTGAACAGCCGGAAACGTTATCTCTGAGCCAATCGCCAGGATAAAACTGAAAAGATGGGAGTTTTTCGGGTGCCATCAAAAACCACCTTTGTAAAGACCTATAAAGGTGAACTGATAAGTTGTTGAATTTTGACGTTTCCGGATTGATGGTTGCCCCGCCAGGCATTGACGGGGCGTGCCAGAGATCGGCAACTCGTTTAACAAATGTGTTTCACATCTCACGTCTATAGTTTGATCTTTGGTTAGATCTCGGAGTGTTTCCCGACGTGGAGAGGTGAAGACTACCGTCTCAGTTCGGAAAGTTGGTTCTTTGGCATTGTAATCGTCATTACCCTCGAAGATTCGACACCCATTTTGTTTTTTTCTCACAATCGATCCAGCCTCAACCATCTTGCTATTCCCTCCTACCCGGTGAGGTTACAAGGCCTATTTTCTTTATGCAGTTTTTCGTTGTGTCAGAATACTGATCTTTTTTTTCGTATCGGAAAATTAAGCACTCGTGCAATCTGGAGAGCTTCGGATTAGTGGCTGTTTCCGAACCATCAGTATTCCACAATGATGGATGTCCAGTGGATTTGAGGGATTGCATTCGGTGACTCTGATGAATTACTACTCCCAAATCCGATGATCTCGATCGGAGTGAAATTTTATAAATTCCAGAATTGTCATAACTCTCGAAGATCGGACACCCAGTTAGTTTTTTTCTTGCAATCGATTCAGCGTCAACCATTTTGCTATTCCCTCCTGCTTGTAGAAGTGGCGCGAACTATCAATCTCAGTAAAACAAAATCTGTTGTTTCATTCATGTGATCATTTGTGTGTCTCGGGATATCAATAAAATTAAACACTTGTGACGGGTAGAGATAATTGAGTTATTGAATGTTTCCGCATTTTCAGTATTTCCTGACGACAGAATTTGAGTGAAATTTAGGGATTGCATCCGGTGACTCTGATGAATTACTACTCCCAAATCCGATGATCTCGATCGGAGTGGAATTTTATAAATTCCAGAATTGTCATCAGTCTCGAAGATCCGACACCCAGCTTATCTTTTTCGTGCAATCGATCCAGCGTCAGCAATAATGCCCTTCCCTCCTGCTTGTAGAAGTGGCGCGAACTATGCTCGGCGACATATATATTTGCGCATGAATCAGAATGGATGTCCGTCGCCGAGTCCGGCACACGGCGCTGCTGTCCACAGGAGGTTGTGCAGAACAATATGGCACCGTGTATAGTCATCTCAGTACGATTTCTTGTTGTTTCTTAAAAGTGACCAATTTTTTATATCACGGCAACTTGATCTGCTTCCCGTATCTTGGACCATTACTGGTGAGAGAAACCAAGATAATGTTTCATGAAGTCCTAGCGATTCACTGAAGCCCAGATTACGTTTGCGCTCAGGCAGGCGAAAATCGGAATGCTGGTAGCGGAAATCATCTGAAAGATGGTAATATCTGAGCCCACATTCTTCCGGTGGACGAAGAAGTATACCGGTTTGGGGATCATGGAGGTTCGTCTGTTCAAGCAATCGGATTGGAGGATGGAAACCGCCGTTTGAAGCGTCTGGTAGCTGATTTGACGCTTGACAGGCAGATGCTCCAGGACACTTTGTCAAAAAAGTGCATATTCCGAAGCTCAATCAGCACTAATTCCGTTGGATCGCGGACAGTGATTCCGGATTGGTGACAACGATTCAAGCAATCGCACCCCCCTTATTAGTATCGAAGGTTTTCAGACAGATTTCGACAAACCCGAAGGTATTCTTTGCTCATCCTGGCGACGTTGCCAGAGATAAAAGGCAGAGATGCCAGGTAGGACATGTCGATGCGCCCGTGCTGCAGCCGATATCCGCGATCTCCAACGGACGCGACCGGTCGAGCCCGGTCACTATTATTGCCAGTTTTGTTTCAGCGTCCCCACCAGGTCTCTGTCGTTCAGCAGGCTGATGACGGTCGATGAGGAGTTGAAAATCGTCCACTTCCTTTTCTTTGTTGCACTGGACTACCCCTTCGGCGGATATGGATCGTTCCGATGGCTGCCCTTGTTCTGGATATTCCCGTCCTTGCCGTGGATGTAGAACTCGGTGCCTTGGTTCTGGCTGATTTTACGCCCGGCATCGACGGCATCCCGCTTCCTGTCGAAGTGACTGCTGCTGCGAGTTGCGCCGTCTTTATTGACATCCTAACCGCCATCGGCGTTGGGTATGACATGATAATCGTGGTTTCTTTTGCATGGTCGCCTCATGTCTAACTGTAAAAATTTCCCGAAGAGATTTGCAGTATGTACATCAGCCACGAATCGGTTTTGCAGAGAATGGCACTGAGTTGCTCATCGGTCAGCTCTGTTTCCAATTCGTGGATCCGGTTGAACAGCTCGATCAGCTTCACCAGTGCCCAAGTGTCGTGCGTCAGGAAGTCGGTCGGCGGGTCCTTATTCATCTCCCGGCGGACATAAAGAACTCTGGCTCGACGAGTTGGCTTGCTGTCATGCAGCAGGTCCTTCTGATCGGACACCCCCGGAATCCAAGACGCGACAAGGTCATCTGGTGCCAATCGCCTGAGCAGATGGTTCCACAGCTCCCTGAGCGAGCTCAGAATGTGCCTTGCTCGATCGGCATTATTACCATACAGGGCATCCCGATCGCCGATGTATAGTCGAGCGAGCCCCGGATCGACCTGCTGCAGAAGAGCGATGCATCCCGATGTTTCCAGCTCTGTTTCGGCGACAAGCTGATTTTCCGTTTCGGCCTCGTCCTCATCCCGGTCATCCCAGGAGCGAAGGGTCTCGAGCGCGAAGCTGGTGGTGTAGATCTCACAGATGGTACCAGGTAAAACGAAGGCAGGCAGCCGCGTGATGTCCGAGATTTCCCGCAGCGAATCTGCCAAACTTCCATACGAGGCGGCCACATGATCTATTGAACTCTCCAACCCCGCGATGACCGGAATCTCGATGTCGGAACGCCCCCTTATCGCCTCGAAATCGATGCCAGCCATGAGCCGTTCCGTGGCGGCGAGCCGCAGTGATGTGTCGCACAGGGCCAGCTTGGCGGATGCCTGAAGCTGGGAAATGTACGAGAAGTCCTTCTGGATGGGCTTGATTGTATCAAGTCATGACTGATGTGCAGCCGAAAGGTTCTCGGCTATACTGCTTGGCGCGGTGGCCTGCTTTATCAAATCCTGCCAGTGTTTATTGGCACTTACGATCTCCTGTATTCGGGCCATCGCTCAAAACATTTCGAAGGCACGCCTGATTCCCAACTGCTGACGACGGATGGGTTCCAGCGAACGTTCCATCTGCTCGACCACGCTCAGATAGAACGGTTTGGCCAGCTTATTGATGGCCTCCATGTCGTGATGGAGTTTGGCGAGGGCGGTTTTGATGTCGTCATCAGTCATGCGTTAGCGAGTGCTCCCCATGCAAAATATTCGCATTTCGGGGACGATTGATCGCCAGCCATGCTGAAATACAGCCGACAATTTTCAAGATCACACCAGAAAGAGTGCTGTTTATATGTGTCGGGATAAAAGTTTTTAAAAATAAATTTGATGAATCGATTAAAACAGACGGGCGAATCAACATATAACCTGCATTTGCCGTTCTGCATGTGCAAATGGCTGGCAGGGTGCTCATCTGCTGCGTTCTTTACGTCGAAATCAAAGCGAACAGGTGATCGCATCTGAATCTGTTCATGCCAACCCTTCGTGTCAGCGTAAAGATCGAATATATCCAGCACTCCGCCGAGTTCAAGATCACTTGCATCGAGTAGAAAAGGCGATGGCCACCAAAGGAGCGAATGACTGACGAGAAGGTCGTCTTCGAAAGAGTAGGCAGCCCTTACCATTGCGCCATCAAACAACAAACATGTGAACGCACCGGTCTCAACAATCCCTCGATATTGTGCAATTTTTCCAAAACTCGGTTCGCAATTGTGTCTGCCGGGAACGTGATTGGGCCATGTAATGTTTATTTCCCCACTCCTTTCCTGATAGACAGGATAGTTGTGGAATATCGTCAGCCCATTATCCGTCAGAAGGTTTAACGTGTTCTGAATGCTCCGTAAGAAGCGCTTTGGATTATTCCTCATCCCAATTGTCCTCAGGAGATTCGTTCCTTTTCGCGATTTCAATAAGAGACTTGAGTTCCGGCATCATTTCCGGATTGATGACCCCGGAATCGATAAGCTCTTTGATTTCCTTGATGCTTCGAATAGCCTTGGAGATCCTCCCCTTTTCCTCAACAGTCCTGTCTCTGTTTATCAGTCGAATGTTTTTCAGCTCATCTTGTGTCGGCACCTTGAAAGCGAGCTTGTAATCATTTTCCCTGACGCTGGCAATTTCGGTTTCGAGTATTTCCATTTCGTCACCGACCCCACAAATGCGGACCCATGCCCTTGATCTGGTTATGGCAGTAAAAAGGACATTCCGAAGCCTGATCATCTCCAGACCAGAGGCGCACCACTCTGAATTTACAATGTAGACCATGGGGGCTTCGTTCCCCTTGGCTCTGTAAATACTGGCTGCCGTAATGGAGTTTGCTCGAGTGAATGTATCTCTGTCGGTGGATACGCCTGCCAAATGCGTATTCAGACCTCGCCTTGTCAGGGACTGGTTAAATGTTTGGAACTGCTGTTTTGATGTGTATGCGTTTGGAAAAATCACCAGCACATCATCAGGGTCCATCTCGTCCTCGGAAATATTCTTATGAATTTCAGAGGCGATCCACTCATATTGATCGATTCTGTTTTCGAATCGTTTTGCAACGACTGCATCCTCGGGAGTGATAAGATCTTTGAAATACGAAGGGAATGAATCTGCTTTCCGCTTCAGAATTACTTGGTTGTTGAATTGCAGTGTACCGGAATCGACTGTGTATCCGATTTCTTTCCAAAGGTCTAAGTCGTCGAACAGTTGCACCAATCCGGCAGAACGATAGATTCCAAAACCGAGCGCATGCGCCAAAGTCAAAGCCCATGGAGTGTTTCGATAACAAACAGGAAGAATGATGTCTTGCTGCGCCTCGTTTTCGTTGTTGTTAACAGAGACCAAGGGATTGCCGTTCTTGTCTTTTCCAAACAACTGATCAACTGGCGACATAAATGTATTGCTTAGGTTCTGCAATTCATCATAGGCCCAAACAATTCTCTTTGGCTGTTTTGTTGCCGCATAAACCATACGGAAAAATGGGATGGGCAAATCCTGAGCCTCATCAATCAGTATGGCGTCGTATATAGGCTCAAAGGTGGCTTGTGAAATGTAAGAGGTTATCTCGCTGCAGATTCCCTCAAAAGCACCTGAAGAACCATACTTGCTCTTAGCCGAGGCATAGTTGACCGGCACTACGTTTAACGAATCAGCAATGTCAGAATAAACGCCGGGTTCTCCCGATGAACCCCATGCATGCAATATGCGTAGGCGATCCCAGTTCGGCTTGTCTCCGGAATGTTCCAAAGTAAAGCGTTCAATTAGATCTTTGAACTGCTGACTTAATGACCTGGTGTGGAACGTAACAACGATGTTCCAGTCGGGATGTTGTGCATGGAGATATGCCGCCTTCAGAGCCAGCACAACTGTTTTCCCGGAACCCGCTAAACCCCGAACCCGTTGAGGGCCATCTGGGACTTCAATCGCAGCCTTTTTCTGCCATTGGTCGAGATTCGCAATTTCTTTTTCGATTACTTTTAGAATCGCGCCCTTTGAGTTTGGCTTCTGCACGTTTTCTCGTTTTTTTGCAGGCTTTATAGTTGTGACCCGCTGAACGGCAGCACACAAGGGGCGGAAATAATCAGGCTCAACTCCAGAACACATCGCAAGCACATCGCCCAAAGACCCTGGCCCTGCAAACCGGTATTGGTCAACGCTTTCCGGGATGTTGTGATCGGTTGGGTAAAAGGAAACCACATTCGGAGAAAAAGCGAGATTCCTGCCCTTTCTTAGGGTTTCGTGTTTTTTGAGATTCCCTTCGATTAGATAAAATATCTGGTCTTGGGCGTCTTTGACGGAATCAATTTGATCTTGCTGGTTTGGGCAATTGAACGCTACGAGTCCATACGCTTGTGAAACCAGAAGTGCTTCAATCGTATGACTTGAGTCCGCTGAGGCAATAATTGGGTAGCCTGCGTACAAAGTGCCTTGCGCACCGATATTTTTTAGCGCCGCAATCAGCGACTGGATTGCAACGTTGTTTCGTATCGTTCCTCTGACAATTTCAAGAGACATATCCATCTCCTTCGTAATTCTGTTCGGCGGTTATGTTCATTTTTGCTGATCCTTCAATTTCAACAGCTCATCGTCCAGTCCATAGCGAACCACGTCGATCCGGTCGCTACGCTGGGATACAAAGTCACCGGTCATCACGGGGAGCTGGAATGGGAAGAATGCCGGGTTGTTCAAGAGCAGCCCCAATGCGCCCTTGGCCTCCGGAGTGGCCCGGAGTGCGGACTCGAACATCAGAATGGCCAGGTTTGGCTCGGCAATGCTCATCGGGGCGGCTTTCTCATAGCAGCCTTTGGCCTCGGAATCCTTCATGGCTCCCCAGGCGACAAAGGAGCGGATGACGAACCGGGCGTAGCGACTCACGGTTTGCCGGTCGCCGTACTGTTCCTTCAGGCGGTTGATGATCTGGGTCTGAGTCACCTGATCCTGCAAGGCCAGCAGACGGCCGGTCTGGCGGGCAACATTGAACCAGAACGGATAAACTGCCGAGATCATGCCCCAGTGGACCGCCAGGGCCATGGCCGGGTTTTCCCGCAGAAACGCCAGCGATGCATCCCGAAACGGGATCAACTCTGGGTCAGGAGAGACCCAGATCTTCATCAGGTTGTTGACCACGAAGGTCCGGGTCTGATCGCTTCGTTCGCCCTCTGAGCCATTGCCTTTTCTGTCCGCGAGGAACTCATGCAGCTCCTGGCGGATGGTTTTGGCGT
>CALFER010000069.1 GCA_937951895.1 uncultured bacterium
GGCGTATCCTTATCCGCCTTGTTCTTCAATGCTTGGCAGACATCTCAAATGGCTCAATTTTTTCAGAGGAGTCTCAAAATGCATTTCAAGGCGACTCGTATCCGGTCATGTCCGCCAAAAGCCAGGGTTTGAAGCCTAAACGTCTTGAAGCGCATCCAAAACACGGTGCCCGGATGTCATGGAGAATGGTGTCGACTTTATACGGCTTCAATGGCCGTGGAGGCGTTTGTCCGTGTCCTCGATTATGGCGTATGCAGTCCGCTGCTGATTTTTTTGCCAGGGTGAACCTAGGTTTACCCTGGAGGAGTTCGTTGTTTTTTGTCCGAATGCTATCTAAACCCCTTCCTGTACGCGATCGGTCTTCCGCAACGCGATGGCGTAGAGGTTCCGGAGCAACGGAGACAGCCCGCGGATCTGCAGCACGACCAGTCCCGTCGCGACGGATTCCGAAATGAACCCGATGCCGACACCATCCCGGATCGATTCTGCCAGCGACTGAGCCCCTGAAAGATCGATGCAACGCATATCCCGCGGAAACCCGATCCCCTGCTCACTCATAGCCAGTCGCACCCGATCCTGTGTCGCCGACCCGTCTTCACGCCACAGAAGCGATTCACTACTCAGTTCCTCGATCCGGATCCGACGCCTGCGCCGACCCCACTTTTGAGGGGATGCCGCCAGCACGATCCGATCCCGCGTCACCCGCTCGGATATGAGCGACGGATCCCGAGCCGCACGGCCGATCAATCCGATATCGACATCCCCATCGAGAACCTTGCGTTCGATGAGCGCCGAGTTTCCGGACACGATCGCTATTTCCAGATCCGGATGGCCGGATTCCAGTTCCAGGAGCAACGCCGGCAGAACGACCCGCAAAGGCGTCGATGACACTCCCAGCACCACCCTATTCCCGATCGCACGGGTCTCATCGATGAACCCATCGACTGCATCGAGCACAACTTCGGCAAGCCGACACAGACGACTCCCAAGCGGCGTGAACGCTCCGTCATTTCTCCCGCGTCGTACCCAGACCGAAGCACCTGCAGCCTCTTCGATCCGATTGATCTTCTGCGTCACCGCGGATTGGCTGACTCCGAGTCGCCCGGCGGCCTTCCGGAAGTGACGCACCTCACCGAGCACCCGGATCAGCCGGAAACTCTCGATGTCGAGCCCATCGAGTCGATCTGTATCCATGCGCGCCTCCTGCTTGATTTTCACTGTCTCAGAATTCATAATACATCATAAATGATTTTCAAGTATTTGGAAATCGAAATTAATCACCAGGAGACCCTCATGAATCACACAAACCCCTCTGCCGCCGTTCTCGACCTCCGAGGCCTCGATTGCCCCCTTCCCGTCGTCCGCACCCGCGACGCCATGAAAACCCGCTCCGATCTCGTGGTACTGGTCTCGACGATGGATCAGGCCGAAAACATCCGCCGGATGGCCGCCCGTTCCGCCTGGTCCGTGTCGATCCTGCCCGCTGAAGGCTCCGTCCGCCTCGAACTCAACGGCCCGGTTCTCGAGAACTCTGCCCCCGCCGCCGACCCGGCCGACCTGGTCTGTTCGCCCGTGTCCAACGCTCCCCCTGCGATCCCCCGCCCGGTGATCGCCATCGGTTCGGACATCATGGGCCGCGGATCGGAGGAACTCGGGAAGATCCTCATCCGCGCATTCCTCAGCACCCAGAAATCGCTCGCGGTGAAACCGAAAACCATTGTGTTTTTCAACGCCGGTGTCCGACTGGCGACCGAATCGTCTCACGTCCTGAACGAACTGCACGATCTCGAACACCTGGGCGTCGAATTACTTGTCTGCGGCACCTGTCTGGACTATTTTAACTTGAAAGGCGCCCTTCGTGCCGGCGTCGTCTCGAATATGCTCGATATCGCCTCCGCGTTGAGCGAGGCCGGACAGGTGATCAGTGTGTGAGGGTATCCCCGAAGGAGCTGCGATGGAACCGATCCGATTGACTCAGATGAGCTGCGCCGCCGGCTGAGCGTCCAAGAAGGGACCGGAGGTCCTTTCGAAACTCACGCATGCGCTCCGGGATGTCTTCCCGGCCGGCCTCAATCCGTCCCTTCTGTCGGGGCTCATCGAGGCGGACGATGCAGCCGTGCTGAAAATCAGTGACGATCTCGCCCTGATCTTCACCACCGATTTCTTCACGCCGATTGTCGATGACCCTTACAGTTTCGGCGCCATTGCCGCGGCGAATTCGATCAGCGACATCTATGCCACCGGAGGCCGACCGGTTCTCGCCCTGAATATCGCCTGTTTCCCTAAAAATCTTCCGGATGAGGTGATGATTGCGATTCTGCGGGGGGGAGCCGAGAAAACCCGTGAGGCCGGTGCCATCATCGCCGGAGGCCATACGGTGGATGACGACGAACCCAAATTCGGACTCGCGGTCATCGGTTTCGCTCACCCGAATCGTCTTCTCGAAAAACATTCCGCCCGTCCCGGCGATCACCTTTTTCTCACCAAACCCCTCGGCAGTGGTCTCATCACGACGGCTCTCAAAGCATCGCTGGCGGATCCCGCCCATGTCTCCGAGGCGACTCGCTGGATGGCCACGCTCAACCGAACGGCATCAGTAGCAGCGCTCGCTTCGGAATGCGTCAGCGCCACCGACATCACCGGATTCGGCTTCACCGGTCACGCGCTCGAAATCGCATCGAAAAGCCGCGTCCGCCTCACCATCGATTCGCATCGTCTCCCGTTCATGAGCGGCGCCAGGGACTACGCGGCACAATGGCTGTTCCCGGCCGGCGCGAACCGGAACCGGAAGGCGGAGGGGGACCGTGTGATCGATTCCGGGAAGATCGCCGAGGAACTCCGCATGCTGCTCGCCTGCCCGGAAACCTCCGGCGGTCTGCTCGTCGCCGTTCCGGAATCCGGCCACGCGCGTTTCATCGAGTCGTTCCGCCTTGCCGGCGGACTGTGCTGGGAAATCGGAAGGGTGGAATCCGGTGAGGGTCTGCGGATCGATTGAATCCCCGCCCGGGGCCGCATCAGCAGTCTCAGGAGAAGATGAACCCGATGATGCCGCTGAGTTTCAGCGCCATGCCGAGGACCGCCACGATCAGCGCACGCCGGATCCATTTCTCACCGCCCGCCACCGCGATCTGCGCGCCCAGCCAGCCTCCGACGGCATTCCCCGCCGCCAGCACCATCGCGACCGGCCAGATCACGCGCCCGAGCGATGCGAACGTCACGAGCGACAGAATCATGAAAATGCCGATAATCAGCACTTTGTGGGCGTTGATCCGCACCAGATCGAGCGGCGAGCACCAGGTCATCAGCGCAATCACGAAGAATCCGACACCGGCCTGGATGAATCCCGCATAAAAACCGATACCGATGAACCCGATCGCCAGAAGCCACTTCTGACGCTTCGTCACTGCCTCTTCGGTCGCCGTCACCTTGCCGTCCGGCCGGATTTTATACAAAATGAGCGCGAGAATGACGACCATGAGAACCGACAGAACTTTCCGGAAGACGGCGTCATCGAGACTCGCCGCGGTATAAGTGCCGAGAAAGACACCGGGCAGCGCGGGGATGATCAGCCACAGATCGAACCGGAAGTTGCCGATTCCCTTCGATTTGAATCCGAATGTCGCCACGATGTTCTGGATGACGATCGCGAGACGGTTGGTGCCGTTGGCCGATGCGCTGTCGAGCCCCATGAAGATCAGAAGGGGAAGCGACACCAGCGAACCTCCGCCCGCGAGCACGTTCGCGATGCCCATGAACATGCCGACCAGAACCAGAATGATCAGTTGGAGGGGGTGGTCCAGCGGAGCGAAGAAGGTCATCGATTGGTACGCCATCCTGATGAGCAGAACGATTCCGGAGGATCCGGAAACCGGCCGATAGTAACATGATTGATGTTTCGCAATCAAATCGTGTACGCTGATGAACGAGGAGATCCGAATCGCATGCGCGCGCCGAAACAATTCGAATCGACCCGTGAACACCTCCCGTCACTGGTCTCGGTCATCCGCCAGGCCCGGAAACTCCTCATCCTGACCCACGAAAATCCTGATCCGGACTGCATCGCAAGTTCCTTCAGTCTCCGGCATCTTGCGCGGAACTCGGCTCGCGTGAACGCCGATGTCGCCTATGCCGGCATGATCGGACGCGCCGAAAACCGCGCCATGATCCGGCTTCTCGAATTCGATATGCTTCACACGGACCGGATCGACTGGGAGGAGTACGACATGATCGCCGCGGTGGACTATCAGCCCCGGCAGAACTGGCGCAGACTGCCCGGTAACCGCACCCCGACGATCATCATCGACCACCATCCCAGACGGCATGTTCCGGAAAGCGCGCTGTTCGTCGACATCCGGCGAGGTTTCGGGGCCAATTCGACGATCATGTCGCAGTATCTCCGGGCCGCCCGCCTCACCATCCCCAAAAACCTCGCCACCGGTCTCATTTACGGCATCCTGTCCGATACCCAGCAGTTCACGCGCGGCGCGACTCCCGACGATCTCGATGCCTACCTCCACCTCTTCGCGCGATGCGATCATGCCTCGCTGAGCCAGATCATGCATCCGACGGTAGACATCAGCTATCTGAGAGACTACTGGCGCGGGTTCCGCAGCGCCCGGCAAACAGCGGACGTGATCACCTGTTCGATCGGACCGATGTGTGTTCCGGACCTGATTTCGGATGTTGCGGATCGAATGATCGCCATCCGAGGCATCCGCTGGGCGCTCGTGATGGGTATCCACGGTGAGGTACTGTATCTGTCGCTCAGGTCCCGCAAAACGAGACGGGATGCGGGGCAACTGATCCGCCGCCTGGTGGGTCGGAAGGGGAGTGCCGGAGGTCACGGGTTCATGGCCGGCGGTCAGATCCGGATCCGGCCCAGAGACAACCCCGAAGCGCTCGGCGACCGGCTCTCGAATCAGTTCATCCGCTTGATCCACGGCGCCCGAGCACTCACGCTGCCATCCGTTCCCCTCATCGACACCCCCCATTGCGATCTCGATCAAACCGCCCTGAAAAGCGCTCCGCCGCACGCAGAATATTGACCTGCGCCCCGGGGTCGATCGAGAGCATCCGATCGAGCAACTTTTGTGCTTCGGACCGCGACCGGCCGACGTCATCTTGGCAGGACGGCGGGGGAGAGGGGAGTCCCAGCCTCCGGTGATGATGGAGAATCTCTTCGAGCGTCACACCCGCGAGCGGGCGGATGACGCGGATCTTACCCGAGAAAAACGTCATGAGATCCGGCATGGTTTCGAGCTGTCCGTGGTGAATGAGATTCATCAGGGCGGTGACCGCGAGATCATAGGCGCTGTGTCCGAGCGCAACGGCGACGGCGCCGATCCGGTCGGCATGCCGGAACAACGCCTCGCGCCGCCGCCATGCACACCGGTGACAATCCGTGCACACCTCCCCTTCACCGAGCGGTTCGATGACGTGAAAACCAATCGGCTTCTCCGCGCACCATGTCCTGAGCGCGTCGATCGAACCGTCTTGAAAACAGGGAGACGCCGGATCACGGACATGAATCGCGTGGAGTTCGATCCCATGCCGAACCCGCGGAAGGATCCGAAGCAGCATCGCAAGCAGAAAGGTGCTGTCCTTTCCTCCCGATACACCGATTGCGATATGTCGCCCGTTCCTGAGAATCTGCGTTCGGTGAAGCGCCGAGAGAATCTCGTGTTCGATCCGGCTCAACGAACGCCGTTTACATGAATACCGCATGGCTGGACTTGAAGAACCGGGGTGTCCGGTGCAGGAGACGGGCGGCGGCGGGATGCTTCGAAAACACGGTTCCCATCCAGCGCCTGAGATCGCGGCGACTCAGACCATCCCGGGTTTCGTAGCGGATCTGCCGGCTGCCCGGCCTGCCCGGGTCCGAAATGGTCACTTGATATACCTCGGGATTCCGCGCCAGATCAGCGCCGGCCGGCAACTGAAAAACGGACGCATTGATGAAATCGATCGGATGGCGTTCGAGAAAAGTGAGTGTCGCCTCGCAATCCTCAACGGTCTGCCCGGGCAATCCGAACATGAGATACACATAGGAACGGATTCCGAACTGCCTCAGATTCTTCAGAATCAACGGGAAATCAGCTGCATCGGTATGCTTTCGCATTTGATCCAGCAGACGCTGAACGGGAGTTTCGAGTCCGAGTTGCAGCATCCGGCACCCGCCTCGCGCCAACGCCTCGACGAACCCGGGATCGGTCAGGCGTTTTTCGGGACGCACGAATCCGTACCAGCCGCCTGCCACCTCACATGCGGCCAGGCGGGACAAAGCTCCGGGAGGAATGGCATTGTCGGTGAAGTGAATGATCGGCTTTTCCACGGGAGTTGATTCACCGGTCGAGCGCGCCAACACCTCCTCCACCTGCGTCTCGCGATACTCCCGCCGGCTCTCGTCGCAAAAACTGCATCGTCCGTAATAACACCCGCGTGAAATCGTCAGGGGCAACACCGGTTGAGGAGTCAGATACTGCTCCCAATGAACGTCCCGGTAATCGGGCGCGTGATATGCAACCGACGAGTCAGGGAAACCCAGCAACCGAGGCAAGTCGGATTCGGCAGGCCCCCGGAAGACCTCGACAGCGGAATCGCGGAGCACAGTGATCGAATCGGGAGGCAGCGCGTCGAGATACGTGCCGCCGATGATCAGACGGATGTCCGGACGACAGGCCCGAAGCCACCCGATCATCGCCAGTGCACAGGGAAACTGAGTCCGAAAGATTGTGGATATGCCGATCAAGCCGGGGTTGAAAGCCGCAACCATCTCACCCAGGCTATCCTCGATGAAGTCATGAAAATACGAGATTTCATGCGAAGCGATCGCATTGGAAACCGACTCGAATGAGAGATCCGGAAGCTGAGGAGACTCGAAGTCACCCGGAGTCAGATAGACGCCGGATCGACGGGCATCCGCCGCCATGAGCCCCGCAAGAGACTCGACGGGGGAGCGATACTTCCCGATATCAGCGTAAGTCGAACGGTCCCGGAGATCCCGGATGATGTCGTGGCGACGGAGATACGCCCGGTGAAAGCGATGTTCGGAGCAATCCTGCGCGCGATCGATCATCCAATGAAGAAACGCCGCATTGGCATCCCAGGCTCGCACGATACACCCACATTGTTCAAGTGACGCTTTAAGTATTGCGATGCCGATGGGGGGTTCGGTGCCGCGCAGGTGCGGTGGGAACAGGAGCAGGACACGGGGAGAGGGCATCACTCTTCGGCCGCTTCTCCATCGGAATCCGCTTCGAGTTGCCCCGCCGTCGAGTCGGGCGGCGCGACATCGAAAAAGAGCGGCAGAGCGCCCTGCTGATAATACGAAACCACCGATCGAACCCATTCCGGAAACGCCTCGGGAGCGATCTCGTTTGTCTGCGGTCTGAACCTGAGTTCGATTGCGATCTCGTGTGCCTTCGGATCGTGAGTGATCTGTCGGGACCAGTTCAGTGTGGATATCGATGTCTGCGCGTCCGGGACCGTACCGCGGAATGTCCAGGATTTGGGATACTGAAAGCGGAACTGGACCGTTTCGTCCGCGAGAGACCGGCACAGGGCAGGGGTATGGCGCGGTTGATTGACCGTGAAAGCTTTCGCGTAATCCGCAGATGGGAACGATGGCAACTTGAGTGAAACCATGATGCGGGATTTCCCGAGATCCTTTGTTTCGAGAGTTCCGGCGGCTGCGAATTGAACCGCGCAGGCACCCTTGGTTTCCGGCGCGAGTTCCGTGACGGCGGATTTTTTAATGGTCGGTTTCTTGAGATAATCGGCGGCTGTTTTCTTCATCCAGCTTCCCGCATCGTCGCGGATCGCCGTTGCCGCCGAACCGCCTGACGGATTACGAATCGTCGCATCGAGTGTGACACAGGAGGATTTCGCGGCGTCGATCCGGATCACCGCCGAGCAGATCCGATCGTTCGGAAGGGGAGAGGCGATATCACGGAGGGCATGGGATTCCCGGTCGATCGTGAGAATCGTTTTGCCGGCCATCGACGCCTCGTCCAGAATACCCTCGCCGGGATCCACGAAGCAGCTCCTCGCATCGAGCGTCACGAGTCCGAGCATTTCGGGAAACTGGGTCAGGCTCGGAATTTTCCTCGCAATCGCGTCGGGATATCCCGCAAACACCAGTTGGAACCGACCGCCGGCTTTTTCGACAAGTGCGCGTAGCGCTTTGAGTTTATCCAGAGGATGTCCGTATCCGGTCTCAAGGATGCGATCGATCGATCGGGTGTTCCAGTTGAATCGACGCGCATGCACCTCGATTGTCACGCACCGGTCGTTCAGATACTCAAACAGACCGGCAATCCGCTGCATCGGATCGGTGTGCAGGTCGATCAGCTCATCGAGATCGTCGTCCGGTTCCGGTGTTTCGCGAAAGGTCCCCTCAAAAAAGCTTTTCCGGAGAGGTTCGAGTCTTCCCGCCCAATCATCCTCTGCGAACGACGATACGACCAGTACGCGCTCATCTTTGCCGCGTTTTCTCATCGGTTCTTCTTGAACCGCATCGGGCTTTTCGAATGAGAACGCAACCACCCGGTTCCCCGCGTCCGTGCTCATGCGAGGTGTATCCGATCCGCCGAGCAACGCATAGCTTCCCGATGCACCGGCAAATGTGACCTGAACATCATGCTGTCCTGTCGGAAACGCATCTGAAATCCGGATGACGTGATCGATGCCGGTCGACATCGGAGATGCCGATTCGCGCACGATCCGGAAATGAAGAAGATCACCGTATTCGACGCCAATCAGGGATGCGGAGGTATTGACAATCCTGCGATAGTCCGGTGCTCGGAGCACTTCTCCGGCCAGGGTCGAGTTGATTGCCGTCTGCGGTGCCGCGATCCGCTCACCGTCCGTCTTTTCAACATAACTTTCCTCGATCCGGATCGTTTGAAACTCGCCGTTGCTGACAAATGTCTGGTCGGCAAACTGATCGCGCCCCTGCTCGGTGAACGCGCGTGCATCCGTTTCATAGACTTCCGTCACGCTGCCATCCGACTGAGCCACCAGACGGGTCTCTTTCCGATCAATCCGAGCGGGGTATTCCGGAAGATTCCACGAGACGGCCGGTTTGGAACGAGTGACCGGGGACGCGGGATCCGCTGAAGATGAAGCGGGTTTGATAAAGACCATCGGGGTTGTTCGGATCTTCGTCAGCGCTTCGACCACCTCCAGCATCGCATCGATCTGATCCGGAGGCGTGATCCGCTTCATGACGCTGACATCCTGCCGGACGATGAGGCGGTCCTTCCGGGGAGACTCGACGGAGTAATCGAGTTTCAACGTCGGGCTGTCCAGTGTTGTTTTTTTCGGCAATTCGATCGGACTGCAACCGGACGGAAGCTGGATCGTTTCGGTGAATCGGATATGGCGTGTGCAGGAGAGTTCCAGCGATTGGGTCCGTTCGTCTGTTTCGACATCGGCATGCAGATAGTCGCTCTCGTATCGCTTCCCGAAAAACTGGCGCGACAGGAGCGGGACGAATGCCAGCGAATCGGTTGCGGGAACAGCGCTTTCAGGCACAGAAATCTCGAAGTGCAACGTCATCGGCGACGTGAAATCGCGGGGATCCGAGAAACTCCGGGAGTGGATCGTTGCATTGGGCGCAATGGCTTCGATCACGCGGCTGAGGAACATTCCGCGTGTTGTTTCCGGTGTCACCGTCAGAATATCGCGGAAACGTCCGTCCATGTAGCCATCCGTCTTCACGTCGATGACCGAATGCATCGTGCCGTCCCGGTCGACGCTCGTGACGGCATCGACCTGCATCGGACTTTGTTCGGGAGGCGAGTAGGGAACCTGCATCAGGGGGCACCCTTCCGGCGCGCCGATCAGAACGGGTTGTTCCTGTTCGAGATAATTGAAGAGGGGGCGGTTTTGCGGTGCCCAGGTCGGGTCGAGAAACAGCCAGCCTGAAGCCTGTCGGACCGCCACGACACCATGATTGAATTTATCGTCGGCCGGCACGTCGAGCGTCGGTTCCATCGCGAGTGTCATGACGAAATAGGCATCGAATCCGGCCGCTCGCAGCATGCTGACCAGGATCGCAGCCTTGTCCTTGCACACACCCGCCCGTTCCCGGAAGATGTCGTCCGTCCGGTGAACCATATGGCCTTCCCCTTCGCCCATGTCCAGGCCGAGATAACGGATCTCTTCGGCAACCCAGTGGAGCAGTCGGGCCATCTTGTCCGTGTCGTCCTTCGCACCCGCGATGATCGATTCGACCTCACGCCGCATCTCATCACTGATCACGAACTGCGGTTCGTTATGCTCAAATGCCCACTGCGATTTCATCTCCCAGGACGGATGACTGGCGACGGCCAGCTTGAGCGCGCTGATACTGAAGCCGGGCGAGAAGGGTTCTTCGGTGAAACCCGGACGGTTCTTCGCTGCAAAGCGATACAGAATCTCGTCCCCTGAGAATTTCAAACTGCACTCAATCGTTCCGTTCCCCGTCGCAAACTGCAGAGGCTTCGACCGGGGTCCCCGAAGATCATATGTTTTCTCGACAGTGGGAAACTCGTGATCAAAGTAGAGTGTATCCATGAAATAACCCGGTTGAGGCGGCACGTAATCACGATCCCAGGCGGGAGGTTCCGGAGGCGTTTCATCGGCCAGATACGCGAGATTCAAACCGCGACGTTCGATCCGATAATACAGCGCATCGCCGTTCTCGATCGCCGGCACCGGGCAGATCACGGCATCGAAATTCCAGTAAATCATCTCGGCGGGAGCCTTCACCGTAAAAACATCCGACATCGGCAGAACATCGATACGGGATGTGTCTTCACGATAGATCCGCGCGTCGAGAAACCGGATGTGGGCCGTCCGGGGATTGAAGTCATAGCTCAACGCCCGGTACTGGGCCGCGGCGGATGCCTTCCGGAAGTGAATCAAAATCTCTTCGGTCGTGACGGCCGACCCATCGTCCTTGTAGGTTGTCCGGATACGGTCGAACAGTACGACCGCATCGGCATCTTCAAACACCTCCGCATGCTGATCGATCCAGTCCCGATTGGCCTGATCGAATTCCGATAACGCAACCTTTGTCGGGTCCGGTTTGTCGACTCCCAGTGCACCGGCAGGTTGAACGAGAACTGAAGCAGTCAGGATCACCAGACAGAAAAGCACATTTTTCATAACAACCCTCATTTCATCGAATTGGAACAATGCTCGGGAAACAGTCTTCGGATGATCGTCATTGTGGGAACGAATGCCGGAAAACTAGAAGAGGATTGTCTGCAATTTCATACGAACAATCAAGCGATGGATAAGAATCGAGGCGAAGAAGGCGAGAATTCCCGCCAGGGGGAAAAAAAGTGCATGCGTCCACTCGAGACGGGAAATGAACAGCAAACCGAAGGAGCGCAACAGGAGAGGGTCATGCAGAATGTAAATCGGCCATGTCAGTTTGCCGGTCTGAACCAGACAACGAGGGATCCGGGTTTGGAAAATGTGGAAGGATGAAACCAGCAACCCGAGAATTGTGATGGCGAGCACCGCATCGGTTTGGACCATTCGAACGGGGGCATGCGTTTGATGCTTGATGAACGCAACAATCAACGTGGTCCCCGCACTCAATCCGAATACAAAGTGCATCCAATCCGATATCCCGGGGTGATTCCGAAACCGGCACGCCATCGCGCCGAATTCATAGAACAGAATGAATTTGGGATAATCGTAGGGATGCTGGAGATCCAGATACCAGCTGATCCCGTAAAACGCACTCGAAAACAGAAGCGGTGTCGCATTTCTCAGGGGAAGTTTGACAATCAGAGGATAGAGCAGATTCACGAGGAACAGCATCGGAAGAAACCAGAACTGATAGGCCGGATTTCCGCTGCCGGTGAGCATATTGAGGATGTGTCGGCGGGAAGGGAAAGGAAATCCCGTGAATATCGGGTTCCAGTCCTTCAGATTCGGTTCGGTGAGCACGCAGAGATAATAGTAGAAAACCGTCCACAGCAGGAATGGAACCGCCATCCGTTTGATCCGTGATCGTGCATAGGCGACATATCCGCGATCCGGGTGCTTCTCGTACGACATCTGATATCGGAACCCGGCCGCAAAGACAAAGACCGGAACAGAATGACGCAGAATCAGATCCGCGAGACGTGCCCAGGATGGCAAATCGAGAAAATACGGTGACATGCTCTGAAGAACGAAGAAATTGGCGAGCGAATGCACGAGAACCGTACGGATTGACGCCAATCCCGAAAGCGCATCGATGTAGTTGATCCGAGAGGAATCCTGAGTTTTTGTCATTCCGTCGGAATTGCCCGAACTGTGTCGACGACCCCGGTACGCATGTCCTGCACGATCACACGATCGATGCGAACACGATCCCGGACAGGTTCATTTTCCGCATCGCGGTAAGCTGCATCCCTGCAATCCGGACAGCCGTCGAAGGGGATCACGTGAATTCTTGAGAAGAACTCACGTCGGGAGAGCAGCGTGGCCTGAGAATGGATCGTCAGTTTTCCCGAGCAATTCTGGCACGAATTATAGCGCTCGATTCGGTGATCGTAAAGATTGGGTTGATCGTATAGAATCACACTGCGTGATTCGGAATCGGAGTGCATCCCGGGGGCAGGATCGGGGCGACTGATTGGGGGAGATGCTGCGAAAAACCGGATAAGCTGCTCGATCCGGGCTTGAATCTTTGGATTACCGGAACCGTGAAGCCCCTCCAGACCCGGTTCGACCAGCGTGTCGGTCTCGATACTGCACAGCGCTGACAGAATCCCGAGATGCGCATAGGGTAATCCCCCGTCACAGCTGTATCCTCCCTCGAGAACGACCAGATCGGGCTTGATGCGCCGGGTAATTTCCGCATATCCCCCCGCCGTCAGGCAGAGCCCGGCAAGTGGATCGCTGAAATGACCATCCTGTCCGGCGGAGTTCAAAACGAGTTCCGGTTTGAAAGACTCTACGGCAGGCACAACGATCTCATTGACCAACCGCAACACCTCATCATCACCGGTTCCGGGAAGCAGGGGCAGGTTGATTTTGGTCGATCGAGCCGCCGGTCCGCCTGTTTCTTCCTGAAATCCGGTGCCGGGGTAGAGCGTTCGTCCATCCTGATGGATCGAAATGAACAGGAGATCCGGATAGATCGGAAGAGCACACGTCTGAACTCCAGTCACGAGTGGATATCT
>CALFER010000070.1 GCA_937951895.1 uncultured bacterium
AGCGCTTGCCTACCGTCCATGCTCGTCTGTTTTCACTTAGCGCTCAGTTCAGGAGTACATCTCTTTGCCCGACTTCACAAGAAAATCCATGCTACATTTCTGACTACTATTACCACCGTTTTCCAGTGGAACTCTGGAACACTTTGCGTGAAGGCTTGATTTCATTGGGCTGAAGTGTTCCATGCCGCTCTGAAACACGAAGAAACAGTTGCAACAGTAGGAATTGTTTCCATGTTTGGCGGGGCGCACACATCTCCACATCGTACTAGCAACAAAACAAGTGATTACTTGCATTTCCTTGTCCTAAAAATCACACGGCTATTTACAAAAAAGAGCCGCGATTTATCTCGTATGGACACACCACGGCTCTTTGTTAATTTTGAGCTGACGTTGTTGTCAGTGATAGTGACTATCATATGATGTTAAATGAACCTTGATCGACAGTTGTGTAAGTCGATGTTGAATTAAAGTAAACGTCCGCAAATATTAACAAATAATTTTCTGGACATATTCACTTCTTTCCGTATACTAAAATTAGTTCATGAGTTTGTTGTGGTTTTTTGAAATGGAGAGAGAAGCGATGTTTTCTCGATTTGTAGTTTTCGGTTTCCTCATTTTTGCCTCGACCGGCTTCGCCATTAAGCCCGAGGACATGGAGCCGAACAGGTGGTATGAGACTGTTCAGGTTGCTCCAATGCTGATCGACATTACATGCATTCCAGACAGCGTCGGGTTGATATTCGGGGTAGGTTATTTTTATACCTCGTCCTACATTAAGCAATGGTATTTATTTAAGAGTACGAATTCTGGCGAGACATGGGAACGGATTGATCCATTTCCGTTTGCCTTGAGCTCGAATTCGCACCTGACGATTTCACATGTACAAGGACATGATCGAGTCTATGTCGATGATGCCCGGAAAATAGCCTGTAGCGACGATAAGGGAGAAACCTGGAATGTTCTGCCGGAACTCGATCCGGATCTCGTTATGCTTGGGATATCTCCACATGGAAGCACGATGATCCGAGCGACCCGGGTGGATGATTCGAGTCCAATGGCGATCGATCGAAGTACGGATGGAGGACTGACCTGGAGCGAACGGTATGTAATCTCTTATACATCTGGAACTATCAAGTCGATCAACTTCTCTACGATGGATCCGGATCGAATCCTGATCGGATGTTCGTATGAGGAACTGGCGATTCTCAAGAGCGACGATGGAGGAGCGACATGGATACCGCTGGTGAATTCCGAACAATGGGGCGGATGGAATAAAGGCGTCAATCGGATCGTGTTTCATCCACAGGATGCGGATTGCCTGATATCGTTAGGAGATTGGCAAGAATCTTACATGCGGAAATCGACGGATTCCGGTGTGACATGGTCGCAGTTTGGCTCTGGCAGTGGTGCATTGGACATCTCGATCGATCCGGAGAATCCGGAAATCATGATTGTTGCCGCAGGAGGATGCCCGGCCATCGAACGAACGAGTGATTCGGGCAATACATGGGAACCTGTCGTGACTGTTATCTATTGTGCTGAACAGCGTTCCAGACACATATTTGAAGTTTCTCCGTGGCAGCCTGGGATGCTCTATATTCCTTATGATCAGATACATTACACACCGGACTTTGGTCTCAAGTGGTTTTCCATGAACTACGTTGGATTGGGACATATGGGTTATATAAGTCGAAACCATCGTGGACTTATGATCAGAAAAGATTATACGCAAGGTCGTTGGCGATCATTGGATTGGGGTTTGACATGGGAATCTTTACCCCGTTTCCCCATCGATCGAAAGCTATACTTTTCTCAGTTTTTTGAATTGAGATCGAATGACGCACTCTTCGCTTTTGCTTCAGATTACGGTCAATGCAACAGAGAATTCCGAGGAGTGATCTACAAGAGCACGGATCTGGGATTGACATGGCAGGAACTGAGTAATGATGTTTCTGATGAGATTTCGGAGGTCTTTCCATCGAAATCGCTGAGTCATCGAGTATTTGGGATAATTAATAATCGAGAAGATTCGTACGAAGATTTCAAGTCTTGGGCAGCGGTGAGCAATGATGAAGGTATTTCATGGCAAGCGATTCCGATTGAAGGCACAGACGACGTGAAGTGTGTATCTGATGATCCGAGAAATCCCTGTATCTGGTATGTGTTGGGACGAGCGATCGAAAACGCAAACGCGCTGCTGTTTCGCACGACAGATGATGGACAATCCTGGGAGGAGATCGGGCGCAGTAGAGGGATGATCGATACTGTCAATCTAATGGGAATTCAAGGGAATGTTCTGTTTGATCCGCACGATCGAAATGTCCTGTATGCACAACCTAGAAAAGTATATATATCAGAGGACAAAGGACAATCATGGAACCTGCTTACACAGAAAGCAACACGGTTTTTTGATGGTTTCATTATCTCAGAAGTGAATTCACTGGAGTTCCTGTTTCAAACAACGGATGATAACAAATCTCGCTCGGTTGATCGCGGAAAGACATTCGGCGATGCGGTGTTCCCATTGGAAACTCAGTTTGTTCCCGGATTTCCCGACGTGATCTACGATCTAGCTTCCATGTCGATGTTGAAGATTGACTCCCGTCCGCCCCAAATGCAACTTGGCGGATATGGAAACACCCGACTGCAAGCGGGGCAGTCCAGTTCGCTGGTTGTCGCAGGAGTGGCACAGGATACGGATCTGCATGACAAGGTCATGCGAATTGATCTGTTGATAGAAGACACTCCAATCGGTGTCAGTCTACGGGATGATGTTTTACCGGATTCCGGTTTTTATTTTACGCAGTCTGAAACAACACCGGGGCAAAGCGGAATGTGGCTATTGAATTTTCAGGCAGTGGATTACTTCGGAAATTCGGATTCACGTTTTCCGCTTTTGCACACCCGCCCCTAATAACCAAAGGAGAGTTACAATGGCAAGCGTACGCAAGTTGTCTTGGGTAACCGTGTGCAGTCTATTGATGTGCTTCATTATTGAAGTCCAAGGACTATCTGCTGAATCACTTGTGCGAATTGGAAATCAGATTTATACAAAAGTAAGCGTGCGAGCAACTACACCTTGGAATGGGGTTTGATCGGAGTAAACTGGGT
>CALFER010000071.1 GCA_937951895.1 uncultured bacterium
CGGTGCCGCCGGGCATCTTCCAGCCAGTCGGGTTTACCATTCCGGAACCGTCCGGACAGGCACTCCTGCTGCAATTGAGACAAGGCATTATCTTACCCACCTTCGTTTTTCTTACGGATGATCTCGGCGGGAACTGGCGATTTCATATTACCCCGGATGGGAACCCGTTCCATGTCTGCAGAGTCATGAACGGCTGGATCTGGGGAACGACAGGTTTAATCTACAAAAAGCCGTGGATGGGGGGGGAATGGCAACACGTTCAGACCCCGGGATCGGCATACTATCTAGAGTTCATTTACGGAACAGATCTTACGATGGTGACCGGCTACGGAAATCGTTTATACGTATCCGAAGACAGCGGAATGACATGGATCGAGCGGTGCCGTTTTCGAGAGGAGTTCTGGTCAATATTTGTAACCTCAGAGCAGTGGTTGATCCGGTCCACCAATTTTCTCCGAGTTTCCACCAATGCCGGCTTTGACTTCACTCGTTCGTATTCCGGATCCCATTCCGCAAGTATCAATGCTGTTTCATTCGACCCCTTCTCCCCGGGACGATTGTATGCATCCGATGACAATCACTGCCTGTGGATCAGCACGGATAATGGTGCTTCATGGCAACTCTCCGAAACGTTCCCGCCTCGGGGTCGTGGTTCGATCATCCCGGATCCAAACGAGGAAGGTCGACTATATGCAGCCGACGATACTTTCAGTATGATCATGTCGACCGATCAAGCAGCATCCTGGCATATATACAACGAAGATTGTCCCTACACGAATATTGGCTATCATCAGTTCAATCCGGAGACTGGCGAACTTCTACGCCTTTTCTCCTCCGGCGGATACTCAAGATCGCCGGACGATTCGTCATGGACTCAGTTTTTCTCGGCAGCTTGGGTTGGATATCCCGATCTGCTGATCATCGATCCGGTTCTTCCGAACATCTGGCATCTCTTTTTATCAAAATCCCAGTGCGGAACGGATGTCGAATACCTGGAGCGATCCACGGATGGTGGGCTCAGTTGGTCTTGTATCTTCTCCTCCAACGAGCTGATTCTACCGTTTTCCCAAGTGCCACTCTCGCCGAACAAGATCATAGGTAGAATGAATGATCCCGAGAATGAACCCAGGCTCATGACGATGGATCTCAATACTCTCGAAATTGTCTATCGTGAGCATGGTGGCGCGACATCATTGGTTTTTCTTGAAGCATACCCAGACCAATTCATCTACGGGGAGTACTGTCAATCCGAATCGAGTATATGCCGGTCCAGTCCCTATCGAAAATGGGGGACACCCATCGTGTCCGGTTTGGATGAAACCATCAGAAAAATCGTGGTCGATCCATCCAATCCGGATCGATTCATCGTCGTGGCGTATGGCCTTTACGAGTTGATACTCACGGATCATGACCCGCCCGGAAAACCAACGGTTCAATCCGTTGTCCCACGATACAGTTTTGTTGAATTCACGGTGTCGATTCCCTCGGATGCAACCGGGATCAAACTCTATACGGGCGATTACTCGGGAGAGTACGATGCTTGTCGGATAGCCGGGCGCGATGAACTGGAGGCCGGACCGATCAGCGTGTCCGCCGATCCCGATGTCCTGCTCTGGTATCGGATCAGTTGTTATGATGCCGATGGAAACGAAGGAGAATGGACGGAGGAGGCGTCCGTGCGAGTCCGGAGTCTGCCGGAAAATGCGCCGAAGATTCTGGTGGCTGGCTATTGGAACACGCGGATCCGAGAGGGGGATCGTTCAGGGAGGATCGCCGTGCTGGCCGACGATCCGCAAGGGATTTCCGATGTGACCGAAATCCTCGTATGTGATTCGAATGGCAATCCGATTTACACCCTGCATGATGACGGCTCGGGTGTCGATCCGTATGCGGGAGACGGCTTTTTCATAACACTCGTGGATCCGATTTCGGTTCCGTCCGGGTATTACCGGTTTCAGGCGGTGGACTCGCATGGAGATCGCAGCGACTACGCCCCGTTGCTTTCCGTGAAAGGAGACTCCCGATGAAACATCTCGTTTCACTTGGAATATCAATCGTTCTGCTTCTGGGCATCGCGACAGCGGAATCAGCCTTCGAACACGCAATCAGCGATCTTGATGTGCCTTCGGATTTCACCGCGTTCGATGCCGTCCGGGACTCGCTGGGGAATGAACACTATTTCACAGCAGGTATTACTCTGGCGCATTCCTATCGGTTACAGGGCGGGTGGGCATATGAAACGATCGATCCGGTGGCATCAGCGGTCTCGAGTACGCGAAAAAATGACGAATTGTGGGTCGTTTACGTGTCCGGTTCCGAATTGCGGATCGCAAGTGGAACCGAATCGAATTGGCAGATTCAGACCGTTCCGATGGATTCCGGCCAGCCCGTGAATCCGGATATCACCGTCAGCGATGATGGCACGGTTTGGGTGTTCGCGAGCGATCCGACAGGGCGCTTGTGGGCATGGGACGTCACGGACGGAACGGTCAGTGGTGAACCCATGTTGATCGATGCGGATGCGGATTGCGATCGCTACATCGACAGTGTCGGATTGACCGGAAACGGCTTCCATCTCGTGTATCATGTCGGCAGTCCGAATTTTGATATGCGGCAGGCCGTGTTTGATGGAACGATTCTTTCAGTTGAAACGATTCGCGAGGTCGGGAACCAGGGCGAGCACTGTTCGATCGTGCGAGGCACGGACGGCAGCGTGCATCTCACGGCATGGGACGGTTACGACAATAATCTTCTGTATGGTCGGTTGAACGAGTTCGGAGAGTGGGATTGGGAAACGCCCGATCCGCAGTGGGGATGCGGTCGCGTAGCGACGGTGGCTCTGGATGTGCTCGATCACCCGGTCATCGCGCATGTTTCCGCCGATTACAGTCGTCTGGAACTGACACGATTCGACGGGACGGGATGGGCCTCCGAGGAGATGATGTTTCAGGTGGAAACATCGAATGCCCGCCCCATCCGGATCATCGATCCGGACGAATTGGTTTTCGGTGTTCTACAGGCGCTTTCCAATTCGGTGAGGATTGGACTCGATCTGGTGGAAGCACGTGTGGATACCCGATCTGTTCAAGCCGAAATCGTTTGTTTTTCTCCCAGAGGGATCCGGTCGAGCCGGATTCAGTTCGATTCCTCCGGTGTGATGCGCGTTTTCGTTAGCCGGGAGGATGGATATGCCATTTGGACGTGGATCGGGTCTGTATGGGCACATCGGACGGTGCGATTCGAGATGCCGGATTCGTATCAGGAACTCCTTCTTCAGCTCGGACATGGCGATCCGAGTCGATGTGTCGTTGCCGTGGGGTTAACCCTCCCGAGTCAGTATCAGCTTTGGGTCGATACCGTGGATGGATTCGATGTGAGCCGGCAGTTGATCGAGTCGGTTCCGGATCGCAGACTGATGGCGCTGGATCTATGTCTTTCTCCGGACCATCAGGATCAACTGCAGATCGCGCAACGAACTGAATCCAGCCTGTTTGTTACAGTCAGAAATCTGTCTCGTCAGGAGGATTCATGGGATTCACAAGTCGTGGATTCATTCACGCAGAAATCGGATTACGACTCCGTGTCTTTGTCGGCACGGATGCAAACCGCTCCGAATCCTGTCTTTGCGACATTCCACGAAGAACTCCGGGTCAGTTTCAGAACCGCATCGGGGTGGACGACGACCATTTTGGAGCATGAAGATACGTACGATGACGATCTGGAATTAGTTCTGGCCGGCGATGGAACCCCGAGGATCAGGCTGAATGAGGAAGTATTCAGCTTTAACGGCGAATCCTGGAAATCCGAGATGATCGGATTGAACCCTGACCGCACCGGATGGGAGATCGATTCTCAGGATCGCCTGTTGATTGCGTACAACGATTATAATGATCCCTGTCACATCATCCGGCAGGATGGAATCGGCTGGGTTGAAGAGATTCTCGGAGACGCGACCACCGATTGTTATGTCCGGGATTGCACGTATGACGGTCATCGATTCGTCTCACTGTTGCAGCAGTATTCCGACACGGGTAATCACCGAATGTTACTTCTGACCAGCACCCCTCTTCCCCCCTCGCTCGAACTGACCATGAACGACCGCACGTTCTCCTCCGGTGAACCATTCGATCTCGGCTACCGCATCGAAAACGGTCCGGACCCTCTCCACGCGCAACTCGCGGTTCTGCTCGATATCCCCGTCGGCGAGACGCATCTGTACTACACCTGGCCGGGCTGGCAGGATCTGTCGCACGGCATCCCGACCACGGTGATCGATCTGCAGGCGGATCAATCCTGGGAGGAGACGATTCTGAGCTTCACGTGGCCGTCCGGGGCGGGGCAGATGAGCGGGCTGTCATTCTGGGGATTTCTGGTGAACGGGGACGGCTCGGGCTTTGCGGCCGATACGGCGCATCTGTACTGGCATTTTCGATAACGGCTCAGGTTCGTGCCAACAGCTCCCTTCGACAGGCTCAGGGAGCGGGGTGATCGGACACAGCTCCCTTCGACAGGCTCAGGGAGCGGGGTGATCGGGCACAGCTCCCTTCGACAGGCTCAGGGAGCGGGGTGGTCGAGTGATACGTTCCGCTGGATTGTCTTATTGAAACCGAGTCCGGCTGATTGTGCTTCCGGTCGATCGGTGGTACTATTTTCTTACGCAGGTTTTTCGTGGGTGTTGAGGTGTTTTTTTACTGAATCAAACGTGGGAGTGACCGAGCATGAAACAGAAACCGCTGCGCGTATCGGATAGCGTGTCTGTGCTGATTCTTTTCGCTCTGACCGTCGTTCCTGTGTTCGGGGTCTCGTTCCGCGAAATCGGCCCGCGGGGGAACCTGTCCGGAACGATTGCGGTATCCCGGAGTTATCCCCGGTTGATTGTCCATCTGGATGAGGGGGAGGTGAACGTCAGCGAGGATTCCGGGGAATCGTGGAATGCAATCCCGGCGCCTCCA
>CALFER010000072.1 GCA_937951895.1 uncultured bacterium
GGCGAAATTTATCTCGAAGGGGCCCCCGTCACGGGCAAACCGGTCCGGGATCGCGGAGTCGGATTCGTGTTTCAGCATTATGCCCTGTTCAAGCACATGACCGTATGGAAGAACATCGCCTTCGGTCTCGAGGTCAATCACTGGAGCCGTTCGGACATCCGCGACCGTGTCAACGAGTTACTCGAACTGGTGCAGCTCCGGGGCTACGCCTCACGCTATCCGTCCCAGTTGTCCGGCGGCCAGCGCCAGCGCATCGCACTCGCCCGCGCACTCGCACCCCGCCCCTCCTTCCTGCTTCTCGATGAACCCTTCGGAGCACTCGATGCCAAGGTCCGCAGAAATCTGTCGGGACAGCTTCGCAAACTGCATGATGAGGTGCATACAACCTCCGTTTTCGTGACGCATGATCAGGAAGAGGCGTTCGAACTGGCCGATGAGATTGTCGTGATCAATCATGGCCGGGTTGAGCAGGCCGGAACGGCTCGCGAGATTTATGATTCTCCCCGAACCAGATTCGTCGCGAGCTTTATCGGGAATGTGAATGTAATCGAGGCGACCGTCGAGAACGGCGCATTACGCATCGGGACGATGGACACCGAGATCACGGGCATGGCGTCACCCCGGCAGAGCGGTGACATCGTGTTGCTCATCCGGCCGGAAAACATCGACGTGCGACCGGACAATGCGCCGGGGGGATTGAGGGGCATCGTGCGGTCAGCCGCGTATCGCGGCGATCATTACGAAGTGTATCTCGATCTGGCCGACACGATCGTGCGGATGAATGTAAACCGGACACGCGGACAATCGATGGAATGGACACAGGGGACGTCGCTGCCGATCGCTTTGACGAAATACGCGGTTTTCGAAGCCGACGAGGGGCATGCGGCCTTGCGCGCCAAACTCCAGAGTCTCGGCTACATCGAATAAATGTCATCCGTTCGAGATCGACGAGCGAAGCATCGGCATGAACTTTGACATCCATCGGAAATCCCATCATGATAAAAAGGAACATCGAGCAACCCTGCTTCACCGGGAGGTTTCGTATGAAGGCATACATTATCCTCGTCAGCAACGGCCCCACGGTCGTCATCACTTGTCTGGAACCCGAGAAAGCCGTGTCGAACCTGATCTGGCGCGGTTTCCGCGATTTCAATCTGTATGAAGTGCCGGACGATCACACCGAAGCTCTCCGCAAGGACATCGGCGAACGCACCTGGGATAATACCGCCGCCGAACTGAACGACGAGTGGCCCGTTCGGGTCGTCGATCGGGACTCCAGCCGGGCATTCTTCGACCTTCAGATGTTTGCTCGTGACCTGCCCGTCGCCAAAGTGCGCGACCGCAAAAGACTCCCCGTCATTTCGTGAGTCCCGGCATCCGCTCCACGATCATCTCTGCCTCCCACGCCACCTGATTCAGCTCTCGTCCGGCGTCCTCATCCCGGCCTGTTTTTGTCAGACAGTCCGCCTTCAGATTGCGGGCACGCGTCGAAATCAATTCGTATTTCAACCCCGCATCGAGCGCCTGATCGATCAATCGAATCACCTGATCGCATGATGGAGGCGTCCGACGCGAGGCGGCATAGACCGCAAGATTGTATAAGATGTCGGGGTGTCCCGGACGTCGATCGAGAAGCGCGTTCAGGCGCGCAGCTGCCCCCTCACGGTCTCCGACGCGCCATGACGCCAGCGCGCCGGCCAGATCGGCCGACAGCCGGTCTTCCTCGAACGGAGGAATGACAATCGTCGCCAGTTCTTCATGCGTCCACACCCCTCCGCTCCGTCGCATGCATTGTTCCACTGCGGCGCTGTTGCCTCGTCGTGAATAGATCACTGCCAGGTTTGCCCACGCCTCACGCGCATCGAACGGATCGATTGTCACCGCATTCCGGAACGACACCTCCGCTCTTTCAAGATCCTGCGCCTTCAATGCCTGCAACCCCTCCATTGAAAAGCGGAACGCCGGAGTCAGCGTCTCACGGTGCCGCCGTATCACATCGTCTTCCCAGTTGACGAGCGCCGTCAGCAGAAGCAGGGTGGGGATCCAGAGCCACAATTCGGCATCGAGCCGTCGGAGGGCATTCAGCAGCCGGCGAACGGCGTACGCCGCAAACAATACCAATACGGGAAGCAGGGCGGCACGCAGCCTTCCGTTGACATAGAACACGATTCCGGTGATCAGATGCGGGACTCCGAGCAGACTCAGGGCAGCCGACGCCCTGGAGGGTCCCGCGATGACCAGCGCGATTCCGCAGACCCCCAGAACGACGAAGGTGCCGAATCCCGGGCAGAACGGAAACCACCGGGCAACCTCACGCCCGATCACGGACAACGATACAGTATCCAGAACCTCATAGGAGTTGATCAGATACATCGTTTTCCGGACCCACCCGGCGAGTGTCATCCGGGGATTCGAGCGCATGAATCGGACGGCATCCGCCTCATATTGCGCCGACGCCTCCCGATAGGTCAGCGTCCGCCCTGCCGCACGATCCGCAAGCAATTTGAACAGCGCATGTTCAACCGGCGCTCTGCGACCCGAGTCCCGGAACATCGTGTTTTCCAGTTCGGTCAATGCCGGTGGAGGGGAGTAACCCAACCCCGTCGCCCGGTAATTGTTCGAGGAGTAAAGCACCGCTCCTCCCGAGGCCGTCACGGGAATCCATTCCCCGCTCCGCATCACATTCATGAAGGTGATCGGCAGCACTGCGCATGCGATGCCCGCCGCCGCGGCCAGAGTGTTGCGGAATCGACGCCCGATTCCCACTCCGGATACCCATGCGGCCATACACAACACCGGTGTCAGGATCGACGCATTCGGGCGGATTCCCGAGAGCAAACCGAGAGTGATACCGGAAAGCAGCCAGAGCGTGCCCCGACGGGTCGCCGCCGCATTGATCAGAAACAGAATCAACATCGCGGTGAACGGCGTTTCCAGCCCGGTCGTGACCAGATCACTATCGTAGATGAGACTCGGCTGGGCGATGACGCCGAGCAATCCCGCGGCCAGCCCTGTCGCGTTGTCCCACAGCCGGCAGGCCGCCCATGTCAGCAGGAGAATGCCGATTCCGCCCAGGATGAGATGCATGATGCGAGCGGTTTGGATATCGTTCCCGACGAGACGCAGCAGACCACCGAGAAACGCCGAATAGACGGGGCTCGAGGTGAACGGCTCCCTGGCATCCGGATTGTAGAAATCGTCCGCAAGAATGACGTATTTATCGAAACAGGGAGTATTCGGAACAATATGTGCGGCAGCGATCCAGCGGGACAGCACGAGGGGAATCAGCACCATCCCCAGCACGCCCCACCTCGAACGCATGATGGCTTCTATCCGTACCATCGGATTCCCGGCCCTCCCGCGAGTCCCGAGTATAGCCGATACGGAACAGGATACCAATGCGTTCCCGAGGTGCGCACCGCCGGATCAGGCTGTCGCCACCACCAGCATCTCGTAATCGTCCTTCGTCAACACCCGCTCCCTGCTGTAAGCCCCCAGCGTGCAGCCGAAAATCCCGATATCCTTGAATCCAAGCGACGCAAGCAGCCAACGCATCTCCGACGGTGTGTAATAACGCTCGTTGCACTGAAGAGTCCGGATATTCCCGTCGTCGTCCGGGATCCTCAGCGTCGAAGTCTCACGGAATGTCATCAGATCGAACGTATAATCGGATGTGATCATTCCGGTATTGTTGTCATTGATGAATTCCTGTGTTGAATGGAAGAGCGGGAACAGCGCGTTCAATGTGGTGAGGACCATACGGCCTCCGGGCGCAAGCGCCTGTCTGGCGCACCGGAGTATCTCATAGTTCATCTCATCCGTTTCCATGAGCGGGAACGCGCCTTCACAAAGCATGATCGCCGCGTCAAAACGCTGATCGAACCGGAAATTGCGCGCGTCCTGTTCGATGAATTCGACCGCGACATCCGCTTCGCGGGCTTTTTCCCGAGCTCTCCCGAGCTGATCCACAGAAAGATCGATACCGGTGACCCGATGACCCCGGCGTGCGAGTTCGATTGCGTGGCGGCCGGTCCCGCATCCGATATCCAGGATATGAGCAGGTTTTTTCGGTCCGATTTCACGCTCAATGAAGTCAACCTCGCCCGTCGTCCCTTGAGTGAAGCATTCCCGGTCGTACGATCGGGCATATCGGGTGAATAGCTCCTGATACCATTGTTTCATCGTGTGTTACCTCAGATGATCTCGATCCAGCACGTCTTGAGGTGACCGGTGCGATCGAATTGAAGGCGCAATACCTCTGCGTCCACACTCGAACCGCTCCCCCCCGGATTGAGCAGATACACCAGATTGCCGTCCGGCACCGACAGATCCCCGTAACGCGTGCTGTCGGGCGGGCCGAGCAGTTCCAGGACCGTCTCGCGTGACGCGCCGTCCAGCCTGGCGGCCCGGATCAGATCGAGTGCCATCCCGAGTCGGAGGGGATGGGGATCGCCCGTTCGCTCGTGCAGCGCCTCCCGCCATTTCACCGCATCGAACGGAATGATCCGGGCATTCCGATCCGCATAGGGTCGAACGGCATGGAAGGACAGAATCACCAGAGGGACAAGCGCGATACCCGACATGAACAGAACTCTCGGCAGCGTCACCCTGCCGGTGAACGCGATCAGACCCATCATCCCCGCCAGAACAGTCCACGGAATCCATTCGATCAGATCGCGCGGCAGACCGGATAACCCGAACCAACCGATCACGAGATGACTCACGGCCGTGACGAACAGCCCTCCGGCGAATGCCCGGGCAGCCCGCATCACTCTCTTCGTTTCGCGCCTCCATGTCCTTTGCCGGGAATGCGTCCGATCGAACGGATCCGGGTTTTGATGCATCCCTGGCACTGCTCTCCCGTCTCCGACAGACACGCTTTGGCAGGATAGATTTCATATTTTGAGCGGTATTCGACGGGCGTGAGATTCGGCATGACGACATTGGCGCCGCGCATGAGGCCGAGTTCGCGTCCGTGTTCTTTATTGACAGTCGCCAGCGCAGTCGTGCTCGGGATATTGGCCCACGGACACACCAGCCGGGTCAGAGCCACCGCCTTGTAGGTCATGCCTTCGGTGTTCGGGACCTGCTCCTCACCCTGAACGAACATCCGCTGTGCGAGAGGGGTTTCGGGGTGCGGAAGGTACGGTCCGACGCCGATCATGTCAAGATCCAGGTTGCGGAAGGTGAGGATATCGTTGGCGAGATCGCGGAAGGTCTGGCCGGGAATGCCGATCATGACACCGCTTCCGGCTTCGTATCCGATTTTCTTGAGTGTCCCGAGGATGGCCATCCGATCTGAGACCTGCCCGGGAAGAGGCGGATGGATGGCGTCGAAGAGTGCGCGATTGGAGGTTTCGAAGCGCAGCAGGTAGCGATCCGCACCCGCCATTCTCCATTCGCGGTAATCCGCCTCGTCGCGCTCGCCCAGACTGAGCGTGACAGCGAGCCCCGTCTCCTTCCGGATCGCCCGGATCAGATCGGCCATCCACGCGCGTTCGATCCCGGGATCCTCGCCGGACTGCAGCACGACGGTGCCGTATTCAAACCCGGCTGCCTGCCGCGCGCCCATCAGAATCTCATCGGCCGTCATCCGATACCGTTCGACCCGGGTATTCCCGGCCCGGATTCCGCAATACATGCACTGTCGGGCGCAGACATTGGAAATTTCGATCAGGCCTCTGAGATGAACCTCGTCACCCACATGTTCGCGCCGCACGGCATCCGCTTCCGACCACAGCGCATCGAGGACACGCGGATCCTCCTCTTTGAGCCATCGGAGGATCTCCTCGAATGAAGGTTTTCGCATGTTCATCGCTCCCGTGATCACGAACTGGCCGAAATGCCGTCCTGAAGATCGACCGTGAAAGTCGTCCCGACATCCGGTTCGCTCACGACCGTCACATCGCCATCATACAGAAGCGCCAGTTTCTTGACGATCGCGAGTCCCAGTCCGCTACCCAGAATGTTCTTCGTTTTGTTATTCTTGACCCGATAGAACTCGACGAACAACCGCTCCTGTTCTTCCTTCGTCATCCCGATGCCGGTATCCGCGACCGAGATGGACACGGCACCCCGGTTGCTGTCGAGCCGGATATCGACCGTGCCGCCCGGACGATTGTATTTAATGGAATTCGTGACGAGATTGTTCATGATGATCTCGATCTCGCTCCGATCCGCCCGCATCATGACCGGTTGATCGGCGTGCAGTCGAACCTCGATCTGCTTGTCCCGGGCCGCGGGAAGCGACGTCTCCATGGCAGTCTGGATGATTTCACGCACGTCCACGTCGGACAGTTCCCGGGATTTCTTTCCGGATTCGATATGGGTCAGGTCGAGCAGATCGAGAATCAGTTTCCGCATTCCATCGAGGCGGATCAGGCTGCGATCGACCATGTGCCGGAGCGAATCGAGGTCATCTCCGGGCTGAAAGTCCTGCAGGATTCGCAGATAGCCTTCGATCGATGCGAGCGGGGCTTTGAGTTCGTGGGCGAGCACCGAGATGAACTGGAACCGGACCTGTCGTTTTTCTTCGGCGTGTTTGCGAGCCTGGCGTTGCAGGATCAGATTTTTCGCTGTTTTACGGACCGTCACCCGGAGTTCTTCCGGGGTGAATGGCTTGGCGAGGAAATCGTAAGAGCCGAGTTTGGTGGCTTTGACGGCGGTCTCGAGACTGGCGTAGGCGGTGATCATGACCACCAGGAAATCGTTGGTGGTTTTCGAGAGTTCCTCGAGCACGTCGAGCCCCGAGATGCCGGGGAGTTTATGATCGAGCAGCACGATGTCGGGCGACCAGTCGCGGATGATGTCCAGGGCTTCTTCCCCGCTGCCCGACTGGCGCACCTCATACAGAACCTCGTCTTCGATATCCGGTAGCCGGTCCGTTTTCCGATCGAGAACACGGGCAACCGCCATGCGCATGCCGAGTTCGTCATCGACGGCGAGTATTTTCATGTTGAGTTGTGTCATCGTTACAGTCCGAGAAGGCGGTGCACTTCCCGCAGGAGCTGTTCCGGCCGGACCGGTTTGGTCAATACGACGTCGGCCCGCACCCAGTCGCGTTCTTCGGAAGTCGCCGCGTCGAATTCGAGGCCGGTTTCGTGTGTGACGGCAGTCGCCAGGATGACCGGGATGGTCGGATCCTTTCGCTTGATCTCGTAGCTCAGAACAAATCCCGCATCCATCACTTCCATCATCAGATCCAGCACCGCCACATCGGGACGTGTTTCGGCCAGCGCTTGCCGGGCTTCGTCGAGAGACTGGGCGGAGACGACCCGGAATCCGGCTTTTTCGAGCACCAGTTTGGTCTGAAAAATATAATCGATATCATCATCCACAAGCAGAATACATTTCCTGGACTGTTCCATAACAACCTCTTATTTCTGAGCGCGCCGCGGGAGCGTGACCGTGAAGGTCGTGCCGGTCGGCCCGTTCGTGGGATCCGCGTTGGAAGCGACCTGGATGTCGCCCCGGTGCATTTTAACAATACCATAACTGACTGCAAGTCCGAGACCTGTGCCTTTGCCTTGTTGCTTCGTCGTGAAGAACGGGGTGAAAACCTTCGAGAGATTTTCTCTGGGAATGCCCGTCCCCGTGTCGATGACCATGAACTTCACCTGAGACTCGGTTCCGGTCGTCCGGACAATCATCCTGCCCCCCTGCGGCATTGCGGCATATGCGTTGGTCACGAGATTCGTCAGGACCTGGAGAACCTGATCGCGATCGATGTCGGCAATCGGGTCCGTGAGCTCGTTTTCGAGGGCGACGTCGATGTTCGAAGGTGGCCCCAGAGACACCATGTGGTGCCGGACCATCTCGACGATGTTCACCGGCTCGAGACTGACTTTGTTCTGGCGTGCGAAGTTGAGGAGTTTTTCGACAATCTTCTTGCTCCGGTCCGCATGCTCGACAATCATCGCGATCTCATCGCGAAACGCCGGGTTTTTCTCGGCTTCTTCCTGAAGAATGTGCGAATACATCAGGACGACACCGAGCGGATTGTTGATCTCATGCGCCACACCCGCCGCAAGCTGCCCCATGTTGGCCAGTTTTTCCGAGTGTACGAGAGCCTGCTGGGCGTTGTTGAGTTTTTCGTAGGATACTTCGAGTTCCTTGACGATCGTCTTCAGCCGATCGATCGTGTATGGCAGGCACATTTCGTTTTCGGCCAGCCCCCGATAAATGGCGATCGCATGCTCACGACAGGATTCATACCCGCATGCCCCGCAGTTCAGCTCATCCCCGGGATTCTTCTTGCCCAACCGCATCATGATGTCGGTCAGCTCCCGCCCGGACGGCGTCGGAATCCGCTGGTCATTCATACGGAAACGCCTTGTCAGATCGAGCGATTCGAAGCGCATCATGTCTGCGCGCCAGGCGCGTTTGTCGAGACGGGCGAGTTTGTGGCGGACGTATTTGCTGATCCGCGAGCGTCGGCTGAAGATCGGAGCGCCGGTCGTCATCCCGGCGCCCATGATGCAGCCGGAACAGCAGAGAATATCGAGAAGGCGGGCATCGAGATCGCCCGTTTCGAACTCCCTGATCGCCTCGGTGAAGGTCGTGCGTCCGTCCGCAGACACAATGTCGCCGCTCACCAGATCTTCCTCGATGTTGGCCGTCTGGAGCAGCCCCTTGCTGACCGGAAACAATGCGCCGATTCCACCGATCGGCGGATCGAACTCCGTCGGTTCGACCGTGCGATGATCGAGACCTTCGGCGTCGAGCATCCTTCGGATTTCCTCGAACGTCAGCGCCTCGTCCACTTCCCCCGGAATCAGATCGCTCCGCGCCTCATCCTTCTTGGCGATGCACGGCCCGATGAAGACGATCCGGATGTCCGGCCCATATTCGATACGGAGCACCCGTGCCATGGCGACCATGGGTGAGACGATGGGGGCGAGCGATGTGACGAGATTCGGGTGGTAGCGTTCGACGAATCCGATGATGGCCGGGCAGGCGGTCGAGATGAACCGGCTATCCTTGTTTTTTTCGAGCAGATCGCGATAGCGTTCGGCGACGAGATCGGCTCCGAACGCGACCTCCGTGACATATCGGAATCCGAGTTCCCGGATTCCACCGACCAACTGCCGGTGATCCATCCCCGGAAACTCCGCCGGAAAACTGGGTGCCACCATCGCGGCCACCGTGTCATTCGATGCCAGAAGCAGCTTGACCCGTTCAATCGAATCCATCACCTGTTTGGCGTTCTGACTGCAGACACGGACACAGTTGCCGCAGCCGATGCACCGCTGCATGATGACCTCGGCCTGCCCGTTACTGATCCGGATCGCTTTCGCCGGACATTCACGGACGCAGGTGTAGCACATCCTGCAACGCTCCTGGATCGTTTTTATCAAAGGCGTTCTGATCAGGTTCATTCCACGTCCTCTTCCATCGCCGCCGCGGCCTTCCGGGCTGGAAGACCGCTGACGGAGCGATATCAGAGCATCACCTCGCGCCGGGCATAATGCGTATGGAGGAGGTGATGGCTTTTTTCGCCGAGGGGTTTTCCGAGAAACTCATCATAGATGCGCGTGATGGATGGATTGGTATGCGAGGTCCGCAGCGTGTCGACCCGATCGATTTCGTACAACGCTTTGGCGCGCGCCCTGAGCACATCGGGATCCTGGTTGAGGGGCTGCCCGCCGCCGGCAATGCAGCCTCCGGGACAGGTCATGACCTCGATGAACTGGATGTCCCTGCGCCCCGCGCGGATCTCGTCGAGCAACCGCCGTGCATTGATCAGACCGCTGACCGCCGCCACGCCGATCTCCAGATCCCCGATTCGCACACGCGTTTCCTTCACACCCTGCATGCCTCGAACCGCCTGCACCTTCAATTCCTCGAGTTCGCGGCCGGTGAGGAGATAATGCGCCGTGCGAATGGCAGCTTCCATGACACCGCCCGATGCACCGAAAATCTTGCCGGCGGAACTCCGTTCACCGAAGGGGGTGTCCGCGCCTTCCGGTTTGAGCGATTTCATGTCGATGCCGCGCATCCGGATGAGTTGGGCGAGTTCGCGCGTGGTCAGGACGATGTCGATATCTGAGCGTCCGCCCTGAGTAAATTCGGCGCGTGTCGCCTCGAACTTCTTGGCCGTGCATGGCATGATCGCCACCGAGACGATTCCGGAGGGATCGATTCCCTGCGTTTCGGCATAATAACTCTTGATGATCGCGCCCATCATCTGCTGCGGGCTTTTACAGCTCGACAGATTCGGAATGAAGTCGGGATAGAATTCCTCGACGAATTTGATCCAGCCGGGCGAGCAACTCGTGAGCATGGGCAGGGTGCCGCCGGTCTGGATGCGGTGGGCGAGTTCCGAGGCTTCTTCCATGATGGTGAGATCGGCCGAGAATGACGTTTCGAAGACGCGGCTGAAGCCGAGGCGCCGGAGGGTGGCGGCGAGCAGGCCGTCGATATCGGTGCCGGGACGAATGCCGAACTCTTCTCCGATTGAAACCGACACGGCCGGCGCATGCTGCACAACGACCGTTTTGGACGGGTCTTCGAGAGCCTCGATCACTTCCTTGATGTGGCTGTGCTCCCGCAGCGCGCCGGTCGGGCAGACCATGATGCACTGACCGCAGTTGATGCAGCTCGACACGTTCAATCCCTGAGTGAACGCGGTGTCGATGACCGCATGGCTGCCTCGTTTGGTGAAATCGATCGCCGAAACCCCCTGGATCTCTTCGCAGACCCGCACACACTTTCCGCACAGAATGCACTTGGCGGGATCGCGCACGATCGAGGGGCTCGAGGCATCGACTTTGTAATTGTTCTTCTCACCGACATAGAGTCTGCGGCGGACACCGAGTTCCTCGGCGAGTTTCTGAAGTTCACAGTTCCGGTTCCGTTCACAATACAGGCAGTCATCGGGATGGTTCGACAGGAGGAGTTCGATGATGGTTTTACGGGCCATCACGGCGCGTTTGGAATGCGTTTTCACTTTCAGTCCGTCCCGGACCGGATACGCACAGCTCGGAACCAGCGCCCGTTCGCCTTCGACTTCCACCACGCACATGCGACAGGCACCGGAGGGGAAGAGATCCTCGAGATAGCAGAGAGTCGGCACGTGGATTCCGGCGCGCCGGAGAGTTGCCAGGAGCATTTCGCCCGGTTTGGCTTCGATTGTCTGTCCATTCACTTCTATTGTTGCCACAGTCGTTTCCTCCGATTACTTCACGGTTACCGCGCCGAATTTGCAGGCTTCCAGGCATGCGCCGCAGGCGATGCACTTGTCCGGGATGATGTAATGAGGCGTCTTGACCGCGCCCATGATCGCTCCGGAAGGGCATTTCTTCGCACACAAGGTGCAGCCGCGACAGGCATCGGCATCGATCGAATAGATCAGCAGTTCCTTGCAGGCACCCGCCGAACAGCGTCGTTCGTAAATGTGCTCTTCGTATTCTTTCCTGAACCATCTCAGCGTGCTGAGAACCGGGTTGGGAGCGGTCTGTCCGAGTCCGCAGAGGCTGGTGTCTTTGATGACTTCCGCCAGACGCTGCAGATACATGACGCCCTGGAACCGGATCAGCGCATCCTCACCCGTCTCCGTCCGGTAATGTTTGGTGATCCGCTGCAGGATTTCGAGCATCCTGCGGGTGCCTTCGCGGCAGGGGATGCATTTCCCGCAGCTCTCGCGCTGAATGAAGTCCATGAAGAACTTCGCGATATCGACCATGCAGGTGTTCTCATCCATGACCACCAATCCGCCGGACCCCATCATGGCACCCACCGTTTTGAGCGATTCGTAGTCGATCTGGATGTCGAGATGCTGGGTGGGGATGCAACCGCCCGAAGGCCCGCCGATCTGCACGGCTTTGTACTGCTTGCCGTTCGGAATTCCGCCACCGATGTCGAATACGATTTGGCGCAGGGAGGTGCCCATCGAGACTTCGACGAGTCCGGTGTTGACGACTTTGCCGGAGAGCGCGAACACTTTCGTTCCTTTGCTGGACCCGGTGCCGACCCCTGCGAACCATTCCCATCCGTTGCGGATGATGTCGGGGACATTGGCCAGCGTTTCGACGTTGTTGATGATGGTCGGCTTGTCGAATGCGCCGCGTACGGCGGGGTATGGCGGGCGAGGGCGCGGCATGCCGCGTTTGCCCTCGACGCTCGCGATCAACGCGGTTTCCTCACCGCAGACAAACGCGCCGGCACCCATTTTGATGATGATTTCGAGATTATAGCCGCTGTCGAGGATGTTATGGCCGAGAAGATTGAACTGTTTGGCCTGCGCGATGGCTTCGCGAAGCCGTCGAATCGCCAGGGGATATTCGGCTCGGATATAGACATACGCCTTGCTGGCACCGATTGCGTATGCGGCGAGAATCATGCCTTCGAGGAGACGGTGCGGATCGCCTTCGACGACCGCGCGATCCATGAACGCTCCGGGGTCCCCCTCATCCGCATTGCAGATCAGATACTTCTGCTCACCTTCGGAATTCCGGGCGAACTTCCATTTCGTGCCGGTCGGGAACCCGCCGCCCCCCCGACCCCTCAACCCGCTTTTCTCGATCGATTCGATGACCGCCTGCGGAGTGATGGAGCGAAGCGTGCGGGCCAGGGCCACATACCCGCCGCGCGCAATGTATTCCTCGATGGAGCGCGGATCGATGATGCCGCAGTTTGCGAGTACCCAGCGGGTTTGCGGAGCGAAGAAGGGGTGTTCATCGAGAAACCGGACACCGTCCCAGGGTGTCGCAACCGGATTGCGATGTTGCCCGAGAACGCAGCCGGAAGGAACCTGACCGGAAAAGATCTGGTCGAGGAGGAGATCGACGGATTGAGGGGTGACGTCCTGGAACGCGATCCGGCAGCGCCCCGGCAGTTGCACGTCCATGATCGGTTCGACGGCGCACAGGCCAATGCACCCGACCTCGACGACATCGACCTCCTGTCGATTCCGTTCCAGCCAGGCGCGCACATGCTGGAGTGTTTTCAGAGCGCCGGCGCCGATACCGCAGGTGCCGGTACCGAGAAAGATGACGGGGCGCTCGATGGTGTCTCTGCGGATGGCGCGGGTCATCGGTTCAGGGGATTCCGGGGAACCCTCGGGGGATTGCGGAGCATGAAGCAGTTGACCGATCCACTGTTCAGTTTTCATTTTTCTTGGCCTCTTTGCGGAAGGTGTCGATGATCGCGACGATCTTGTCCGGAGTCAATCGGGCAAAAAACTCGCCGTTGATGTTGATGACGGGAGCCAGCCCGCACGCACCGATACAGGCCACGACTTCCAGGCTGAACAGTCCGTCCCGGGAAGTCTGACCGGGCTCGATTTTCAGAATCCGGCGGACCGCATCGAGCACGCCGAGAGAACCTTTGACGTGGCATGCCGTACCGCGGCAGACCTGGATGTGATAGTGGCCGAGAGGCTGGAAGCGGAACTGGTTGTAAAACGTGGCCACTCCATAGATTTTGCTGGTCGGCAGGCTGAGATATCGGCCGATTTCGACTACGGCATCACGTGATAGATAGCCCTGGGACTCCTGCACTTCCTGCAGAATCGGAATCAGGCTGTCCCGCTTGGCATCCGGGAATTTTTTAAAAATGTCATCGAGAGCCCTGTTCATGGAAAACTCCTTATAACGAGCGCCTGTGCGCGTAAAGAACCATCTGAAATCAATCTCCGTTGCCCGCCTGACGGGCGAAGTATGCGAGTTTTTCGAGTGACATCATCATGTCGAGATCATCGACATGAACGTGCCTCGGAACGCGAATCGGGACCGGGACGAAATTGAGAATTGCGCGGATGCCGGATGCGACGAGAGTATCGACGACGGATTGGGCGGCGTCCTGGGGGACGGCAAGAACGGCGAGGGTGATCTTCCGGGAGCGGATGAAGTCGGGCATGTCGAGGATCGAATGGCAGGGAATCCCGTTAATGAGTCGGCCGGTTTTGGCCGGATCGCGATCGAATGCGGCGACGATGGCGAGTTTCGAGCGCTGACCGGCGATGTAGGCGAGCAGGGCGCGTCCGAGATTGCCGACGCCGACCAGCGCGATGCGCTGGCCGTCCGGGGAATCGAGAATCAGGTCGATGCGATCGATGAGATCCTGGATGTTGTAGCCGCGGGCGGGGCTTCCGGAGAAACCGATGAGCATGAGATCGCGACGAACCTGGGCGGGGGTGCCGTGTGCGAGTGACGCGAGGGTATGGGAGTAGACGTGCGGGGATTGCTGCCGCGCGAGTTTGGCGAGGAGCCGCCGATAGAGGCTGAGGCGTTCGATGGTGCGTTCCGAGATCGCCCGAGCAGGTTGTCCTTTCATGAAACTTGTCTCCTTGTTAAAAATTTCACGCTGTGAATTCTTTAACAACTCCTAAAATAATTCCATTTCACGATCCTGTCAAGCCCTATTTTTTCACGCCGCTCGCCCCCCCATTGAATCTTCCCCCCCATCCCTCTACAATCCCCTCATGCCTGACTCCCACCCACCCCCACCCCCCGCCGACCTCCAACACCTGTCCCTTCTCCACAGCATCCCCTCCCTCATCCTCGCCCTCGACCACAACCTCCGCATCCTCTACGCCAACGACGCCTACTGCCGCTTCGTCCAGATGCCCCTGTCGGAACTCATCGGCCACCCCCTCATCGACCTCTTCCCGTCCTTCGCAAAAACACGCTCGTTCTCCGCCTACAAGGACGCCCTCGCGGACGGCCAATGGCGCGAAGCCGAAGGCCATGTCGGCGCTTTTTATCTCCATTCCCGGATCTACCCCACCACCTATGGCCTGCTCGCCATCGCCGACGACCGGACCGAACTGCATCGGGCCGAACTGGCACTGCAGAATACCCGCGATCAGCTCCAGGCAGTGCTCGATGCCATTCCCGGCCTGGTCTCGTGGATCGATTCCCGCCTGCGTTACATCGGAGTCAACCGGATGTTATGCGAGACTTTCCGGCGGAATTCCGATTTCTTCATCGGACAGGACATCGGCTTTCTCGATGCCCAGACCGAGTTCACTCAGTTCGTGCGCGAGTTCGCCGCCTCCGACCGGCAGTCCGACAGCCGTGAAGTCATGACCATCATCGATCAGGTTCCGCGTTGTTTCTTTGTTGCCGCCCAGAAATACAGCAGCGAACCGTGCATTGTCACGGCCGGCATCGATATCTCGGCACGCAAACGCATCGAACTCGATCTGCAACTCACCCAGGCGCGCTATCGCGCCGTCGTCGAGGATCAGAACGATCTGATCTGCCGTTATTCACCGGACCGTCGCGTGACCTTCGTCAATGAAGCCTTCTGCGCCTTCTTCGGACTCACCCGAAACCAGCTCGTCGGAAAATCCATCCTCGATCTGCTGCCCGGTGACGATGTGCTTCTGGCACTCTCGCATATCCGCAAACTCGCGCCGTCCCGCCCGACCATCACCTTCGAACATCGCGCAATCCGCCCGGACGGTTCGGTGCGATGGCTCAGCCGCACGGACCGGGGTCTCACGGATCAGCAGGGAACGATCATCGAGTATCAATCGGTTGCCCGGGACATCACCGAAAAACGCGTCGTCGAGGACGCGCTGCAACAAGCGTATTCGAGCCTGGAGAAGCGTGTCCTCGAACGAACCGCGGATCTCAGACGCCTGAATCGCGAACTCGAATCGGAAATCGACGAGCGCCGTCGGGTGGAATCGCAGCTCAAAGCATCACTGGCCGAAAAGGAAGTGTTGTTGCGGGAGGTTCATCACCGCGTCAAGAACAACCTTCAGGTCGTCTACAGCCTGCTCGATCTCCAGTCCGGCATCACGCACGATCGCGCCGCCTCCGGAGTGCTCGATGAAAGTAAACTCCGGATCCGTGCCATGGCCATGATTCACGATCATCTCTATCAGACATCCGATTTCTCGCGCATCCGGTTCGATACCTACATCCGGACTCTCGTCGAGCAGATCCGAATCTCGTTCGGAGTATCAACCGATCGCATCCAGATCGATCTCGTGATCACTCCCGTCCTGCTCGGTCTCGATACCGCCATCTCGATCGGCCTGATCCTGAATGAACTGGTGACCAATGCGTTCAAGTATGCATTTCCGGACGATCGGACCGGATCGATCCGGATCGGACTGATGCGCATTCAGGAGGATCTCTTCGAGTTGTCCGTACAGGATGACGGATCGGGATTGCCCGTCGATCCTGTTCCTGAATCGACAGGCTCCTTCGGTTTGCTCATCGTCCAACTGCTGACCTCGCAGCTCAACGGAAAACTCGAGCGGAACCCCTCACCCGGGACGCACTGGCGGGTGCTTTTTCCGACTCCCGGATCGATGGAGGAATTACCGGAATGAATCCGACGCACATTCTGATCGTCGAAGACGAACTCATTTTCGCCCGAAACCTGCAGCTCACCATCGAAAAACTCGGGTGTATCGTCGACGGGATCGTCCGGTCCGGCCCCGATGCTGTTCGGATCGTCGATCAGAGCAAGCCGGATCTGGTCATCATGGACATCCATATCGAGGGGCCTTTCGACGGAATCGAAACCGCCCGATTCATGCAGGCCCGCGACATTCCGGTCATTTTTCTGACGGCGTTCGGCGACAAAGACACGCTCGAGCGCGCCAAACAGGCGGAGCCATACGGCTATCTGACCAAACCGGTCGATTTCCAGCAACTGCCGTACGCGATCGAAATCACACTTTACAAGCACTGTATGAATCGGAAGTTGCGCGACAGTGAGCACCTTCTGTCCGCCATTCTGTTCAGTATCGGAGACGGGGTCATCGCGACAGATGCCTCGGATCATATCGTTCTGCTCAACCCGATGGCCGAAACGCTGACGGGCTGGAGTTCAGCCGAGGCCCGGAATCAGACACTCCGGGCGGTGTTCGATACCGAACCGACGAAGGCGACCATTGACGGGGGAACATTTCAGCAGGAGACGACGCTGACCCGGCGGGATGGCCGACGCTCGCTGGTGAGAACCAATCGATCGAGCCTGACGGATGACTCCGGCAGAAATCTCGGATTTGTCATCGTTTTCCATGATATCACCGAACAGAAGCAGTGCGAACGGGATCGCGAGCGCTACATCGAGGAACTGAAGAGCGCCATGGCCAGCATCAAGACCCTGAGCGGATTGATCCCGATCTGCGCAAACTGCAAGAAAATCCGGACCGATTCCGGTTACTGGATGCAGGTGGAACAGTACGTCAGGGAGCATTCCGATGCGGATTTCACGCACAGCATCTGTCCCCAGTGCATCACAGAACTCTATCCGCGGTTCAACCTGCAGGACTCGGATACCGGCTCCGAGTGACCGCCGATGGTCGGGTCGTTCGCTGGCCGGGTCATCCGCCGATCACGACAACCGATCCGGCCATCGCCAGAACGACGGCGGCGGCGCGGCGGATCGTGAACGTCTCCTTGAGGAACAGACTGGCCATCACAACGATGAAAATCGTGCTGGTCTGATTGAGGATGGACGCCGAAACCATCGATGTGAACTTGAACGCACCGATCCAGAGAATCATCGCCAGGAAACTTCCCAGGAAGGTGGCGGGAAAGGCAAACCGCCAGGTATGCCGGGTGACGAACGGCGCGAACAGGCGCCTGCGGTCCTTCATGATCAGCGCATAGGCGGCCAGCGTGACGGAACCGAACACGAGCCGGACTTCCGTGATCCACAGCGCGGTATGGCGCGCGAGAAGGGGTTCCAGGAGAATGACCCCGAGCGCGACCGCGAACATCGCCAGAGCCCCCAACACCATTCCCAGCATCAGATCGCGATGCGTCACGTGCGCCTTCCGGTCGATTTTGAGCGATGCGATCAGGACGGCCGAGATGATCAGTGCCGCGCCGATGACATCCCGTGTCGTGACGTTTTTATCGAGAATGGCGAATGAGAGCAGGATCACCATCGGACTGTACAGGCAGTCGACGATCGCACTCAGTCCCGCACCGATCAGATTGAGACTCTTGAAGAACAGCGAATCCGACACGGTGATTCCCACGAATCCGCTCCAGAAAAGAATCCAGTAATCCGAAAAAACGGCATGGGAGGGGATGAACGCATCGCCGACCATGATGAAGCAGGGCAGGAACAGGATCATCGAGACAACGGATTTATAGAGATTCAGCGCCAGCGGAGACAGTGTTTCGCCGCTGCGCTTGAACAGAATCACGGCAATCGCCCAGAGTATCGCACAGGACAATGCCATCAGTTTTCCAATCAGTTCCTGCTCCATCGCCCGCCTCCCGCGCGCATCCTATCGGGATCGATGCCCCGGTTCAAGTTGAAACTTTTCCGGCTTCCGGGCATTGTATAATATGAAGGAGGCCGGCATGGTCATTTTCAATCCGAGAAACGCAGCGATCGCTCTGTCCCTGCTGGTCGTGACGTGCATCCGAGCCGCCTCGCCATCGCTCGATATCACCACCCTTCCCGACGACCCCGCGGCCCGCGCCGAAGCGATCATGTCCTATATCGACGATCTCTGGCGTGGCGGATCCAGCGAAGCCCTGATGTCCATGAACATCCGGACCGAACACTGGAGTCGATCCCTGGAAATGCGCGCCTGGTCGCTCGGAAAGGACTACTCCCTCGTCCGGATCCTCACCCCCAAAAAGGAAGCCGGTTCGGCAACCCTGAAATCCGGCGCCGTGATCTACAACTATCTCCCCAAAACCGATCGCACGATCAAAATAACCTCGGGCATGATGATGAGTTCCTGGATGGGAAGTCATTTCACGAACGATGATCTGGTGAAGGAGAGCCGCTATGCCGAGGATTACCATGCAGAGGTGGTTTTCGATGGCGTGCGGAACGGAATCGATCTCTGGGAAATCCGTCTCGACCCCAAACCCGATGCCGCCGTGGTGTGGGGAACCGTCGTTTTCGTGGTGCGGAAACAGGATCTGATGCCGATCACGGCCGGATACTTCGACGAAAAGGGCGTGCGTGTCCGTACCATGCACTTCAGCGACTACCGGCAGATGAGCGGTCGGATGATCCCCTCCCGGGTGCTCCTGCAACCGGAGGACAAGCCGGAGGAGTCGACGGAACTGGTCTATACGACGATCGCGTTCGACACTCCGATTTCCACCGAGTTCTTCACCCTCCAGAATCTCCGCTGATGCTGCTTCGAACCGCATTTCGCAATGTCCTGCGCAATCCGCGCCGGACACTCATCACCACCTCCGCCATGACAGCCGCTCTCGCCTGCATGATTCTCTATACCGGACTGGTCGAAGGGTTTCTGCAGAAATTCCGATCCACCGCGCTGTCTCTGGATATCGCGAGCATTCAGATCCATGCGCCGGGATACCGGAACAACCCGTCGATCTATCGACGGATCCCCTCAACCGCTTCCGTTCTGGCCGAACTCGACATGCGGCAACTCGCCGCAACACCACGCTTGTTCGGATTCGGACTCGCCGCCTCGCAATCGACCTCATCGGGCGTCAGCCTGCGCGGTATCGATCTGCAGAGGGAACCTCGCGTCACAGACCTTCAGCATCATGTCGATCTCGGAGAATGGCTTTCGGGAACGGATGACCAGGGAGTCGTCATCGGCAGGAAACTCGCGAAAACCCTGGGGATTCCGGTCGGAGGGGAGATCGTCCTGGTCGGGCAGGGCGTGGACGGTTCGACAGCGAACGATCTGTATCGGGTCCGGGGCATTCTGAAGGCGGTTTCCGAGGAGATCGACCGGGCGGGGCTTTTCATGACCGAATCTGCGTTCCGGACGTTCTTTTCACTCGAGAGCGACTGCCACGAGATCGCGATCCGGTTGGACGAAGCTGACGTCGACCGGGTGCGGGACGAACTGAAAACCCGTTTGCCGGATCTCGATGTTCACGACTGGCGGCAACTCGCACCCGGGATCTCGGATATGATCGATTCCATGGATATCGTTCAGTATCTGCTCTATGTCATCTCGTATGCCGCCATCGGGATGGTCACACTCAATGCGATGCTGATGGCGGTCTTCGAACGAATCCGGGAACTCGGAGTCCTGAAAGCGGTCGGCGTCACGCCGCTACAGATCTTCAGCATGGTCATCGTGGAGTCGATGGCGCAGGCCGCTGCTGCGGCAGTGACCGGCATCGCCATCGGTTTCCCGCTCGTGCTGTATCTCGAAACCCACGGCATCAATCTGTCCCGCTGGGGCGCCGGCGCCGCACTGTCGGGCATCGCCATCGATCCGATCTGGTGTACGTCCGTAACGGCATCGACCGTCACCTCCCCTCTCCTGTTCATGCTCGGCATCGTGTTCATCTCGATCCTCTACCCCGGACTGAAGGCGGCGCTCGTCCGTCCCGTCCAGGCGATTTATCATCCGTGATCATGCTCATTCTCATGGCCTTCCGAAATCTCTGGCGCAACACCCGCCGGACCGCCATCACGCTCTTCTCCATCGGATTCGGTCTCATGCTCAGCCTGATCTTCACCGGCATCGGCGATTCGGGTTACGGGAGACTGATCGAGGGGGCCTCCCGGATGGGGATGGGCCATGTGGCTCTGATTCCCCGCGGCTATCTCGATACGCCGTCCATCGACAAACGCTTCGACGTCCCATCGGATCTGATCGGGCGGATTCAGGTGATGTCACGCGTGACCGCGGTGAGGGAACGGATCACCGGGCAGGCGATGGTCGCCACCGCGAACGACAGCGCGGGCGCGGCATTCATGGCGATCGATCCGGGCACCGAGACGCCGGAGACATTATACTTCATGGATTTTCTCGAATCGGGTGCGTTGTTCGATCCGAAGAACCGCATCGGAATCGTGATCGGCCGGAACATGGCCGATCGGTTGCGCGTGGATATCGGCGGGAAGGTCGTGTACACGCTGACGGATGTGCAAGGCGAGATCATTTCGGGACTGGCGCGTGTCAGCGGAATTTTCCGGACCGGGGTGCTGCAGGTCGACAACTACTTCGTCCTGCTGCCGATCGACACCCTCCGAGACCTCATCGGATACACGTCCCGCGAAGTCACGCATCTCGCCGTTTTTCTGGAGGATCATGCCGCATCCCGGAGCATCCGGAGCCGGATTCAGGCCTGCGTCGATGAGATCCCGGGAGCCGAAGCGGTGACCTGGCGGGATGCCATGCCGGATATCGCCGGGTTGATCGCGATGGACCAATCCAGCAACTACCTGTTCCAATTGATCATTTTCCTGCTCATCTCCGCGGGTATTCTCAACACGATTCTCATGAGCGTCCTCGAACGGAAACGCGAATTCGGAATCCTTCTGGCCGTCGGGATTTCGCCGCTGCGATTGTTCAGCCTGATCATGCTCGAAGCCGGCTGGCTGTGCATCTTCGGCCTGATTGCCGGACTGCTTCTGACCGCTCCGGTCTATGGATATCTTCACTCGACCGGTATCGATCTGACGGCAATGTTCACCGAAAAGCCCGATGTGGGCGGCGTTCTGTTCGACCCGACCATCCATGCCGATCTGCGTCCGATCAGCCTGGCCGTCATTCTGACCGTCGCCGCCGCCTTGATCCTTCTGTCCGGAATCTACCCTGCCTGGAAGGCGTCGCGTGTGATGCCGGTCGAGGCGATTCAATCAGCGTGAGGAGTGTATGACTGCAATTCCTGTTCAACCGATCGTGAGTATGCGGCGAGTGGAAAAGATCTACCGGCAGGGAGACAGTGTCGTTCATGCCGTCGATCAGGTGGACATCGATATCTTTCCCGGTGAGTTCACGGTGCTGTCCGGTCCGTCCGGAAGCGGCAAAACGACCATTCTCAACCTGACGGGTGCTCTCGATAACGTGACACGCGGAGACATTCATGTCGAGGGTCGGAAACTGCAGGATATGAGCCGCACGGAAACCTCGCGATTCCGTCGCGATCGCGTCGGTTTCGTCTTTCAGGCCTACAATCTGATTCCGGTGCTCACCGCCTTTGAAAACGCCGAGTTGATCCTGTCGATCCAGGGTGTTCCGCGAACGGAGCGAAGCGCGCGCGTCCGGGATCTCTTTCACGCAGTCGGTCTCGATGGGCTGGAACACCGCCGGCCATCGGCCATGTCCGGGGGTCAGCAGCAACGCGTCGCCATCGTACGGGCCATCGTCACAAATCCCGCGATCGTGCTCGCGGACGAACCAACCGCCAATGTCGACTCCCGCACGGCCGCCACTATTCTGGACATCATGGAACGCCTCAACCGCGAGATGGGCAACACGTTCCTGTTCTCGAGCCATGATCCGCAGGTGATCGCCCGCGCGCATCGGGTCATCAGCATGCAGGACGGGCGTGTAGTCGGAGACGAAAGGCGGGACGGGAATTCATGACGAGCCGGTCGATATTCGGCCTGATTCTGTTCGCGTCGGGTTGTCTGACCGGTGGCGAACGGCCGGCAGGAGCATTCGAAATCGATCGATACGGCACCATGATCGCGTCCACTTCAGAGTTTTCGTTCTTTCCCGACGAACCGATGCTCTTCCGGGAGAGCCGTACGGTTGCATCGCTGACCCGGCTGCGCCCGTTCCTGGATGCCTCGTTGTCCGAAACCATTTCGATCGAGTCCGCAATCGGGTGCGATCTGAGCATGGACACCTCCCAGAGCAATCCGATGTTCGAGCCGGGCATGGAGAACCGGTCGCTCTGGCGTCATCCGGACCTGTCCCGAATGCTCCGGAACGAATCCGGGGATGCCTCGACGGTCACCACCGGCGTCTCGGTGGATCGGCTGGCCGTGCAGTGGAGGAGCCAACAGACCGAAGTCGGGATCGGGCGGCAGGCGATCAACTGGTCGGGCATGTTCTTCCTGGGACCCAATGACCTGTTTCATCCGTTTCTCGCGCAGGAATTCGAGAAAACGTACAAGACCGGTGTCGATGCCATACGGGTTCGGCGGTTGATCGGACCGCTGACCGAACTGGAAATCTGCGGTGTGGCGGGATACGACGGCCCGGAGCCCGACTGGAAGCGCTCCGCGGCAGTCTGTCGCATGATCACGACAGCGGCGAATCTTCACATAGAAATCCTGGGCGGACGGTATCTTGACCGGACTCTCTGGGGAGGAGCCATGCAAGGAGGCGTCGGCAGGCTCGGATTCAGATGCGAAGGACGATATCTGGGCGCTGACCCGGAACACGACAGGCGGGCCGATTTCGAAGCCGCCGGCGGGTTGGATTACCGGAGTTCCGATTCGATGCATCTGATCATCGAGTATCTGTATCACGAGCGCGGAGTGAGCGATCCGGATGATTACATGGCCGCGCTGGCATCGGCAGCCCGGACGGATCCGTTCCTGGCGCGCCACTACATTCTTCTCACACTGGATCATGAGATTCATCCTCTCATCCGCTGGGACGTTTCCATCTTAATGAATGCCGTGGACGGAAGCGGTCGGCTGGCCCTCGATGCCGCGTTCAGTCTGGCTGACGAGGCGGATCTGATCGCGGGGATCGCCAGGCCTTTTGGAGATGATGCGGAGACAGCAAGTCGACCGGGCGAATCGCCGATTCGCTTACCGAGCGAGTTTGGCGTGTATCCCGATGTCTTGTATCTCGAGTTGCGGGTCTTTTTGTAAGAGACGTTCGGGTCAGTCGATCAGCGAACGAATTGCCTCGATTTTTTTGACATATCCCGTGCAGCGGCAGAGGTTTCCGTCGAGAGCGCGTTTGATGTCGTCATCGGATGGATGGGGATTTTCACTGAGCAGCGCATAGGTCGACAGAATGGACCCGGGAGTTGAAAACCCGCACTGGACCGCGCCATGTTCGGCGAATGCCGACTGGATCGGATGAGGCGCCTGGGGTGAACCGATTCCCTCGATCGTCACGACGCTGCATCCATCGACACGCGGGGCCAGTACGAGGCATGAGTTGACGGGTTTTCCATCCAGCAGTACCACACAGGCTCCGCAATTCCCGTCACCGCAGCCTTCCTTGACGCCCCACAAGCCATTCGCGCGAAGCACGTCGATCAGACGATCACCGGGATGCACGTCGAGTTGAACGGAGGATTGATTGAGTGTGAACCGGACAATCATGCCCGGCCTCCTTTCCATGCCGCGGCTAGTGCGCGGGTGAGGGTGACTCCGAGCATTTCCCGGCGATAATCCTCCGGTGCCCGCGTGTCGGCTCGAGGTGTGATCACTCCGGCCGCCGCCCGACCCGCCGACTCGAACAATTCATCCGAGGCAACCTGTCCGCTCAGCAGGTCTTCGATCTGAGGAATCCGCATCGCTTCGGATGTCACGCACCCGCAGGCGATTCTCGGATCGGAGATTCGGTTGCCGGAATCGATCCCGAATGAAACGGCCGCCGTGACGATCCCGAAATCGACCGTCGTCCTGGAGAATTTGATAAACGCACCTCGATATCCCGCCCGATCCGCCGGCAACCGGATCCCGGTCAGGATTTCCGACGGCTGAATCATGTCGTTGCGCCTGACGGCCCCCTTCGGAGCCATGGACCGTTCCGAGTGACCGTCCGTGGAGGCGATCCGGAGTTCCGCGTCGAGAGTGAGCAGTGCGACCGGGAGATCCGACCAGGGGAATCCGCCCAGAAGATTACCGCCGGCGGTGATCAGATTACGCAGGGGTGTGGATGCGAGACGATCGCATGCCTGCCTGAGAATTCCGCCGCAGAACGATTGGACGAGGGGATGCCGTTCCAGATCCCGGATGGAAGTCAGAGCGCCGATCTCGAGAAACTCCTTGGTTTTTTCGATGTGTGAAAGAGGCAATCGGGTGAGATCGATCACGCGTTCGACGGCGGGTCGGCTGAATGCCAGACTGGTCGCTCCGGCATAGAGTTTCATCTCGACGTCGCCTCGGGACAGGAACCCGAGTGCTTCGTCGATCGATTGAGGTCTTGCATACTCCTTCAAACCCGGAATCAGTTGCGCCATGTTCAACTCCTCGGAAAAAGCCGTATGTGTATCATGCGTGATCCGCGGGCAGTGCGTCAAGCGGATTATTGAACGGGTTTGAACAACAGATCACGGGCTTCCATGATCAGAGCCGTTCCATCCTCTGCCGTCGACATCCGGAGGCAGACGGGATGGATCGAGCACGCGGGAGTCGATTTCCGGGCGGCTCTTCCGAAACGCCACCGCGCCTCGTTGAACGACCCATCCCGCCACAGGGCGATCCCGGCGCCGAATTCACCCCATGCGGATTCGGGATCGATCGCCAGCGCCGCTTCGAATGCCTTGAGCGCGCGGTGGGGAGATTCCTGATTCAGCAGCCAACGCCCATAATCCAACACCGGAATCGGATCATCGGGCCGGGTCAGAATACGGGTCGCCCAGTCCCGCTCATCGCTCTTGATGAATCGGAAAAACTGGGCGACGGATCGATAGTAAATCCCGAACACAGCCGGGTTGTGCTCGATCGGAGGAATCGAAATCGCCCGCCGGACGGTCTCGAAAACGGCCCGATCTGCGACCGCGGGGTTTTGTGCGAGCACATCGAGGCCCCATTCGAGATCATCGAGTTCCCGTACTTTGATTTCCTTCGGGAACACATCCCGGAGCATCCGGACGATCCGGTCCGGAGACTCCTTCCCGGCCAGTTTCTGATAGAAGCGAAGACCTTGAAGGACGGTTTCGAGAGAAAACCCGAGATCCACCGAGCCATCGTCGATAAAGCCCACGGCCGAAGCAATCAGTTCGCGCGTTTCGTCGGATAACTCGCGGTCGGTCTCCGAATCGAGCGACGCCGGGATTCCAATCCGTTCACCGCGCGTTGTCGCAGGTCCGACGACATGCTCCTGCCGCGCGACAGCCGCATCGTAGGACACGGCAAACAGGACATCCCAGAGCGGATTTTCCGGAATCGAGCCGGGATTGCGCCGGTGCAGTTCGAGAAACAGGGAAGCGGCGCTGATCGCTTTCAGATCATTCGAGTCGATCTTTTTCGAAACGAATTGGAACAGCGTCGAGTCGAGAAGGTCGAGATAGCCCCGGGAGAGAAATCCCGGGAGGAGATGCTTGAGAATTTCGCGGCGCTGATCTCCCGGATCGGACATCTCGTTCAGGGTTTCCGCATGCTCCATCGTGATCTCGTCCAGGCGTTCGAGCAGCACGTCGGGATCGAGCCGGATCGAGTCGAAATGTCGAGATCCTCGAATGAGATTCTCGAAGCGATGCATGATGTCCCCCAGTTTGCGGGGGTTTGCCAGTTCCGCAAGCAGGCTGTCTCGATCGATCTTCAATGATTTTCCGGGTTTATGCAGCTTGAATCGCCCCATATGCCGACTGTAGACCGATGCAAAAGCGGATGTCAATCCGAGGGATTGTCAAAAGAAAGAAACGTGATGTAGAATGGCCGCCGATGACACACGTTACGCCATCCCCCATACAATTCAAGATTCTGTTCATCTGTACCGGGAACGTCTGCCGGAGTCCGATGGCCGAAGCCTCGCTTCGGTTCAGGGTGCCGAAAGACCTGAAGAACCGGATCGTCGTCGAATCCGCCGGTCTCCGAACATTATCCGGCCTGGCTCCAACGGTCGAAGCGGAGGTCGCCGCTCGCCTCAAAGGCTATTCGTTGGCTTCCCATCGCTCCCGATCCGCCTCGGAAGCGGATCTCGAGGAAGCCGATCTCATCCTGTGCATGGAACCCGATCATGTGGATCTGATTGTCAACCGTTACCCGCATCTCCGATCCCGCACGTTCACGCTCAGGGAATTCGGAGGCGGGACGGCGGGTGAGATACCGGACCCCTATGGCCTGGATATCAGCGTGTATCAAAAAACGCTCGAACTGATCGATGCGGAACTTTTCCGCATGGAAAAACGAATCTGGACGATGGCCCGCCGGAAAGTCAGGTCACGCGTTTGATTTTTTTTGAAAGGACTCTCTGATGCACCGGAAATTTCCCTTACTCTTTTTTATCCTGTTCGTATCCGCTGGGACCCTATCCCCGGCCACCGCGACGCCATCGCCAACCCCTTCGATCGCCTCCCCGACCCCGACACCATCCGCCCCCACGTCCACACCGTCTCCAGCCGCCCCGACCTGGACCGCGGCCCCCTCTCAGACAGCGGCGACCGGAACACCCGCAGCCTCTCCGACCATGACACCCGGATCGACCGGCACACCTCCGACGGCGACAGCAACCCCTCCTCCCGTTCTGCCGGCACCGGAACTGATGGAACCCTCCGATGACGCCCGATTCGGCGAGAGCACTGAACCGTTCGAGTTCGACTGGTCGGACGTCGCCGGTGCAGTGCGATATGAGATCGAGCTTGCAGCGGATCCGGATTTCGAGATGACCACCGGGCCGATCGAAGCGGCTGACAGTGCATTTGATCTCGCAGATTTCGATATCGACCCGTATCTGTGGGAAACGACCTCACTGACGATCCATTGGCGCGCGAGGGCGGTCGGTCTGACGACGACGGGGGAATGGTCTGCGCCGCGCGTGGTCCACAAATCGGTTTTCGAAGAAGCCGAGATCCTCAGTCCGTATGACGGCACCCGTTATACAACGGGGGATCGGTTGCCGGATTTCGAGTGGAGCGTGATCGAGGGGATCGAGTATTACGAGATGGAGTTTGCGTTGGACGCAGACTTCTCCGAGCCGCTTCCCCGCGTGATTCTGTACACGAATTATCTGGATCTGAGCATTACGGAATCGAGCGCATGGGATGCGTATGTGGGGATGCTGTACTGGCGGGTCGCCGGTGTCGATTCCTCGGATGTACATGGCCCCTGGTCCGAACCGGTATGGTTCTCGAAAACCACGCTCGATCCTCCCGATGTAACGTTCCCGGATGCGGAATCCAATTTCGCCTCGCAATCCGATCCGATTGACTTCACATGGGTCGATGACGATGACGCAGGATCCTGGGAACTCCAGCTCTCCATGACGGATGACTTCATGGATCCGTTCGATCCGATTCCCTGCGAAGATCCGTCATTGCTGCTGTCCACGATGGTGGAGCCCGAGGTCTGGTGGACGGTGTACGGAACGTTTTACTGGCGCGTGGCAGCCGTGACCGACAATGGCATACCGGGTCCCTGGTGTGCGCCACGCCGTTTCACGAAGATCGGCCGGCACCGGTTTCTGGCGTGGGGTGATTCGATCACCGCCGGAGAATGTGTCGATAACGGCTACTGCGACATGATTCTGCCGGAACTGCGCGATCGCTTTGCGGATGCCGTCATCGTCAATCGGGCAGTTCCCGGAACAAAATCCGCTTACGGCGCAGCCAATATCGAGGAAGAGATCCGGGAAACCTGTCCGGAATTCGCATTGATCCTGTTCGGTGACAATGACACGGTGGATCCGGGAAATTGCGTCCCGCCCAACGATTGCCGGGTCGATGATCATGTTCAGGAAATGATCGATATCTGTCAGGAATACAACACCACTCCGATCGTGTCGACCGTGCTTCCGATCAATCCCATCAGCCGTTTCGCATACCGGCAGGAAAGCGCTTCCGAGTGGAGTCAGGCGATCCGGAATGTCGTCGGGGCCAACGGCGCGGTTCTGGCCGATCAGGAAGAGTATTTCTTTGCCTATCCCAACATGCCCGCGCTGTATTGCTATTATGGCGATCCGGATTACATCGACTGGGTGCACCCGAACGAGACGGGTTACCAGATCATGATCAATTGTTACATCGATGCGATCGACGACATGCTCGACTCCTGATCCGCCCCTGACCCGCTCGGGCGATCCATTCAGGATGATGAATCTGTTGAAATCACATCGGGACGCCGGATTGATGCTGATCATCCCGATGCTCGTATCGCTCTGTTTTCTGCCTCCCGTTCCCGTTCTCGTCACCTCGCTCGTTTTCGCCCTGATGCTGCTTCCGGGTGATCGATTCGTGATGTGGTGTTTTCCGGGACTGCGCTCGGACCCTGTCGAGCGTGTCACGGCAGGAATTGTGGCGGGCTATCTGATTGCAACGGCAATTGGAATCATCATTCGATCGTTCGACGGCCCGGACCTGATTCTCCTGATCCTCGCGATCGTTGCATTACCCCTCACCATCCGCTTTCTGTTCCGTCGCCAACCATTCCCGTCATCCGATCAGGACTCGACCGAGGCGTCTGTCCGCTGGTCCCGTCTGATTCTGTCGGTGATGATCCTGGTTCTGCTTGCGATCCCCTACAGCCGGGTCGGAGAATCGACGGAGATGGGCATTGCCTATCGGGATTTTTTTTCGGGTGATTTTCTGAAGCATACCGGGATCACGCTCAGTCTGACGAACGCGGACATCCCGCCGGAAAATCCATATTTCAAGGGTGAAACGCTTCATTATTACTGGATGTATTATCTGATTCCGGCCATGATCATGCGGCAACTCGGACCGGACACCTGCGAACCGGTTCTGATCACCATGAACATGCTGTTTGCCGGATTGTTTCTGTGGTTCTGGTTCGGTCTCTGCCGGCGTCTCGCACCCGGAAAAACCGGTACGTTCATGGCTGGAATCCTGCCGTTTTTTCTGTATTCGTCTGAGGGGTTCGCGGTGTTGCTCGATGTGTTGAAAAAGGGCAAACCGTGGTTCCGGTTCACCGATTACAACATCGACGGGTATTCCCGGTGGATTCTGGGACATCCCGAAATCGACGGAGTCTACCGGTTGCTGTTGTACAATATGCAGCATATTCTCCCGACGATTCTGGTGCTGCTCGCGTTGCGCCTGTGGTGCATCCCCGGTGGAGGCTCCCGGAGATCCTCGATCGGGCTGGGGATTCTTGCCGCCCTGACGATCGGGCATTCCGGTTTTGTGGGTTCCTTCCTGGTTCTGTGGATGGGACTGTCGACCGTTCTGACCAGTCAGGCCGGAGGCGGCACGTTGCGGGAGCGGCTGCTGCGGGCATGCGCCATCGGAGTGCCTCCCGCCGCGGCGATCCTTGTATACAGCCGTTTTTTCGATATGACCGGCGGAGGCAACCCGCTGATCGTGACTCTGGTGCCGGCGTTTCGTGCGTCTCCTGTTCTGTTTCTGGCGCTGAACTTCGGTGCGATTCTGCTGGCGGTGGTCGGAATCCCGTTCTGGAAAAAGGCCCCGTCGCCGCTCTGGCTGCTCTTTACCGTGTCAACCGCCATTTTAATCGGGGTGATCGTTCCGGAATGGCCCAGCGATGTCGCGGTCAAGGTCGGGTATTCGACGGCGCTCTCCGGCGCGTTGCTCACCGGCATGATTCCCTCATGGCTGAAATCCCGCCTCCTGCGCTACATCTTTGTCGCCGTGTTCGTCATCAGCGGAATTTTCTGCATGCCGACACTCGTGTTCGAAATTCTGAATTTCCGGGACATCGCGAATCGCAACAGCACCTCCTATATTCCGCAGGAGGAATGGGATGCGTATCGGTGGATCCGGGACACCCTGCCGAAGGATGCCGTCGTTCAAAGAGGCTTGAGAACGGACATCCGCGATGCTCCATTTTCGCCGATTCCGAATTTTGCCCAGAGGAAAACGGCCGTCGGAGACCGAATGCATGCGCGGATCTTCCTGGTGCCGGATGCGGACTATCAACCGAGGCGTCAGGACGTCGAGTATATTTTCCGGTTCAAGGATGCCGAGGCTGTGCATGATCTGTGTACGAAACTGGGGATCGATTACATCTACTGGGGAGTCCAGGAACGCGCCAATTTCAAGGATCCCGACACGTTGATCGGTCGGCCGGATCGGTTCGAAAGCGTTTACGCAACCGGGCCGGTAACAATCTTCAAAGTGCAATAAAAAACGGGATGGATTTGTGGTCCACCCCGTTCGATTCATCCAGCGAATTGCGATCAGTGACAGTCGTGTGCCGCACCGCTTTCGTAACAGTCGAAGCTGACGAGCTGCGCGCGGGCGTCGGACGACCAGCCCCAATTGGAGCACGCGCCGTCCTCACCGAGCATATCGATGCCGAAGGTGACTTCGGTATTGAGTGCCTGGCGATCCTGTGATCCCGCACGAGTCACGGAAACAAAGCTGCCGTCCCACTCCACGACAAAATCACAGGAACCATCCGGCAGATCATGAGCCGCCCAGATGCTCCATTCCTCCGGGCAATCCTCACCACCGGCCTCGAGTCGCCATACCGGCCACCACGGGCCTTCCGGCCATTCGGGCTGCAGATAGCGGTGATAGACGCCGATGAAGACCATATCGGCTTCGTCGCGCATGCAGAACAGGAGTTGTTTATTGAGGTCATCTTTGTTCGAGCCGTTCATATCGGGAATGTTCGAGACCTTGACCACGGCGCGGCCGCGTTTGCAGGGCAGCATGGGGGTCGGCGTCGGGGTCGGAGCGGTCAGTTCGAAATCCACACTGCTTGTGCCGATCATCGTTCCCATCTGTCCACCGCCCAGATCCTGATAGATCGATGCGATGACACTGCCTTCCACGGAGGGGAAGTATTCCGGCAGTGTGAAGAGCAGCAGGTGATTCGAGGTCAGAGTGCCGGGCTGGAGTGTCATGGGTGAGTATGTCGGCTGAGAAGTCCAGTTCGGCCAGTACAGCGGTGTGCCGCCAAAATTGAAGTGGACATCGAGCAGGACATTACTGGGGGTTGTGGTATTGCCGAGAACCAGATTGAGAGCGAAGATTTCATTGGGTGAAAATGTGGTTTTATTGAGGAAAATACCAATCTGAGGCATGACAGGAGCCTGTGTCGGCTGGGGGGTGTAGGTCGGTTGGGGAGTAAAGGTCGGAAACGGGGTCGGAGTCGCCGGCGGATTGGTCGGGAACGGCGGCGCGGTCGGGGACTGCGCCATCACGTGTCCCAGGGCACATAAAGCGAGCACAAACAAACAGATGAAGCTACGCACCTTGAGCATATCGAGCTCCTTTCATAGGGGTTATTTCCAGAGATTTTCCTGCCACAGCCTCGAAGGGTTCTCCGCAGTTAATCAATTGATTATGATCGAGATCGCAGGGGCTGTCAAATGAATTTCATTTTCGCGGGAACAGGTTGGTCGATTCCCCGAATGGTGTTCCGGTTTTCAGAACACCAGCCAGAAAGTCATGCCGGTGTGCTGCCGGATCGACCGGTGATGCGCCGAGACTGACCAGAGCGTTACGTGCCAGCGTCGGCATGATCGGACAGGCCAGTTCGAACAGGATCCGAACCGAATCCAGCATCGCGAATAAAATCCCGGCGACACGCTCCCGGTTTTCCGGCTGCTTCGCCAGCGACCAGGGAGCCTTGTCATTAAAATACACGTTCAATCGATCCGCGATTTCGATCAACCCGCGTGCGAGATCCGGGATGGTGGTCAGATCGAGTTTTCCCAAGAGGTCGGTTGCTTTGGCGGCGGTCCAGTTTCGGATGGCGAGATCATCCGGATGGAGATCTCCGTGTTCGGGAACGGCAGGGCCGAATTGTCTGGCCGAGAATTTCAGGACGCGTGAATGAAGGTTGCCGATATTATTGGCGAGATCCGTATTGTAGCAGGCGATCACGAGAGCGTCGCTGATCTGGCTGTCCGTCGTGCCCATTGTTTTCGCGAGATAGTAGCGGAGCGCATCCACACCGACCGATTCGATGACATGGTTCGGATCGACGACGTTTCCGAGCGACTTGGACATTTTCTGCCCGCCTTCTCCGACCCAGTATCCATGAATCCGGTATCGCCAGGGGGGGGTGATGTCGAGCGCTTTGAGCATGATCGGCCAGTAGATGATGTGGGTCTTGATGATGTCTTTGGCCATGAGATGCGTGGCGTGCGCCCAGAGTCGATCGAAATCGTCGGATTCGCCGTACCCGATATTCGAGATATAATTGATCAGGGCATCGAACCACACATAGGTCACATAATCGGGATCGAAGGGGAGTTCGATTCCGAGCCATACCCGGTTTCTGGGGCGGGAGATACACAGATCGTCGAGGGGTTCTTCGAGCATGGCGAGGACTTCGTCGCGGTAGAATGCCGGCTGAACGCGATCCGGTTCTTCTTTGAGCCATCCGACCAGCCAGGATTGGAACATCCCGAGTTTCAGGAAGTAATTGGTCTCGGACTGCTGAACGGGCGCTTTCTGATGATCCGGGCACCGGCCTGCTTCATCGAGATCCGAGAGTTTCTTGAATTGCTCGCATCCGACACAATACAGGCCGGTATAATCTTTTTTGTAGAGGAATCCTTTGTTCCAGAGTGTCTGCAGCACCCGTGCAACGACCGCCCGGTGTCCCGGCTGAGTCGTTCTCACGTAATAGTCATATGACACATCGAGTCTGTCGAACAATGTTCGGAATTTCATGGACTGGCCTGACAGGTAGGTTTCCTGATCGAGGCCGCTGGATTCGATCGCCTGCTGATTCTTCAATCCATGCTCGTCCGTTCCGGTTGAATAGAAGGTCTCGATCCCTCTCATGAGATTGCTGCGCTTGAGAACATCGCCCATGATGGAGGTATGCGCGTGTCCGATATGGGGATCGCCGTTGACATAGTAGATTGGAGTGGTGATGTACTGAGTGTCCATGCAGGCAGTCTCCTTTCAGGATACCCGATCGATAACACCGGAAGTATGTATCAGGCGCATGCCATGGGGTCAATACCCTTGTGACCTGCGGGTCAGCACGCTTCGAAATGGCTCTTGAATGTCATCTTTCGAATCTCTATACTTGGGCTGCTCAACAGTAACGACCGGGAGGTTTCGCATGAGACAGTGCGTGGAGCTGTTCGATCAGTATGCGTCCTATCGTCTGGTCGGTGTCATCACCGTCGGAATCAGTCGACTGCCGATCATCGGGTTCGGATTCCCCGATGATCTGGATCTCGGTGAATCCCCGCACAGCCGGATCGCGGATGTTCTGAAAACCGCACACACCGGATCGCTGCAGATCACGCCGATCCGGGAGGATCTCGATCGGGTATCCTGGTCCATTCTCTCATCCCGGAATGACACGCCGGTCAAGGCGGATTTCACCGTTCATCTCGAACTCCCCGTCCCTGTCCGATCGCCGCTGCACGGATCGGCGCTGTTTATTGAAACGGCCCGGGCCGATCTGGGTTTCGCTGTCGCCCTGACCGTCAATGAACTGTCTCATCTGGTGTTTTATGATGTTCTTGCGGGCGGCTGTGTCCGTCCTGAAGATGGATCGACACAGATTACCGGCCGCTTGTCGAAGTATGTATCGGGGCCTGCCGTTCCGATCCTGCGTGCTGTCGAATCGCTATATCGTGCCGAGGAACCGGACCGCGATATCGAGATCCGCGACGAGGATCTCGGGATTATCTACCAATCGTTTGCCGGTCTGTCGTAGGGACCGATCAGCCGCCGGAATCCAGTTTTGAAAGAGCGGCGCGCGCTTCGCGCCCCACGACGCCTCGTTTATGCGGTTTGTCGTTGGCCAGTGTTTCGAGCCATTTGCGGGCGTTCGGGTGTGTCACCATCGCCAGCGCGTCGACGGCGGCTTTCTTGATCGGAATCATCCAGTTCGGCGTAATGATGCCCTCTTTCTGCGCCGCGATTTCAGCGATGGTTTCGACGATCTCCTCCACCGGAGCATTGGGGGTCAGGGCGATCTGGGCGAACAGCCGGATGATGCGCGTGCGTTCATCCAGATCGAGATCGGAGTTGACGGTGGCGAGACGTTGATAGAGTTCTTTGAGGCTCCGGAGGGATGACAGCAACTTGAGATTTTCGATGACGCGGTAGGTTTCGTTGCGGATCGAGCGATTGCCGTCCCGGAGCGCCATGTTGAAGATCCGGATGACCGGGAGATCGGTATTCCGGGAGATCGCGTCGGGATTTTCAATCAACCGATTCGCGAGTCCGGAGATGATTTCGAAGCGGACATGCCAGTCCGGATCGCGCAGGGGATCGCGCAGGAGATTGGTGTTATCGAAGTCGACGACCTGGCTGAGCACGGTCGCGAGATTTCTTCGGAGATACCAGTTTTGGGTATTGAGTCCCGAAAGACAGATCCAGATTGCGAATGTGTTGAATCGCGACAGTTCCTTGATGGTCTTGAATCGAGTATCCCGATCGTTCGCCACCAGATTCTTGAAGATGTCCTGGAAGACCGGGGCCTGAGCGAACGATTTCCAGGCACGCGTCAGCATCTCGCGTATTTCAAAATCCTCGAACTCCTCGGGATTGAGCGGAAACCCGGCCATGGGGGCCACTTTCTGGCGGAATTCATTAGGAGATGTCATCAGCAGAGAGTGTGCGGAATCCTGCCAGATACGGATCAGCATGAGCATCCTTGTTCGGGAGTGAGTTCGCATGGCGATATGGTCCGACGCGGTTTCGATGACCTTGCACGATGAAACCCGGTCGCAGTTCTGACAATGGAATTTGACGAGATGATCGAACACATCGCTGAAATACTGCGCATTGTGATCATTGGGGGTCTCGATCAGATGCTTCAGCAATGTCGTCACGATCGCACTGCAACTCTCGCGATCTTCGGCCACATACTGCAGGATCCGGTTTTGAAACGCCGAGGCGACATCGGGATGCGGGTTTTCCATCGACGAGAACGTAGCGATTGTCAGCGTGATCACATCGTACACGAACCGAGGCTGCGACAGGCGTGTGACCGCACTGAACACTTTTTCACTCAGAGACGGATACATCAGGATTCGCGGCAGCAACTCCTCGAGTTCCTCAAACACCCCGCTCATGTCAAATTTATCCGAGTTACCCGTTTCGATGACTTCCGTGACCAGAGCAGAAACCCGCGAGATGAACTGCTCCATGGTCCGGTTTTTCTCATCGAGACTCTTCCAGTATTCCCAGACACGTCTGACTTTCTGAGCTTCGATCTCCGGGGTCGTCGCCTGCAAGGGAGCAGGTGTTGCGCCATCCTGAATCATATCGAGTTGCTCATACAGCTCCGTGATTCCGGCACCCCGGCGCTCCGGCACAATTCCCAACAATGCGGGAGCGAGTTTCCGAAGGATGGCCAGCGCACGGACATCGTGTGTTTCCACCGATTTCTCACCCAGAATTTGTTGGATGATCGTGCCGATCAGATAAAACCACTTGTCTCCCATCGAATCCAGCGCATCGCGTGTGATGATCGGATAACTGAAGGTCTCCTCACGCACGATCTGTTCGATGATCTGTCGGGACACGCTTCTGGATGAGGTGAGCAGTTCGTTGAGAAGTTTTTCGCGGACTTCTTCGCTGAGTTCTGTGCCGAGGCTGCCATCGAGGAAGTGCGAGAGCAGCAGGCTTTCGATCGAATCTCCTCCGTTGAGACTCGGCGATTCATTCAGTCGAAGCGCATAATTGGTGACCCCGTGCAGGGCCGCGATCAGTTTCGCCGAATCCGCCTTCGTGTTGACCACGGTCTTGATCGAATCCGCGAAGTGGATCAGTTCGACTTCCGTGACATTGTGATTGAACGATATGGATTCGATGTGTTTGTCCTGAAGGATTCCGCGAAGTCGATTGAGAACGGGGTTGCGGCTCACGACCTGCTCGGGAATGACAGAACTCCCGATGAAAAAGGAATCGTTCTCCAGGACGACATGGATGTCCTTCCGGTGCTCCAGAAGGGTTTGAATCGCCGCCAGACATTCTCCTGCAATCTCTTTGGTGGCGGGATGCCGATTCGAATACATCTCGACGTTCTTTATCAAGTTGTACAGCCCGATTAAAAACTTGATACCCCTCTCAACAACCTCATCCTGTCGATAATTCATCGAAACCTCCAGGGAAGTCGAATCTTAAAAAACGATAGTATTCTACCTGAATCCGCCTGCAAGCGCAAGTGGCCCCGCCCGACCTTGCATCGCCAGTGATGACCGAGCGATATCGTCTTTGAGTTTATGATCATCTTCGGTATAATCATGATGCGTCCAGCGAAAGGAGGATCCATATCATGTCTGACCGATGGCCCGAAGGGGTCGTACCCTTTGCCACCGCGGGGAAGTCCGTCCGCCGGTTGCTCAAGCACTTCTTCATTTACGGCCTGATTCTGACCGCAATCCTGCTGACAACCTACAACATGCTCCTGGTCTATGTCGCACCCGGCGAGTTTGCGCTGAAGGAAGTCAAAATCGGAATCACACGCGGAATTCAACCCACCATTCATGAAGCCGGGCTGATGTTCCGCAAGCCATTCGGAATGGAATTCGTCCATGTTTTTCCCAAGACGATGCTCGTGTACGAAATGACCAACTTCCCGGATGTCGAATCCAAGCGGGGTTTGATTCATTATCGGCATGACAAGGCGGCTCACATCCAGACATCCGACGGGTTCTTCGTCGATATCGACTGCACGATCATGTACCGGATCAGCGACCCTTACAAAGTGCTCACGCAGATCGGACCCGGTCGGCTGTACGAAGACAACGGCATCATTCCGAAAGCCGAACCGGTCCTCAAGCAGGCGCTCGGACAACTGACCACGGAAGAATTCTACAACTCCCCTCTCCGATATTCCAAAGCACTCATCGCCAAGGACATGCTCAATGAACAACTCAATTCCAAAGGCATCAGCATCGATCAGATTCTGATCCGCTACTTCATTTACTCTCCGGAAATCCAGAAAAACATCGAGGAGAAGAAACTGAAGGATCAGCTTGTCTTCAAGAATCAGGCGGAAGGACGTGCTGCGACGGAAGAGGCGAACCTGAAGCGGATCACGCAGGAAGGCGAAGCGACGGTACAGGTCAAGTTGCAGGAAGGAGCGGCATATGTGACTGAAAAAACAGCCGAAATCGATCTCTATCGACGCTCCCGCCAGGCCGAAGCCGACCTCTTGGTCAAACTGGCCGAAGCCCGGAAAACCGAACTCAGGAACCAAGCACTCGAAGGGATCGGATCGGACAAGATGGTCGGACTGAAAATGGCGGAAACGCTGGCCGGCCTGGAAGTCGTCGTGCTTCCTTCAAATGGGCCGAACGGCCTCAATCCTCTCGACCTGCGCAAATCCCTCAATCTCTTCGAAGTCCGGGAGGGCAAACCATGAAATCGATCTTCAGACTCACCCTGCCCGCTCTTGCCGCATTCATCCTCAACGCATGCCTGGTCGTCAACACCGACACGACGGAAGTCGGCATCCGCACGCGTCTGATCGGTCCCAACCGAGGGATCGAACAGAAGATCTACCCACCCGGAAGCACCTATTTTTTCATGCCGTTCGTCAATGACTGGCATACTTTCGACACCAAACTGGTGAACCTCGAAATGACGCTCGATCAGGGAAAAGGCGAACGCAAACGCCGGGATGATCTCCTGTTCAAAACCATCGACGGTAACGATATCTCGCTCGATGTCATCATCAGTTATCGGATCGACCCCGAAAAAGCTCCATTCATTCTGGATCACGTGGCGGGTGACGATCTCGAACTCCGCAATCTCGTGATCCGGACCATTACACGGAGCCGGCCAAGGGATTTGTTCGGTGAGTTGTCGACCGAGGATTTCTACGTTGCCGAGAAGCGCGACGAGAAGGCGTTGAAGGCCGCCGCGGAACTCAATTCCATGCTCATGCCCTATGGCGTCATCGTCGAGAGAGTCCTCACCCGCGATTACCGTTTCAACGACGCCTATCAGAAGGCGATCGAAGATAAAAAGGTTGCGGATCAGATGGCCGAAAAGAACAAATCGTCCGCCAGAGCGGCTCTCGAGGAATACCGGAAGAAACTCGAGGAAGCCAAGGGCGAGGTTGCGAAGATGAAAGCCAAGGTCGACGGAGAATATCTCCAGGCAAAAATCGCCGCGGATGCCTATTACAATCAGCAGGAGAAAATCGCGGCAGCCGTGGATGCCGAGGGAATCGCGGAAGCGCGCGGCATCACGGAAATGAACAAAGCGCTCGCCGGTGCCGGCGGCGAAGTCATGGTCAAACTCAAGATCGCCGAGGCTCTGGCAGGCAAAAAAATCATTCTTCTGCCGACGACCGGCGGCACGATGGATCTCCGAACGCTGAACATGAACGATCTGCTCTCTGTTTACGGTGTGCAGAAACTGAGTTCAGACAGTCAGTAGACCGCGCCACCTCATTTTATTGGCATTTCCGGACGTCTCTTTTTATACTGCACGCCGACGGAGGCCTATTGTATGCCGGAACATCACGACATCATCATCATCGGAGCCGGCCCCGCGGGACTCGCGGCCGCCAATAAACTGCACCGTGACTGCATCCTGCTCGAATCCGAAGATCGCCCGGGCGGACTCATGCGGTCAAAAGTCATCAACGGATACACATTCGACTGGGCCGGACACATCTTCTTCACATCCATCCCGCGCATTCAGGCATGGGTCCAATCGCTTCTTCCGGATAACCTGATCGATCATCAGCGAGAATCCTGGATATTTTCCAAAGGCGTCTACACTCGCTACCCGTTTCAGGCCAACACCTACGGCCTCCCGGTAGACGTGGTCAAGGAATGCCTGATGGGGCTGATCGAAGCCCATCAGACACCTCGACAGGCGCCGCCCGCACACTTCCTCGACTGGATCCTGCACACGTACGGCAAGGGAATCGCGCGACATTTCATGGTACCTTACAATGAAAAGATCTGGGGACGGGATCTCCGCACCATGAGCTACACATGGCTCGAGGGACGGGTTCCCAGACCGGGGCTGTCGGAATTCATCGACGGCGCACTCGCGGAAGGCCGCAGGGACATGGGCCCCAATGCCCGATTCCAGTACCCTCGCACGGGCGGCATGCAGTCACTTGCCGATGCGCTCGCACGCCCCGTCTCCTCGACCATCCGCCTCAACACGCCCGTCACCCGGATCGATCCCGTCGCACACACTCTGCAAACCGGAACAGGCGAGGTATTCAGCTACACCGAGTTGATCGTGACAGCTCCCCTCCCCGCACTGGCCGGAATGACGGATTCCATGCCCGATGATCTGCGGCGCGAAGCGGAATCCCTGGCCTTCCTGCCTGTCATCTGCGTCAATGTCGGGATTCGAAGACCGGAAATCACGGAAAAACATTGGATTTATTACCCCGAACCCGAGTTTCTCTTCCATCGGATCTTCGTCCAGGGAAATGCCTCGCCGACCGTCTGCCCGCCCGGATCGTTTTCGTTCACCGCCGAAATCACTGTGTCGGAATCGAAACGGGTCGACCCGTCCCGTTCCGGAGATCGTACCGTGAACGATGCGATTGCGGCGGGACTGATCAGCCGAAATGATGGGATCGAGTGTGTCGATACGATCACGATTCCATATGGCTATGTGGTGCCGACGGACGATATGACGGCGCGTGTCGATCGGATCCGGCAATACTACGAATCGTTCGGGATTCACCTCGCCGGACGATTCGCCGAGTGGAAATACTACAACATGGACCATGCGCTCGACGCAGGGTGGACACTCGCCGATACGCTGTCCGGACGACGATGAAATCGATTATCCGGAATACCAAAATCCTGGTGAGAGCGGCAGGATGCATGGGACGATCGGTTATGGCGAGGATCCGGAGGCAGCGCGCGGCATCCGTCCCGGATGGACCGCCCTGCTTCGTGCTGTATTCCATCATCCCCTGGGACGGCGTCTGGCAGCGCCCGCAGCATTTCGCCCAGCGTCTGGCGCGTCGATATCCCGTCATCTATGTCGATCCGATCGGCATACAGCACCTTGAATCCGGGCCTCATCACCCGGTTGTCCGCCGTATCCATGAATCTCTGCATGTGCTTCAGCCGCGTGTGCTTCCGGGCGGAAAAACCAACTCACGGATCAGCCGTCTGAATGACCCGATCATCATGGATCACATTTCCAGCCTCGTGCAGGAACTGAATCTGTCCCGTCCGGTTCTCATCAGCAACACCCCTTTCGCAGACGGCATCGCGCGCGACCCTCTCTGGACGATGGTCGTATACGATATCATCGACGATTTTATCTCGACATCCTGGGCCCCTCCCGATGCAAAGGCGCGTGAAAACCGGCTGTTTTCTGCAGCAAAAACTGTATTTACAGGCACCTACAGTCTCCTTGAGAAAAAACGCGGCATGCATCCGGAGATCGAATACATACCGTGTGGCGTCGAAACGGATCATTTTTCGAAGGCGAACCTCACGGACACTCCGCTGCCGGACGATATCCGCGCGATTCCGCGTCCGGTTCTGGGGTATTTCGGCGCGCTGAATGAACGAATCGATGCCGATCTCATCGTCAACCTGGCACAGGCAATTCCGACCGCTTCCATTGTTCTGATCGGTCCGATCATGGCGGATTTCGGACTGAGTGATTTCGAACCGCGATGGGCATCGGTTTACAATTCGACGGATCAGCCGGGATTTCGGATGAAAGCCATGCCGCCCAACATTCACATGCTCGGGATCCGTGCCTACCGCGAACTGCCTTCCTACCTGAAGGCGTTCGATCTGTGCCTGATGCCGTATGTCATCAACGACGTGACGCGCGACATCCATCCCGTGAAGATACTCGAGTATCTGGTTTCGGGTCGCCCGGTCGTCTCGACCGCTGTTCCCGATGTCGAACGTTTCTACACGGGATTGACGGACATCGCCCGGTCATACGAAGAGTTCTGCGCACTGGTCCGGAAAAATCTCGAATCGGATACTCCGGCCGCCGCCCAGGCGCGCATCGCATTCGCCCGATCGAAAAGCTGGGAGGACATGTCGGACAGGATGCTTGCGAACATCTTTCGACACATGACTTACGGAACGCCGACGAAGAGCTGATCGAGATCGTAAAGGGCGGAATCGCGTCCTCCTGTATGGATTGTGAGATCACGCTTCTGGCGGTCGAGTTCGCCGCCTTCGAGCCAGGCGATCTTCCGCTGAAACACGGCGCTCTCCGCCTGTCTCCCCTGTCGTTCCAGAATGGCAGCAGCCATCTTGTATCCGATCATGTTGTCCACCGACGGATGCCGCCACCTCCGATTGGCTCGCTCGACCAGGAACTCCGCCATTCCCAGATCGTTGTTCTTGTAGGAAATGTACGCCAGATGAAGGAGCAATGACGGTTCTTCTCCGAACCGAACCATCAGACGATACAGGACCTCTTCGGCTTCATCATACCGGCCGCTCCGGATCTTGTACAGGGCGACTCCGGTCCCGGCTTCGACCGACGGTACTTTGCGGATCACCTGCCGACACCATCGAGACAGTTCCTCGGGCGGGATGAATGATTCGAACGATTCGAGCAATGATCGTGAGAAAAACATAAAATTCAAAGGCAGTTCCCTGTTTTCGGTCAGATACTCGACGTTCGCGAAGTTTTCCACCACGAGCTGTTGCAGATCGACCCCGCTGTTCCGGAGCAGAGGATCTCTTTCGATACCGAAATTGATGCTCACTCCGATGGCCGCATGCAGATCGGCCCGATCGGTTTTCGACACCATCCGATTGAAAACCGATGCGGTTGCGCGGTATTTCGCTTCGGCATCGAACGGTTCCAGAGCAACGGCGATTTCCGCCTGTTCGATTGCCGCTTCCGGGCGATGCAGGCGCATGAGCGATTGCGCCAGCATGTGACGATAAAACGCATAGTTCGGACACAGATCGACTGCGACCCTCAGGTTCCGGAGAGCAGCCTCCGGCTTTCGCTCCTGGTCGGCACACAGGCTGAGATAATACCAGGGATGCGCATTCAACGGTTCGATCGAGGCCGCGGCGCGATACCAGCGTTCGATCGCAGGCCAGTTGCCCTGTGGTAACAGAGCCCTGGCCTTGCTCGTGCAGATCTCACCGGCATAAGGTGCCGCCGCCAGCAACACGACAGCGAACGAGCCGAACCGGAATGCAGAGGTCGACATGCGACGGCAGGAATCCGTATCCGGCCCGGTTTGAACCATAATCCAGATCATGAAGACCATCAGCCACGTGCCGGTATCATGCGCGTGAAACCGGAAACTGAAGAACAGATCGACAATCAGGCCCGCGGCCATCAACAGCCGGTATGGAAATCCGGAATCCGTTCGGCGATACGCCCTATGAAGCAGAAGAAGCAGAAATCCCGTGAACAGCAGCAATCCCGGCCATCCCGTCCCTGTCAGGACATCCAGGTAGGCGTTGTGTGCTTCGATCAGAAACTGGCGGGTGGGTGGTTCGAGCGGGTTAAGGGAGGCCCATGCCTGCGGGAAGATGTATCGATTCGTGCCGAGTCCGTAACCGGTAAGCGGTCGATCCGCCGCCAGTTCGATGAACGCCTCCCATGCACGCACTCTGGGATCCAGATTCAAGTGCGCAAATGACACCATGCGGCTGATCATCTTGGTGTTGAGCGACAGTCCGAGCATCAGGGTGAGCATCAGCATGCCGAAAATCCTGTATCGCCAGGTCCGCGTCAGTTTTTTCTGAGCCCACATCAGGCCCAGGATCACGTCGATCAGCAGCACAATCAGGCCGGTCCTGGAGAAGGATCCTGTGAGGAGATACATGACGGAGCCCAGGAGAATGCCGGCTGCCGCTGCTTTGCGGCGCAAGGAGGAATCCGATGCGAAGATACCGAGAAGAAACGGGATGCCGATCACCAGAGGAAAGATGACATAGTTCGGATGACGCTGATACACAAACCATCGGAATGCGAAGCCTTCCCGCCATCCGAGGTGCGCGACCCGGTCCAACATGGTCCAGCCCGCGAAGAGGATATGGGACGACAGGATCATCATGATCATGTCTTCGGGGATCCGACGTCGGGAATCGGAGTTGAAAAGAGCCGATCCGGCCAGGAGCAGCAGACCGTAAAAAACGAACAGAACGGTCTGTTTCAGCGCGGCATGAGGGTAAACGGATGTGACGCACACGACCAGGCTCCAGAGACAGAATGCGCCATACAGCGTAAAGAGCGGGATGTCGGGTTGTGCGACTTTGAAACTGTTTTTGCGGAACACCAGGAAGAAAAAGATCAGCGCCGCTATCAATCCCCAGGGGTCACGTTCGATATGCAATTCACAAAATGGAGGCGCATTCAAACCGATGACGATACAGAACCAGCCGACCGCATCGTTTCCGGAACGAAACGACCGGACCAGCGCGATGAGTATCGCCAGTAACACGGCAGCGATTCCGAATCGTCGATCCGGGAAAGTCACGTATGCCTGTGATCCGCCCAGGAGCAGCACGGCTACTGCGACGAGAAAACCGGGCAAACGCCGGAACCCCGTCATCGAAGTGCCTCCTGTTTCCCCAGCAGAACCCATGGGCCGCTCCGGTATCTGACCACGGGAGACATCCCCCGGCCCTCCATGATTCTCTCGAGTGCTTCCATCGTCTCCGGCCCGGTCGCGCGCACCAGAAAAACATCGAAGTATTGGATCTGCCCGGCGTCGGGCAATCTCCCCGTTCGGATCCGCATCCGGTCCATCTCCCCGATCGAGTCCGGAGCATATCGGATCGGCATGTGGGACAGGAGTGCGAACGGATTGATGACACATCCCCTGCCCTTCGACTGGGCAAACTGATCGATATGATCGTACACGCTATGATCCGTGAATCGACTGCGTGTATCGGTCATGATACAGGCCAGACGCTCAGGCCGGGTCGCATGATTCATACATTGGAACGCCGGCGACGCTTCCGCATCGAACCGATAATACAGGTCCGCCATGTGGATATTCAGGCTGAGTCCCGCCAGGATCAGCACCCCATCCGCGTAGACTCGTTTTCGAGTCTGAGCCGGCAGAAGCAGCAAGCTGGCGGCTGCAACGAAAAATGCGAGCCGATTGAACAGCCAGACTGCCGTGAGGCTGGAATATGGGCAGAGAAAGTACGCCAGCAGTGTGCATCCGGCGATGATCCCGCACCGGATCGTCTCGGTCCGTTTTCCGCGCACGGAAAGAATCACGTAAACGAGCGCGAGGCCGACCATCGCAAAGAACGCATATCGCGCTCCCCGGCCCGGATCCCCGCTGATGACGAAATCCGGGAAGTATCTGAGTTTGATCCACGGAGATGGAATCTGAAGCTTTTTACTCAGAAACACCTCGTCCGCCCCGGAGAACGTCAGATGGCTCCTCCAGATGAAAAACAGGACACCCGCCGGGAGATTCGCGAGGACACACGCACCGATTCCACGCAACCGTTGCGATCTCGGAATTGCCAGGACGGCGGCACATGACAGCATCAGCGCGATCATCCATGCAAAAAGGTGCATCGTGAAGGTAAGGAGCATCGCCAGGCAGTACAGCAGCGACCATCCCCGCCAACCCGCCCCCCCCGCCCGGATGAACAGCGCGAGGGAAATGAACACCAGAGGAATAGCGGCGAGAAACGGTAGAAATCCCCATGAGAAATTGAAATTGAACAGCATCAGCGGGATGAAAAGTGCATAGTTCCGGGGCCGGCCGGCTGCACGCAGCAGGAAAATGAAACTGAGAGGCGTCAGGATGAAATACCATCCGATCAGCGCCTTGGCATACCCTTGGGCCGTGATGAGTGGCACCAGCCACCGCGCCGGGACGTATACCGCGCTGTACGGGGTGAACCAATCGAACTGCAGAGATTCCCCGCAGGCAAAATTCGAGTCGCTGGATTCGGCGACAGCCTGGAACAGGGTGAGATGGACCGGATAATCCACCAGAGGAGGAAAGCGGACGGAGGCGATCACGACGAGGGGAAGCAACGTGAGAGCGATCAACCCGGACCAAAAAACGATGCGCTCGATGCGTTGTCCGGTGTACGCACTATTTCGCCGGGTCGATTCCGTTTCCATCACCGATCATCTTGAGTGACTCGGGCGATGAGGTCAACAGCTTTTTCCGGACAAGTTCGCGTTCATCGTCTCGCACGTAAAGCCTCGACCCGATCTCCTCATGGTTTTCAGCCGATTGAACAAACCGCACGACCGCATCAAAATCGAGGCGACGGGACGTCGGATCCGAAATCCGTCCCATGGACCGCGCACAGGCATCCCAATCGGACAGAAAGAACGAACGGATTCCCTGGATCAGATGAGCCGCATCGGCAACTCCGGGAGGAAACGGTTTGGGAGCATCTTCGATCGGCGCGCCATGGAGAATGCCCAGCCAGGCCTGATTCCAGGGGAGATTGCGCGGACAGAACGCCAGCAACCAGATCAGAAACGCGGCGAAACCAGTCATCGCGGTCGATAACAGAACAGGCTTCATCCATGGAAACCTCCGATACAATCCGCAGAAAACGCAACAGGAAGCCCATACCAGACAGACGATGGCGAACCCGATCACGCGATCTCGTGCAACCGGCTTGTGGGTCAGCGTAAACCCGGGTTTCAGGATCTTCTGAATCCCCTCCTCCCAGACTGTCCATCGGTTGCGCCAGTGGGATTGCTCGTACCGATCCGGTGAGAGGATGGTCGACGGATCCGGGTTCCCGAAGAAGAGCATCGTGAGATCGTCGAGATTTTTCGTATAGGCACCCATGAGTAAAACCGCCCACAGGAGGAGGATCGGGATCGAGATCCAGCGGAGAGTGACATTCATCCTTCGCAACAGCCGCAGGAATCCGATCGCGGCAAATGGAATCATCGAACACAGGCGTCTCGGACCGAAGGATGCGCCACCCCACCAGTCGAATGACGCAGCGGAGATATAAATCGAGATCGGAACCAGGATTCTGCCGGAAGTGATCAGCAGGCGATGAAAGGGGGAGTCTCTGCGGGAAAAAGGGATATACAGGCCGGCAAATCCGAGAAACAGACCGGGTGCCCACGGGAGAAAGCCATGAAATCCGCTCAGAAGAAAGGGGATGACGGCCGGGCGGGTCCATATCATGTAACCGCTTCCCTGCGGCATCAGGAACCAGGAGTCGAATTGGATTTTCCATGCCGCGCATTGAACCGCGGCCACCAGGAGTCCCGCGCCGGCGATGCCTCCGAGAAAACCGATCGCGTCTTTGCCGCGCGGTGTGGTCTTGCTCCGATCCATCCGAATTGCCGTCACCGTCATCACAACGGCCGGAATGACGGCCTCCTGCCACCTCACGATCACCAGACATCCGCCGATCAGGCCGAACGTGGCGCCGGAGACGATTCCGGGACGATTGACGCAACCGCGCAGAGACAGGGCCAGCAGCGTGGCGAAGAGTGCGCTGAGCAGATGGGAATTGAGATAGAATCGGGTTCCATACAGAGCCAGCGGGCTCGAGAAGAAGACGCAGAGAATCGTGATGCCGGCGAGATCGACCGAGACGTCACTGCGGCGCAGAAGCCTGAACAGCGCCACCAGCAGCATCACAACCATCAGCATCGAAAGCGGGGCGATCGCCGATTGAAACGACTCACCGGTTGGATCCAGCATCCCGGATGGGAGCAGAATGGCCAGAGGAAGCCAGAAGAGAGCCGGTCCGATACTGAAGGTGTTCTGAAGCGCTCCGCCGGGAAGAATGATCGTCAGGCTCCGAAAGACCTCGGAAAACTCGTTCGGGAACAGAAGGAGTTCGTCGTGCAGCAGCAGATCCCCGTCCGTCGCGATTGAGGCAAACTGCGCCACGTAAAAGGATTCATCCCATCCGAATAATCTCGGAGTCCGGAAAAAGAAGAAAACGAGACCGACGGCGATGATGACCCAGCGGCAGGCGAGCAGCAGGCGAAGTATCTTCATGGCAGAGCGTATGGTCGGGTATTCGGTGCGTCCTGTCAAGCAGACACGGGCAGGGGTTGCGCAGGCCTCCCCGGGTCGGCTGGCAATCGCTTATGAGGCCGTTCCGGAAGACTCGAGAAGGGAATCGACGGCAGCCGTGTATTCGGAACGGTTCTGTAACCCGGAAAATGTTCGGATGAGTTTGCCCTGGTGAAAGAGCATGACCGTGGGAACACCGCGGATATTGAACCGGCGAGGAGTCACCGGATTATGATCGACATCGATGGCCGCCACGGTCAGCCGCCCGGCATACTGCTCAGAAAGATCCTCGATCATCGGAGCCAGACGTTTACACGGGCCGCACCATTGCGCATGAAAATCGACCAGAACAGGCACTGAGGAAGTCCGGATGAGTTCATCGAACTGGGTATCTGTGAGTGATCGGGATTGTCGGGATTGTCGGGATTGATCGGAAGACCTTCCGCATAGCCCGGACAGTCAGGTCTCGATTCCGAAACGGGGCAGTATCCAGATCTGAAGTGCGAGATATGCGGCGATGAACGCGAGCAGATGCCAGGTTTTCATTGGTTCTCCATTTCCAGGGCAGGGCGGTTGAGGAGCGCCTGCATGTATTGGATGATTCGGAGACAAAGGCGTTACAAACGCGTGTCCCGGAGGTGGCGGGAATGGATTCGGAACGAAATCTGTTGACCGGGCGTGTTCAAATCAATAAACTGTTGTGCGCTTATCCGGCGGATCGCCCTGCGGCGCCGCTTCAAAAAAGGAGTTTGTTATGGCAAAGGACCAGTTCAAGGCAAAGGTAAAGGCCAGGCTCGTATCCAATCGTTTCGGTGTGATGCCGTTGATTGATAAAGGCGAAGAGTTCCTGTGCGTGGATGCCAACTACAATTTCCTGATGATCCGCAAGGAACGGATCGAGATGATGGCGCAGATCGCGCTTCCCGAAACCTACGATTCCGGTCTGTATGAAAAGGCGAAGGAAGCGGCGAAGCCCTATCTCCCGACCGATCAGAAAAAATACGACTCGCTCGTGAGCTTTCTGAAAAACACCGGCGCGACCGGGTTTATCGACCATTACACCAAGGTCATGGGCTGACGCGAGATCGTCGTTTCCGGCCGGCTTTCAACCGGAACGTCTCCCCGATCAGGCGCGGAAGAAATCGACAGTTGAACAGAATGTTCAGTGTTGTGAAGCACTCGTGCGTACACACGCATCGCGAATTTTTGATGAACCGGCGGATACCCTCCGCCTCGGCGGATTTCCATAGCGCCCCGAGATCATACTCGAAATCCCGGATGTTTCCGAAAGGACGATCGATCAACTCGCAGGGGTGGATGTCTCCTCCGGAATACATCACTCCGGCAATCTGTCCTGCGAAACACGGAGTCTGATACGCGCCACTGCGCGCCACCTCCGCGATCATACGTCGGCTGATCAGATTCTTCGCATTGATGAACTCGGCAAACGCAAATCGCTGATACCCGCGCATCCCTTCCTCGCGCAGTCCCCGCTCCAGCCTGTCGTTGAATCGCTCGAACAATCCGATGTCAACCTCGCGAGTCGCAGGATCCCTCGGCATGCCCCTCACCAGAGTGTTGAAGTAATTCTGGCATCCGAGAGTCTCGCGGACAAACCGATACACCTCATCCAGATCGTTTTGGTTGAAAGCCGAGACCGTTGTGGTCGCATTGACATTGAAGTTGGGCCACTTCTTTTCCTCTTCCTTGAGGCGCTTGAAGGTCTCGACCGTGCGTTCAAACAATCCCTGGGTTCGACGGCTCGCATCGTGTTTACCGCCCACGGCGTCGAACGAAACCGTTATGGAAACATGGAGATCCGGGCAGGATCCGGCCACAATCCGCGCAAACCGTACCGCCTCATCCGGAAGCGATCCGTTCGTCGGACACTGGATTTTCTGAACACCCGCATCCCGATGATACACCTGGGCGATCTCGGGAAGATCCTCTCGTAAAAACGGTTCGCCGCCGGTCAGGAACACGAATAACAGCCGCTTCAGTTTGCGTGCGATGGTTCCGATTTCGTCAATCGTCAGCTCAAGGCCTGTATGTTCGGAGCGTTCCCGATCGAGAAAGCAGTGGCGGCAGTTGGCCGTGCAGCGTTCGGTGACGAAGTGAATCAGGTAGAACGGAGGCCGGTTCCGTTTGTGCAGGATGTAACTGCCATAGCGCAACGCCCGGAGTGTGCGACGGAGATTCAATACCGTTTCCCCGCGAAGAAACCTGCGATCCCGATCAGGACGCCCAGGAGGTATGCCGTGAAATTCACCAGCATGAAAAGCGCTCCCTTGAATGCGAATTCGAGTCCGGCCACCCGTCTGAGATACGTCAGCCAGCCTCGGTTCATCCAACCGATCAATCCGACCGGCAGCACGCCACAGGCAGCAAGGAAAGGGTTGTGGACGGTCCAGCCCGCGACGAGAACCAGCCAGGTCAGACCGATCAACGGAATACCTGCGACAAACGCTCGGGGAGGCGCGACAAGACCGGGCGTCGGGATCCCCGACTGCAGATTCCGCAGCCGGATTCGAATCGTCCCGGCTGCCTTGCGAAAATTGGTTCGAAGAAGTGATGCGAGCGTGAAGCGTTTGAGGTGTGTCACGCGGAGACTGTGATCGATCCGGATTCGAACGCCTCCCGTGATGAGGCGCTGGCCGAGTTCCATATCTTCGATCGACGCTCCGCGATAATGAGGATCGAATCCGCCGAAACGCTGGAAAACCGAGGCACGGATGGCCGCAAACGATGTATAGAGAATCGCGATATCGGGCGCATGCATGGCATAATGCCGATGCATGTAGTAGTTCTCGTACCGGGATGCGAAATTCGTTTCCGGAGTGCTCTCGTCCAGCATTCCAATCATCGCGTCCAGCCCGTTTGCAGCCAGAAACCGCAACGCTCGTTCGATGCAGTCCGACGGAACGACGATATCGGAATCCGTGAAAATCAGCACGCTTCCCGATGCGTGTCGAGCGCCCCAATTGCGGGCGGCGGCAGCGCCGATGTGTTCGGGGGATCGGAGCAACCGGCATCCGTTGGCCTGCACAATCTCGGCAGTCGCATCGGTCGAGGCATCATCCACGACAAGAATCTCGCTGTCCTGCCCCCGCGTCGCGATCAAGACGGCGCGCAGGCATCGATCAAGCGTCTCGGCATTGTTGCGCGCTGGAATGATGACCGAGATGCGAAGGGGCATGGGCGATCAGCGCCGGATGAGTTTTCGGACGAGACGGTATCCAGCTACGGTTTCCCCGAAAAATGCCTTGAAGTTTTCTGTGGGAATACCCAGGAACGACGGTCGAAACACCCGATCGCAGTTGTTGCACAGCAGGCCGTCGAGATCGCGTCGACGCATCCGCATCCGCATCTCGGCATAGGGTCTGCCGTTCCAGATCTCTTCGAGTGTTTGCGCGTTCAAGTTACCGAGCGGCATGGACCCGTACCAGTCCTGCGGACAGGGGCAAACCGTTCCATCGAACAGCACCGTCATCGAGTAATGGAGAAACGTGCAGGGGATGAAGCCGACATCCTTCCTGAGAACCCCGGCGGTGTTGCCGCCCCAGTTATGCGGTTTCTTGATGTAAAACTTGTCCAGCCCCTTCGATTCGAATCCCGCGCCGAAGCGTTCGAGATGGTCGCGATACTCGTTTGTGGCATCATCCGGAAGAATGATCTGGATGATCGTGTAGGGTTTGTCCGCGCCCAATCGACGTTTTTCTTCAAGAAAAAACTCGATGTTCGCCAGAGTGACCTCGAAGGTTCCACCCACCCGGACCGACTCGTAGGACGCTTTGTCGAAACCGTCGAAGCTGAATGAAACGAGATCGGGGGCGGCGCGTAACAGCCGGATCGACCGTTCCCGGTCCAGACAGGTCGCGTTGGTGTGGATCCGGCTGCCGATCCCGGCTTGTTTCGCCAGCGCCACCATCGTTTCGAGTTCCGGGTGGAAGAGCGGTTCGCCTCGGTGTGAGAGATTGAAATCGTTGGTGCGCCCGTTTGTCTGAGCGATGATGGACCGGTACAGGTCCATGTCCATGTTTCCCCTCACGCTGGTCACATCGGTCGAGTTCGGGCAGACTCTGCACCGGAGATTGCATTGGTTGGTGGATTCGACCCACATGCGGAGCGGGGCGTAGGGCAGATTTGGAGATCCGAGCCTGTAGTGGAGGAACGTACGGGCCAATCGGCTCAGTTTCTCAATGCGATTCATGAATCCTTCCTTGTTCGGCCATCATATCCATCGTCCCAGGGCGATCCCGATCACGAACAGGCAGCCGAAAACGAGTTCGAGTTGAGCGCCCATGGCGTCGATCGGTGCGAACACCTCACGGGACACCGTCCGGACATTCGCCACCATCCGGACATTTCGCCAGGCGATCGGGAGGGACACTATCACGACGGCGGACGTCCGGGGAAGATCCATTCCGGCAATCAGGATGGCGACCGTCAGATACGCGCCGCCGACCAGGCCGAAATAAAAAAGCTGCGCTCCGCGAACGCCGAGATGTCCGGCCAGCGTCACGACCCCGGCTTTCGCATCGTCGTCGATATCCCGGAGGTTGTTCCCGTGAAGAATTGCATCGATCAGGAGTCCGAGAGGGATGGAATACAGGACGGGTTGCCAGCTCAGACGGGATGTCTGGACGTAGTATGCGCCGAGAGCGATCAGGGAGCCGAAAGCGATGAAAACCGCGGGATCGCCCAGTGCGCGATACTTGAGTTCCGGGCCCCATGTGTAGATGAATGCCAGTGCGGCGCCGAGCAGCCCGAGCCAGAGGACCCAGGGACCGGTTTGATAGAACAGGTATCCCCCGATCCCGGCAGCCAGCATGTTGAACAGGATGCCAAGCAGGAACAGGTTTTTCGGCGACATGCGACCGGCCGTCAGAACACCGGATGACCCATACGTGCCCACCCTGTCCACGCCGCGGCGAAAATCGAAGTAATCGTTGAAGATATTGGCGGCGGCATGCATCGCCATCACCCCGACAATCGTCAGGAGGAGGTGTCCCGGGTGAAGCGTCGCGTGCGACTGGCTCCATGCGGTCGCCGCTCCGAGCACCGCCGAGACCACCGATGCGGGAAAGGAGAACCAGCGGGTGGCCGTCCATGTCAGTGAGAGGGTTCGCGTCCACGTCATAACGGCATTATAACACGGTTTGCGGGGATCACATCGTACTTGTTTTCCGGATGGAAAACTCATACCTTAGACAACGGGAATGAACCCTGTCGTCAAGGAGGAACGGATTATGAAACTGGTGAGACTGGTTTTGATTTCCACGGTGCTGTTCACGCTTGCCGCATCTCCGATTTTTGCCCAGGCCGCTCCGCCTGCGCCTGCCAAACCGCTGAGTCCCGAAGAACTGGCCAAGCGGGAGCAACTCAAAAAAGACTGTAACGCGTTGCTCGACCGGTTCGCAGCAAACAAGTGGGTCAACGAAACGACAAACGAGACCGGCGTTTTGAAAGCAGAACTCTCCTTTGAACGCGTTCTCAACAACCAGTTCCTCTCCGGAAGTCTCGCGGTCCGCGATTCATCGGGTAAAATCACCTTCGAATCCAGACTCATGCTGACCTTCAACTGGGGTGTGGGACAGTATCTGGTCTATTCATTCGAGAGCGACGGCTGGTCCAGAATGTTTCTCGGTGAACCCAACGCCGAACAGATGATGGTGCAGGGTGTCATCCCGGGAGGTGTCGAGCATTACCGGTGGAAGATCACCCCGGAAGGAAATCTCGAACGCGCCTTCTGGAAAGCCAGCAAGGAAATGAAAATTGCGGATATCCCGCCGGATGAGGTAATCGTATTCACGCCGGTGAAGCCTCCCGAGAAAAAGTGACATCCCGACTGACGCTCGAACTGACACAACCCGGAATCAGTTACTTCAGAACAGGGCTTGCCTGGACAGTCGGTCTGCTCGGAACAGCCTTCTTCGCTTTCTCGTCGCTCGTGTCGTTTCTCCTGACACGCTCCGAACGTCTCGTTCAATGGCACGGGAAAATCTGGGGTCGATTCGTTCTCCGGATCCTCGGTGTCCGTGTCGAGCTGTGCGGTCTGGATAATCTCCCGAGGGATCATCACGCCATCCTGATCTCCAATCACCAAAGCTGGTGCGATATCTTCGCCTATTCCGGCTACCTCCCGATCCCGTTCAAGTGGATCGCCAAGCGCGAACTGTTCAAAATTCCTCTGGTCGGTCCTGCCATGAAAGCTGCCGGATACATCCCGATCGATCGGGACAATCGGGAACGTGCTTTCGAAACCATCGAGGGAACCTCCCGGGAACTGAAGAATGAATCGATCATCATCTTTCCGGAGGGGACCCGCACACGCACCGGAAAACTCGGCCGGTTCAAACACGGCGTCGTCTATCTCGCACTCCAGTCCCATGCCCCGTTCGTTCCCATGACCATCTTCAATTCCTTCAACCGGATCCCTCCGGGAAAAATGGGGGTTTCACCGGGAACCATCCGCATCGAGATTTTCCCGGAAATCCCGACTCGCGGGCTGGAGAAGAACGAACTCATCCGGTTGGTCGATTCCATCCGCTCCGATATGCTCACGCGTCTCGGCGAACTCCCCTGATTCGCTGGATCCCATCTCGTCACGTTCGTTCGGATAACGATCGACGGGACAGGTTTCGTCGTTTGAGAATCCGGTAGAGGGTTGCTTTGTGGATTCCGAGTGATCGTGCGGCTGCCGTCATGTTCCCGTTGCCGGCACGGAAGGCATTGATGATCTGTTCATCCGTGAGATCGACCGGGAGGCCGCGCCGAGAGATCGGTGTTCCGGAAGGGGGCGTCATCGTGCCGTTTTCCGGCGCAGCGGGCAATGCGAGGGGTTCATCCCGCCGTGACGGCATCGGCATGATCACCCGGGTCTCGGGAATGACCGTATGGACCTGATTGTGCCCTTCAAGCGCTCGTCCGTCGTGTGATTCAAACGGTGCACGAATCAGATGCTGGCTTTCGAAATGGGGAATCCCCCATTGCCCCGCCATCAGAAAATCGCGTTCATTCTCCCACTCGCGAAAGTTGTTCCGACCGATCACGGTTCCCTGGGTTTCCACATAAATCCTCTCGATGACATTCCGCAGTTCCCGGATATTGCCGGGCCAATGATAGGATTCGAGCGTTCTGAGGGCATCCGGCGATACTTTCCGGATGTTTTTCCGGTACCGCCGATTGAGCATATCCAGGAAGAACTCGACGAGCAGCGGAATGTCCCCGGTTCTCTCGCGCAACGGAGGAATATGGATTCGGAGTATGGCGAGCCGATGAAACAGATCGGAACGGAATTGACCGCGGGCAATCGCGCGCTCGAGGGGAATGTTGGTCGCCGTGATGATCCGGACATCGACGGCGATCTCGGATTCACCGCCAACACGCTCGATTGTGTGACTTTCGAGCACACGGAGCAGTTTGGCCTGAGACCGCTGCGGCATGTCTCCGATCTCGTCCAGAAACAATGTCCCCTTGTCCGCGCGCTCGAATCGGCCTTTATGGGTCCTGAACGCTCCGGTAAAGGATCCCCTCTCATGCCCGAAAAGCTCGGATTCAAACAACTCCTCATTGAGCGCGGTGCAGTTGATTGCGACGAACGCATGCCCCGCGCGGCCGCTCGCCGAGTGAAGCGCGCGAGCCACAAGCTCCTTCCCGGTTCCGGTCTCACCCTGAATCAACACGGCGGCATCGGAGGGGCCATACTGCTCGATCCGCCGGATCATCCGAAGCACCGGTTCACTGATCCCCACGATCCCATGGTGAACCGCCTCGCGGTAATGTCCGGACGTCGTATCGACCGGGAGGATCTCGTCGAACAACCGAAGCATCACCGCATCAGCCGGATACGGAGGAGGGATCAGCCGGAGTATCTCCCCGGGAAGCGACTCGGAGAACGGCAATCGGATCGCCTTGATCCGCAACCGGTGACGATTCTCATCCCGGTCCGTGAATTCCACGGTGTGATCCTGGACGGAGAGTTGGGATCCGAGAAGTTCCTTCGAGAGTGTTTCAAAAATTTCACCCAGTTTCCCGATTCCCTGCCAGACCGGGCGTCCGACAATGTCCGGTTCACCATGACCAGTGGATCGGACCAGCCAGTCAGGCGCTTTCCGAACGATCATTCCGAGTCCCGCTGTCGGCGAGGGCGACAGCACCATCCAGTCATCGGGTTGGGTCAGGAATTGCCGGGCGATCCATGCTGCATTCATCAAAGGTGATTATGCCACAAGAGATCGCGACATGCATCTCCTCATCCTCGCGAGGGCCAAGTCAGGAGGATTCGATTCCATGCATGGCCGGAGACTTCCTTGTAATAGAGTGATGGAGCGCGTAGAGTTCATGGAAGAACCGGATTGAATCAGTTCGGTTGTAACAGGAGGACGGTCGGATGTCGCCTACCAGATGGGTGTCCATCAGCATGTGTGTGTGCCTGTTCGTGACCGCGCCGGATGCCGTATCCGGGGCAAACAAAGCGGAACCGTTTGTCCCGGGCTCCGTGAAGCAGATCGCGGTACTGCCGTTGACCGGCCTGGACCCGGATGCCGCATGTGTGATTCATGCCAAACTGATCGAATCGCTTGCGGAACGATGCAGGATTCCGGTGCTCCCGTTGGACCAGACTCTGGCCGCCGCCGGAACCGTCAGCCGGCCCAAAAACGCCATCACTTCCCGGGAAGCCCAAAAAATCGCAGAATCTCTCCATGTCGACGCCGTCATTTTCGGAAATGTGGTGGATTTTTTATTGAGCGAAACCGAGAGCGACATCATCGGTGACAAGAAACGGAAGGAACTGACAAGCACGATGAAATTCACCCTGGAGTGGCAGATCGTGACCACCGCAGATGGTAAGGTTTCCGAACTCGACAGGATCAAAGTTTCGGAACATGACACACGAACCAACATTTATAAATCCGATTTGAGTCAGGGCGATCGCGAAAAATATCCGGCAGCAACCATGCAGCTTTTCGAACGCAGCGCCAAGAGCCTTGGGAAAAAAATACTGAAGGCACTGGATCTTTCCAGATGAGCGATCAGAAGGCACGTTTCAATCCGGCCCGGGGTTCCTTCCCCGGGTTCGCAGTCCGAATGCTCAGTATCTGTCTGTTGATGTCCGGTTTCACTGCCTGCATCCGGCATTCGCCGTCCAATCCGTCCAATTTCAACGTCATCTGTATCAGTATCGACTCGCTTCGCGTTGATTTCGTCGGGTTCAACGGGATGCCTGATCCGGTTTCACCCTTCCTGGACAGCCTCAGTCGGGATTCCATCAACTTTACCGACGTCATGACACAGGCGCCTTCGACATTTTTTTCCCACCGGGCGATCTTTCTCTCACGGTACATCTTCGCCCAACACCGGAACATACCGGTTCCGACGGAAACCCTGGCGGGGCAGTTACAGCGTGGCGGGTGGCGAACCGGCGCATTCGTCGACGGAGGCTGGCTGTCGAATCACCTGGGGCATCAGATCGGCTTCGACATCTACGATGACAGCGGGGGCGGATTTACGAAAAACATTGTCAAATCGCTTCAGTTCATCCAGGAGGACAGAGACAGGAAGTTTTTTGTTTTCTTGCATGGCTACGACATTCACGCGCCCTACAATCCTCCGGAAGAGTTCCTGACCCACCTCACAAAAAGCCGTACACCGCGGATTCCCGTCGGAGCTTCCTGCGAACAGGAAAAAGCGGCAAGGCTGAAGCATGAAAACCGCGCCTTGTTCAAAGCGGAAATCAGACAATGCGATGCCGTGCTTTCCCAGCTTTTTTTCTCACTCCAACAACTCGACCTGATGGATGAAACCGTTGTCGCCGTGTTCTCCGACCACGGAGAAAGTCTCGGGGAAAGAGGCTACGTCGGTCATAGTCAACTGTATCAGAAGCAGTTGAAAATCCCGCTGTTGGTTTACATTCCGGGACATCGTACGCAACTCCGGCCGGAACCGGTGGAAGTGATCGATCTCATGCCCTCCATACTCGAACTCGTCAATCTCCAACCTCCGGATTCTGTGCAGGGAATCGATCTGCATCTTGCTGATTCGAGTGCAGGCACGTTTCCCGAAAATCGTGCCCGTCTGACTGAGACCACCGATGAGGCTTTCAGCGCGGACGGAGAATGGAGTCTGATTCTGCGGGATAAACCCGAGAACGACGAGCTGTATTTTCTGAGTGTCGATCCCGAGGAGACCGTGAATCTGCGTGACTCGTCGGTTGACAGGTTGAACATGATGCGGCGCGCATATGAGGAAAAGACGGGAGAGGATCTGGCGGTGTCGCGAACGGCAAAAAAAGAGATTTACCAGAGCGATATGGTCGCCCGAAAGCGACTCATGCCGGCACGCGGATCGCAGAAGGAAAGCGCTTCACAGGAGAAATTCGAGTCGGAATTGCGTGCGCTGGGCTATCTGAACTGAACGCGGCGCATCTTCGGGTGGAGCCTTCACCGATGGACGCCGATCGTGCGGACATGGCGAGCCCGGCCGGGTTCGTTTATACTTGAATCATGAACTCCCGGATCATCATCCCCGAGGAAGCGCTTCGGAAACATCCCGACCGGCCGCCTCCCCCGGTTGTTTTCACGATGGGGCACAGCACACTGAAAATGTCCGAACTGATCCGGCATCTGACCGTTAACGGAATCGACACGGTCATCGATGTGCGAAGCATTCCCTACAGCCGCATCGCGCCGCAGTTCAGCAAGCAGAATCTGGAAGCCGTTCTGACATCCATCGGGTTTTCCTACCGTTTCGGCGGCAAGTATCTCGGCGCATACCCCGACGGCAGGAAACCGCCCCCCGGCACGGTCATCGACTGGCCAGCTCTCGCTGCCCGGGCCGCCTTCAGAATCGGGATCAGCCGTGTCATGGAACTCGCAGTCGATCATCGCGTGGTGCTGGTGTGTGCGGAGGAGAATCCCTACAATTGCCACAGGCATCATCTGATCGCTCCAGCCGTGATCGAGGCGGGTGGCAATATCATGCATTTGCGTCATAACGGTCGGAAGTTCTTACTGACGCGCATGCCCCGTTTGAGAAAGCCATCAGGCCGTTATGCTTCGGATTCCGCAGCAGATGATCGTTCCCGCGAACTTTTCGAATGACAGCCGGCAATCAATTTGACCCTGCTCCCCGGATGAGATATTGATATTGAGGGGATCAGGAGGGGGCATGAAGGATCAGTATACATATGCAGTCGTGGGCAGTGGCATGCAGGGAACCGCCGAGGGATACGATCTGGCGAAATTCGGACGGGCAGAGCGTGTTTACATGGCCGACATTCACAAAGACGCGGCCGATGCCGCCGCCGAAGCGATCAATCGGCTGACTGATTCGGACATCGCCGTCGGCATCACGCTCGATGCGCGTCACAACCGCCAGGTCTCGAGCTTCCTGAAGAATGTCGACACCTGCTGTGCGGCAACCCATTACCAGCACAACTTCGATCTGGCTCGCGCGGCCATTCTTGCCGGTTGCAACTTCTGCGACCTGGGTGGGAATACCGCCGTTGTCCAACGCCAGCACAGCCTCCATACCGATGCCATCGCGCACGGGGTCACCGTCATCCCGGATTGCGGTCTCGCGCCAGGTCTCGGCAATGTCCTCGCCGCACGCGCCATCGAAAAAATGGAATGCCTGGACATTCAGATCCGGTGCGGGGGTCTGCCTCAGAACCGGGATCTTCTGCTCGGATACCGAATCGTCTTTTCGATCGAGGGGCTGACGAACGAGTATACGGGTATGTGTGTGGAAATCCGTGACGGCGCGATCACGGAAGTGCCTGCCTTCAGTGAATGTGAGAGTCTTTTGTTTCCGGAGCCGGTCGGTCAGTGCGAAGCCTTCCTGACTTCAGGCGGAACCAGCACCGGTCCGTACAGCTTCCATGGAAAAGTGCAGAATTACGGATACAAGACCGTGCGATATCCCGGTCATTTCGACAAGATCCGCGCCATGATCGACCTGGGATTTCTGAACACCGAACCGATCCGGGTCAAGAACATTCAGGTGATCCCGCGCGATGTCTTTCACGTTCTCGCCAACTCCCGCCTGGCCTACCCCGACGAAAAGGATCTCGTCATCCTGCGCGTCACCGCCACGGGCTTTTCGCATGATGGTCATCCCCTGACGATGGTTCAGGAGATGATGGATTTTTACGATCCGAAAACCGGTTTTTCGGCCATGGAACGCACCACGGCGTTTTCGGCCGCCATCGTCGCCATCATGATCACGCAGAACGAATGTGAACGCGGCGTGCTGGCTCTCGAGAAAGCCGTGAACGGGGATTTCTTCGTCGAACAACTCGGATTGCGCGGCATCACGGTATTCACCAAGTTTCTGGATGACAAACAGCAGGGCTTGTTCGAAAACCGCGTGTGAGGAGCGTGAATCAGCCCGACGGGTTCCGAACCGCCCGGAAGGCTTCCATCGCCGCCGGGAACGGCTTCAACGCCCGATCGAAAACGCCCAGTGAGAATGCAATGGCGATCCCGTAGTTCGTGATCGGCACATTCTTTGTCCGGCACTCGAGAATCCTGGAGAGCATTTCACGACGGTTGAACATGCACGATCCGCAGTGAATGACCAGTCTGAAGCTTTCCAGATCCGCCGGGAAGTCGCGTCCCTGAACGAACGTGAACTCGAGTTTGCCTCCCACATACTGCGTCAGCCATCTCGGAATCTTGACCCGTCCGATATCGTCTCCGATCGGATGATGACTGCAGGACTCGGCGATCAGCACACGGTCTCCCGATTTGAGAGAATCGATGATGGCAGCCCCGCGGACAAACTCGGGGAGATCCCCTTTGAATCGCGCGAACAGGATCGAAAATGACGTCATCGGGATATCGACGGGCGTGTCGGCGGCGACCTTGAGAAACGCCTGGGAGTCCGTCACGACGAGTGCCGGGGGGCGTTTCAGGCGTTCCAGCGCATCGCGCAGCTCGCGCTCCTTGACCACCATGCAGTAAGCATCATTATCCAGAATATCCCGGATGGACTGCACCTGGGGCATGATGAGACGTCCTTTGGGAGCTTCCATATCGATCGGCACGACCAGAACCGCCAATTCGCCCGGAGGGAGCAGATCACCCAGGATGGTCGGAGTGTTGATGATTTCGTCGGGAGTCAGGCGAATCAAGGCTTCGCGGACGTCGAGAATCCCGGAACCGGTGAGAGACGAGACCGGGAGACATGGGAATCCGTTCCCGGCGATCCCCGCAACGAACTCGGGATCGACAGGCATCGCATCGGTCTTGTTGATGACCACGATGACGGGAGCGGAACGGGACTGCAATTCGCGGATGATGTCGAGTTCGAAGTCGGACCAGACACCGTTTGTTGTCACGAGAATGCCGATATCGGTCCGATCGAACACCTTTCGAGTCCGTTCGATTCGCATCTCACCCAACATCCCCTCATCATCGACTCCGGCGGTATCGATGAACACGACCGGTCCGATCGGGAGCAGTTCCATCGGTTTTTCCACCGGGTCGGTCGTCGTGCCGGCCACATCCGACACGATGGAGACTTTCTGTCGGGTCAGGGCATTGAGCAGCGATGATTTTCCAACATTTCTACGACCGAAAATACCGATATGCAAACGAAGGCTTTTAGGTGTCTGAATCATAATCGCACCTCTCGCCGGAAAAACCGAGTTGTCCGACTTTTTCCGGAGCAATCAGTTCGTCGAACCGTTCCGAACTCATCAGATTGCGCCGAATGACGATCTCCCGGATCGGCCGTCCGGTCTGAGCGGCCTCCGTCGCGACCGATTCAGCGACTTTATATCCGATCACTTCCATGATCGCCGTGATGCCGGCCGTGGCATTCTCGACATGAGCCCTGCATCGATCACGATCCGCCTTGATATCCCGGATGCACGCTTCCGCGAAAATCCGGCAGGTGCGGGTCATCAGTCCGATGGAACGCAACAGCGCATGGGCGATGAGCGGCAGGAAGGGATTGAGTTCGAGATGCCCTGCGGCCGCGGCGGACGTCAGCATCGAATCATAACCGAAAACCGTGATCGCCGCCTGCGTGACGGCTTCCGGTATCACGGGGTTGATTTTTCCGGGCATGATGGACGAACCGGCCTGTCGCGGAGGCAGACGGAGTTCGCCGATCCCGGCGGAGGGTCCCGAGGAGAGGAATCGGAGATCGGAGGAAACTTTGAGAAGATTGGTCGCGCAGGCCCGGATGATCCCGCTGACTTCAACGAGCGGATCCTGGTTCTGAGTGACATCGATCATGTTTTCTGCCCGTGCGAGGCCCATTCCGGTAATCGAGCGGAGATGGTCGATCGCCGTGAAAATGAATTTTCTGGGAGCCGCCAGGCCCGACCCGATGGCGGTTCCGCCCAGATTCACCACGCGGAGGCGCTCTTCGCATTTGTAAACCCTCCAGCGATCCCGCGAGAAAGCCTCGGCATAGGCAGACATCGAGCGTCCGAGAGTGGTGAGAACCGCATCCTGACATTCCGTCCGAGCGATCTTGACCACATCCGCCAATTCTTTTTCTTTGACCTGAAATGATTCCTGCAGCCCGACAATCGCCCGTTCCAGGATTCGCAGTTCCGAGATAGCGGCGATTCTGAGCGCGGTGGGGAAGGTATCGTTGGTGGATTGATGGCGGTTCAGATCACGGAGAGGGTCCAGAATCGAATACGAGCCGGGGGGATGACCGAGAAGCTGCAGGGCGCGGTTGGTGAGCACCTCGTTGATGTTCATATTGGTGGATGTGCCCGCGCCCCCTTGCAGCGCATCGACATGGATATGGTCATCGAGTTGCCCGTTCATCATCTCGGCGCATGCCCGTTCGATCGCCTCCATCTGCCCGGACGGCCAGGGGCGGAGGGCGTGATTGGTGCGGGCACACGCGAGTTTCACGGCGCCGTAGGCATGAATGAGACTGTCGGGGATGCGTTGTCCGCTCAAAGGAAAGTTATCCATTGCACGCCTGGTGTGAATGCCGTAGAGCGCGTCTTCGGGAAGCTGACACGATCCCAGGAAATCAGTTTCGGTGCGATAGTCCATCGGTCCGGTCTCCATCCTTCCCCCAGCGGCGAATCATAGCATTTTACAGCCTCGAATGCATAATGGTCCGCATGATTTGATTTCAATCGGACAGGATGTATACTGAGATATCAACTGTGGATCGACTGCGTCACTGGAGGATGGTCATTCATGGATACGCTCTTGAATCTGATGAAGAGTCATCGCGGTGTTCGGAATTTCAGTTCGAAACCGGTTCCCCGCAATATCCTGCAGAAAATCATTGAAGCGGGGAGTGTCGCACCGGCAGGAGCCGGGATCGAGAGTCGTCACATCATCGTCATCGAGGATGCCGCGATCCGGCATGCCGTGCGGACGACCTGTGAAGCCGGCGAGATCACCTGGGTCGAGTCGCTTCCGCCATCCGCCAGAAAACGGATTCTGGAAACGCCCGGATTCGACACCAGCCTGGATTATCTCGAAAAGGCCCCGATCCTGATCGTCATCACGACCCGGCCCCGGGATCCCGAATTCCCCTATGCCGTCGAATCCGCTTTTCTATCGCTCGGCTATATGCTCGTCATGGTCGAAGGATTGGGACTCGGCACCATCACGTATACGCCGAGCCTCATCGAGGATCTGGCTGATGCCGAACTGCGGCGGATTCTGGGTCTTCCGGACGGCGAAGCGGTCCAGGTCATGCTGCCGGTCGGCTATCCCGAACAGGATCCGCTGATGAAACCGGTGCGCAAGGAACTGCTGAATGTGTATCAGGACCGGTTCGGACAACCGATACAATTTTAGGGGGGGTGGATCATGCTGAGAAAATCGTCATGGATACTGGTTGTGATGCTGATGGGGTTGCCCGGTGCGTTTGCCCAGAGCGGACACTTCGACATTTCGGCAACAGAACCCCTTCAACAGGGCGACACGATCACCGTTCTGAACTCGGAAACCTTCACAACCCTGCACAACCTCGTCGGAGCCTGGGCCAAATTCTATTACAACGGATTCGGATACACCGATGAACATCAGATTCCGGGCACGATGGTGAATCTGTCATTGAACGCGCAGTATGAAATCGAAGGCACAGTTGATCTGGATATCGGCGCGTACACATGGGCGACTGAAGTGCAGATCGATGTCGGCATGGTGTATCTTGGCCAGCTTCGCCATTTTTACTCCCGGAACAGACTCGACGTCACCCCGACGACCCTGTATGTCCCCGCCGCCTCGACCTGGGGCCTCATCGTCATGCTCGGTGTCTTTGCCATTCTGCTGATCCGGTGCCGTCACTGACAGTCCCCGGTTCCGCTTGATACTTGCCGAGGTCTCAAGTAGGCTATCCGGCATGAGTTGTCGGGGTGCCACAGCGATTGGGATGCGGTTTCTGATGTGCCTGGCGGGATTGGTTTTTCTCCTGCCCCTGCGCGCGGCGGATTCCGAGCGCATTGATCTTCTGGACGCGGCATTGAGGCGTGTTCAACGATCGTCGGCCATGTTCAATTATGCGCGGTCCTCCGAGGCATATTTTCTCGCAGTCGGTCGCAGCTTCACCATCGAAGACGTTCTGACGAACCCTTTTTATGCTCCGGCACTGACGCAGGTCTACGCGAGTCGTCTCGGCGGGCAGGGCGGACTGCTGACGCCATGGTCTCTGTTCAGCAATGCGTTCGAGATGACCGGGTCCACCATTGAAACATTCGATCCGCCGATCACACCGTCTCGCAGTCTCATGGATGTGCTCGACGCCATGCAATACGAGTTCGGGAAGACCCATATCACACCGGGCACCCGAAAGTATCTCGACGACAAAATCCAATCCTTCCCGAAAGGTCTCGAAGAACCCCTCATCCTGATCTGCGAGGCATTGATGTCGGCCGTCACATTGCGGAACCAGGCCATTGCCGATCTGTCACCCAGGGATCGTGCGGATTTCCTGATGCATCCCTTGAGTTACTGTGTATCGGCCCCTCCGATGACCCAGGTGCGACTGCTCCAGCATCCCGGTCCCGATCATCTCGACATCGTGAAAACAATGCAACGGATCGACATGCACAAAATGGCGCTGGGAATGAAGCTGATGGCTGAAGCGATTGAGATCTCCAGGTCAAAATTCGACTATGTGATCAAGCAGATCACGGGGAACGCCTTCGATGGCATGCTTCTGGAGTTTCATTCACCGATCGGCCCGCTTCTGATCGGAGGAACCGGAATCAATCGATATGATATGGACGCGGCGCTCATCGTCGACCTGGACGGTTCGGATTTTTATTCGAACAACGCCGGAGGCAGCCTTCCGGTCAAGGGAGGGGTCGCCTGCGTGATCGACATGAGCGGCAACGATGTCTATTACAATCCGCAGGTCGGTGTGCAGGGAAGCGGTGCTCTGGGGATCGGAATTCTGGTCGACTATCGCGGGTCGGATTCTTATCTGGGCGGCGATCTGAGCCAGGGCGCGGCGGTCGGCGGGATTGGGCTTCTGTATGACGAGAAAGATTCGGACACCTACACGTCCGGAGTGTTCACACAGGGCGCCGGCTTGTTCGGCATCGGTATCATTGCGGACATTGACGGAGATGATTTTTTTGCCATGGATTCCCTGGGACAGGGATTCGGGTCAACGCAGGGCATCGGCATCCTGAGCAACATCAAGGGGAACGACAATTACAGTGCTGGAGTCGATACCTCGCTGATCGAATCGAGATTCGGGGGAATCGGGCAGGGCGTTGCGCTGGGCATTCGATCACCTCGTTTCGAGAACGCCCCGAATTTCTGGGGCGGCATCGGCCTGCTTGTCGATCGCCATGGAAACGACACCTATCAGGCCGGCCAATATGCACAAGGCGCATCAAGAACGCTCGGAATCGGAGCGCTCGTCGATTCCGACGGAGATGATTCCTATACCGCATTGAGATATTCTCAGGGGGCGGCGAGTTACCTTGCCATGGGGCTTCTGATCGATCAGGCCGGAGCGGATCAGTATCATGCCACTTCCGACAGTCAGGGATTCGGAGACAACCGTGCGGCAGGATTTCTTCTGGATTACAGCGGCAACGACCGTTACAGCGTGTCCGAGGGATGCGGTCAGGGGTACGGCCGCAGCCCGATGGCGCTCGGACTGCATATCGACTACCGTGGCGATGACCGATACGACGGCTCCGGTTACTCTCAGGGAGATATTCTCGCCCCCGCGGAACCGTTCTACTGGCCGACCGGAATCCTGATCAACCATGACGGCCAGGATGTGTATCTGTATCGGAAGGAAACAGGAGCCGTTCGCGGAGACAATGTGACATGGGTCTCACGGTTGGGTGCCGTCGGCGTCGACACCGCGCTCCCGCCGGTCATGTATTTCGCGAATCAGACCGGCAAATCCCGGCAGCAACTGTACGACATGGCTCCCATCCCGGAACTCGAAGACCCGAACCTCGATTCCTCCAGGCTCGGATCCAGTGACTACTTTCATCGATTTCATGCGCTTTCACGTGTTCTGCACTCCAAGAAACGAGTCATTCCGGCGATCATCAAATCGATCGATCTCGGACACAACGAGTATCGCCGCCTGCTACTCGAGGGGATCCTGATCACACTCTACAGTTCGCAGATCGTCGAGAGCGACATACAGGATCTGGCCGGGTTGGTGGCGATCGATGACCCCGATCTGAAGCGATTTTTCTGTGAAATCACCGAGTTTCGGCATCTGGACTCGATCCGGAATCAATTGCGATCCCTGTTGACGGATCGTGACCCGGATGTTCGACGGGATGCGATCTGGACAGTCGGACGCTTGCGGGATCGTCAATCGATCGCCATGCTGGAAGACATTGCGAACGACGACAGCGATGCCCGCTGTCGGGCTGAAGCCATCGGGGCGCTGGGCGTGCTGGCGCCGGAAGAACACCTCCGCCTGTTTCTGGACAAGCTGGAGGATCCGGAAGACATCGTGCAGTACACCTGTCTGCACGCTCTTGGGAGCACCGGTCGCGGCGATGCGATCGCCACCTTGCAGCTCTGGACCTCCAGCGAGGACCTGCATTTCAGACGATGTGCCGCCCGTTCACTGGTACAACTCGGCGAAAAGACCGGATTGCCCGTTCTGATCGATTCCCTCCGGTTTCTGTCGTTGGATAACTCCATGTACTCCAGCGACAATCTCGCTCTGTTCCTGATGCAATACACCAATGTCGATTTCGGGTTTGACCAGGCGTCATGGGAGAAATGGTGGCTCGATTCCGAACGCTCCCTGCAACTCGCACCGCTGATCCGGTCCCGAACCGCCTACGTATCCCTTCTCGATCAACTCCCGACACTGACTTCCCTGCAGATCCAGGAAAATCTGACCCAGTTGCGGCAGCAGTATCCCGGATATCGGGGATGTGATATTGTCCTGTCGGAGGCTCTTCAGGAGCAGGCGACAATCCGGGTTGTCGATCCGGCCTTCGGCGCGACGGATGCCATCCCCTGCATCCGGCTCGCCATCGAGCTCGACGATATTCCGAAGTTCCATCAGACATTGATCGAGATCATTGCCGGAACCGGCAACCTGCAACAGGCACTGACCGAAATCAATGCATCCATGAAGATACATCCTCGGAGTGAGGAGTTGTTCAAACTCAGATTACATATTCAGAATTTGCTGAAATAGCCAACGGAGGGAGGGTCGTGTGACACGTTTCAAGAAAGACCATGCGGGTGCCAAACCTGAGATTACCGCCGGATTGCTTCTGGGGGTGATGCTGCTTGTGTCCGGATCGCTGTGCCCGCTTGCTGTATATGGCCAGCAACCCGTCGGCCAGACGACCGCACCGCAGACCGTCAACCCTGCAGCCGCCGGTGCGCCGGCCATCATGCCGCCCAACTGTCGCTCGGCGCTGCTCATTGAAGCATCGACAGGAGAAACGGTGTATGAGATGAATGCGGATGAGCCTCTGCCTCCGGCTTCGATGGTCAAGATGATGACGATCCTGATCGCCATGGAGCAGATAGCGAATGGCACGCTGCACCTTGAAGACATGATCACGACGTCCGCGTTGGCTTCAAAAATCGGCGGATCACAGGTGTATCTGAAAGAACACGAGCAGTTTTCCCTGGAGGAAATGCTCAAAGCCGTCGTCATCCATTCGGCCAATGACGCGGCGACCGCAATCGCCGAACGGATCGGCGGTTCTGCGGAAGGTTTTGTACACATGATGAATGAGCGTGCCGCCGCGCTCGGATTGACTCAGACCGTTTTCCGAACTCCACACGGATTACCGCCCGCAGCCGATCAGCAACCCGATCTGTCCACCGCCCGGGAACTCGCCGTCATTGGCCGCGAGGTTGCAATCCACCATCCGAAAGTCCTCGAATGGGCTCAGATGAACAATGTCGGATTCCGGAACAATGAATTCATCATGGCGAATACCAACAAACTGATCGGAAGCTATCCGGGCGCTGACGGCATCAAAACCGGGTTCTATGACAAGGCCGGATTCTGTGTTACCGCCTCGGCACTCCGGAACGGAGTCCGGATGATCGCGGTTGTCATGGGTTGCGAGAAGGGGAAGCAGCGTTTCGAGGAAGCCGCCCGGCTGATGTCGTATGGATTCGACCAGTACAAACAGATCACGCTGATCGAAAAAGGGGTTGCCTCATCAGCCAACCTGCCGGTTGTCGACGGCGAGAAAACCGAGACGACACCGGTAACCGCCGAACGCCTCGCTGTCACGATCCGCAAGAAGGATGAAGCCAGCATCGTCCGGAAAACCATGCTGTTCAAAAACATGACCGCGCCGGTATCTCCCAATGTCGAATGCGGCTCGATGACGTTTCAGATCGGCGAGAAGGAGATCGGACGCGTTCCGCTGATCACGACCGAGGCGATTCCCGCGCTGAGCTGGTGGGGAAAGTTCCTTCGGATGATCGGTTTGAAGTAATCCGGATGTGACGTCGCCTCCTGCCCTCCAGTCGTCCGGTCTGAAGAATCTCCGGAATCTTCTCACATCCATCGCCATTGTGGATGCCGTTCACGATTCGGACGCATTGCATGCCCTTCTGACGCGCTGCCTTCAGATTCTGGACATCAAACTCCTCCCCGAAGAGAATTCCCGCCGCCCCTTCATCGCCGTCGTTTCCGGAGGCACCAACGTCGGGAAAAGCTCCCTGCTGAACTGGCTTGCGGATGCGCCGCTCAGCCCCGTTTCGGCATTGGCCCGGGGAACCCGTTCTCCCGTGGCGACAGGCTCCGGAGCGGTACTGGATGCCTTCATGGAATCGGGAGCCATTCCGGGAGTGCGCATGGTACGTGACCGGGATGCCCGCGAAGCAGTGAACGAACCCTCCGCTCCGGCTATGTTTCTGGTCGAGACTTCCGCGTTTTCAAAGGAGCGGATTCTCCTGATCGATTCTCCCGATGTCGACAGCGACCACGAGGGCAATCGGATCTGGGCCGGGAAGCTGCTCGATCTGGCAGATGCCGTCATTCTGGTCGTCACACCCGAAAAATACAACGATGCGGCGATCGTACGTTTTCTGGATGCCGCGGTTGAGCTGAATCGGACCACATTGGCGGTATTCAATAAAAGCGAAGGAACAGAATCGTTCGAAGACTTCAGGAACAACGTGCTGTGTATCCGAATTCCCGACGCCGTCTGTCTCGCAATCCCCCGATTTTCCTCGAAACTCCCGGTACAAAACGGCGATATCGCTGCCGTGCGGAAAGAGATCCGACAGCTCAGCGATGATGCTGCAGGAATCCGGAAAAAATCCGGGGAGGGAAGTCGTGCCCTGCTCGCATCACTCTGCCATGACCTCGCCGATGGACTCGGGATGCAGGCCGAGTGGGTGAGAGATGTGCGGGTCGAGATCGACACGATTTCCGATACCATCCTCTCACGCTACATTCTGCAATTGAAACAGGAAAAATTTACGGAGTTCGACCGTGTATTCGCGCTTCTGATGCAGCAGTTTCACATCGCCATTCTCGATGATATTTATTCGTTCGTGCGAAGCAATCTCCGGAAGGGGTACGATCTGTTGCGCCGTCCGACCGCAGCGGGTAACGACGAGCGGGATGAGGCGATCCAGTCGCGTGAGCGTCATCGCGCGGAGGGAGCGGCCACTGAAGCCCGCAATCAGATGCTGTATCTGCCGATTCATGTCCCGATGCCGATCCGGTCTCTGGTGGAGCAATGGGTAGCGGATATCGATTCGAGACCCCTCTTTGAGATGGAGCATTATGAACGGGATGTGAGGGAGGCGGCTGAAAAATGGGTCCGCGAGGAATCCCGGAATATCCTCGAAACCATCGGAGATCGCAAAGGCATCCGGTATCTCGTGACCTCCGCAAAAGCCTTCCTGCAACTCGGTTCGGGTGTTCTCAGCGCGTTTCTGACCGGTGGTCTGAGCCCGATCGATGCGGTCGTGGTTCCCGCCACCGAGCGTCTCGCAGCCTTTCTGATCGAAAAGGGAGTCGGACGCCCCTACTTCAGACTGCGTCAGAATCAGTTCTACGAACTGCGACGCACCGTCCTCAAAGGACATCTCGACAGGATGATCTTCGACCCGATCCGTGCACGAATTCCGGATCTACCTCTGGATCAGGCCACCCGGATCCGATCACTGGCCGGCAACCTGATGGTGAAAGACGAGGCATGAACATGACGGATGTCGGCGCCAGGATCCTTCAATCGGTGCAGATGCTTCGAAATCGCATCGGGGATGGCGGTGTTTTTCCGAACCTGAAAGCGGACCGGGAACGGATCGAGCGTGCGCTTGAGCAACTGGAGTCCGGGTGTGAATCCGCGGACAGGCCGCTCAGAATCCTGCTGGCAGGCGGCACGGGTGTGGGCAAATCGTCCCTGCTCAATGCACTCGCGGGATCGTCCATCGCGGATGCCGGTGCCCGGCGGCCGACTACGCGTACCTTCACCGCCTACATGCACGCCTCTGATCGCGACGACTGGCTGGATATGCTCGGCCACGTCCATATCGTCCGGCACTCCCGGGACGAACTCCGGGGAAAAGCGATCATCGATGCACCCGATGCCGACAGCGCCACACTCGAAAACCGGAAACAGCTCGAACGCGCGCTCGAACATACCGATCTGGTCCTGATGGTGGTGACCTCGGAAAAGTACGTTTCCGAAGCGGTTCTCACACTGCTCGACCGGTATCGCATCGGCCGTCATTTTGCCTACGTGTTTAACAAGATGGACGCGGGCGTGGACGGGACCCTGATCGAGGACTTCTATCGGGAAGCGCAGAAACGGGAATTTCCCGCTGGTCCGGTCTTCGGGATCAGCGCGCGGGCCATGATCGAGCGCGCGGATCCGGAAGAAACCGGCGAACTCACACGCGAATTCAGAAACCTGGAGGCGTTCATCGGGCAGCAGTTGACACGGGTTCGAATCGAAGAAATCAAACGGATCAACCTGGATCAGCGCGCCGCCCAACTGGCCGACCATATCGAATCCCTTTTGCCGGAGGAGTTCGAATCGGTTCCGGCGCGCTGGCGCGCGATCTGTGACGAGGCTACGGCGTCGTTTCATCACGACATCGAGCAGATCGCCGCCGAGACCATCCTGCGGCGCGACCGTGTGGCCCGTCTCGTCACCCGCGCGCGCCTGTCGCGTTTCCGCGGCCTGTTCGGGATCTTCTCCGCCATCGTCCTGTTCCTCAGAAGCCTCTCTGAATACCGGATCCCGGGATTGCAGTCTTCTGCCCCGCTCTCGCCCGTCTCACCGGAGTTCCCACTCCAGCATGCCGGTCTGCTCGGACAGAAGTTCGAGCAGTTGATCCAGACCTGGAGACTCTCGGCCCACCGCACCGGAATGGATGTCGATGCATTTTTACATTTTCCGGATTCCGCTCCGCCCATCGATCCGGAATGGATCCGCTTGCGTGTCTCGAAGCATCTGGATCAGGAATTGACAGGCTACAGTCGGCGCGCGGGATTCCTCACCAACCTCCTCTCAAATCTCGTTCCGTACGGCTGGATCGGTTACTGGATGTACGCCATCGTCGAAGCCGTCATCGCGCGCACCGTTCCTCCATGGAGTTCGTTGTCGGGTGCCGCGATCGTACTGATCGCGCTTCTGAGTCTCCAATGGGTGCTGGTCGATCGGCTCCTGTCACTGTTCTCATACGCCTCCGCAGGCCGCATCCTCCGCTCGGTTTTCCGAACCATGCGACACGACTTCGACATGGCGTTCGAAGGTGCGTTCACCGAAACGACATCCGAACTCAATGCGTGCGTGGATTCGCTCAGACAGTCCATCGACGGTCTGCGGACGCAGTCTGAGTAGCGATCTATTCCAAACCGGACGTTTTTTCCGCCGGAGATGCCCCGGGAGGAGGCTGCTTCAGCCCGACGGGTTTCTCGGCCGGCAGACGTTTTTGAGGACCCGTGCGGACAGGAATCACCTGCGGTCGGGAGGATCCGAGCCATCTGGCGGGGTCGAGATAGGACTGCCAGAGTGTCGGTAGCGACTGATACAGGCTCTGCATCGTCCGGAACATCGGTTTTGCGAGCCGGGATTCCTCCGTGAGAGGTGTCAGCGCCGGGATGGAGGTCATGATCAGAATCAGAACACCGACGATGATCATCCCTTTTACAGCCCCGAATGCGCCTCCGATCAGACGATCGAGCCAACTGAGCTGGATCGCCTTGAGAATACGCCGGAGAATCATGGCGGTGAAGACGGCTGCCAGGTAGCATGCACCGAAAATGCCAATGAACAGAATGATCCGTGCGGCAAACGGGTCCTGCATCTTGAGCCAGAACGCGACCTGATTGCCCCAGGGCCTCGAAAATGCGATCGCGAGAGCGATTCCGGTGATGACGCCCAGCAACCCGAGAATCGCTCGGAAAAAACCCCTCACCAGGCCGATGACGATCGGCACACTGATGATGACAATGATCAGGAAATCGAGCGGCGTGAATGTCTTCATGTTGAAATCTCCATTCGGTCAAGGAGTCCACGGGCAACCGACCGGGCACCGTCGGGAAGCAGGGGATCCGGGGGAAGCCGGCGCTCGAGCAATCGCGTCAGAGAGGGTCTCCATCGCCCGGCTTCGAATGCCGGTCGATCGATGTATTCAGCCGGAATGTAATCCCCCATCTGCGCAACCAGCACATCATATTCCCGGAACGGACCCCGGTCGGTATACAGCATCCGGATCCGGTTGACGGCGCATTCCGCCACGATGCCATACCCCGGTTTTGTGACCACGACGTCACAGGCGGCAACCAGGTCCGGGTAGCGGATCCCCGACGCCCGGAGTGCCGGACGGGTCAGGTTCAGACCCGGAATCCGATGGTCACCGACAGCGATCAGCAGAAAATCCGGGTGAAGCGATTCGAGTTGCCGCAGTTGTCCGTTCTGCAATCCCATTCCGCCGAATGAAAGCAGAACGGCGGGTACTGACGGGTCGATTCCGAGACGCGTGCGGACTGTCGAGCGATCCAGAGTCGCTTTCCGCCCGATCAGCGGCATCGGTTGAGTCGAATGAAATGCCGGGAGGGGTTCCGAGAACGGGAGGAGAAACAGTTTGTCGCACAGTGCATAATCCGCGGCGAAGGCATCACGGATCGGCTCAATTTCCGGATACGCCTCGCGCCAGGAGTCGTAGATCCAGTCCCACGAGAAGTTCGAGATGGCGATACCGGGGATACCGAGACTGTTCGAGATACGGAAGGGGGCGGCGGCGACATCCGAGACGATCAGGCCGGCATTCCGTGCACGGGCGATCTCGATTTCCGTGCGGACGATCCCGGGCAGATTCCGGAGCAACGATTGACAGGCATCGATCGTGGAGGGGATATCCATGGTGAGGCTGTCCGTCTGGACGACACCGACATCGAGCGACACCGGTTCGATCGTGCAGCGGCAGTCGGCTTCCTCGAAGATCATGGCGGGAGCGGCGGTCTGGACGAAGATGGGCACAGCGGGGGCGAGACTGTTGAGGGCGGCGATGATTTCAGCGGAACGGGTGGCGTGTCCGAAACCATGTCCGGAGACATAGTAGATGATACTTCGAGGCGGCATTCCGGATTCCTCCAAGGCTGGCAATGTAGCACGCAATCCATTGAATACTCAATGCGGAATGCCCGCCGGTTTGACTCGGAAGGCCGAATCTGTTATCACGTTGCAGTGCGTTGGACGGGGTGGAACTCAGAAAGAGAACGCGATGCGGCTGATCGATCATCTCAGGCAGATATATCAATACCGTGAGATCCTTTACTTTCTGGCATTGAAAGAGGTCAAGGTCCGGTACAAGATGTCGTCGCTGGGATTTTTATGGGCCATCGTGCTTCCGTTCGGCCAGATGGTGATCCTGTCGTTCGTGTTTTCGATGGTGATGCGGTTCGACATCGAGGCTTATCCGGTGTTTCTGATGGTGGGGCTTTTACCCTGGACGTACTTTTCGATGGTGGTGCATGGGACGATCGGGAGCATTCCGGACAACGCGAATCTGGTCAAGAAGGTCTATTTCCCCAGGGATTTACTGCCGATCGCGTCGGGAGTATCCATTCTCTTCGACTATTCGATCTCCCTGATCGTTCTCTTCCCGATCATGCTGTTTTTCGGAGTGCCGATCACACCGAGAATCCTTTGGTTGCCGTTCATTCTGGTGTTGCAGATGATGATGGCGATCGGCACGTGCCTGATCTTTTCAGGGTTGAATGTGTTCTATCGTGACGTTCGGTATATCAAAGATCTGGTTCTGATGATCGGTTTTTATGCCTCCCCGATCTTCTATCCCATCACTCAGGTCAACCGGAATCTCTCCGGAATGCTTCTCGACATCTATCATCTGAACCCGATGATCGGCCTGATCGATCTGTATCGCAGCATGTTTTACACGCAGACCATTCCGCCTCTCTGGCCGATCGTCTATACGTTTGCAGCCTCTCTGGCGCTTCTTTTGACAGGTCTTGTGCTCTACGACCGAATCGAACGGCGATTTGCTGACCTGGTTTAGGAGGCACGCGTGACGGATTCTGTCATCACACTGGAAGGCATCGGCAAGCAATACCGTCGGTTCAGCCAGAATTTTCTGTACCGGGATATCGTCCGTTGGATAATGGGCCGCCGCGCGCAGCAAGCGGATTTCTGGGCGCTTCGGAACGTAACGCTTGAGGTGAATCGCGGCGAGAGTGTGGGAATCATCGGAGAAAACGGTTCCGGGAAATCGACCCTCCTGAAAGTGCTCTCGAATGTGACCGATCCGACATGCGGCCGGATCACCATCGATGGTCGCGTGTCCGCTCTTCTGGAACTCGGTGCCGGATTCCACCCTCAGTTGACGGGTCGCGAAAACATCTATCTCAATGGTGTGATCCTGGGCATGCCGAAGAAGGATATCGATCGACTGTTCGATCGGATCGTCGAGTTTTCCGGGATCGGCGAATTCATCGACCAGCCGGTCATGACTTACTCATCCGGAATGTACGTTCGGTTGGGATTCGCCATCGCGATTCATGTCGATCCGGATATTCTGATCATCGATGAAGTGCTTGCCGTGGGCGACGAGGAGTTTCAGCGGAAATGCAAGAAAGCGATCCATGAATTCCATGAGCGCGGGAAAACGATCCTTTTCGTGTCACACGATCTGGCTGCCATCCGTGAATTGTGCACGCGGGTGTATTGGCTGCGGAAGGGTGAGATCCGGATGGTGGGTGGGCGTGACGAGGTCACGTTCAGTTATCTGAATCACGTGAGTGCCATTCAGGGATTGGCGACACTGACCCGCGGTTCGTTGACGCTTTTATTCGAGAGGGGCAAGTTGATTCTCTTCTGGAGAGGAATTGAGCTGACCAAGAACTGCTGCATTTTTACAGAGGTGCTTTCTTCGAGCAATTCACAGGCATCGATGGGAGCCTCGTGGGATATTCTCGAATTTGATCAGACGAAACTGACGGTTCGAGGCGCCTGGAAACTGTTTCCCGTCGAACAGACCTGGCGGGTCGAGTTACTGAACGAGCACACGATCCGATGGAATGTCGAGATGACGCTTCCGAATGACTTCAATCTCCGAAGCGATTCGATCTCGTTCATGCTCACCGATCGGTACACCTCCTGGTTCACATCCACAGATTCGGGATCGTTTCCGGAGGAATTTCACGACACATTCGGGCAGCGTATCATCGGGATTGGGGACGGAACACCGGAAGCCGGCGTGCAGGAAAGAATTCTCAGTGGAATCGTACTGCCGTCGATCCGCACATGCATGGCAACCCCGTCGGGTCGGTTCTTCGTCCAGGTAACCAACACCGATGCGAAGTTACAGAGCCGAACGATTCAGTATTCCCGTATCGAATCCAAAGATCATCAAAGAAATCCTCCGATTTGCCGGTATGAGATTGAGTGTATCATTGGGGAGACGACACATGAGTGAATTCAGGGACAAGAAATTTGATGCGCCATCGTTTCGACCGGGAATCGGGCGGATCGAGTTGTTTGCCGATCAGACCCCGCTCACGCAACCACGGGGCGTCCATCTCGTGATCAATGACCGGGAGAACACCTGTTTTTCAACCGAATCGGATAGCACATCGAGGCCATCTTCGGATGATCCGGCGACATCGAGTTCAAAACTGGGGTGGTTCCCGGTTTCCACTCGTTTCTCGACCGGAAGTGTCTCTACTGGTGCGGGAATTGCTGTCGAGATGGATGTGGAGCACGCGGTTTCAATCAGCGAGATTCTGGTTCGAGTGCCCTTACGGTCACAGTATGACATCGTCACGGTCTGCCGTGAAAGTCGCATGGTCCTGGAACATGAATGCGGACTCCTGTGGAGCGGCATCCCTTCCGGCGGAGAAGTAGTTTTTGCTTCGAGCCAGTCTGAGTTGCCTCCAGTGCGCATCATCCTTCGGGAAACCAGCATGCTGAATGAGATGCGAATTGTGAGACGGGTGGATGAAGGCATTCGACACATCGCACTGGATATTGTGCGATTCGGCTCTGCGTCTCACCCGCAGAACATTTCACCGGGTTCGTATCATGTAGCGGATTTTTCGGTCGAGATACACCCCGGTCCGCCCCCGGTATTGCGATATCCGAAAGGTTTGTTCTCGGAACACCCGTTGGAGACCGTCTGGGTCGACAGTTCTCTGGCAAGTAAAACCACAAATCGACTCTTCGAATCCATTCGCGAGCGGGTACCGGTTACCTGGCGGGATGGGCGCATTCAGCCCGTTCAGATACGAGAGCTTACGATACCTTCCCGGCCCCGTGAGATCCTGGAAGTTGCCCGCAGGATGCGATCCGAAGCCCACGCATCGCTATTGGTCAGGATGCAACCGGACCTGTATACCGGATTCGGCTGGCGGTTCAATTTGCTGGGTTTGTTCAGTAAAATCCCGTTCAAGGTGAAGATGGATCCTGCCGGGAATAACCTGTTTATCGCGAATGATGGGCGCAACCTCATAAGGCGCACCTGGGGAAAAATGCAGATTCTGCCGAAGCGACTGCTGATCCAGTCGTTGAAGATAATCCTCCTGATCGGGTGGATGGTGATGGTCCCGATTTTTTTCAGTCGCGAGCGACGGCCTGCGGGAGACAAGCGATGACAGAGCGACGAATGCGTGTATTGCTGGCGAATGCGCCGTGGAGGAAGCCCGGGAGACTGGGAGTTCGAGCCGGATCTCGCTGGCCATTTACGCTGGATGCAACCAGTGGAGAAACGATCCCTCATTATCTGCCTTTTCCGTTTTTTCTTGCCTATGCCACCGCGGTTCTGGAACAGCATGATGTGCCGACGCTCCTGATCGATGCGATCGCGCTGGGTCTGAGTGATGAGGAGTTCTATCGGCGCGTTGAAGATTTCTCGCCGGACATCGTTCTTCTGGAAACATCGACGCCGACGATCAATACAGATCTTCGCAATGCCAAGGAAATCAAGACACGGTTGCCTGAATGCAGAATCCTGTTCGTTGGCCCGCATGCCAGCATCATGAAAGGCAAGTTGCTGAGTGACAATCCGCAGGTCGATATCATCCTGCTGGGGGAATACGATTACACACTGTATGAAGTCTACCGGGCCATTCTCGATCGAACGGATCTTGCAGCGGTGCCGGGAATCGTGTTCCGCTCCGGAAGCGATGTCGTCGAAACGGGCCGGAGAGCGGTCATTGAAGCTCTTGATGAACTCCCGTCTCCCGCATACCATCATCTTCCGATGTATAACTACAACGACGATTTCCAGGTGCTGGAGATCCCGAATGTGCAGATGTGGGCCAGTCGTGGATGCCCGTTCAAGTGCATCTTTTGTATGTGGCCTCAGGTCATGTACGGAAATCATCGGTACCGAACGCGATCGCCCGAAGCGGTCGTGGATGAAATGGAGTGGCTGCTGGATCGATATGGATTCAGGGGTTTTTATTTTGACGATGACACCTTCAATATCGGCAAGGACCGGATCATCCGGATGAGTCGACTGATGCGGGCGCGGCGGTTGAATGTTCCCTGGGCGGTCATGGCTCGTGCGGATACGTTCGATGAAGAAACGCTTGCAGAGATGGCCGAGGCCGGACTCATCGGGATCAAATACGGAATCGAATCCGCCGTCCAGAGCATTGTGGACACCTCAGGCAAGGCATTGGATCTTCAAAATGCAGTGAAGGTGATTCAATTTACAAAACGGATGGGAGTCAAGGTTCACCTCACGTTCACGTTCGGGTTGCCGGGCGAGACGGAAGAATCTATCAAGCGGACACTTGACTTCGCCATCGAACAGAAAACGCACTCAGTACAGTTTTCGATCACGACACCATTCCCGGGGACGAAGTATTACGACGATTTGAACGCACGCGGGATGATACTGTCAAACAACTGGGACGACTACGACGGAAATCACTCCGCTGTCATGAAGATCGAGAATGTGAGTGCGGAAGCATTACAGCGTGCCCTCGACAATGCGATCCGAACATACTGGAAAGCACGGGAGTCATGGATATGAGTACAGACGAACCGCAGACGACGGTTTGCAAGGAACCGAACAGGGTTACCGTCTACGTGCCGGTTTACAACGCCGAGCGTTATCTTGAGGGATGCCTGAAGGGTATTCAGGCTCAAACACATCCAGTCGATGAAATCGTCGTCGTCGATGACGGCAGCACCGATGGATCCGCCGACATTGCCCGTCGATGCGGAGCGCGGATCATCGCTCAGTCAACCAATCTGGGATTGTCACAGGCCCGAAGGCGGGCTTTTGCGGAAATTCAGACTCCCTTCATCGCCGCGCTGGATGCCGATTGCATTCCGGAACCGGATTGGCTCGACACGCTCATGCCGGATTTCGAGAATCCTTCGATTGGGGGCACGTCAGGAAAGCTGATCGAATTTCACGCGGATTGTCCGGTCGATCGCTGGAGGAAGGTGCATATGGTCCAGCACTGGGGCGATCGACGGATGAATGCACCATTGCATCTGTTTGGAAACAACACGGTTTTCAGACGTGATGCGGTTCTGGAGGCCGGCAATTATCCGGAGGGCGCTGAATATCGGACGAACAACGAGGATTATTACATGACCCGTCGTCTGCGGGAGAGGGGATATCATATCATCTATAATCCACAAGCAATTGTGTACCATCATCGACGTGATTCGGTTGAATCGCTGTTTCGCACCTATTGGAACTGGTTTTTCCTGCATCGTCCTCGGCCAGATTCACTCAGAGGTCTCTGGCAAAAAGCGCGGGACAATGCTTCCCGATCGGTTGAATTCATGAAGAAGGACGTCAGGACGCGGGACAGGCATTTGTTCACGCTCGATCTTCTTTTCTTCCTGGAGCAGAGTCGCCTCGATTTCCGTTACTACCTGAAAGTGTCATCGAAATCGAATTGAAAGCAACCACATGACTCGAATCGCCATCGTTGATCTGGTTTTTAACTGGCCCCCGGGTGGAGGATCAATGGTGGATGTTCGGGAAGTGGCGGTTCGATTGCGGGAAATGGGGCACGATGTCCGGATGGTCACACCGCATTTTGAAACCTACTTCCCGAGAGGCAGAATCTCTCTGGATCCCGGATTTCCGGTCGATCTGATCCCGTTCAACCGATTCAGCTTCAATTCGGAAAATGTACGCAAGCAATTTCGTCGTAAAGTCGATGCCTTCAGACCGGATATCGTTTTTCTGACCGACGGGTACTCGCTTAAACCGCATCTCTCGGAAGCATTGAAAGAATACCCTCAGGTTTGGCGGGCATATTCATACGAAGTTTTCTGCCCCCTGAACAATCTCGTCGATAAACGCCTCGATTATGTTTGCAACAAGTCAATTTTTAAGGATCAGAAATGGTGTGAATCCTGTTGCCGGCATCATTTCAAATATCGCCGCTCCTGGATTAAACTGATTTCTCCAATCAAATTCCGAATCGGTTACCTTTTTCTGTTTCAGGAATACTGGTTCAGCAGGGCCAATCGGCCGGAATTCCTTGAGACGTTCGAACGAGCGATACGCCGAGCCAAAGCGATATTGGTCTATAATGACCGGCAACGCGCGTTCTTTTCACAGTTTCAATCCAATGTGATTTTCGCCCCGACCGGAGTCAGCCCGCTCTTCCATCCCCGAGAAAACAACGCTGCAACTCGATCACGTCCTGTAATTCTCGTATCCGGACGCATCGAAGATCCCGTCAAGGGGTTCATGAAGGTTTTCTTCGCCTGCAAGGAACTCTATCGGAAAGGCATCGACTTCGAGCTGTGGATCACCGCGAAACCGAACGCCTATATTCCCTCGGCACCCTTCATCCGGAATATCGGATGGCTGGATGCAGACAGACTGGCTGAAGCGACCGCGAGGGCCGACATCATCTGTATCCCATCTTACTGGGAGGAAGCATTCGGGATTGTCGCAGTCGAGGCGATGGCGAGCGCAAAACCTGTCGTCGCATGCAGGGTCGGCGGTCTGCAGAAAATCGTGCAGCATGGCAAGACCGGACTGCTGGTCGAACCCAATTCCAGTGCGGATCTTGCGGAAAAACTAAAATTTCTGATTCAAAACCAGGAGATCGCGACTCAAATGGGTCACAGGGGACGTGAACGTTTCTTGGAATCCTATCGCTGGGAGGTGATCATGCAGACGGTGTACGAACCGCTTTTTAGAACTCCTAGCGAAACACAATTTTCCTGAGACACCACAATGTCATCTCGAACGCCAGTTTCGAGAGAGTCCTCAGTATATCCAGAAAATCTCTGGCCAGACTCATCAGGGTTGATCGGAACGCGTGCTTGATACCGTATGAGTGTCTGGCCATGCATTCGATCAGGAAACGATTGGTGAGTCGTTGACGATCTCCTCGTTTGTTGTAAATCTCGATGGAGCGAATCCCTGCTTTTCGTAATGCCATCGCGATGCGCCAATGACACCCTTCGCTCTCATCGATCATGACTGCATGAGTACAACCCAGTTCGACGATCTGCCGCCGACACAACTCGGGAACCGATCCCGACGCGAATAAGTCGCCGGCAAACAGATACCACTCAATATAAGGATGACGGAGCTTCACGTCACACTCGACATCACGCTCATCCAATAATGCGATCGTCTTCTCCGGATAGTCCGCTCTGATGATCGGCAATTTCCGATAAAAGAACTCCAGACTGCCCCGGGAAAGCAACAGAATAGTATCGCTTCCAGGCTTCGTCAGATGCTGACGAATCATGTTTTCGAATCCGGAGTGCAATCCATCGTTGAGCAGCTTGAAATCGTATGCGGAGAACACGTGTCGAAGATAGTTTCTGCGCAATCTTTCAGGGAGTCTGCCGAAGAGAGAGCGTGTGTGTCGATCCCATACAATCCATCGTTCGGCATTATTCATTGCCTGGCGGGAAGGAGGAAAGGGAAGTTTCCAGTAACCCGGCCAAAAACGTTCCTGCAAAGCGATCGTTTCCCCGCAACAGATGGTTCTTCGTCTGGAATCTTCTTCGGTAATCGGATGATCGTGATACACGATTGCCTGTGCATTGTATCGGAACTGCATGCCGCCTTTAGCAAACCGGATACCCAGATCAGTATCTTCGCCCATGGCATACTGGTAGTTTTCATCGAATGGACCATGTTTCTCGAAGAAGCTTTTCTTAAACGAGATATTGCACGTGATGAAATTGTAAAACGAAATCTCGGTATCATGCTCAATTTTATGGTAATAAAATTGAAGCCCACCGTTTTCGACCCAATGCATAATATCTGTGATCTCGAGGTCCGGATGCCATGTCGCATATCCAAAGACAACCGTGTTCTCGCCCGGATACTTTTCTTCTTGCCAGTTCAGATGCTGCCTGAGGCAATCCGTTTCGAGAAAATAATCATCACCTGTGATCCAAATCACCTCGCCGCGTGCATGTGAAATCCCATTATTACGGGCAGTAGCCGGTCCCCGATTCGTCTGCGAGAACACCTGAACTCCGGATGGATGGCTCTTCACGAGTTCTTCGAGAAAAGCGGGAGTATCATCCGTTGATCCGTCGTCGACGATCACAATTTCGAATGCATCCCGCGACAACGACTGACGTTCAATCGATTCCAGGCAGTTTTTCAATTTTTCCAACCGATTACAAGTCGGAATGATGATGCTCAGGCGGTATGGAGTCGTCATGACACCCGCCCCCGGGTCAAAGCTCGCAACCCATGGATTCTGGCCATCAGAATCGCCCGTAGAGCTTCATAGAAAAAGAGGAGATTCAGGACCATCAATCGCGGCTTCATATGACGGATTGCGTAAGTCGTAATATATCTCATCATTCGAAGCGTGATCTTGATATGCTCCATCATGTATCCCGGAACCTGATTCTTCATATGAGCGACATGCCCCCAGAACCACCACCTATAGATCATGGCCCGCAATGAACGCCAGGTATCATTGCGATGATGCAGCAATTTGGCTGAGGGAGCGTATTTCAACCGGTACCCCAATTTTCGGATCCGGATGCAGATATCGACGTCTTCTCCGTTTGTGGTGAAGATTGGATCAAAACCACCGACTTCCTCCAGGACACTCCTCCGAAATGACGCTCCTATGCCGAACAGGAATATGACGTCGTCTTTCGGTTTATCGCCGTAGTTCTGACTGAGGAAGAGTTGCCTCCAGCGATTCGGCGCAGGGGATGCGTGCGCTTCATATCCGGCACCGCCGACCCCGCCAACCTTGTCGTCATCATACTCCTTCAGAATGTTCTCGACATAATCCGGTGCGGCATACGCGTCGACATCGACGTATATGATGATATCGCCTCGAGCTGCTTTCCAGGCGTTGTTTCTGCCGGTCGGCAACCCGAGATTCGTCTCGTGTTGTATCAATTTGACCTCGGGAAATGATCGGATGATCGCCAGGCTGTTATCCCTGGAACCATCGTCGACGACAATCAACTCATCCAGGGGCCGGGTCTGATTGAGTAATCTTCGGATCGCTTCGCCAATGAACGCTTCGCCATTGAAGCAGGGGATCACTCCTGTAACGTAAAACACCTCTCGATCCACTTCGGATCCGCGTTGCCCCTGCATCGGATACCCTTATCCCCCTCTGCTCGAAACCGGTCGGATTCCACGGCTGGGAAGTTTAACGATGAAACTGGAAATGTCAAACTCACTCGGATCCGACATTACCCTGGTCCTCAAATCAAGTCCCTCTTGCTCTTGGTGCATCAGCATTGTAGTGTGCTCATGTCCCCATTAATCGTCTCGCTCGAAGGACCGAGCCGGAGGGTTGGAAGCTAAGATGAACAGTCAATTTGAGAGCATCCTGAGGTTGTTGGATTCGGGAGAGTACATCCGGACAATGGAGTACCTGGCCCCTGCCGCTCAGCGCCATCCGGATGACCCGGACATTCAACTCGCATATGCTCGATCTCTCTACCTGGCCTGGCGTTATGACGAGGCTGAACTCATTCTGAAGTCATTGCTTTCCTCAGACTCAAAACTGGATGCAGGACTGCTGCTGATCAATCTGTACCTGGATGTTTTAAACTTCGAACCGGCATACGAGATTGCACATAGACTTCATGGGCAGTTTCCGGACAATCTGCTCATCATGAAACTCCTTGCGGACTGCCTCTGGAGACAGCGGAAATATGATGAATCGACCGAGGTTCTCCGGAAAGCCGTGCATCTCAGGGTTTCCGGCAGTAACGAACAGTATCTGATCGGAAACATGCACCTGCGACTGAAAAACATCGGCCAGGCGATCGATGCCTTCATCGAGTCACTCCGCTCTGAACCGGATTTCCAGCCAGCCTCCGATGCCTTGAAACACACCCTGTCTTCTCCCGAAAACAGGCTGGCTGCCTTGAGTCACCTGAAGATGCATGCTGAACACTCGCTTGATTACCGATTCTGGTACGGCAAAGCACTGCGATATGCGCATCACGTCGAACCAGCCATGGAGGAACTCAGATCAGTTTTCGAGAGTCAACCGGTCTATCAGTCCATCACGCTGGAGTACGCCGGCATCCTGGAGGAAGCCGGCCGAATACTGGAAGCCATTTCCGTTCTCGAAAAGAACCCTGACCAGGAAGACGACCTTCATCAGGCTCTGCTCGGAAGGCTCTATCTTCGCCAGGGAGAAATTGAAAAGGCATGCGAGCGTTTTTTCACATCGATCTGGATAGGTGATGGAATCGAATGTTACGGTGAATTAAAGGTGCTTGCAAACGATGACACGCACTATCCGCGTCTGATGGAGTATGCCCAACGACGATACGCAGGAGAGGATTCCCCTCGCTCGATCGGATTGATCGCACAGATACACCGATTCCGGTGTCGCTTTGAAGAAGCACTGGTCTTTCTCGGTAAACTCCTCACACTCGATCCGAATCATCGTTGGCGATCGCAGTACTCCACCGTTCAGCATTTGCTCAGCCTCAAGCGACTCAGAAAAAATCTCCTGCCCCTGCTGATACCGATGAACCCTTCCGGGATCAGGAACATGATGAAATCCGCGAATCGCCTGCGCTTTTTCTTTGACAAACTGGAATTGCTGGGGACTTTGAGCCGAAAAGTAGCGCTCAAGGGTCCTTCCCGTGTTGAGATCAAACTCGGAAATCCATGCAACAATGATTGCATCGGATGTTGCTACCGCTCTCCTTTGTTAATCGAGGAAAGACGGAGCGAAGAATGGTACGCGGAAACGATCCACCCCCTGATCGCACGACAGACGATCCGGCAACTGATCGACGAAGGGGTTCGGGAGATTCGATTCTCCGGCGGAGGCGAACCCTTCATGTATCCGGGCTTCATGGATATTGTGAAGGAGGTTCTCTCACACGGCATCAAAGTGATCATCATCACCAATGGAACCCTGCTGTCGAAGGAAATCATCGAAACACTGTTTTATTCTCGAAGCAATGTCACGCTTGTTGTCAGCCTCTGGGCCGCCAGCCCCGAAACATACGTCAAACTCCATCCGAACAAGACCCATCAGGATTTCGATCGTATTCTGACGTTACTCGATCATTACCTGAAACTGAAACGCCAGCACCCCGATAACACCATGCATCTGGTCCACACACATGTTATGAACAACATCAATTTCGCTGAGACTCTTCAGATGCTGCAACTCGGCGCGCGTCACGGTGTCGCATCCATTCACTATACCATGATGCTCCCTCGCTACTACCAAACGGATCAACTCCTCTGCAATGTCGAAGAAATCTCAGTGCTCAGGAATCATCTGGAACAGGTAATCCCACGGGCTCATGAACTCGGTATACACCTCTTCAATATCCAGCAACTGATGGAGCAGTTATCTCGGGAATCTTCCGTTGCCGGCCAATTCGACGCCGTGACCGGATCGGAGGTACCCTGCACAATCGGATGGTCGTTCGCCATGATCAATGCCGATAGTGAAGTTCATCCCTGCGTTGAATCCCAACGATTGAACCTGGGGAATCTCAGGAAGGACAGTTTCATCGAAATCTGGAACTCAGCCAGGTATCGTCAGTTCCGGGAAAAAATCTCGACAACACCCGAGTTCAGAAAAGAGCCATTTTTTTCATTGATCGAATGCTGGAAAAAATGCGATCACCACGATGACGAAAACATGAGCGCGTATTGTTATGCGAAGACCCAGAACCGAGGTTTTCGAAAGCTCCGCTCCGATATCATCCTGGGTCTTCTGAAAAAAAGCGAGCTGACACGGCTCAAGATGGAAGAACCGCCCGTTCGCAATCCAAAACTGAACGGATCCGATTTATAAACTGCTCCAATCCGAAGTGACCGGTCGCCCGACAATATCAACCGTCCCCGGCACACAGATCGCCCCGATGAACTGCGCCCCCTCGATCGATCCGACTCCCGAGGGCCACTCGAACTCCAATACGGTTTTCGTGACCGATGAGCCCGCATCAATCCCGACACCCGCCTCGTAATCCAGCCCCTCCGACATATGCATCCACGCAGGGTAGAACCAATACTCTCCGCCGATCCCGAGCAGGATCCACACATCATATGCCGTATCGGCAGACCCCATATTGAATATCCGATAGGTCAACCGAAACAGATCTCCAGCCATCAGCGACGTATCCTCCATGGCCAGCTCGATCCGATCCGACTCGCAGGGCATCCCGTCACAACTCTGCTGCGCTCCGTCACCATCAACCTCCAACGTATACTCGTACTCTTTTTCATAACGCAGAGGCGACCCGCAATAATGCGTCGTGCTCCGGATCAGTATCGTGACCACATCCGCACACGCCACATCAGGACCGATCGACACGGTAAATGCCGTTTCCGGAATCGTCGCGCAATCCAGATCGACATGAGCCGGACTGATCAACACCCCGGGATGGTCGGATTCCACATCGAGCGAACATCCGTAGATGTCACACTCCGGCATCGTTTTCTGAACGGATACCATCATCCGCACGGTTTCTCCGGCATCCGGCTTTCCGTCGCCATCCGAGCATTCCCCGGCAGTATCGTCGAACACCTCAACCGCGTTGTGAATGAACGGCGCACACGGCGGACAGGTCGCCGTCGGTGTCCTCGTCGGCGTTCCACTGGGAGTCGGCGTTCGGGTATAGGTCGGCGGCGGCGGCGAAACGGTCGGGGTCTTGTTGTGCACCACAAAACCGTTCGCGACAAACGTGTGCAGCGGATGATCGACCGTCAGATGATACACGACGACCGGACCTTCATGCGCCACAATGGCATCGATCGCAACCGCATGAATCCCCGCAGGATCCGACACGAGCAATGCGTCCCCCGGCTCGAATCGGCCGATTTCACGGAATTCCCCCGAAATCGGGTCGAAAAACGGATGCGATGCCGTCGTCCGGATCGCTCCGCCATCATCAGTGCGCACATCGAGATATCCCGGGTCGGTTTTGATCCAGATCCCCGACACCGGCGCCGGAAAACGCTCTCCGGTGAAGGGATCAACCGCCATCACCCGATCGCCCATCGACAGCGTTTCGATGGGAACCGCTCCGTCCGGCCCGTCCACTCGTGTTCCCGCAAGAAAACACCAACCCGAAAACGTCGGCGACGGCGTGGGCGTCGGAGTCCACGTGAAAGACGGCGTCTCCGTTACGGTCGGATCAAATGGAACCGCATTCATCGCATCCATCGGATCACGTTGCGCCGATACGCCACTCACAAAACCGACGATGCCAATCACAATACTGAGCACGGTGAGATGTTTCATTGCGTAGCCTCCTCACCGAAGCGGAAAGCAATCCGCATGCCCACGCACAAAAATCGACATATCCTATTATAAACAAATGATTTTATCACGAGCGCGGTTTGGATCACACAGCCATTACACACTCGTTTTTACACTCAGTGTAACTTCCGGCTCTTTCGATTCCGATCCGGATACCACCGGCTCCACGATATGCTCGCGAATCCGATGCATCGAATCCTGCACGGTCAGAACGATCGCCCGTGACCGGATTACCCAGGAGAGAGGATAGTGGAACAGATAGGTGAGGGGGTTGCGCAACCTGCGGACGAAGTTCCCGAGTTCCATGATTTCGGCTTCACCGCCGAATCGGGGGATCATCCGGATGGCCTGATGATGGAGAGCCGGGTTGTCGAGAAAAATGCGCTTGAGGAGGGGATTCCGAAGGCGCAGGGTCTCCAGGAAAAAATCACGGCTGTGAGGACTCGGAATTCCGGACAACGTGTCGATGATCTGCTCGCGCAACCGCGGCTCCATCCGGAACATCTCGATCAGATCATCCACCGCGCTGTCGCCTTCGTGGGTCCTGAGTGCCAGCACGGCGAGACTTCGGACATCTTCGTGAGTGTCCCGCAACAGATCCCGGGCAATGTCCGCGACGATCATCCGCTTGGCGTTCTTCAACACATTGATCACTTCCTTGCGAATCCGGGGGTCCGGATCCGACGCCGCGTCGATGAACACATGCTCCGCGTCGTGATGCCACACCTCGGCCAGGACACCCAGCGCATTCCGGGCGCGATACCAGGATTCATCGAGCAACTGCTCCGGGTTGTCCTCCCGGCGCGGGAAGATTTCCCTGTCCCTGAGACTGCTGAGCAGCCAGGCGAGCGATTCACCGGAGATCGCCGGCATCCCGACCAGCGTCTGATACGCCCGGCTCCGCTCCCGGCGCGACCCGCTCTCGAACACCTTCAACAACTGCGTGACCACCTCTTCGCTCGCGATCAGGCGCAGGAGTTCAAGCGCCATTTCAGTCACGGATCGATCGCGGGCCTCGAGCTGCCGCACCAGAACCTTGATCGTATCCGGATCCGACACGCGCTGGTAAAAATTCCGGATGATCGCGAGACGCTGTTCACGATCGCGCGTCAACGGCAGGGTCCGGACCCGTTCCTGTTCATGGCTGAAATTCACCAGAACCGTCCGGGCCATCTTGAAGTTCTTGCTCAGAATCAACCGCGACGCCATCGCACTCAAGGCATGCGCATAATGAAACAGAATGTCGTGATCTCGCGATTCCTCAAAGAAAGACTGCGTGAGCGTGTCCAGAATCTGAGTCACACTCGAATACTTGTTCCGAACAATGGCGAGTTCCCCGATCTGCGCGATGATCTCGAGAGCGCTCAGCTTCGTTTTGAGTGTCGTGGATTTCAGATCGAGCAGTGATTTGTTGAGAATCTTCCGGCTGACCGTCCACGACAGCCGCTCGCGGACCTCGGGCTGTTCGATGATGGCGCGTTCGAGGAAATCCGGGTCGAGAGACACGATCAGTTCCGCGAGCGATCGCTTGAGTTCGGGGCCGCGCTCGACATCGCCGCCCAGGATTTTCTTGAACAGCGAGCCGATCTCTTCGATCGTGATCCCCGTCAGTTCCTCGTTGTTCCCGACTCGCGCGACAATCTCGCTCAACAACATGAGTTCCGCATGCATGGGCCTGCGCTGTGGCATTCCGGGGATGCCCGGTCTGCCGCCGCCTCCGCTTCCTCCGGGCAACCCGCCGCCTCCACCACCACCGACCGGACCACCACCGGGAACACCACCACCGCTGTCCAGCGTTACTCCTGCCCCCGCTCCGGCACTCCCATAACCGCCGCCCCCGCCGCCGCCTCCCGTTCCCCCGTCTCCACCCGCTGCCTGACCCTGCATCGAGATGATCCCGTACTGGTAGACATCCATGGCGATGTGCGTCACGCCCTGGGCCGCGAGATACAGCCGGGCGCCCCCCTGATCCTTCAGCCAGGCCACGCTCTGAACGAAGATGGTGAGGAGATGCTGGACTTCCGGCACGGTGAGACCGGTCGAAAAACTGATGCTCGAAATGTTCCGCGCTTCCATCAGTTCCGCAAACTGCTGCAAAAACCGCGTCTGCTTCCGTATCCGGATCTCGTCGATCAGAAACTCGCTGCCGACCATCGTCAGAACAACGATTTCCTTGCCGGAGAGCAACGTCTGAATGACGGAATGACAGGACTGCATCAGAGGCGGAAGCCCGGGATGATCCGCGGGATACATCGATGCGCCTCGGATTGCCAGAATGAGGCGTTTGACGAGATTCTCGGCCTGCCGCGCCAACATCGTATCCGAGATGCGGCTGGCCATCGCGTCAGTACGCGACTGACCGCTCAGCGCATCGCCGCTCGCCAGCTTCTCGACGGTCCCCTCCGACAACGACAACGTATACCCGCCGTCCTCCACCGAAAGAAAATCCGCCTCCTCGAAAATCGATTCAAGAATCGCCGTGGCCGCCGTCGCGAAATCCGCACGCTGGACCTTGAGTTCGAAGGGATTGGACTTGAGGTTGAGGAGCGCGAGCCGCATCAGGGCAATGAGATTCTTTTCCAGGAGCGGATAGCCGGATTCGCCGAGCCGGAAATCGAGAATCAGCGCGATCTGCAGCAGGATGTTGAAACGCGCCTGAAGCAACAGGATGTCGGTCTCTTCGAACTCCCGGCATTGATCGAACAGCCCCAGTGTATCCTTGAGATGACCGGATGCGCCCATGGCGGTGCGGAAATCCGTCACCCATTGGCGAGGGCTGCTCCGGAGCCATACCGGCAGATTCAAAAACAGACAGAAAATCCCTGTCGAACCTTCGTTTTCGAGCGACTGCGTCGTGACTTCATGCATCAGGCGCGCGGCATTGGCGGCCGTCTGTTTGCGACAATACTGCGACGCCGTCTCATCACGACGGGCCCGATCCTTCAACCTTCCGAGCAATCCCACCAATTGCTCATACAGTTGTGCCCCGATGTCTTTTTCAGCCATGCAAAGACTCCCATGACGAGGCACTCACCCTTTGCTTCAGGGGTATTCATATCAGGAGAACGCAGTCGCGTCAAATGGCAATTCCGGAACACCCGAGTCGACTCGAACTTTATACTTGACAATTTCAATCCAGATTCATAGACTTCAATCAGCATCGCTTCCGCGCATCGCTGGAGCGATCATGAATCCCGGGGATGGCACCCGGATTCAGACAACAATGAACCTCCTTTAACCCCCTGAACCAGGGTCCGGCCCCCACCGGACCCATTTTTTTTATAGATACCCCAGCGCTTTCAGGGCATCCTGGAGATCGCCGTCCAGCAGGTCGTCCGAGCCATGATTCTTCGCATCGATCGCGCGCACCGTCTCTGCGTCCGCATGCGTCTCCCCCATCATCTGCTCTTCGGAAAGCAGACTGGGCAACATCTCCTGCGGATCCTGCGCCAGATCGAAGGATTCCCATTGTTGCCCCGGCAGATCATGGATGAGTTTGAAGTCGTTCCGCATCACACCGGACTCGAATCCCCGCCGACAGAACCGGGCCATCGGAGTCTGTGATCCGTTCCCCTTCGCCGCCTTCAGATCCCGTCCTTCCGCTGTCGGCATCGGAGGCAGTTTCATCCATGCCAGCAGAGTCGGCACGATATCGATCGATTCGACCACGTCCGGATGAAGACCGGTGTTCGCCTCATCCGCCCGGTCATTCATGATGAGGGGGATGTGGATTTCCTGTGCATGCAGCGAACTGCCGTGGCCTGTGTATCCGTGTTCGTCGAGAAACATTTCGCCGTGATCCGCGGTGACCACGATGAGCGGCGGGTATTCGTCCGATCGGACCTTCCGGATGAGCCGCCCCACGTGCTGATCGAGATAGGCGACTTCCGCCGCATAGAGCTGCCGGATGCGTGCGAGGTCTTCCGGAGGATAGTCCTTTGCGAGGGGGTTTTCGAGGCGCTTGACGGCCTCATCGTCGATGGGTCCCTCCGAGGCGTACAGGTTTCGGATCGGGGGGGCCGGGTTATACGGCATGTGCGGGTCGAAGCAATGCAGCCAGACCATCGATCGGTCCGCGGGGTGGCCGTCCAGCCAGCCGATCGCCTCGTCCACCAGCTTTTTCGCGCTGGGATGCATCTTGTCCTCCGTCACCGCAGTCTCCCCCGGCTTCCGCAGCATCGTGGTGACGGGACCGGACTGAGCGCCCGATTTGCGCAATTTGATATGATCGAGTCCCTGTTCGAGGCCTCGCGGGAACATCAGAATGCCGCTTGTGAACCCAGCCGTCGAAAAACCCTGCCGTTTGAGGTGTTCCGCGAGAGTCGTTTCGGTTTCCGGCAGACTGTTGGTGTTGGCCAGCACCCGGAGATCCCATGTTGTCCGGGACGTGAAGATCGCGGCGTGCGAGGGGACGGTGAGGGGTGTCTGGCACATCGCCTGGGACCATTGCTGACCCTGTTGGGCGAGGCGGTCGAGATTCGGCGTGTGGATGAGGGGATTGCCGTAGCATCCGAGATGATCGGCGCGGAGCGTATCGAGGGTGATGATCAGCAGGGATCGAGGCGGGGCGGAGCGGTGACAACCCGTGATGGCGATCGTCAGGCACACCAGCATCAGGGTGATTGGTTTTGTTTGTTTGAAGCGTCTGATCATCATGTCGCCCTGTCCCTTCTCACGTTCACGTCATTGCGATCCGTCTGCCGGATTCATTGATCACGGAATCGCTCCCGCACTTCGATGTACAAGGGAACGGGGCGCAGGTCAACTCCCGGATCGAACCCGGCCCGATCCGCCGATGACCGTTGCAATCTCGGGATCCGTCAGCGCGGCATACCATTCGATCCCCTCCGCTGATCCCGTTCCAGCAGGCGTCTCTGCCTGCTGCATATTGCGACAGGCTTTTTTTATCCGGGTGGCGCCGGCCTCCGCGCCGGCGTCATAGACTCACCGTGAAATATTGCCAAAAGGAACTGACCTGCCCGGTCAGCCGTCCATTTTGACTTGCGGACAGATTGACTCTAATCTTCTGTATGAGTCTGAATCGGGAGGGTGTTTCATGAGGTTAATCAGCCAGATTGTCATTCTGAGCATCTGTAGGATGAGCCAGGCCGCTCAGATCGAAGATCTCGGTTTTTTAGATTACGAGTATGAGCATACGGAACTTTATCGGACGACATCTATTCTGTCGGAGATTACCTTTGAAATAGACCATGAAAGCAATATGCATGTCTTTTTCCTGGAGTCCCGACCCTCCGGATACGCACTTATGTATTTCATCCACAAGTCGGGGGTATCGGATTTCCCTCAGGAGATTCTCCTCCAGGATACCAAGTTCTGCGATCTTCGCTCGCGGATGGAAAGTCCCGGCGCGATTCATCTGGTATGGTCGGAATTGAACGATGAAACGAATGAGCTCGGGAGAATCCACTACGCTCGATTCAATCTGAGCATGCAGACCATCGATCAGCATGAGATTGTCTTCAGCGAAGAGACGGGTCGACTTCCGGACATCGAGGTGGAACCGGATGGAGACGCACATGTTTCATTTGAGTTTCGGGAGATCTCTCAATCCGGGTGGACTTATCATTATCTCGGGTATGCGCATCAGATCGACGGGGTGTTTCAACCGCTTGAAACATCCGGGTTTTCCGTGCGCCAGTACATGGGGAGTTTCCCGGACATGTGTGTCCATGAGGAAGGCACGGCCTTCTTTATCGGCGCAGGAGCACAACATCCAGTCATTTTAACTTACCGCAATGGTCAGTTCGAGTCTCCAGTGGAGATTACCGATTTCTACAACTACTATATCTCGGGTTCGACACTTGACCGACGACGGATTATATGCGATCAGGATGGAACGGTTCATGTCTATATGGTTGTTTCACTTGATGAGGAATCTGATTTTTGGACTACCCGGATTGTGCATCTCGAAACGGAAGACGGGATCCATTTCTCGGAACCTGAGTTTGTTACGACTGCGCATGATGATTTTCGATTTGTTTCCGATCCTTTGATTTTGGCAGATGGGACAAAAATGGTTTTTTATTTCAAGCCGACGACACTACACCGATACTACTCGATGGATCGGGGGTACGGCTATGGTAATCCTGTTACGTCTGTTGCAGGAGGATTCACGTCGGAAAAGCTCTCTCTCCCAGAGAATGTTGTCAGACTTAACCCATCGGGTGTTGATTTTTCCGTTCTCTATGTTATTTCTGTCTTCGATGAGGATGAACATCGGTACTACAACTGCATTTGGATAGCAGAATCAAAGAGAAAGCAGTATGACCAACCTTATGTAGAAATAAACACATTTCCAGCTATGGCTTTTTACTATGAGCATTTGACTCTCGACGACACATTCCGCGTTTCATTGGATGTGTACAATCCTCTATCCACTGAAATGCACGCTGACTTGGTCCTTTTAAGTGAGATTTTTATTGCAGGCGAATCTTTCTACCATTTCTACTGTCCTTCTGGAAGCACACTATTCAGTGAAGATTATTGTGGTATTCCGGTGATCATTCCGGGGAATCTGAACGTTCAGAACGCTGCCGTGTATGAAATTTTCCTCGGCGTTTTCCCTGAAGATTCATTTGTTGGAGATTGGTGGTGGTGGTGCGCGTTACTGGATCCGGTCTCCTTGCAGCCGATCTCAAATGTCTGTAACGATTTCACTGCTGTTGGGTTGTACTGACAAGATCTGGGAGGAGTGCCCCCCGCCCTCAATCCGCCGATGACCGTTGCAATCTCGGGATCCGTCAGCGCGGCATACCATTCGATCCCCTCCGCTGATCCCGTTCCAGCAGGCGTCTCTGCCTGCTGCATATTGCGACAGGCTTTTTTTATCCGGGTGGCGCCGGCCTCCGCGCCGGCGTCATAGTCTCACTGCAAAACATTGCCAAGAGAAACAGACCCTTCCGGTAATCCTTCTTGCCGGGGTATCTCATCAGGTGGCTGCCGATAACCGGATTCGCCGGCACGGCCTGTCCTGCCGTAGCTTGCGAAGGAGGAAGGCCGGCGCCACCCATCGCTTTGAATCTTGAATTTCCTGAAGAATCATTTGATGTAGAATGGACTTGGTGGTGCGCACTGCTGGATCCGGTCTCCTTGCAGCCAATTTCCAATGTCTGTCATGATGCCACTGCATTAGAGTTGCAGTAACAGATAAAGGAGGATGAACACCCCCATCCCCGATTCCGGTGAATGTTCCGGCACCCTGCGGATGAATCACGGAATCATCCGGTGCACGCTCCCTTTGATTCACGCACGGCTTTCCATTACAACAGACTCGTGGTCCCTTTCACCCTCCGTGAGGTGCATCATGCCGCTCATCCCGTTTCTGCTCGCCATCCTGATCGCCCCCGCACTGGCCTCCGACACGCCTCAACCCGTCGCCATGACCCGAGCCGCAGACTTCCGGCCCCGGATCATCGACGACGCGACCGGTGGCGCTCTGGCTGTCTGGCAGTCAGATGACGGAACCGATTTCGATGTGCTCTCCGCATCGTTCCGCTCCGGTGCCTGGTCCAGCCCGACACGCCTGAGCACGGATCAGGGCGCTGATTTCAACCCCGCCGCGGCATCCTCGCCGGACGGCTCGATCGTCGTCGTCTGGATCACGGACCGCTATGGCGACGAGCGGCTTGTGACACGCCGCCGCACGGGTGACACGTGGGGTGCCGAGATTCTGCTCGGCACGCCATCAGGCCGGAATCTGGCGCCCGACGTCATCTGGGACGGCTCGTCATTCCGCATCTTCTGGTACTCCTCGGCATCCGGCGGAATGGACATATACACCTCCGGAGAATCCCACGGCGGCTGGACGCAACCCCAACTGCTCTTCGATACCGGCGCGGACGACCGATACCCCGATACCGCTCTGGCTCCCGACGGCACGCTGTGGCTGACCTGGACCGGCGCGGGACTCGGAAACCTCGATATCTATTCCGCACACCGCGACGGAAGCGGATGGAGCCTGCCCATGCCGGTCGAACAGGACCGTACGCAGGATGCACGATCCTCCGTCGAGGCCGCATCCGACGGCACGGTCTGGATCGTCTGGGATGCCAAACGCGATCTGAATTCCAACATCTACGGATCCATGTGGACGGGCACGAACTGGTCCACTCCCACGGCGCTGTCCTCGGGGTCGAACGACGAATTCTGCCCGCGCCTGACTCGTGCCGCGGACAACGCACTCGCCATGACCTTCTATGGTCTCGAAACGTTCGGAACCCAGGAATGGCAGGATGACAACTTCGAGATTTACACGGCGGAATGGACCGCTTCGGGCTGGTCGCCGCCGGAACGCGTCACGGAAAACGGTGCGCACGATTTCGCTCCCGACGCGGTCTCGATCGGCGGCACCCTCCATCTGGTCTGGGAAAGCACGCAATACGGCTGGGACTCGGTCGATATCCTTCATCTGACCGTATCGAGCGATGACCGGGCCGAACCAAACCTGAATGCCGTTTCAAAACCCGCCACCCCGCCTCTGAACCCGCTCGCGCCGCCCATCGCCCCCCGCTCCTTCGCCTCGGTCCCCCTCCCCTCAATCCTGAATCCTCCCGGTCGGACCGCGTCTACCGGCATTCCCGTGTATCGTCCCCCTCAAGCTCGAATAACAACCGGACCCGACGCGCGCTGCGAGCCTGTGCTGGCCGCCGTCGACATCGACTCGGCGTCCCGGACAATCGCAGCGGACCCCTCCCATCATCGGATCCGGCTGTTCGATCCGACGGGCGCTCCGGCAGGATCATTCGGAGCGGAAGGCAGCGATCCCGGGCTGTTTCGATCACCGTTCGGCGTGTGTGTCGACGATTCGGACCGGATCCTGGTCGCGGACACCGGAAACGACCGGATCCAGGTGTTCGATTCCGCCGGCACGTTTCTCTTTTCGTTCGGCTCGGGAGGGGATCAGGCCGGGCAATTCAGAGGCCCGAGAGGCGTGGATGCGAGGGTGGACCGGATTGCGGTCGCGGATTCGCTCAATCACCGCATCCAGGTATTCGATTCGTCCGGCGCTTTTCTGTTCATGTTCGGCGCACACGGGATTCACGAGGGCGAATTGAACGAGCCGTGGGATGTCTGCATCCGGGCGAACGGAGATTTCGCCGTCGCCAACACATGGGGATACTCGATCGCCCGGTTCGATGCATCCGGAAACTACATCGATTCGATTACACAGAACACATACGGGCCATCGGGTGTCGCGGAAGACGCCGACGGACGATTGTTCATCGCCAACACGGCGGGCTGGAATCTGGTTCTGTCGGATCCGGCGGAACCCTGCACGCGGTCGCTCACCGATTCGACCGCCTTCTCGATCGGGCCTCTGTTCGGAGTCGCGGTGCTGCCGTCGGGCCACCCGGTCTTCACGGCGGGGGATCACCCGACGCCCTGGAGTCTGGATCCGAATCGCCCGACGCTGATCGAAGCGCCGCGGATCGAATTCATGGACGGCCGATCGATCACCATCGCCTGGCACACGGCGGTCGAGTGCCCCACAACGCTCTTCTACGGCCCTTTCCCGGACACCTCGACGATGTACTGCGATGCCGAACCGGCCACCGAACACCGTGTCGAGTTGACGGGGCTGGATCCCCTCACCCGATACAAACTGCGTCCGGTGTTCCGCAATCCGTTCGACATGTCGGAAATCCGGTCGGACGGCGTGGAGATCGTCACGCTGGACACTCACGCCGAGACGCTCGATATCACCGCGGTCAAGACCTGCATTCTGGTCTACCGCGATTTCTGCTTCTGGAACGATCCGCTGCTGGCGTACGAAACCGTCACGGATGCGGAAATCGAGGGCATTCTGGCGGCGGCCGACGAGATTCTCGCGTGGTACCACCGCAACAGCGCCTTCCGGCTGCATCTGCCGCATGCGGTCGAGACGATCGAGGGAATGGTGTCGCTGGCGGACGGCGATTTCAGCCGGTCGCTCGTGTATACGCCGGGGGACCTGCTGACGCCGTGGCCGCAATGCGTCGAGCGCGATCTGATCGCTGCGGGCATCGATCCGGCGCGATATGACAATTTCATCACATTCTTCCCGTTCCGGTGCTACGCCGAATATCCCACGGGCATCTTCAGTTGGGGCTGCGCCTCGGATCTGTTCGACGGGAGGGGATTCTGCGCGATCCCGCACTGCTGGCCGGACCAGAGCGACTGGTTCATTCTTCACGAGGGGCATCACAGTCTGGACGGTATGCTGGCGTCGAGCGGATTTCCGGCCTACCCGCACGCAGATCTGCTCTGGGAAAACAATCTCGCGACAGGACTCGACCGCGACGCGAACGCCCGGATCGTCCGTTCATGGCCCGCATCCCAGTGGAGGGGGTTCCGGCATCCCTGGAGCCTTCCGGTCACCGCGGCGGATCTGGATCAGGACGGGATCTCGGATGAGGCGCCGACCCTTCCGTTCGATGAAGCCCGTTTCGGCAGCGACAGCACCAAAACCGACACGGATCTCGACGGACTGCCCGATCTCGATGAAGCACTCGCCGGAATCGGCATCCCGGCCGACCCGACGGGCAGCGACACGGATCATGACAGCATTCCGGATGGTGCGGATATGGAACCGCTCTACCCGATCGACCGGGCGGTTTTCCCCGGTGATCCGCAGATCGACGGGGTTCCGGATCCGGCCTGGCATCCGCTCATCGGAGGCCATCTCCAGGAGTCATCCGTTCCCGGATTTCCCGCACCGGACATCCTTGCCGCATGGTCATCAGCCGGATTGTATCTTGCGATCGACACGCCGGGCTACGCCACCTATCAGATTCTGATCGATGCGGCCGGCGACGGCTGGTATCACGGGCACGACAACTACGAGATCACGGTGCATCCCGTGCTGGGTCTCCGGGAGGCACATGTTCAGGATTCGAGCCCCGAAGCGATCTGCGAGGTGGGGTACAGTGTCTGGGACGACGCCTCCGAATATCCCTTCCCGCCGTATCTCGTCCCGGGGGATCTCACCGTCGCCACCGCGCAGTCCGGCGGCCGCTACACCATGGAAATGCTCATCCCGGCGGATGACGCGACCAGCCTGACGCCCCGGGAGGGGAAATCGATCCGGCTGCTGTTCCGGATGAACACGTTGAACGGGTCGTCGGGGCAGGAGGCATCGGTGTTCGAACGGGACATTTTCGCCGGGACCGTGATGCAAGCCCTGCCTCCCGCCGTTCCGTCGCTGGGCCCCTTTTCCGTGCTGCTGGCCCTCGTTGCACTGTCGATGTTGCTGATCACGACCGGGCCGGGGAAACGCTGATCGGCCCTGAATGCTCCGACCCGGAGCGATCGGATCCGGCTCGCCCCGACTTCGAACCGAACTTTACGGGACAGCCGTGCGTAGATTAGGATGCAAGAACGGTTGTCTTTCCGTTTGAGAGGTTTTATGCATGCTTTACGACCTGGTCTCATGATCACCCGTTTCTTCTTTCTCGCACTGATCTGCGTCACCGCCTTTCCACACTCGGCGCTCGGGGATGAAGCGGGGAACATCCAAACCCTGACACTCGGCGACTGCATCCGGATCGCCGTCGACCAGTCGCCCACGATCGCCGGCTCGAAGGACGCACTCATCGGACTCGGGATCCGCCAGACCGACGCCCGGCACGACCGGATACCGTCGGCGGAGCTGACGCTGTCGGACAATCGGATCATCGACGAGGAAGCGTTCAGTTTCTATGATCCGCAGACCGGGCAGCGCTATGTTCCGGGTGAGGGGTATCAGGCCGTTGCCGGATTGGATGCGACCGTCTATTCCGGCGGACGGATCACCGCGTCGATCCGGGCGGCCGACGCGGCGCGAGTCGAAGCGGAACTGGGGCTGCTCCGCACGATCCGCGATGTCCGGCTCGATGCCGTCACGCGGTATATCACGGTGCTGGAGCGCCAGGCGGAGTGCGCGGTGAGGCGGGAGCAGATCGTCCGGGCGCAGGAAGCGCTCAAACTGGCCGAAAACCGTCTCGCGGCCGGGCGCGGCATCCGCTACGAAGTCATGCTCGAACAGGCTTTCCTCTCCCGATCGCAGCTCGAAGCGCTCAGGGCCGACAACGCGCTGCAGATCGCCCGCCACAACCTCCTGCTCCTCCTCCGGATGCCGCTCGACACACCGATCGACATCGAGGACATCGACGTGCTTCCGGACACGCCCCCGGACGATGCGGAACTCATCCGACAGGCGCGTGAGAAGCGGGAGGACATCCGGCGGAGCGAAGCGCTGCGTGAGAGGCGGGACGAGGAACTCCGGATGCTTACCGCCGCACACAAACCCTCGGTGCATCTGTTCGCGCAGTACATGAAGCAGGGCGAGTCACTGAGCGATTTCAGCCGGGACGACAATCAGTGGCTCGGAGGACTCTCGATCCGCTTCTCGCCGTTCCCGGACTCGACCCTTGGCGGCTCGATCACGCGCGAGCGCATCGGATCGTCCGATTACATGCAGCGATCCGCGCTCTCGCTGAGCCTCTTCGACGGATCATCGACGCGTGCGACGGAAGCCGATCTGCGGGCGCAGATTCACGCCGTCGACCGCGACATCGCGCAGCTTCGGGACCGGATCGCGGCCGAGGTGACCGAGGCGGCGGGGCGGGTGAGAGAATCGGCCGGGGAATGCGACACGGCGGAACGGGAACGCGCGGCCGCCGCGGAGAATCATCTGATACAGGCCAAGAGTTACGAACTGGGACTGACGCAGTTCAAGGATCTGGTGGACGCGCGGACGGACGAAATTTCTGCGCGAATCGACCTGCTTTTCGCGCGATACCAGTACGCGTTGGATCGCGCGATTCTGGATCACGTGACAGGAAACACGGCCGGAGGAGAAAACGGATGCGCACAGTGACATACATCGCACTTTTACCGGCAATCGCCGCTCTGCTGACCCTCGCGGGATGCAGCAATCCGACCGCGGGATCGCAGGGTAAGAATCCCGGCATCCCGTCCACTCCGACGCCTCAACCCATTCCGGTCGAGGTGGAGCCGGCGGGGCGGGGGGATATTGCGCAGCGGATCGAGACCACCTCGAATATCGAAGCGGATGAGGATGTCGTGATCTATCCCAAGATCAGCGGTCAGATCCGGTCGATTCTGGCGGAGGAAGGGCAGCGGGTCGAGCGCGATCAGGTGCTGGCCGCGATCGACGACGATGAACTCGTGCTGCGGGCCCGTCAGGCGAAGGTCGCACGCGATCAGGCCGCGGACAAGCTCAAGCGTGTCGAGGAACTCCACCGGAATCAGATGGTCAGCGAAGAAGCCTATCTGGATGCCCGATACTCCGCGGATTCGGCCGATGTCGCCTGGAAACTCGCCAATCTCGCAGTCGAACATGCAAAGATCCGAAGTCCCCTCACCGGGATCATCACCTCCCGCGATGTCTCGACCGGCGATCTCGTCCAGCCCGCCACACCCCTCTTCCGCGTGGTCGATCCGAAATCCCTGTCGATTTCGATCCAGCTCCCCGAGAAAGACGCGCAGAGGATCCGGCCCGGGATGGTCGCGCGGGTCATGCCGGAATCGATGCCGGGCCATGAATTTCCGGCTTCGATCGAACGGATCAATCCGGCAGTCGATCCGAAAACCGGCACCGTTCGCGCGAAACTGGCGCTCGACCGGCAGGCCGCCGAACTGATCAGCGGCATGTTCGTCCGCGTCGCCATCACACTCGACACGCGCCCCGACGTGGTGCTCGCGCCGAAACGCGCCGTCATCCGGGACAACGGGAACCGCTATCTGTTCGTCATGAATGCGCAGGGGGCGGCCGAGAAACGCGAGCCGGTGATCGGGATCGAGGACGCCGGGTTCATTGAAATCGTGTCGGGGATCGACGAAGGCGATGCGATCATCGTCGTCGGCCAGCAGAATCTGGAAGAGGGGTCGGCGGTCTTCGATCTGCGCGCCGCCTCGAAACAGACGCAGACACCGGACAACGGGGACTCGGGCGACGACAAGGCGGCTGTGTCGTGAGTCTCGCGTCGTTCTCCGTCCGGCGACGGATCACGGTGATGATGATTGTCGCCGGCGCAACGGTCTTCGGATGGTTTTCACTCAATAAACTCGAGCTGAAACTCCTCCCCGAGATCACCTATCCGTCCGTGACTGTCCGGACCGAATTGCCCGGAGCATCGCCGGAAGAAGTCGAAAATCTCGTGTCGGAACCCATCGAGGAAATGCTGGGAGTCATCAATAATCTCCAGCAGATCACGTCGATTTCGACCGCCGGCATGTCCGACGTGATCATCGCGTTCAACTGGAACACGAAAATGGATCGCGCGATGATGGACATCCGTGAGAAACTCGATCGGATCACCCTGCCGGACGAAGCGAAAAAACCTCAGATCCTGCGGTACAATCCGGAGACCGAACCGATCATGAAACTCGCGATCACGGGCGACGATCCGGGGAAAATCCGGTCGGCCGCCGAGCACGAGATCGCGCCGCGGCTCGAAACGATCGAGGGCGTCGCGGCGGCGCAGGTTATCGGAGGGCGGGAGACCGAGATCTCCGTCGAAATCGATCTGCCGAGACTCGCGAAGCAGGGCATTTCGATCGATACCGTCGCCGCGCGTCTCGCACAGGAAAACATCAACCTTCCGGGAGGCATTCTGCAGGAAGGGCACGCGCGATACCTGATCCGCACCATCAACGAATTTCGCTCGGATGCCGACATCGGCGAGATCGTGATCGGGTCGATTCGTGACACCGACATCCGGCTCAGGGACGTCGCCTCGATCCGGCATACCGTGCGTGAGCGGACGACGATCACGCATGTTGCGGGCGCCGAGAGCGTCAGCATTCATGTTTTCAAGGAAGGCGACGCCAATATCGTCGAGGTTGCCCGGCGCGTGGCGGACCTCGTGAACGCGAAAAGCGAGGGGACGTTCAGCCGGACGAAAGGCATTCGCGAGTTGCTGCCCGAGGGGGCGTCGATCGAAATCATCTCGGACCAGTCCGTCTTCATCAGTTCGGCGATCCGTGAGGTGCAGGGCAATGCCGTGATCGGCGGGCTGCTCGCCATCGTCGTCCTGTTTTTCTTTCTGAGGAATCTTCCGCACACCAGCATTGTTGCGGTGTCGATTCCCGCTTCGATCGTCGTGACCCTGACCGCCCTGTATTTCCAGGGCTATTCGCTCAATCTGATGACCCTGGGCGGACTGGCGCTCGGCATCGGCATGCTCGTGGACAACTCCATCGTCGTGCTCGAGAACATCTTCACGCGCTGGGATCGGGATCCGACGCGCCTGGAGGCTGCCCGGGCCGGCGCCGAGGAAGTGTCGATGGCCGTGACCGCCTCGACATTGACGACCATCGCGGTCTTTTTCCCCCTCGTCTTCGTCAGCGGAATCGCCGGTCAGATCTTCGGCGATCTCGCAGCCACCGTTTCTTACAGCCTGATCGCCTCGCTGCTCGTGTCGCTCAGCGTCATCCCCATGATGGCCTCGTTCGCGTCGGTTCGCCCGGTCGATCGCGTCCAGCCGGTCTGGATCCGGAGCCGCCTGGCGCAGTTTGCGGCCGAGCGTCGTGAGTCCGGACGGAGCTGGGTCGGACTGGCACCGTTCATCGTCAGAGGGGTATTCGACGAAACCGTGGAGCTGATCGCGAGCGAGTGGCGGGAGCGCGTACAGCGCAAGCTGCGGGGCGGAGGCTCCCTGATCCGGCGGGTCGCCCGCATCGTGCTTCTCCCCGTGCATCTCGTTTTATTCCTCCTCGGCGTGCTGCTGACGGCGACCGGACGAGCGCTCCTCAACATCGTGTATGCGGCGGTGCAGCTCACCATCCGGTCGACCGGCGCGCTCTGGCGTCTCGTGATGCTCGCGATGACCCCGCTTCTGAATCTGTTCGACCGGTCGTTCGACGGCGCGAGAGCCTTGTATGAACGCCTCCTGAACATGTCGATGCGCCGGCCCGTTCCGATCGTTCTGGGCGTTTTTGCGATGTGTGCGGCGATTGTCTGGTTCGTGCTGCCGAGTCTCGGGCTCAACGTGCTGCCGAACATGGCGCAGGGGGAGTTTGTCATCGAGATCAAGATGCCCGTCGGAACGTCACTCGAACAGACTGAAGCCGCGAGCCGGGCCATCGAGACGCTGGCGGGGGCTGTGCCCGGAGTCGATCTCGTGTCCGCCGTCATCGGATCGTCGGCGTCCGAAACATTTTCGGAGGGGGTGCAGCGGGAAAATCTGGCGTCGATCTCCGTGAGGCTCGATGCGGACCACCGCACGCGGGATGCGGAGGAGGCGGTGATGGATACCCTGCGCGAGTCGCTGGCGAGGGTGGCGGGCATCGAGAAGGCGACGTTTCTGCGGCCGTCGATTTTTTCGCTCAAGACACCGCTGGAGGTGGAACTGCGCGGGCAGCAGTTGAACGATCTGCGCCTCGGGGCCGAGCGGCTTGCCGAGCGACTCCGGCAGGAACCATATCTGAGGGATGTTCATACGACGCTGGAAGAGGGTTATCCCGAAATTCATCTCGTGTTCGACCGCGTGCGGCTGGCACGTTTGAATCTGTCGCCGGCGGACGTCGCGCGCGGCGTGAAGGCGATGGTCGAGGGTGTTGTGGCGACGACGGTGACCGAGAAAGACGAGGAACTGGACATCCGGGTGCGGTCCGGGCGCTCCGGGGATCTCACCGTCGAAGACATCGCGCGGTACGTGATCAATCCCGAATCGGATGCGCCGGTCACGCTGGGCAGTGTGGCGCGGATCGAGGAAGCAGTGGGGCCGAGTGAGATCCGGCGGGTGGATCAGCGGCGGACCGCCATTGTGCGGGCGGACGTAGGAATGGACGATCTGCGGCGCGCATTTCGTTCGGTTGAGGGGATACTTCGGAGTGTTCCCAGTCCCGCTGGCGTGACGTATGTGACGTCGGGGCAGAGTGACGAGCTGGAGGCATCGGTGAGCAGTCTGGCCACCGCGCTGGCGCTCGCGATCTTCCTGGTTTACCTGGTGATGGCGTCTCAGTTCGAATCGTTGCTGCAGCCCCTCATCATTCTGTTCAGCGTGCCGCTCGGACTGTGCGGCGTGGTGTTTTTCCTGTATCTGCTCGACATTCCGATCTCGATCATGGTGTTCATCGGGATGATCGTGCTGGTCGGGATCGTCGTGAACAACGCGATTCTGCTCATCGATGCCGCCAATCGGTTCATCGGAGAGGGCGCGGGGGTGGGCGAGGCGTTGCGGCAGGCGGTGGCGCGGCGGATCCGGCCGATTTTCATGACCACGCTGACGACCGTGCTGGGGCTTCTGCCGATGGCGTTCGACCGGGGGCCGGGGTCCGAGATTCGGATGCCGCTGGCCGTCACGGTGATTTTGGGGTTGGCGACATCGACCTTTCTGACGTTGATCGTGATCCCGCTCATCTACCGGATCACGCATCGGGACAGGGCATGACCGCGGCACGCGTCGAGCATCCCCTCCCGCGATGGGCTGCCCGGAGACCCGTGACGGTGCTGATGGCGGTGCTGACGATCGCGGTGATCGGCGCGGCGGCGCTGTATCGGATTCCGCTTGAATTTGCGCCGGAGATGAATCATCCCTGGATGTGGTGCAACGTATTGTATCCGAATTCGAATCCCGAGGAAAACGACCGGGCGATTGCGGAGGAGTGGGAGGAGCAGCTCAAGCGGGTACGGTTTCTGAAGCGTCTCGAGATCACCTCGACATCGAATGAGGTGTCGGCGAGTTTGCAGTTTCATGAGAACGCGGACATGGACGTGGCGTATCTCGATGTGCGGGACGCGTGCGACCGGGCGCGGGCCGTGTTTCCGTCGAATGTGGGGACGCTGAACATCTACCATAACCGGAGCAGCAGTTGGCCGATCATCTGGATGGGGGTCGCGCGGCCCGGGAACATCGACGAACTGAACCGGCTGATACAGGACCGGATCAAACCGGCGCTTGAACGGATCGACGGCGTCGGCATGGCGGAGGTGCTCGGGTTGAACCGCAAGATCGTGCAGATCGACATGGATCTCGGGCGGATCCGCTCACACGGTGTCGCCATCCGCGACATCTACTCGGATCTCGCGCAGGCCGGCCGCAATCTGTCGCTCGGGACCGTGCGCGTCAACGGGCAGAAGTGGATGGTCAGAGGGCTCGGCGGGGTGGAGGACATCGACGATTACAGCGCGTTGCCGCTCAGGGGCGGGATGCTGACGCTCGATGATGTGGCGCAGGTCGGGTATCGGGCGCCGGAGATGACCGAGAAGTTCCGGATAGACGGGCATGAGGGCTGGTCGCTCGCCATCCGCAAGAGCGCGCAGGCCAACACCGTGGAGGTAGGGGATCGCGTGAGGCGGGTGATCGAGGATTTGCGGCACGATCCGGAGCTTGCCGGCGTGACGATGACGGATTTCTTCAATCAGGCCGACTGGATCCGGCAATCGTTGCGCGATCTGAGAAACTCGGGGATCTGGGGCGCGTGTTTCGCAGCGGGGGTGCTGATGTTCTTCATGCGGCGCCTCGGGATCACGCTCGTCATTCTGACCGTCGTGCCGATTTCGATTCTGGCGAGTGTGATTGCGTTGTATTTTCTGGGATTTACGTTGAATATCGGGTCGATGCTCGGCATGATGCTCGCCGTCGGGATGCTCGTGGATAACTCGATTGTGGTGGCCGAGAACATTCACCGGCTGCAGGCGCAGGGGATGGCGCGATCCGAGGCGGGGGTGGCGGGCGCGGCGTCTGTTGGCGCGGCGATCACGGCATCGACTTTCACGACAATTGTGGTTTTTCTGCCGCTGGTGTTTGCCAAAGGTGAGATGGGCAACTGGATGAAGCAGGTCGGCATTCCGATCGCTGTTTCACTTTTCACGTCGCTGATGGCGGCACTGACCCTGATCCCGCTCGCGACTCAGAGGATCGTGAAGGCTGCGGCACCCGGTGAGACGGGATTGATCGGAAGGGTCACCGAGCGTTATGTTCGAGCGCTCAGCTGGATTCTCAATAATCGTCTTTCGGCATTCATTGTGGTGCTGCTTGTGGCATCGACCGTGCTGTTTGCGTATGCGCGGACGGACAAGAATTTCAATTCGGGGGGGGGTGAGCGGCAGTTATTCATTCGGGTGCAGTATCCGGACAGTTACAGTCTGGAGGATGCGTCGGAGGCGTCGGATGAATGGGAGACCATTCTGCTGGCGCATCGGGACGAACTGGAGATCAAGACTCTGACGGCGGGGTTTGACAAGAAGTCGGGCCACATCCGGTTGTTTTTGAAGACCGAGGGTGGCGGGTTGAAGACTGACAACGAGATCAAGGAGCGGATCCGGGAGATGTTGCCGGAGAGGGCCGGGGTCAAGTGGTGGTTCGGCTGGCAGGGAGGGGATCAGGCGAATGCGCGGCAGGTTGAGATCACGCTGGCGGGGAATTCGAGTGAGCGGTTGCTGGAGATTGCGGAGTCATTGAGACCGGTGTTGATGGCGGCGCCCGGAGTGACGCATGTGGTGACGCATGAATCGGATCCGCTGGATGAGGCGCATGTGACCATTCGTCGGGATCGGGCTCTGGCGAACGGGATTTCGACGGAAGAGGCATCGAGGGCCGTATCGATCGGGGTGATGGGAGCGCCGTTACCGAGGCTTCAGCGGGCGGACGGTGAGGTTGACGTGCGGTTGCAGTTGCAGCCGCGGGATCGTGAGAGTCTGCATCAGTTGAAGAATCTCATACTGTATAACAGGGAGGGGCAGGCGGTTCCCCTCAACAGCATAGCGGATTTCGAGATGGTGCGCGGGTCGAGCACGGTGGTGAGGGTGGATGGAAAGATACAGCACACGATCCAGATCGAGACGGAGCGGGAGGGGATGGAGGATGTGCGGGAGGCGCTCACGAGGGCGATGGATTCCGTGCATTTGCCCATCGGGTATTCCTGGAGTCTGGGTCGATCGTTTGAGGCATTTGACACGGGGATGGCGGAGTTCGGGCTGGTGTTTCTGCTGGCGGTGGTGCTGGTGATTCTGCTGTTGGGGGCGCTATTCGAGTCGCTGCTGCATCCCGTCACGATCATCATCAGTTTGCCGTTTGCGCTGGTGGGCGTGTATTGGACGTTGTATCTGACGCACACGCCGCAGGATGTGATGGGGAACATCGGGTTGGTGTTGCTGATCGGGATTGTGGTGAACAATGCGATCGTGCTGGTGGATCATGTGAATCAGTTGCGGGCGGGGGGGATGGGGCGGATTGAGGCGTTGGTGACGGCGGGGCGGAACCGGTTCCGGCCGATTGTGATGACGGCCTCGACGACATTGCTCGGGTTGGCGCCGATGGCGAATGCGGCGGGGAGTGCATCGGGGAAGATGTATGCGTCGCTGGCGATCACGGTGATGGGTGGATTGTTTTCCTCGACGATTCTGACGCTACTGGTTTTACCGTTGATTTATCTTCTGATGGACGATTTGCAGGCTGCGATCCGGAGAATAGCAGAGGGGTAGCATTCGTTAAATCAGATTAAGGGGACACCTTACTTAATTCAGTTAAACCCGGCGAACACCACCCTGATTTATGAGTAAAATCAAAGCTCTGAAAATAGAAAGCTGAAAACATCAAACGGTCATTCTTGTTCAGTTTCCGGGGCTTAGTTATCAGTATAATAAAATAAAGGGACACCTTACTTATTTCGGGCTGGCTGAGGATCTCTGATGATGCGAACAAACGCAATCGTCTGAAACCTGATCGTGTCATCGTGGAAGCCATACTGGTTGAATTCTGCAGTTCGTTCTCAGGATTCCGTGTGGCTCGGAAACACGCAGAATTTCGATCGGCACCATCATCGGAACGGGATCATCTGGTACAAAATAGAGGATCTCACTCCTGGCCCTTTTCAATTTTCACTCAAAACATCTTCATCCAGTTTCGATCCTGCATGTTTGAAGACATCAGCGATCATTCGTGTGTTCAGCAGGCAACCAGGCGGATTCTGCAGTTTAGTAAGGTGTCCCTTTATATCACTATATGCAAAATTGACACGCCCCAATTGAATAGGATTTCTCGGCTGCCGGTTGAGATTTGAAGTATTCGGATACCTATTTTATTACTGCATCTGGATATCTGGAGGTGAACGTCAGTGAATTAAGTAAGGTGTCCCCTTATATCGGCATATACGAAAGTACGGATCGGCAAAGTTTACTCTGAAAAACTCCACATTCTATTTGAATCAGTTTCAAAATCCGTTAAAATGGCCCCCGCGCTCTTCCCAAACTTTCTCTCGATGGGGGTTCACATGGATCTGTTAAAAGAAGTCAATCAACAGTTCGGAAAAATTCTCTCGGAAACCAATCCCTCGGCACAGATGGACACTCTGGCCGCACAAATGGCCGACAAACAAATGTTCATGTCGGGACACCTCTTCCCCACGTTTCTCAAACCCTACTTCGTCGACAATATCCACCGCCCGCTCTTCGCCCGCGTCACCCGCCTCCTCATCTCATCGCTCAATAAAATCGGCGATCTGTACTTCAAAGATCATCTTTTTGCCGACCAGATTCGTCTCAAAGGCCGCGTCGCGGATCTCGCCGCCATCGACCCCGGTTACCCCGGCCACCAGATCATCAATCGTCTCGATATCTTCTTCATCCCCGAAACCGGCCAACTCAAACTGCTCGAATACAACTGCGGTGATCCGAGCGGCATGGGGTGGCACGACCAGATGCTCGAAATGTTCCTGGGCCTCCCCGCCATCAAAATTCTCGGCGAACGCTACAAACTCGATGTCGACTGGCTCGTCAAATCCCACTTCCGAATCTTCTTCAAAAAATATCATGAATGGTGCGCCCGCAAAGGCATCCAGCCGGAAGCCAAACCCAATATCTCCTTCGTCTGCAAACGCGACTCCTCCGTGCTCGGCGATTTCCTGGCCTTCGTCGAATACTACCGCGCCATGGGCTTCCACACCGTCTTCGGCGATCCGCGCGACTTCGAATACGACGGCAAAAACCTCACTCTCAACGGCGAAACCATCCACCTGATCTACCGCGACGCGATCGACGACGTCATTCTCGACCCCTATTGGGACTACAGCCAAAATCTCGTGCAGGCCCTCCGCGACAAGGCGGTCTGTTTCATCAACCCGGTCAGCGCAGCATCCGGTGACTGGAAATCGATTCTCGAAATTCTCAGCGATGCGCAGTACGAAAAATACTTCACCCCGGAAGAACGCGACTGCCACCGCCTCCATATTCCCTGGACGCGCACGCTCCATGAATGCAAAACCGACCATTACGGCAACCGCGTCGACCTGGTCGAATTCGTCCGAAAAAACAAAGACCTCTTCGTTCTCAAGCCGAACGACGGCTACGGCGGTTTCGGCGTGATGGTCGGACGAACCGCGCCGCAGAAGGACTGGGACGCGCTGATCGAAAAATCGTTCAAGGATCAGATCGTCTATACCGTTCAGGAATACGCCGACATTCCGCAGGAGGAGTTCCCGGTGGTCGAAAACGGTGAATTCAAAGGCTTCGCCACCAAGAACGTCAATCTGAATCTCTGGTCGCATGACGGCGAGTTCGCCGGCAGTTTCGTCCGGGCGGCGGCCGGCAACGTCATCAACGTGCATCAGGGCGGCGGCATGGTCCCCTGCATGTTCGTCTCGAGGAAGTAACCCATGATCGCCGTCCGATCGCTCACCATCGCCATCCTGCTCATCCTGCCGGTCTCGTTCCCCGCTTTCGGATTCGTCGACCCGCACGGCGGCACGGGAGGCGGTCCGATCGACGGCTCCGTGTCGGTCACGGTCATCCGGGCGTCCGATTTTCAGCCCATTCCCGGCGCATTCGTCATGCTCGGCGATGCGCCGGATTCCCCTGTCGCATCCAACTACGGCCTCACCAATTCCTCGGGCCTCTTTACCCTCACCGACCCCGATCTCGAAGGCCCCCTCATGGTCACGGCCGGTGCCGCAGGCCACCAGTATCTCACCCTGGTCGACGTCGATGCCGCCGAAATCGTTCTCCCGCTGGACCTGATCGAAGAATCCCCCCAGACTCACCAGATCGGCGATTTCGTCAGCGGCGTCGATGTGGACAACGGAACGGCGCACTACGGCGACGGCTTCGTCGATCTGGCGTTCGTCATCCCGGCCTTTTCGATCGAGTCGATCGCGGGCATGAGCATGAACCAGTTCGTAGGCCCCCTCGAAACGATCGACATCATGGGTCAGTCGGTGCAGATTCCCTCGAACATGTTCATTCCTCAGCAGTGGGAGATCTTCATCGAGATCACCAAGGATCACTACTTCCTGTATCTCCCCGCCGATGATTATACCCTGACGGCACTCTCGGCCCGCCTCCCCCGGGATCAGATGATCGAAATCATGCAGGGCGGCGGCGACGTCATGGATCTGCTCCCCCTGATCGCCTGGCGCGAAACCGATGTGCTGGATGTCACCGTCACCGGCCCCTCGAACTCGGCGGATCTGACGGTCGATCCCGATCTCGCGGAAACCATCACCATGAATCTCACCAATATCCCGGACGGTTTCAACGCCATCGGCATTTCGGCCGGCGACCTCGACGGATTGAACGGCTCCGGCCGACTCGTCCCGTTCGGCTTCGACGCCATCGAATGTTCTCCGGGTTCCGGTCCATGCAGCGGCACGATGCTGTTGCCGACGACGGCCGCCTCGGGCGAATTCACCGGCGTCACCTACATCGCCGCCGTCGCCCTCCAGACGGATGCCTCCAGCGATACGCTCGCAATCCTGGATCGTCAGACGCACCCCAGAACCTTCACGACCGATCTCGGCACCTTCTTCAACACCTTGAATCTGGCCTATTCGATCGACGGATTCGCATTCACCGACGCAACCAATCCATCGACGGGAAGCCCCGCGGTGCATCTCGGCATGTCCCGCCTGAGCGACCCGGACACCGATGCGGTCTACTGGATGTTCATCGCCCCGGGTGACACTCTCGCATTCGCACCACCGCTTCTTCCCGCATCCGCTCCCCCCGCGCCGGTCTCCGGCCAACCGATCACCTGGGACCAGACCTCGATCGGACTGGGTTTCAACCTCGGCACCTTCGATTTCAACGCCTTCGGCCTGACGGATGTGACGGCGCACACGAGCCATGTTGCGATGGATTCGATGGACATTTCGTTCATCATCCCGGGCATCCCGACCCCTACTCCGACACCGCAACCCGCGACACCGACACCCGCGCCCACTCCGACTCCGACCGTCGCCCCCTGCACCTCCCTGGGCTGCTCGATCGCCATGCCGTCGACCGATTTCGGCCCCGGCGACACCTGCTCCTGCACGCTCACGATCTGCAATCCGGGAACCACAACCTACCCGGCCGTGCCGGTCTTCGCCGTGCTGGATGTCTATGGCAGCTACTTCTTCGCCCCGTCCTTCTCGACGTTCGACCACTATATCCGTGATGTCGCACCGGGAACGACGCAGCTCGACGTGCTCCCCGGCTTCACCTGGCCTTCCGGCGCCGGGAACGCTCAGAACATCCTCTGGTATGCCGCCATGACGAACGCGGAAATGACGACCCTCTTCGGCGATCTCGATACGTTTACCTTCGGCTGGCACGAATAGCCCGCGTCTCGTAATCCCTCAATCGTCTCCCGCAATGGTAGCGGGAAACGACCTATATCCGTATTTCACATCGATCAGCCGCGCCAGTTCCTCGCGGGAGGCGTCATCGGCCAGACAGAACTGAGCGCATCCGTCACCCTGGGATCCGACTCCCTTACCCCCGAGTGCCACCTGACGGATATCCGGATCGTTCAGAAGCCGATGCAATCGCGGTGATTCGAGTTCACGCGGACTGCAGGGCGCAATGTACCGGTCGAACACCATCTGGGCTTCGGTCATCAGCTCCCCGATTCCCTCCCGATCGCCTCGTTCCACAGCCGCACGCGCTCGCCGCACGATCTCCCGGTTCAAGCCGCCCAGCCCCTCCCGGATGGTAACATGGCGCGAGTCTCCCGAATTCAGGAAGATCCGGTTCAGATCCGCGAGAATCCGTACGGTGTCTTTTTCACCCGCCAGATCCACGATGAGAAAATACAGAGGCTCGGGTGGCCGAATACGCTCGACGGTCATCTGATCACCGTCAAACGACAGAAGCGTCGGTGTCGCCCCGAACGCGCAGGCCTGGTCCATTCGGCCGCATTCCGAGCCGGTGCGGAGTTCCCCGCGATATGCCAGTTCCATTTCGGTTTCGAGCGACAACCCCAAATCGTACGCGCGATTGAACGCACGGGCAGTCAGAACGCAGATGGCGGCGGACGACGACAATCCTTTCCGGAGCGGCAGATCCATCCGCCGGGCGACAATCTCGATCCCGCCAACCTTCCACCGTGAGAGAATCTCGGCGGCAACACCCGCGGCATACCGCTCGAATCCGCCGCGCCGAGAGGCATCGTCGAGCGCTTGCCGAGTCATGGGGATCGACACATCGCCCATCGATTCGCCGTCCGGCGTCATGCTCGCGATCCGGAAAACGGACGCTGCCCGTGTGATCTCCGCAGATACCCCCTGATCCGTGCCGGTGATCAGGCACATGCCGGGCGGGATCGCGGGATCGGATCGCCGGTGACCGCCGGCCCAGTCGGAATGCTCGCCGAACAGACACAACCGGCCCGGAAAGAACAGCGAAAAGGAATTCATCGCGCGCTCCTTTCCATACCGCCTCCCATTACATATGATATGGATCGGGAATTCAACCGATTCCGGAGGACACTGTCATGCGCTTTTCCGACCTGCTGTGCACCACTTACCGTGACCCGCCCGCCGAGGCACAGACCGCGAGCCATTCTCTGCTGCTGAGGGGTTCGTTCATCCGGCCGCTGTCCGCGGGAATCTTCACCTATCTGCCGCTCGCCGTACGCGTCCTGCACAAATTGCAGGCGATTATCCGGGACGAGATGAACGGGGTCGGCGGCCAGGAAATCCTGATGCCGGTGATCAACCCGGCGGAACTCTGGAGCGAGACCGGGCGATATGCATCCATCGGAGACGAACTCGTCCGCTTCAACGATCGCTCCGGCCGCCCGATGGTTCTGGCGATGACGCATGAAGAAGTCGTCACGGATCTGGCGAGACGCGAAATATCGAGCCATCGCCAGCTCCCGATGATGCTCTATCAGATCCAGGTGAAGGTGCGGGACGAACCGCGGCCGCGCGGAGGGCTGCTGCGTGCCCGCGAATTTCACATGAAGGATGCATACTCGTTCCATGCCTCCCGGGAGGATCTCGATCGATTCTATCCCCGCGTCTATCAGGCCTATCTGAATATCTTCCGGCGGTGCGGCATCGAGCCGCTCGTGGTCGAAGCCGACAGCGGCATCATGGGTGGCGCCGGAAGCCACGAGTTTATGGGTATGACCGACGCGGGCGAAGATACTCTCATGCGCTGCAATCGGTGCAGCTACGCCGCCAACATCGAACATGCCGGATTCCGCCCGCCTCGCTTCGAAGCGGATCCCGAACCGCTCCCGGTCGAGGATGTCGCGACACCCGGACGGGAAACGATCGCGGACGTCGCGTCGTTCCTGAATGTGCCGGAATCGAAAACCATGAAAGCGGTATTTTACTCGATCGACGGAAAACTGGTCTTCGTCGCGATCCGGGGCGACCGCGAGGTCAACGAAACCAAACTGCTCAACCTTCTGAGCGCCCGTGAGATCGCCATGGCGGACGCCGAGATGCTGAGGCGGCATGGCATGACTCCGGGCTACGCGTCTCCCTTGAATCTGGATCCCGGCATCACGGTCATTGCCGACCGGAGCCTGGAATGGGGCAACAACTTTGTCGCGGGAGCCAACCGGAGCGGATTCCATCTGAAGAACGTCAATCTGCACCGGGACGTTCGCGTGTCGTCCCTGTCCGACATCGGATCGGCCCGGGACGGCGACCTGTGTCCGCGCTGCGAGAACGGGGTGCTGAGTTCCGTTCGCGGCATCGAACTCGGACACATCTTCAAGCTCGGAACGAAATACACCGATGCGCTGGAGGTGGATTATCTGGACGATGCGGGTCAGCGACGGAGAGTGATCATGGGGTGTTATGGAATCGGTGTCGGGAGGCTCATGAGCGCCATCGTCGAGACGCATCACGACGAATTCGGAATCCGCTGGCCGCTGTCGGTCAGCCCCTTCGCGGTGCATCTGGTCAGTCTCGCCAAATCGGATCCGGAGGTGCGGGACGAGGCGGACTCGCTCTACGGACAGCTCAGGGCCAGTGGCATCGACACGCTCTACGACGACCGCCCGGACACCTCACCGGGTGTCAAATTCAACGATGCCGATCTGATCGGTTGCCCGCTCCGCGTGACGGTCTCGGGACGATCGCTCAAACAGGGTGGCTACGAAATGAAACCACGGAAGCGAAAAGATGCCGAGATCGCTCCGCGCGAGCATGCTCCGGCGGTGATCCGCACCATGCTGGAATCCCTGGAACTGCTTCCGTGAACCTCCCGGACCGGATCCCGACCGCCCTGGCCGAACTCGCATCCCCTGCGTCTGAGGCGTCCGCAGACCCTTTGCAGGAACGATACGGCCGATTCCTGATCGAAACGCTGGATCCCCTCACCATCGATTCCGCGCCGGATCTCTATTGGCCCAAGTGGACGGCCCCCTGGTGGACGCTGTCACTGATCTCGGAACTCGGAATGACACCTCAAATCCCTCCCGGAATTCTCCTGCAGTTTACTTCCCGGGTCGACCGGAGCGTGCTGCACACGTTTCCGATTCAGGAATCCGAGCTACCGCCGGGCTGCGATCCCTACCGGCATATCCTCTGCTTCTGCGCTCTGGGAACGCTCTGCAGGATTCTCGCCGAGGCTTCGATCGACATGCGTGAACACCTCTCCTGGACAGCGGACTGGTTCGAGCGATACCAGTTGCCGGATGGGGGATGGAATTGTGATGAAGCAGTCTATTTAAAAGCACATGCGCACAGTTCGATTCTTTCTACGGTCGTCATGATGGAAGCGCTGACCGGGCTGATCCGGTTGAGAATCGGGTCAGCATCCGAGCGGGGCGTGCTGGAACGCGCAATCCGGTATCTGGTGAAGCATCGGATTATCCGCCGTTCGGACGGATCACTGATCGACCCGAACTGGCTCCGACCCGCGTGGCCCTCGTTTTACTTCTACGATCTGCTGAGGGGAATTTCCGCTCTGGCGGATGCCTGTGACGCGATCGGCATGCGGATTCCTCGTGATCCGACAATCGAATCTCTGGATCTCCTCAACACGTTTTTCAAACACAGGCCCTGGTCAATCCGGCGGGATGCGGAAAACGCAGGAAGCCTGGTAATCGAGACCGGTTCGTGGAGCTGGAATCAATCGGCGGCTGCCTTTCGGATTCCCGATTTCGTAAAGGTGTCCGAGGTGGTGACAGACGCAGTTAACCGGCGGATCAGGCGATTGCTCGAGATTCTCGAAAGGCAGGACTGGCACAGATGAAATGGGCAAACGGATTGATGATGTGTGCATCGATGGTGATCGGTCCCGACGTCCGGGGCGCGGACCCCGGTTCGAATCTGAGCGGAATCCGGTGGTTGATCGGACAGTGGACATGCGTGACCGGCACATCGGTGACGACGGAAGTCTGGGTTGAAGCGAGCAGCCGGACGTTTGAGGGGAAGGGGGAAACGCGATCGCCGGATGGCAAGACCCTCCTGAGTTCCGAGACGCTGAGGCTGGTCGAGATGTCCGGTGAGGTGTTCTATCTGGCCAAGGTCGCGCACAATGCGTTTCCGACACCGTTCAAACTGATCGAGTCTTCCGGCACGCGCGCGGTGTTTGTCCACGAGACGCATGATTTTCCGAAACGCATCGAGTATGTGCTCGAGGCGGGGGACCGGCTGACCGCGCATGTGTCCGATGGAGGGGGAAAAGGGTTTTCGATCGCGTTCAGGAGATAGCGGGGGGGCGATTCTGACTTCGGATCCGCAGCAGGTGGATCGCTCCGGGGATCACCGATATCATCGCAATCGCCATGATCACGATGTAGAAATTTTCCTGGATGAAATCGAGATTGCCGAACAGGTATCCGCCCACAAGAAACACCAGGATCCACAAGGCGGCCCCGACCAGATTGTAAGTAATGAATCGGCCGTACCCCATCCGTCCGATACCCGCCACGAAGGGAATGAACGTCCGCAGTACGGGCATAAATCGCGCCATCACGATCGACGTGCTGCCGTATTGTCTGAAAAATCGATGGGTCCGTTCGAGTTGCTCGACCTTGAAAAACCGGGCCGATGTTTTCCGGAACATTTTTGGCCCGAGATAGAAACCGATGTGGTAATTGGAAAAATCCCCCAGCACGGCCGCCGAGAAAAGGAGCGGAATCAGAAACTCGATTCTGAGATGTCCGCCGGAGGCAGCCAGCGCGCCGACGGCGAACAGGAGTGAATCACCCGGAAAGAAGGGGGTCACGACCAGGCCGGTTTCGGCAAACACGGTCAGGAACAGAATCAGATACGTGACGGCACCGAACCGGTCGACGATGGCGTTGAGATGCGCGTCGAGGTGAACGACCACATCGAACGCCTCCCGGATCAGTTCGAATGACTCCATGCCTCAGTGCCTCTGTTCAAAGTGCCCCGGGAACGCCAGATAGAGCATCTCACGCAGGTGCGACTTGAGTTCGTACCAGGTTCGGATCTGTGTCAGGCGATGAACCAGATAACCGGTTCGGATATAGAAGCGGCGGGAGGCCTGGTTCCGGTAATAAAGCGCTTCGTCCGCCCGCATATGCTCGTTGCCCATGACCGCATAACTCCCGGACTGGTCCATCGGTTCCAGGCGGTCCGGAATCCACCCATTTCGGATGGCGTCTTCGCGCAATCCGGTCCCGGGGCGGGGCACGGGGACATTGAAGGAGGCGAAATCGAGACCGATCGAGGCGGCGTACTGTCCGATTGTAGTGGCTTCCTGCTTCGTCATCCCCGGCAATCCGACCACGAACGTCCCGACCGTCCGGATTCCCTCGCTTCTGCACCATCTCACCGCATCCCGGATCCGTGCGGCGGACAGGCCTTTGTGGGCGGCGTCGAGATTCGCGTCATCGGTCGATTCGACTCCGAGCGCGATCGTGTGGCATCCGGCCCGTTTCATGAGTTTGAGCAAGCCGGGTTCGATCACGTCCGCGCGGCTGAAGCAGATGAATCCCATCCGGTAATCCCTCCGGATCATCTCCTCCAGCAGACGTTCGGTCCGCCCGCGATCCGCGCCGAATGTCTGGTCATCGATATACAGATCCCGGAACCCGAGTTGCCGGATTCGATCCAGTTCCTCGATGACATTCGGAATCGACCGCAGTTTGAAGCCGAGTTGTCCGATCGCGCAGAACCGGCAGTGGTGCATGCAACCAAAGTCCGTGAGGACCGTCGCGAACGGGAATCGCCGCACGAACGGATACCGGTAACTCTGGTTCGGAAACATCTCGTGCCGCGGAATGTCGATGGTGTATTCCCCGCCGTTCCACCGCGGCGCTTCTCCGTTGATGATCGTATCCGATCCGGTCCTGTAGACGACATCCGGTATCGGTTCGCCGTCCATGAAACCTGCGCCCGGAGCCCATCTGTCGAGGAGTTCCAGGACGGATCGCGAGGTAAAATCCAGGAGGGCGGCATCGAGAAAGGGGATGGTGGCGAGTCTTTCCGCAGGACGCTCCAGGAACAGCTCACCGGTGGCAATGCAGGCGCAGCCGAGTGTCTGCCTGAGTTCCGAGACAAACGCGAAATCCTCGGGGAAGGACACCACTCCGGTCAGAAAGATAACGGCATCAGGTCCATAGGTCTGAATCGCCGTTCGGGTCGATTGAGCGGTCCATCCTGTCGTCATGGCGTCGATCACGAGAATCTCGTGGCGCACATGCAGCGTGCCGCTGAGCATCAGCAGATCGAGCGGGTGATAGAGATACTGTGCTTTGGATACCTTGGAGCAGTAATAATCCCTCACATAGATCCGGCGGCCCGGCGGGTTGAGCAGGAGAACCCTCATTCCCACTCCCTCGACGTCGATCGTTCGCGCTGGTCCAGAAGCAGAAAGAGCATGAAGAGGATTGCGGGGAGGGTTCCGGTGAGGAGATACAGGGTTTCGCGGGTCCAGTTCCAGGAGCCTTCGAAGAAGTAAAACGGGGAGGGGAGCGTCATGATCAGCCAGATCAGCAGGTAGCGCAGGCGGCCGGTCATGAGGAACGCGAGGCAGACAGCGGCGTTGAGCAGCACCTGATGATGCTGCCAGACGTGGGCATATCCCAGGAAATAGATGGCGATCCACAGGCAGATCGAGCGCACCGGGTGGAAGCGTCCCCATCGGAACGTCAGCAGAAGCCCCCAGAGGATCATCGCGACGGAGAGAATGCGGACCAGCCAGTCCGAGAAGAAAAACCGGTATAGAAAATTCTGGAACCCGTAGTTACCGGGACTTGTGACCATTTCCTGCCCGAACGCCCAGCGGACGAACAGCATCATGTCGGCCGGGTGGTAATAGAAATACGCCGCGCTGCCCAGAACGGACAGAATCAGTCCGGGAAACAGGACGCGGGTTTCACCCAGGCGCAGGAGAACCGGTGCGAAGAGCAGTGAAATCGGTTTCGTGATCAGGGTCAGCAGCCACGCGATATGGGCGAAGAGCCGGGGCTGCATGTCCAGGATCCATGCGGACAGAACCATCGTGCCCGTCATCAGGATGAAGGTGGTCTGGCCCATATAGAGTTCGAGATACCAGGGGAGGAATCCGAGCCACATGCCGGCGGTCACGATTGCCCGATCCATGTTATCGCCGGCGATCCGGAACGACAGATACAGACAGTACACCAGCGCGATTTCATGCAAAATCGTCCAGACCAGCAGCGCATTCCAGGGTTCGAACAGCGTCAGAACATATCCGATCGTGAACGCGAACGGTGGAGGGTATCGGTTTGGCGGATGGAACGGCGCCGTCGAGGACAGTTTCGGAACGGCTCCGTTTTTTTCCAGATACGCCGGATTGCTTTCATAGATCGTGATCCCCCGTCGCGCATCCTCGCCGGATTGATACAACTGGAAGAAATCGCCGCCCGGATCCGTGTTGTTGGCGTCCCGCAGGAAAAAGTCCAGTCCCGAGTTCGATGTTCTGCGGTCCGGGATCTTGAGCAATGCTTTGGAGGAGGTCTCGCGGTTCTTCATCGCGCGATATCGCCCCTCGAAATACGGCATCTCGAAATCCCGCAACCATTCGAATCCCGCGCCTTTCGCCCAGTGTGCGGGTCGCTGTGCACCCGATCTGACGGGCGACCAGCCGGGCGGGACGAGCGTCATTTTGAAATGAGCCGCCAGATTGAGCAGCATTCCCACGTGCACAATCAGAGCGGCGGCCAGAAACAGGTAAACAGCGGTGCGTTTGATCGTCATCATTGCAGTGTCTTTCTCGTGAGGTGCGCCAATGCAAACAGGGATGTTCCGAACGGCAGACCGACGCGAACCGCCCACCACGCTTCAAGAGCCAGCCACCTCGACATCCAGCCGTTCCAGGGTTCCGGAAGATCCCGGATATCACTTTTGGCCTGTCCGGGCGGTGCGATCAGACGATCCCGGAGCGATTCGAACAGCAGCGGGACAAACAGGCAGGCATACCCGTATCCGAGGAAATCGATCGAGAAACCGGCCTGTTCGAGAAGATTGGCGAGGGAGCGTCGGGAGTAGCGGCGCAGATGGCCCAACTGAGTATCCCGGTGACTTCGGAGAAAGGCATGGGCCGGGACCGAGATCAGCAGGCGGCCGTCTTCCGCCAGAAGACTGCGGATGGAGCGGACCGTGCGATCATCGTGGGGGACATGTTCGAGACAATCGAAGGCGGCGATCAGGGAAAAGCGTTCGGCCCGGAACGGAAGGGCTTCGGCCGACGCCCGGATGAGCATGCCGGTATTCGATTTACGTGCGAGCGCGACGGCATCCGGAGACGGCTCCAGTCCGACCGGACGCCCATACTGGTGCAGGAACGGCAGGAGTGTGCCCGCGCCGCACCCCAGATCCAGAATCAGGCCTCGAGGAGATTCCGGAGGCGCACCGAGCAACTCTCGGAGCAGCCGGCGTTTTCCCGCATACCACCAGTATCGGTCTCCCGTCTCCTCCATCCGTTTGAAAATGGCGCCGTTCATCACATCTGATCATACCCTGTAATGCCTGTCCCGCCAAGAGTTTTGACTTTGATGACCCGGCCTGACAGAATATAAGGTCTTCCGGCCCCACTGGAGAGGTACCCGACATGCCCGATTCCCCCGTTCGCCACCCGCTTCGATCGACGATACTTCACTTCGCGGAATTCCTGATCATCGCAGTCTCGGTTCTGACACCCTACTGGTACAGTCTGGAATCCGAATTTGTTCTCGATGATCACGCCTTGATCCGTCTGAATCCGCATTTTGAAACCGAAGGCATCTATCGTCGACTGCTCCTCGGGGATTATCTCGAATTCAGCGGAGCGGAAGGCAGAAGCCGTTACTGGCGTCCCTCCGTACGACTGAGTTTCCAACTCGATTATCTCCTGGCCGGAAAAAGCCCCTTCGCCTTTCACATGGGAAATCTCATCCTGTTCGGTCTCATCGGAGGCCTGCTTTACACATTCCTGCGGCAATCATCGTCGAGTCGGATCGCGGGGTTCATCGGAACGCTGCTGTATGCCTTTCACCCCGCTCGAGCCGAATCCGTCGTCTGGATCTCGGGCCGGACGGATCTGATGATGACGCTGGGGGTTCTGGCGGCGGTAATCTGTTATCAGAAAACGACCACCGATCAAAAACGTCGCGTTCTGTGGGGTCTTTTGATGGCAGTCTCGGCGGTTCTGGCCGTATCGTCAAAGGAAACCGGGGTCATGCTGCCGGCGATCGTGATTCTGAGCGCACCGGTCATGGCCTGGCGACACAAAGTTGCAGCTTTCGTTCTCGCGATCCCGTCTCTCCTGTATCCGATCCCGAAATATCTGTCGGTTCATGCCCTCGGGAGCTGGCACGGCGCCCACGTCGAACCGATGCTCGTTCCGGCGCTGGCTCTGAAGACCATCGGATACTATGCGAGACTCGTGTTTTTTCCGGTCTGTCTGAATACCGAGCATTGGTTCCCGTATCCCGTGTCGTATCTGGACTCCGGCGTTCTGACCGGACTGGGATGCCTGGCAGTTCTCGTGTTTGTGCTCTGGAAACACCGGTCTGATCCCCTCATCCGTCTCGGCGTCGCATGGTTCGCGCTGGCCCTCTTCCCGCACCTCAACATCGTTCCGATTCCGAATCTCGCGGCCGAACGCTTCCTCACCTCTCCGGCGATCGGCTTGTCGATGATTGCGGCGGGTTGGCTGGCGAAAACCATGCGCAACGGATCGAAATGGGTATCGGTTCCGGCGGCGCTGATTCTGTCAGGAGCGGGATTGGCATGCGGCGTGGTGGCGTATGAGCAGACGGGGCATTGGGAGACCGGCGAACTCGTGGTGGCACGGGCGGCGGAATGCGGCGAGTCGGCTCGGGCGAAGTTCTGGCTGGGGAGCAGGTTGATGTCCGAGAAGAAACCGGAGGAGGCGCTGGCGGCGTTTCGGCTGGCGGCCGAGCGTGAGGAGGTGCCGACTGCGAACATCAATTACAGCGTGGCGCTGGTGGCCGTGCAGGTCAAGGATTACCCGACCGCCGAGACGTATCTCAGGAAAGCGCTCGGAATCGATCCGAATCATCTGCCCGCCGGACTGACGCTGGCGGAAACGCTGCTGCGGCAGAACAAGATCGATGACGCGGCTGTGCAGGCGGAGGGGATCTTGCAGCGTCGTGGTGATGAGCCCGTCGCGCATCTCGTGCTGGCGGAAATCGCGGCGCTGCATCGACAGGATGTCGAGGGGGCGAGGAGGCATCTCGAAGCTGTCGTGGCGAACCCGAATGCGCCGGCACCGCAGAGGGGTTATGCGCAGGCGCGGCTGGAGGCACTGAAAGCGCCTCTGTAGATTGACGGTTATCCGATCTTTGACAGAAGACCGTCGAGATACCGGGATTTGATCTGCTCACTGGCCAGAAGGCGCTTGATCGGGGGCAACTTGAAGATGACCCCGAAGATGGCCGCCAGCGCACGATGGTTCCAGAGCGCCTGGTTGTCGAAGATCAGATTCTGCAGACAACCGCGCTCGATGGCCATGACCACGATCCGATGTGTCGAGTTGACCGGCGTGATGACACGGCGCGGACGTGAGACCAGCGTGATCGCCTGCCGGGAGCATTTCCGGACACAGATGCCGCACCCGAGACACAGGTCTGCGTTGAGTTCGGCGCATGTCGTCGCGGCGCGGTTCCCCTCACCCGGAATCATCCGGATGGCCTCGACCGGACACACCGACGCACAACGCCCGCAGCCCGTGCATTGCGCAGTCTCGATGACCGGAATGAAGTTCGTCGTGTGAATGGGGTGGAGCAAACCGAACCGCCTGGCCGCCAGCATCGCCTCGCAGCAGCACCCGCAGCAGTTGCAGATGAAATTGACCCGTTCGCGGACGTTCTCGCCGAACTGAACCAGCGAATGATCATAGGCACGGGCTAGCAGGTCCATGCATTCCGACTCATCGATCGATCGCGCATGTCCGTGCCGGATCAGCGAATCCGCCGTCGTGTTGAACGTCATGCAGATTTCCATCGGCGCGTTGCAGGCTTTCCCGAGATGCTCCATTTTGTGCCGGCAGTAGCAGAGACTGACTCCGCGGTGCGAGGCGGAGCGGATCACGTGAGACGCGCGTTCGTAGTCCAGGACAACGAGCGCATTGTCGGCTGTGAGTGCCGGTTCGTGGACAAAGGTGCGTCCGAGTTGGGTATCGCCGCGAGTGAACAGGTCCAGGATGAAGGCGTCTTCGACATTGAGATACTGGTAGAAGAGTTCGCTGAGTGTTTTCTGATCGATGTCACCCCGGGTGCGCATCAGGGAGAATTCGAAGAATCCGGCCATCGGTGGAGGCAGTGCATAGAGCGTGTCGCCATCGTGTTCGATATCCACGAGCAGAGCGCGGCCGGCAAGGTCATCGAGAATCCTGCGGGTTTCGGACAGCGGCAGCTTCCAGATGGAGGCGGCTCTGGTGGCATTGAACGGGCGGATGGGGAGGAGCGCGACCCGGGCGGCGTCCTGTTCGGTCATGAGAATCGAGAGGATCCTGAAGAGTGCTTCGGCGGGAGGCGCGCCCTGCGGAAAACGGTTGAGTCGTTCGACCAGGCGGGAGTAGCCGGATGTGAGGTGGTTGTGCGCCATGCCCAGATTATAGGGGCTTCCGACTCAAATAGCAATGGAGTACCGGATTCAAACAATGTAGACAAATTGAAACATTTTTTAAATGCTGTGATTGATTGTAACATGTTGTTTTTTGTGTTATATTCGATTCAGGATATGCAATCAGTCGTGCAGCGTGCAAAGGAGAAGAATCATGAAAAGTATATCGATCGCGTGCTTTATCACCGTCATCGCCACGATGACCGCCGCTCAGGTCGGATGCCCGGATGATTCAATCTTGTCTCAGCCGCCGGAAGGGCCGCATGGCTCCTGGCAGATGACTCTCAGCGATCATTCTGCCGATCTGTTTGCATTCGAGCGTTTCACGGATGTCGATCACCCGATCTGTGGTGTGGAGTGGTGGGGGTTCGAGTTGAGCGCCGACACCCTGACCGACTGCATCAAGGTATCGCCCTTCGATGTGGAATTTTATCAGGATGACGCGGGACATCCGGGTGATAGCGTCGCGGTGCGCACGGGAATGCCTCAGCGCAATCCCACAGGGTATTACTATGATTCACAGGAGTTGATTCAGTATTCCCTGAGTTTTCCCGACTGCGTGGATCTCGAACAGGGCTGGATCTCGATCCGGTCACAATCCGACGAAATCCATCCGGATTGCCGGTTTTTCTGGGTCAGCAGTTCATTCGGAGACGGCCAGGCACTCAGGTCGAAACCGGAAGGATCCCCCGCTGAACTGCCGACATGGGAGATCGGCCGGACGTTTTCTCTGAATCAGCATTATGCCGGCACCTTCACCGATCCGGAAGCCTGGATCGAAGGATCCGCCGACTTCAGCTTCACGGGCTGCACGGCGACCGTCACGGCAGTCGGGATCGAGGATATCTGCGGTGTTCCGCAATCCGTTTACACACTGGATCTGTGCGGGGGATGCCAGAGTGTCATCACCGGGCATGTCACGCTGCACAATATGGAAGAACCACTCGAGACCGATACCCGCCTCACGCAGATCGACGTCCAGGCCACCGCCCGGGTCTCGACAACCGATCTCAATCCGCGCGCGATCCACCTCATCATCCAGGCGCGCGTCGAACTGTTTCTGGACGATGTATGGACGGATATCGGCATCGTGTCTCTCGATATGCAGGCGGAAGGATGCCCCTGCATTTCGGATTTCCAGTGGCCGCTTGCGGATGGACAAGCCTGGAATGCGGACACCGAGTTCCACATCACCGGCACAACCATCGCGGATCTGATCATCGACGGTGTTCTGCTGTATGAAGAAGGAACGTACGATGAAACCATCGGCATCAATTACGATGTCTCGGTCGAAGGAATGGAACCGTCCCTGGGATGCAATGCCTTCCGGGTGGAATCCGTCGATACGTTCGGAACCGGCAACACGATGGTCTCGTATTTCTGCGAAAACTGGGGATGGTATGCCGAGAAAACCATCGATGACATGGTCTATCAGAATCTGTTTGCCGACGAACTGAGGTGGGAAGTGATCGGCGAATCGGTGCCGCTGTTTTCCGACACGGATTATGATCTCGCGCTCTGTCTGACCACCGTGTATCCCACCGCGACGCCGACGGAAACCCCGACATCACCTCCGATACCGACCCCGACGGCCACTCCGCTTCCCGTTCCCGCAACAGGCACGACAGGAATCTCGATCATGGTGATCCTGTTCTCGGGGCTCTTCATCCATGTCATGATCTCGCGTCGGAGATCCTGACCGCCCCTGTCGCCGTTGTCCCGTTGCGTTTAGCCGCGGTGTCGTATCACGCGGCGTGAGATCCCCAGCAGTATCACACTGACACCGATCAGCAGAAGTCCGGTCGATATGGGTCCCGAAGCGGGCACCGGGAGAGGTGTCGCCGTGGGGCCTGCCGTGGGCGTGTCGGTCGGTACCGGTGAGGGGGTTTCAGTGGGCGGCAGTGTCGGCGTGTCCGTCGGAAGCGGTGTCGGCGTGTCGGTCGGTACCGGGGTATCGGTTGGCACATCGGTCGGTGTCGACGTCGGTTCTTCCGTGGGTGTGGATGTCGGCTCTTCCGTCGGAGTCATCGTGGGTGTATCGGTCGGTTCGGGGGTCGGCGTGTCCGTCGGAAGCGGTGTCGGAGTGTCGGTCGGTACCGGGGTATCAGTCGGCACATCGGTCGGAGTCGACGTCGGTTCTTCCGTCGGTGTTGAAGTCGGTTCCTCTGTCGGTGTCATCGTGGGTGTGTCGGTCGGTTCGGGGGTCGGCGTATCCGTGGGCGGCAGTGTCGGAGTATCCGTCGGAAGCGGTGTCGGGGTGTCGGTCGGTACCGGGGTATCGGTCGGTACATCGGTCGGTGTCGGCGGGACGTAGGCCTGGCTGATCACCGTGGGGTCGGGCAGCGGGGTGGTGATGGCATTGTAGTAGTAGTCGCCGCTGGCGGCCGAATCGGCTGTATCGTCGGGGAGGAACGTGTAATGGAAGTTGATGAATATGTATTGATGCGTGTTGAGCGTCGTCCAGTGGTACCCGAAATCGCCATATCGGCCGTTCGCGGTCTGACATGTGGCGACTTCCGATGCACCGGGACCGTTGTCATTCCAGACATTTGCCTTGGAGGCGGCAACGACGTTGTCGATATCGAGCACGACATGATACGAACCATGGGAGGAGGTCACCAGGACCCAGTCGGGAATGACCGCGCCGACGGTAACGGAATCGCCGCTGGCGGATCCGTCGATGGTTGCTGTGTTACCGAGTTGATCGCGATAGGTCAGGGGGCATGCCGTGGAATTATGATCGTAGCTGGCTTCCGCCCAGTTCCAGTCTCCGCTGCTGTTGATGTAAAAGCGCTCCTGAAGGCTCGTCGAGTATTTGTAACTCCGCGATGTGAAATAGGGATGATATCCCCATTGCGATCCCAGAAGATAGCCTCGGACACGATACTGGCGGATGACCCGGACCGGACCGTCCTTGATCCCCCAGACATAATCGGGGCGGTATGAATTGGCATCCTGAAAGTAAGATTGAACGGCGGATGCATTCTGGCACATGGTAGCGAGACTGTAGACTCGGGCAGTCTGTTTCTGTACATCCCACAGATCCGTTCCGTCGCCGCCGTTCGCCGCGGAAATCGTCATATTGTCATAGGTATAGCAGTGCTGCCACTTCGGATCCGGATCACCCGATGCTTCGATCGAGGACAGGGAGTAGCCCCAGGCATCGATCGTTTTACCGGAATCGACCCAATTGACATAGTCGGTCGTGGTCCACCCCGGCGCCGTATTATCCTGGAAAACATAGGCCCAACCTTCCGACCCCGTATGTTGTGAATCGACGAAATGGAGTTCATATCGATTGTATGAGGTCGGGACTCCCGCGGGCCACATATCCGTCGAGACGCGATCGCCGAGTTCTTCGGACATGAAGACCAGTTCGTCCTGCACGGACAGATTTCCATCGCCCATGATCGGATCCGGTCCGTTATCGATGTCATCCCAATGAAAGTAGTTCCAGAAGGGGTTCGGCGTGTATCCTGACCAGGTCGAATTGTAATCGTTTTCCATTTCATCGATCTGAAAGACCACCTGCTGCCAGGTGTTGTCACGATATGCCCAGACATACAGAACCGAAATGCTCTGGCCGTTCAGATCCGGAAGCAGGCTGCCTTTCATGATGATCGGAATGTGGTTCCGGGTCCAGACCTTGGGCGCGAGCACATCGGCCCGTGCGACTTCGAGATTTGAAACGGGGATCAAACCGAACAAAACAAGCGCGGCGATCTGCAGTCTGTATCTGATCATGAATGCCTCCCTTCCATGAGAACATTGATCATCGTACCCGCATTTTACAATAAAGTCAATGAGTTACCAGGACCACACATGCAAGGAGCCAATTGCCTGTGTTCGTGACGTAAAGCGATGTTGCATTTCGACTACAGTAAGGCGGGCACGGGTCTGTGCTGATATGCTGCCGGCGGGCACGGG
>CALFER010000073.1 GCA_937951895.1 uncultured bacterium
CCCGTCGATCCCTTCCGAACTCGATGCGCTGATCATGAATCTGCTCGAACCGGATCCGGCACGCCGGATCGGCTATGCGACGGATGTCTGTTCAGCGCTTCGTGCAGCCGGAGCGGATCGGACGGATCCCCTCACCGCAACACCGCTCCGGTATTATCTGCATCGTCCGCGATTCACCGGTCGCCGGCAGATGTACACGCAGCTCAGCCAGCGGCTGGCACGCGCGTCCGTCGGCCGGGGGAGTCTGATGCTGGTCGCCGGGGAGAGCGGGATCGGGAAGACGCGACTGGGGCTGGAGATCGCCGGGCTGGCCTTGAGGAACTCGTTTCAGGTCGTGATGGGGGAATGCTCCGCATTGAGCGGATTGCGGGGTGGTTCTGCGCGCGGTGAGCTGTTGCAGGGATTTCAGAAGCCGCTCGAAGCCATCGTCGATCTGTGCGTCGAACAGGGTGAGGCCTTCCGGGAGCGCATCATGGAACAGGATGCGCTCTTTCTGGCACATTTCAGCAAAGCCGTTTTCGAGTCGCTTCCGGAGTCGACCCGGGACGATCTCCCGCAGATTTCGAAAAGCGATCCTCTTCGGAAGCTGTTTCGGACAGTCGCCTCCATCCTGAGCCGACTGGCAACCGAAAAACCTCTGCTGGTGATCATCGACGATCTGCAGTGGGCCGACGAACTGACTCTCGGGGTCATCCGGCATATGGCTTCCGAGCAGACCTGTGTCTCCAAACGCCTGCTTTTTCTCGGGTTATATCGAGCCGAGGAAACCACCGAAAAACTCCAGGCAATCCTGGGACTGAGCGGTGTGGAGAGCGCGTCCCTGTTCCGTCTGAACACGGATGAACTCGCGGGAATCATCGCGGACATGCTCGCGAGCCGGCTCGATGCGCCGAAATTCGTTCACAGGCTGGCCGAACTGGCTGAAGGCAATCCGTTCTTCATCGCCGAGTATCTCAATGGCTGCCTCGATTCGGGGATTCTCAAACGAGTCGTGAACGGGTGGCGGATTGAAACGGCGGGGGCCGGGAAGGAGCCCGAACTGCCGAGTCTTCCCGTGACGCTGAAACAACTCATCGCCCACCGGTTCACGCTATTGCCCCCCGATCGTCGCCATCTCGTCGATGTCGCGTCCATCCTGAGTCGTGACATCGAACCTCGGATGCTCCAGGCGATTGCGCGTCTGGATGAATCGACCTTCGCGGACCGGTTGCACGACCTGACCATCCGGCATTTCTTCGAGGAGTTGCCGGATGGCCTGATTCGCTTCACGCATGACAAGATCCGTGAAGCGGCGCTGGAACAACTGCCGGTCGATGAGGGGCGGGACCTCCATCGCACCGCGGCGTCGGTGATCGAGACCGATTTTGCACGGTATGGCGAGCAGCATCCGTATGAACTGGGGCATCACTGGGAGATGGCCGGGAACACGGACAAGGCATGCGAGTACTATTGGCTCGCCTCCGAGGCTGCCATTGCACGGTTCGCTCTGTCGGAAGCCGAAACGTTTCTGAAGAAGATCCTGGCGATCACGGATTCCGCCAGCCAGCACTCCGTCAATGCCCGATTGCGTCTGGGTCGAGGCATCTACGAGTATCTCGGGCAGCATGACCGCGCGGTCAAGATCTTCGATCAGACCATCCCGGACGCCGAACGGATCGGGAATCAGATGAACGTCGCCGAGTTGCTCTTTGCAATCTGCATCAACGCCATCTATATGGGGGACTACACGCGCGCTCATGAGGCCGGGCAGGCGGCCATCCCGATTTTCGAACGAAACGGTCAGATCGGCTATGTGGCCACCGTTTACGGTCATTTCGCAGCGATTGCGCATCGAAAAGGGGATTTTCTGGAGGGGTTGAGGCTCAATCACCTCGCCCTGGACCTGTATCAGCAAACCGACCGGAAGGATATGCAGAGCTGGGTTCTGGGCAATATCGGCCGGATCCAGTTTTCTCTGAAGCAGGACAAGGAATGCATGGCGTCGCTTGAGGAGAGCCTCCGGCTGGCCCGGGAATCCGGAAACAACCTGTATGCCTGTAACACGCTCGGATGTATGGGCATCATTTACAATTACTGTTCGAAGTTCGAGCGCGCGGAGGCGTGCATTCGCGAGGCCATCCGGATTCATCGACTGGATGGAAACCGGCGAATGGAAGGCCAGGAATTGTGTAATCTCGGAGACCTGCTCGTGTCGCGGGGTGACCTGGAGGATGCCCGGGCGGTTCTGAGGGAAGCCGAATCGGTTCACGAGGAATATGACAATCAAATCGTCAAGGCGAAGATCGATGTTGCAATGGGACGCTACCATCTGGCGCGCTGCCAGCTTTCGACGGCTCGGGAACGATTTGAGCGTGCATTGAAGCATTTTCGGTCGCTCGAGATACCGTCTTACGTGAGTTTTGCGCTGAACTGGCTTGCGCATGTCGAGATGAATGCCGGTCGATTCGAGCAGTATCTGGAGTATGCCGCGGAATGTGAGACGCTTTTCGAGAAAAATCAGGACATCCGCGCGCTTGCCCTGTGTCACATCGAACAGGCGCGCTACAAGATGCTTCAAGGCGATTATGGCGAGGCCGAGCGGCTGCTGAGAAGCACAATTCCCGAAGTCATGCCCGAACGATATGTCGCCGAACAGGCCGTGTCGTATGCTGCAATGGGTGAACTCATGATCCAGCTCGGCAAGCTGAAGGAAGCCCGGAGCTGGATCGACAAAGCCATCCGTACGGCGGATCGCAACGGACTCAGGATCACCGGAATCGACGCGCGCCTTGCCCGGATCACGATCGGACGGATGAATCGCCTGTCCGTTCGCACCCTCTCGGCACAACTCCGGGCGCTGACCCCTCTCGTTCAGGCGACCGGTGATCATCTGCTCGGGATCCGCCTCCAGTCGGAAGCCGCCTTCATCAATCATCTTCTCGGAAGAAGCGGCCGTGAACACCTCACCCGCATGGAGGCTCTGGTCGATCTGCCTTCGATGGCGGAGGACAGCCCGATAGTCCGCTTGATCCGGAAAGTGCGGCGGGCGGTGGAGGCATTCGAGGCGGGACAGGCGCTTGTGGCCGGGCAGCGGGAAGGCGATCTGCCGGTGTCCGGGCCGAGCAACGATCGGGCTGAAAAATAACCTGAACCCTTTTTTGGAATCGTGTCTCTAAGAATGACGGGAGGGATTCTTGTCTGTGAGACCGTATGCAGTTGTTCTCTGGATCGGACTGGTGTGCGTGCTGGGAGGCTGCGGGAGCGACGCTGAACCGACGGCTCCGGACACCGTCGACACACCAACACCGGTTCCGGCAGCCGGATGGGTCGCGATTTACGCAGGTGTCGGCGCGTGGGAATTCGGGATGGCGCGCATCGAGGCCCGGTTGGGGGAATGGGGGTATGAGAGTCAGCGGGTGAGTGATTCCGGGATGCTGGCCGGGGAGTTGCGCAGCGGGCGGTATTCGGTGCTGATCGTGCCGGGTGGAGATGCGGGGAAGGCGATTGACGCGCTGGGGTCGGAGGGGATCGACGAGATCCGGCGTTTTGTCGAATCGGGGGGCGGGTATGTGGGGATCTGCGCCGGCGCGTATCTGGCGTCCGACCGGATCATCTGGTACGGCGTCGAGTTCGATTATCCGCTCGATCTGTTTTCTGGCGTTGCGATCGGGCCTCTGGAGGAGTTGGCGGTGCCGGGGCATTTTGGCTGGACGGATGTGCGCTTTGACGGCACGCATCCTGCGGCGGGCGGCGTCGATGGCGTGGTGACGGCGTATTACTTCGATGGACCGCGGTTCGAGGGAGCGGCGTCGGTGTTTGCGTGGTATGATCGGTTGGACGTTCCGGCAGCGCTGTCGGGAAGTTTTGGAGACGGTCGATATGTGGTGAGCGGGTTTCATCCCGAAATGAGTGTGTTCACCGCGGCGGCGCTCAGGGGCATGATCGATTGGGTATCGGGTGAGGGATCCGGGGCGGTGGACCATCGAGGCCGAATTGACGCGTTTCTCAGCAGAACGAGGCGCGGGGTTATGGAGCGACTGGAGCATGCGGAACAATCCGGTTTATCTGTTCGACATTGACGGGACGCTTCTGACGAAAGCGATCAGTGGGCCGACGATCAAGCAGCAGGCGTTCGCGCGGGTGATGGAGGAGGTGTGCGGGATTCCGGATGTGGATTACATGCAGTTTCCGATTCATGGGGCGACCGATCCGGGGATTCCGAGGTTGGTGCTGCGGCATTACGGGTGGACAGAGGCAGCGATCGAGGGTGTGATGACGGAGTTTTTCGAGCGGTATATGGAGTATTTTGAGGAGTTGGATACGGGAGAGCGCGTGTCTGAGTATGTGGTATTGCCGGGAGTATTGGGGTTTCTGGATCGAGTGAAGGACGGGGTATTGGGGCTGGCGACCGGCAACATGGAGCGGTTTGCCTGGTACAAGCTCAGGGCGGTGGGCATTGACGGGTATTTTTCGTTTGGTGGTTTTGGGGATGACGGAGTGGAGCGGGAAGGGATTGTGGAGGCGGCGGTGAGGAAGGCGGGGGTAGCGGATGCGTCGGAGGCGATCGTGTTTGGGGACACGCCGCGGGACATTGAGGCTGCGCAGGCGGTAGGGTGTCGGGTGTGTGCGGTTGCGACGGGGCATTTTGGGGTCAGCGAGTTACTGTTGTATTGTCGACCCTGCGACCGGGTGATTCCGGATTTTGGTTCGATCCGCGAAGATGATTTGCGATAGCGTTTTCAGTTTTCAGTTTTCAGTTTCCAGTTTTGCGGATATTTGGGGACACCTTACTTAATTCGCATGAACCACTCCGTCAGAGTCCACTAACTTTATACATCATGGGGTCTGACACCAGAAAACCTCAGACATTATCTTGAACCGGTAAAACAGAGATCTGGGTTCAGTTCTCGGTATATATAAATAAAGGGACACCTTACTTATCCTGACGCTGGCATCTCATTAGAAGGCATGCTGATGTCCGGTTTCGGGCATCGACATGCGGGGGGTAGACCATCCGCTCGCGATGGGGCGCGGGTGGCGAGAGCGGGATGCAGTCAGACTTTGCGGCTATGCAGAATCGTTGGATTGCGGGTAATCAGCGAGGACCGATCGCCGGGGTCCCGGTTTTTGTTTCGTGAGTTTACGATTAAGGATGGTTTCGATGGTTGAGATGAACCCTGAGGTGCCCATTGGTCGCCCTGTCGTCTCATTCTGTCGGAAACGGATGTCCTCGTCCGTATCGTCCAGCAGAAAACTGAGCCATTGCGGAGCCATCTGCAGGAGAGGTCTTGTTTTGACCAGTTTATCATCTGTGCCAAAAATGTGCGCGCGTGCGCTCGAATACTTCCACTGATCCGGTCGTTTGACCAGACCACTCCTCACCGGGTTCATTTCGATATATCGTGCACAACGGAACACGTGTGGTTCATCCATCGGGTAAGACGCGTATCGTCCCTGCCAGAGGTGGCCCCGCCAGTTTTCCCGTGAGTTGATAAAGAGCGAGTATCGGCGATGAGCTTCCGCGACCGCGCTGGTCAGGGCGGAGCGTGAGGGGGGGACTGCGATGAGATGAATGTGGTTGGGCATGAGGCAATAGGCCCAGATTTCGACATGGAAGATGTGCGTCCATTTCGCCATCAGGTCGATATAGCGATCGTAGTCCGCTTCATGGAAGAACGTTGTCTGTCGCCGGTTGCCTCGTTGAGTAATATGATGAGGGGTTCCGGGGACGACGACGCGTGCTATGCGCGGCATTGGAGTTCCAAGCATTTCGGCTGAGTCACGGAGCCATTGGGATGCTCGCCCATGTAAAGCCTCCCTGGTTGCATCACAGTGTGTTTTGCCCATGATTATATCGAAGGTTTGCGCGTTTGACTACCTAAAGTTGGGTCGTGATCCGATCGTGTCTTGGTTCAGTGACCATCCATCGTTGAAACGCTCACTCACAGCCGATGTGGGATTGATCCATTAATCCCCCTCAACCTGAAAACCGAAAACTGAAAACTTCGACCTGAAACCGAAATAAGTAAGGTGTCCCTTTATTTCTTTTAATCAATAATATTTCTATCTTCGCCATCGTGATTCTTGGATGAGGTCGTCCCCGACGTGCCATCTATTGGGTGTGTTCTTCATGCCTGGACGCTCACATAGAAGCACCATTATAACGTGTTTACTGCCCCTGACTCTGAGAACTCAAAACTTCAAACTGAAAACTGAAACCGAATAAAATAAGGTGTCCCCTTATTTCGGTTTAGAGGAAGGGGAGTCGGAGCGGACAACCATTGCATCTTCGGGCGAGTTGTGGAATCCTCTGAGACCATGAACGCCTGGCGACTTCTCGATTCCGGCATCCAGACCGCCTCCCATCACATGGCCCTCGACGCCTGTATTCTCGACGCCGTCTCCTCCGGCCTCTCCCCCAATACCCTCCGCTTCCTCCAATTCTCCCCCACCGCCGCCCTCATCGGCTTCCACCAGTCCCTCGACCACGAAATCCGCACCGCCTTCTGCTCCTCGGAAGGCATCGACGTGAACCGCCGCATCACGGGCGGAGGCGCCATCGTCTTCGAACCCTCCCACATCGGCTGGGAAATCATCTGCCGCAACGACGACTTCCCCGGCCCCCCCAACCGCCTCGCCCAATTCGAATATCTCTGTTCACCCATCATCCATACCCTGCGCGCATACGGACTATCCGCCGAATTCCGCCCTCGCAACGACATCGATATCAACGGCCGTAAAATCAGCGGCACGGGAGGTGTCGAGCAGGGACATGCCTTCCTGTTCCAGGGCACCCTCCTGGTCTCACTCGATCTCCCCCGCATGCTCCGCGCACTCCGTATCCCAATCGAAAAGCTCAAACACAAGGAAATCGACTCGTTCCGCGACCGCATCACCACGCTCGACGAACACCTCAGCCCGCTCCCCTCCGCCTCCGACCTGAAAGCCCGCATCGCCCAATCCGTCTCGGATCATCTCGGCATCCCCCTGACGCCCTCACCCCTGACCCCCCACGAACACGCCCTCCTCTCCGCTCGTCTCCCCTACTATTCCTCGGATGCCTGGATCCGCCGCGTCTCTTACCCGGACGACCGCCGCCGCGCGCTGCATTCCGTGATTCGTGCCCGAGGCGGCGTCATCCGCACCGCCCTCGTCGTGGATCTCCGCAGCCGCACGATCCAAAGCTGTCTCCTCTCCGGCGACTTTTTTTCGTTCCCCGATCGTCTCGTCGCGGATCTCGAAGCCGCCCTCAAGGACTGCCCCGCGGATCGCCCGTCCGTCCGCTCCCGTCTTGCAGCCTTCTTCGCGCGCCCCGAGCGTCTCTGTCCGGGTCTTTGCGCGAGCGACTTCGAGACGGCGATCGGCGAAGCCCTGAACAAACTCGACATCACCTCCCATGCCTTTTCGCTCGAGGAATCCAACGCGATCTTCCCTGTCAACGGGCGCTTTGCGGATCTGGTGCAGCGAAACTTCACAACGCTGCTTCTGCCCTACTGCGCCAAACTCGTGTCCTGCCCCCTCCGCTATGATGAGGGGTGCTCGGTCTGCGGCGCCTGCACCATCGGCGAGGGTTTTCATATCGCCGCCGAGACGGGGCTCAGGGCGGTCAGCATCCAGAGTTTCGAGCATCTCATGGAGGCCCTTGCGCAGATGAAACGGGAGGGGGACGGCGCGTTCATCGGATGCTGCTGCGAGCCGTTTTATGTGAAGCATCGCGAGGATTTCGAGCGGGCCGGTGTGCCGGGCATCCTGATCGATCTCGATTCCACGACCTGCTATGATCTCGATCGCGCCCGCGAAGCCCGCGACGGCGCATTTGAAGGTCAGACGTCGATGAACCTCGATCTGCTCAGGAAGGTGATCCGTGCAACAGGTTGACGTGGCGGTGATCGGCATCGGTCCCGCCGGGAGCAGCGCCGCGATCGCCGCCGCCCGCAAAGGTGTCAAGGTGATTGCCATCGATCGCCGCACGACGATCGGCGAGCCGGTCCAGTGCGGCGAAATCGTACCGCTGGGATTTGCCCATGAGCGCACAATTCCGCATGAATTGATCGTGTCCCGACTCCGGACGATGAAGACGGTCTTTCCGTCCGGTCGAACGATCACGACCCATGCGCCGGGCGTCATGCTGGACAGGAGCCGCTTCGACCGATGGCTCGCGGAAGAAGCCGTCCGGGCCGGCGCGGTCGTCTGTGCCGGAGTCCGCGCAACGGGGATCGACGGCCACCGGATCGACTGCGTGGGCCGGTTCGGACATTTCTCGCTGAATGCGCGATTCATCATCGGCGCCGACGGACCGCGTTCTCTGACCGCCCGCGCCATCGGGCTCGACCCGCTTCGCTGCCTCAGAACCGCGCAGTGCAGAGTTCCCCTCAAAAAGATGAGCGATGCGGCTGAATTCATGTTCCGTGACGCATGGCGTGGCGGATACGCCTGGCTCTTCCCGAAACAAGGCTTCGCGAACGTCGGCATCGGTGTTCCGGATGGCGATCCCGCGCCTCTGTTGACGGATCTCCTGGCGGAACTCGCCGCGAGTGAACGGATCGATCCCGGCGCGATGGCGTGGATGGGCGGGTTGGTTCCGATCGAGCGTCGTGAAAATCCGATTCATGCGCATATCCTTCTGGTTGGAGACGCCGCCGGTCAGACGCATCCCATCACGGGCGGCGGCATTCCGCAGGCGGTCATTGCGGGCGAGGCGGCCGGAGCGGCCGCGGGACAGGCTGCTCAGACCAACACCCCTGAAGCACTCCTGGAGTATCCCCGTGCATTCGACGCACGCTTCGGTACGGAACTTCGCCGGGCTGCCGCGCGCCGTATCGAACTCGACGCCGCCCAGGAGGCTCTCGAATCAACCCTCGAACGCTGCTGGGTGGCCTGCCGCGGCTATTACGGGCATGCGGGGAGTCGACCGGATGACGTCTGAGATCCCTTCTTCCCGCGGTTTGTTCGACAGGGCTTTCGAATTATCCCGTCAACGGCACGGTTCGACGCTCAGCGTGCATGTTCCCGGCATGTTCTGCTGGGACGGCGTCCGGGGCCGTTATCCGGCGATTTCGGTCACGGGCCCGATCTGTGAACTCCAGTGCGATCACTGCCGCGGCCGTCTGCTGAAAACGCTCCCTGTCGAGACAACGCCGGAGGGCCTGATCGCCCGTTGCCGGCGTCTCGATGCGGAGGGGTTTCCGGGTGTGCTGCTCACGGGCGGTTGCGATCGCTCCGGCCGTCTCCCCTGGCCCCGTTTTGCGGATGCGATCGAGGCCATCCGCCGCAGTACATCCCTGTTCCTGTCGTTTCATGCCGGAGTCATCGACCGGGGCACGGCACAACGAATGAAAGACGCCGGTGCCCATCAGGCGCTGCTGGATGTTGCCGGTTCGGATGCCACGATCCGTCGCGTGTTTCATCTCGAAGGCGGGCGGGCCGTCATGGCGGAATCGCTGGACGCTCTCGCCGCGGCAGGACTCGACACGACGCCGCACATCATTCTGGGGCTGGACGGGGCGGACATCCGCGAGGAATACGGCGCGCTGGACCTGATCGACGCCCACATCCGCCCTTCCGCACTCGCCGTCGTCATCCGGATGCCGCTCGCGGACACGCCGCTGATGCGTCTGAGCGCTCCTCAACCGGATGATGTCGGACTGTTTCTGGCGACCGCGCGCATGCATGTCCCCGATGCCGTGCTGTCGCTCGGGTGTGCGCGTCCGCGGCACATCGGGGCGTATGAGCGTGTCGCCGTGGATGCCGGGGTCAACCGGATTGCGCTGGCATCGGAAGAAACCCTGGCGTATGCTCGTAAGAGGGGTCTGACCATTCGGCGCGAATGGGTGTGCTGTTCGGTGCCGGATCGGTATCTGGAACACGGAAAGAGGCAGGATGGACCGCAGGGAATCACCTGATCACGTCAAAATTTCGACGGCGGCTGCGATGACGTTGGGGCTGAAGCACGGTCTGTTTTATCGCAACGCCCGGCTTTACTGCATCAATCTGCTGCAGCATTACGAGGATGGTTGCCGGGCGAACTGCGCGTATTGCGGTCTGTCGAGGCACCGGAAGATCGGGCACGGGAAGGCGAGTTTCATCCGCGTCGAATGGCCACTGGAGGATCTCGGGGTGCTGATCGACCGGATGCGCGAGCGCACCGACCGGGTGAAGCGGATCTGCCTGTCGATGATCACGCATCCCCGCGCTGCACAGGACGCTCACCGGATTGTGACGCGCCTCCGCGGTGCACTCGATATTCCGATTTCCGTATTGCTCTCGCCGACCGTCATCGATCGGAACGACCTCGAGCGCATGCGCGGGTTGGGCGTCGACCGTGTCGGCATTGCGGTTGACGGCGCGACGCCGCTCGTATTCGATCGTTATCGTGGCCGGGCCGTCGGCGGTCCGCACGTGTGGGATCGCTATTGGGACTGTTTTCGGGACGCGGTGGAGGTGTTTGGTCCCGGCATGTGCGGCTCGCATCTCATTGTGGGACTCGGCGAGACTGAACGTGAGATGGTTGCAGCGTTTTTTCGCACACGCGAATTCGGCGGTGTCACGCATCTCTTTTCGTTCTTTCCGGAATCCGGCAGTGCGCTTGAAGATCGATCGCCTCCTCCGATGGATCAGTACCGCCGGATGCAGCTCGCCCGTTATCTGATCGATGAGGGGTTCGCGACGCGCGAGCGGTTCGGTTTCGACGACACCGGGCGGCTCGAACGGATCGAGATCGATCAGGAGGTGCTGGAGGCGGTGATTACGGGAGGTGTGCCGTTCCGGACGAGCGGGTGTCCTGGATTAGACGGTGAGGTTGCGTGCAATCGTCCGTATGCGAACAGCCTGCCGGGAGACGATATCCGGAATTTCCCGTTCGCGCCGACTGCAGAGGATCTCGATCTGATCCGTCGTCAATTCCGTGTCGATGATGCGGTGCGCACTCGCCCCTCGCATCCCCAATGAGTTAATACGCGAATTCGGTTCCTGCAATGGTGGTGATCAGGGACCCGTTCGCGGGATCCACACACCCACCCCAGAACCATAGATTCGATGCATGCCCGACATCCCCCGACGGCCAGGTAAACTGCAAGACAACGATCGTCGATACACCGTGCAGCAAGACACTCTCAATGCCCTGCAATTCAGGCGTCCATTCCGGCCAGAAATAGTAACTGCCGTAGACATCCAGAACGATGATCTCGAAAACGGATCGTGGTGCTCCGGAATTGACTGCCCGCCGGGACAGATCGAATGGATCGCCAGCATCGAAATGATCATCGTTCAGAAGCAGTTCATACGGCACCGTCCCGGGAGTCGTTGTTGCAGACGGAGTATTGGTGTAACTCGGTAATGGAGTCGGTGACGCGGTCGGACTGGCTGCCGGTGTGGGCGTACAGGGCGGCCAGGTCGGAATCCGGGGTAGTGGAGTTCGGGACAGCGGCCCACCCCACGGCCCGATGTCGCACCGCGTACCGTCCGGATCGTTATATGCGGGTTCCGGATTGCCCGCGTCGATCAACGGCGAATCATACGCATATCCGTCCGTGATTCTGCGAAGTTCGAAATCGGGAAGGAAATAGGTATCTCCGACTTCCGCGGATTCAGAGGGATCTTCCAGAAAGTACAGGGTCGTTTCGTCGTTGTCCTCGCAACGGAAAATCCGGTCGGACCGGAGAATCGCGGGATTGACGGGTAGACCCCGGTAGTCTCCGGGTATCCAGCTAGCGGTGTCGTCGATCAGATAGCCCGGACCGATTTCGGTGATCATCCCGGATCCCCGAATGCCGGGTTCGACATCGAGATTGGTCGGGAGCGTGCAGCCCGGCAGATCGCTGTAAGACGCGCGTTCGCAATCGATCGAATCGATCATGTTATAATACGAGATCCCATGCCGACCCCATGCCGCGCTGTTCCAGTTCGCATCGATGTTGGTGGCCATCGCCAGAGAATGATCCATCGAGAACACTCCGGACATGAATGTCGAATACATGTACACGTTTTCGAACCGTCGGGTGAGATACACGCCGATATTGTTGTAATACAAAACTTGACTGTCTGTGCTCCAGTAACTCGGATACGGATACTCCAGCCGATCACAATACATGAGGTTATGAGTGACCGAGAACGGAATCGACTGGTTGACGACGGCGATATCCGTGTTTCTCATCACGTTCCGTACAATCTGGCTCCGGGGATCCGGTCCCCACGTGTAGAACATGCCTCCTTTTACATAGTTATCCAGAAACGTGTAGTAACCGGAACACGTATTCTGCATCTGTTCGATCTCGTTGTGGCGGACATCGAGTGGAGTGTCCGGATCGATCGCTCCAAACCAGAACTGACCGAATCCGGTATGGTTCTCAGATACAGATCCCGAAGATACATACAATTTCGAGAAGCTGTTTCCAGAGATCCTGTTTGCGTTACTGAAACCCGTCTCGAACAGAGATCCATTGAATGTGTTGTTTTCGACGACAGCTGAACTGCCGAAATAGATGCTTGTGCAGTAATCCAGTGGTCCGGATGCCTCCACATCCCGCTCCTGATATGTATTTTTTATCTCCGAATCGATTCCTCTGACTTCCACCAGCCTGAACCTTTCGGGATTGTCGGATCGCAATGTCAAATCGGATAGAGACATTCGAACGCCACCCACCAGAAGATGTACCGGCTGATTGTCGTTATCCAGAATGGTATTCCCGATCTCCGATCCTTCCAAAGATTCGTAGTCTTGGAAATATACCGGATAGACTTCACCATTGGAGGATGGCGAGTAGACACCGGGACGTGCACGGATCGTGACCGGCATCCAACGGCTTCCCTCGACCTGCCTGACCACCCGCCCGATCGTTCGGTAGGGATGATCCGGAGATCCGCTTCCGGTCAGGTCGCTTCCATTCGAGGAATCCGCATAGGATGTATCGGAGTGGAGATTGATCGGAATGTCCATCGATCCCGATGCATCGGTTGAGGTCCAGTCCATCCGGATGACAGCCGGAAAACACCAGCCCGTCCGGATCGGAACGCTCCATGAAGTCCCGGTACCGACCGGCCAGTCGGCGTCTCCGGTCAGAAGATCGGGATATGAGATGGCTTGTGTCTGGAGCAACATATCCGAACCGTTCAGGACGCACTGTGCCGTCAGATCCATCGCGTCTTCGCCGCCGTTCGCCAGTTTGATTCGAATGAATCCGGATTCATTCAGTTCGGGAATCCCGTTATTGTTTCCCCTGGTTTCCGGGAGTTCGATCGCTTCGATATAGAGCTGCGGAGTAAAGGTGTATTCGTGAATTCCCATATCGATTCGAGTGCCTCCACCGGGAGGCACCGGATCGGCAGGATCCCCTGCATCGATACATGGAGAACCTTTACGCAGGCGGAAATCCAGATTAATGGCATCCAGAAATTCAGGATCATCCGATATGTTTCCTTGGCCAGTTTGAATTACATCCATACGGCAATAAGACAAACTAACATCCGCTCCCTGATCTATGCGAAATTCTTCAAGGCACTGATAAAACACAGTATTATAGATTTGAACCGTGCAATCTGATAACATTTGCAAGCCCTTTTGACACTTACATACTATGCTGTTCCTGATGTAACCATTACTATCATTCGAAAATGCAATTCCAGAATCGGAGGCCCCATACACAATGCAATTCTCAATCATTACATTCTCTGAGAAGTAGTTTACATGCAGAAATTGCGCACGAAGTCTTGAGACTATTGAGTGATTTGCCGCGCAGGACTCCGTTCCTATGTAAAGATAATTTACAGATGAACGTATCCCCGAACCATATACATTAATGTACGCTGTTAATCGAATGCGAAGATCATCTCCACTTCCGCCAGGTCCATAATGTCCTGGTGCGAGATGAATCGTATGAGGGTTCTCGGGTGTGCCCGTTATCGAATCGATCGCGAACTGGAGTTTCTTCCAGGGATTCGCCTGGCTGCCATCTCCGCTTTCATCACTGCCGTTGACGGCATCGCCGTAGTAGTCTGAAGCAAAAGTTGGAGTGCAGAATACAAATAGAATCAGAAACAGTAGGATACATCGAACTCGCCGGGGGATCCGCCGGATTTTCATCGCAGCCTCCTGACACGAGCTTACCCCAGGTCGCGCGGCAATGCAATTTATTTTATATTCCCATATTGACTTTTTTTTTTTTTCATCGCATACTTGTCTCATAAAACAGCTGCTTCCGCAAAAACCAGCGGCCGTTTACAAAGGAGACCCAGTCATGGTAAGAACAATCATGCTGTTCTCACTCGGACTCCTCATCATTCTACCCGGCACGTCCGCGGAAGAATGTCTGTGGCAGTCCAAACCATACGGGACGGATCGGCCGATCCCCCGCGCATTCTTTGCGTCCGCGCATGATTACCACCACGATACGGAGAACAACAAGCTTTACGTGCATGGTGGCATCGGGCCTGCCGGCTCGACAATGGATCCGGATGGTGCTCTATGGTACACCACGCTGCACAACGAAGGAAACTGGGAAAAGTTAGTGCCGGTCGGGATGTTCGGGATTCCACCGGCACGCAGTTACATGGATGCCGTGATCGTGCCTCAGAATCTCACCGAACTGAATTCCAACACAATCAAGCGTTTCATCCATTTCGTGACCTTTGGAGGGCTCAATGCCGGAGGCGTTCCCTCGAACGATCTCTGGATCTGCACCAAAGTATTCACCGATTTCGCACATTTCGGGAGCGATTGTCACTGGCGCTGGCTTCACGCATCACAAAGCGGAGATGTCCCCGGTGCTCGGTCTCAGCATCGTATGGTATATATCCCACCGACGGAAAGCGAACCCGGTTTTCGGATCTTTCTTGCCGGTGGTGTTGACGCAAACGGAGACCCACTTGAAGACGCCTATATCGGTACCCTGACCTGGACGCTGACTGCGTCGCAGGGGAATCCATGGAGCTATTCCCTGACAGCGTCCTGCGTATGGGAGGATATCGATCTCGATACCGCATCCATAGCCAATGTTGGCCTGTACGGTCACACTGCCGTATTTGATCCGTATTATGACGATCAAAACCAGCCCGGAGCTCACCCGCGAGTCATTCTGTATGGTGGTTATGATGAATCGGACGATCTGACCGATGTGATGGTGTCATACGATCTGGTCGATGAGGAATGGGTGGAAATCCCACCTGAAAACAAAGCTCCGGAGCCGCATGCATACCACGTATGCATCCTGGATCCGAGAGAGGACTGCCTGATCGTTCAAGGAGGCAGGGACGAACGGGGCGGGGTCGATGACGACATGTATTTCTTCGACCTGACCACATTGGAATGGTCAACCTATATCGGGACCGGCAGTCCGAGACGATATGGTCACGCTGCCTGCTGTTACTGGTTCACGGTCTTCGGTGGCCTGGAGGAAGACAGCAGTTACAATGAGAATCTCATGGATGATATTCTCGAGTTCAAACCGGAAGAGCCGTACAAGAAATGGACGATCGAACCGGAGAGCGTTTATGGATTGGACAATCCAGCGTCCGTACTGGATACCCAGAGAATCAAGAACGGCGATTGGGTCGAGATCCATTCCGGGGGAGCCGATCATTTCTACGAGTGCAGGTTTACTGTTCCTTATTTCATTGGTCATGTAACCGTCGAGGGTGTGTCCCATGATGGATATCGCCCGGCGATTTTCTGGCCGTATTCACCGGTCGGGATCGATGCGCCGTTGAGCCAGTTTCTGGATGATGACATGCCCCTGTATGAATCCCTCTCGGATTATTTTCGGTTCGGGAGCAGTTCGTACGTGATCCGTGACGGGGCCGGGATCACCCTGCGCAATCTGAGGATCGGTCATTATGATGAGGAACCCGGCTATCCGATCCCGGACGCGGTTCTGAGCGATCTGGAGGCGGTGGAGACATCGAACGATCTCCTGCTCAGAGATCCCGGTATCCTGATGAATGCGCCCACACAGGTGGAGGATTGTGTATTGGAAGGAAACATTGATGGAATCACGATGATCTGTGTGTCTTCGATTCCCGGGTTTCAGGAGGCATCGGTAACCGATTCGGTTTTCGAGAACAACTACATCGGTGCGGTGATCCTGGAGACATCGCATGTATTCCGCAATAATCGCGTGAAGAAGAGTTACCTGACGGGTGTCATGCTGGAAAAAGGCGCGCACGGGCGGGTACATGACAATGTTTTCGAGGGAAACGGAAAGGAACCGGATGTGGCATTCAGCGACTGGCGCAGCGACATTCTGTGCAGCTTCGATGTCACCTCACGGGTGCCGCACATCCAGACGCCCCTGATCTACAACAACACCTTTGTGGCATCGGAAGATTCCTATCGGTGCCTGGCGGTCACGTCTCATACGCAGGGGATGCAGTACCTGAACTGCCCGGTTTTTCTGAACAACATCCTGTATCATCCGGATCAGGGGATTGAAGCAGCCATTTACTTCCAGGGATCGCGCAGCCGGATACGGGCCCATGCCAACACGTTCTATTGCAATTCAAAATGGCTGAGTCTCGCCAGCCGGAGCACCGCCTGCGTCGATGACATCGGAGACGAGGATCCCTTGTTCGCTTCCGTAAGCACGAGTGACTACCATCTCGGCAGCGCATCTCCTTCGATCAATGCCGGATACTACTCTCTGTTTCCGGGAATCACGTCGGAAGGGGTCTATTCGGATTATCATCTGCTGGACGCCGGATATCATTTCTCGAACGATTCTCCCGCGGTGGATCCGGTGACGGATCTTTCGGCGGACGGCGATACGATCAGTTGGACAGCGCCACAACCCACACCCCAAGGATACCTCGTGATCCGGACGTTTGGACAGGAATTCATTCTCGGGGTTGACTATCTGAGTTATCTCGAAACCACGTACTCCGTCGATACTGAGTGGCTGAATCTGGGACTGTGGTTCGGGATCTCGGCGTTCTCCTCCAGCGGGCAGTTCAGCACTCCCGCCTTCATCCAAATGTGAAAGGAAATCACATGAAAAAGATCCTTGTATATTCATGGCTGATTTTTATATGGGATACATCTACAAGAGCTGAGATACGTGAAATAGGCAGCACATATCAGTATTCTACGATCAATGCTGCATTAGCAGCTGCTCAAAACGGTGATACTCTCTTGATCCATTGGGATGCACAGAACCCAATTTTTCCGGAACACATTGTGATCGATAAAACTATAACCCTGACATCCGATTGGACCAGCGGTTCTTCATGGTCCACGTGTCCCATGATTCAGTATGGGTTTTCGACATACAACGAGATCATCCGGGTGGATGCTGACAATGTCACGATCAGCAAACTGCGAATCCAGAACCAGACCGGTCTCGGAATCGCAACAGGCGATGAAACCGATATGGATTCCGAAATCGGCATCTATATCAGGCAAAGCGAATGCGTGGTTTCGGAATGTGAAGTAACGCGGTGCCGCGTCGGTATCCTGCTCGCCAACAGCTGTGTGGCTGTCCTCGAGAACACCATCGATTCGTGTCAAATCGGAACCAGTGTCACCGCACGATGGTACGCCCCGACTCAAGGTCAACCGATTCACCCCGGTAATTTTTTCGGAATTGTCCAGTATGAGACCGCCCGGACGAACACGGCCTACGCGATCGGGACCTATCATCCCAACCGGATCACGAACTGTGAGATCGCCCGGAACCGGTTCTATGGTGTTGTTCTTCGCGGCGGCTCCATGGCGACCGTGCACAACAACCGGATCGTCTGGAACGGCACGGATCGAGTTCTGGAGGGAACTCACTACGGCGACGGTGGGATTTTGTGTCTGTTCACGGCGACCGAGATGAATCAGACGGAGGTTGAGATGCAGTCTCCCATGATCACCTCCAACACCATCTACGGCAACGATGGATATCAGGTCTGCGTGGTGACGGACGATCCGGGGCGAGAACCGCGGGAAATCGCCAATGCGCCGGTATTGATGAGCAACATCATCGGTCCGGACACCCTGGCCTACCCGACCGGAACACCGACATCCGCTCCGCACTGGCTGGTCAGTTGCACCAGCGAATCGACCGCTGCCGCAACACCCCAGCACGGATCCGCCCCGATCATGGCGTTCAACAATCTATTCCGTCCCGACGCCACGGGACCCGAAAGGATGTATTTTGCACATCCCGGCAATCCGACACCGACGCCCGGAGCACCCACATCGACGCCATCACCCACCCGAACTCCGACTCCGACCGGAACTCAGTACACCCCCAGTTACACCTTCAACACACCCTCGTCCTATGACACACCCGCGGTCGCTCCGTCCTTTACTCCGTTTGCCACACTGACGCCCACTCCCCCTCCGGGATCACCGACATTCACTCCGACGGCCGCTCCATACAAAATGGATGCAGCGACATGGAGCACTCAGAACACCTTCGGCGATCCGCTGTTTGTCGGGGGAAGCACCGTCGAGACATTCGATTTTCATTTACAGGATCCTGTCTTTCAGATGACTCCGACGCCGAACGCACCGCGATCCGCCGCTTACGATTCGGGCGGATTCATACTCAACCCGGGAATCACGCAGAGCAATCAGATTGCCGATGTCGGGTATGTCGATGCGGGTGCGCACTTTCCACCCAATGTGCCGGCGGTGGCTCAACTCGATTGCGATCCCTATGGACAGGAAGGCGCTATCGTCACATGGACCAATCCGGATCATTATCCGGACAACAGCCTGATTTCGGATCTTGCGGGAAACATCTTTTACTTCGGACATCGAAACCAGTCCCGAATCATTTCGATCATCAGCCAGGTTTACCTGGAGCCGACGGAAACCTATACCTTCACTTCCCCGCCTACGCTCGATACCAACGTGCTCGGCGTGGCGGTATACAACACATCCGGATCCCATTCTTCGACCGTATGGGTGGATTTGTGTAATTGAGGACGATATCAACCCGTTCGATCCTTCGACAGGCTCAGGATGAACGGGTATCGGGGGAACGGTTCTCCCGTATCATCCCCACGAAAACGAACCCTCTGTTCGGACCTGCTGGCTGCCCCCCCGCGAAAACGCAACTCCCAGTATGGGCGATCCTTGTGATCGCCCACATGCAGTCGTCACTCCCACACAGGCATGATTGGCTCGGTCTCTTGATCGAATCCGCTCTTTTCTGATATCGTCGACCCGATGACCCAGCCCGATCGATCCCCCCTCCGCGACTCCCCGGCAGCCCTCGTGACCGGCGCCGGCCGGCGTCTCGGAGCCGCTCTCGCGTGCGCTCTCGCGGACCGCGGTTTCAACCTGATCGTCCATTACAACTCCTCCGAAGACGGTGCCCGGGCCACGGCCGACTACGCCGCCTCCCGAGGCCGCGACTGCCTTCTCCTCAAAATGAATCTCGATGATCCCCTCACCCCGGCGCATCTGTTCGAGCGCGCGACCGATCACTTTTCCGATATCGCGATCCTGGTCAATTCCGCGTCAGTTTTCGAGCGCGCGTCGGTTCTGGACACCGATATCACCCTCTGGAACCGGCATCTCGCGGTCAACCTGACGGCTCCCTTCTTTCTGTCGCAGGCGTTCATCCGGGCGCGCGCGGGTCGGCCCGGATCGATCCTGAACATGCTGGATTTCCGCGCCTCGAGACCCGAACCGCAGCATATGGCATACGGGATCTCCAAGGCCGGGCTGCAGGCGATGACCCAAAGCCTCGCTCGCGCCTGTCCCGACCACATCCGCGTCAACGGCATCGCACTGGGCACGATCCTGCCTCCGCCGCCCGGCACGGTGGACGAATCCGTGCTGATCCGGCGGATTCCGGCGAAACGCTGGGGGACAATCGAGGAACTGATCGAGACAGCGCTGTTTCTGCTGCTTGGCCCCGCCTACATCACGGGCGAAATCGTCGCGTTGGACGGCGGTCGGCATCTGATATGAGTTTTTGCTGTAACGACCGGCGCTTTGAGCGGTCTAACTGATTCCGGGAGGACGGAATGAAACGGATGACGCTCGACGACCTGAAAAACTCGAAATCGCCCGACGGCACGCCCAATCTGGTCGCGGTGGACGGTGCAGTCTACGATGTGTCGGGCAGCCAGCTCTGGGCGGGCGGTCGCCACATGAACCGGCACACGGCGGGGATGGATCTGAGCGAGGCGATCCGGCAGTCGCCGCACGGAACGGCCCGTCTGGACCGGCTCACTCGCGTCGGAGATCTCGGCGAAAGCCCCGCTCAGCCGCATCCCGGCGCGGAATCCTCATTCGATCGCGAGCCGGTCGAGCCGCCTCCGCCGCTGATCGCCCGAATGCTGTCTCTGCATCCACACCCGATTTCCGTGCATTTCCCGATCGCGCTGTTCCTGACGGCGGCGGTGTTCGAAGCACTCGGATTGATCACGGGATTCGGATCCTTTCACCAGGCGGCGTTCTTCAACCTGACTGCGGGCGCGCTCGTGACGCCGGCATCGATTGTCTTCGGATTCCTGAGTCACCGGTACAATTACGGGAACGACTGGAATACGATTTTCATGAGCAAGCTGTTTCTGTCGATCGTCCTGCTGATCCTGTCGGATGCGGCGGTCGGTCTGGGTATTTTCATGCTGAGCGGATCGCCTTCCGCCGCAGCGCTCTGGGGCTATCGGGCGACGGTTTTCATGCTGGCGCCGACGGTCATGGCGCTGGGTTATTTCGGAGGGCGGATCACGTTTCCACGGTGAGGTGGATTTCACAATCCGATTATGGAAAAGGAGAAGACCATGGCGAATGCGAAATCGGTTGAGATCATCAAGGGTGCGATCCTGATGGAGCATCAGGGCAAGGCATTTTACGAAACGGTCGCGAAGACGGCGACGCATGTGGCGGTGCGCGAGATCTTCCAGAGCATGGCGATCGAGGAAAAGAAGCATATCGAGATGCTCAGTTCGCAGTATGTGAGTCTGATGAAGAGCGGGCACATGAACAATATCGTGCCTGACGGCGAGGCCGGTGATTTTGCCTCGAAGATTCTGAATGCGGATGTCCGGAAGGAGATCAGCGGGGCGGGATACGAGGCGGCGGCGATCGGCGCGGCACTCAACATGGAAAAGAATGCCGTCGAATACTACGGTGCCCGTGCGCAATCCGCCACGGATCCCGGAGAGAAAAAACTGTATGAGTGGCTGTCGGACTGGGAAAAAACCCATCTGGATATCCTGGTCACGCTGGATCGGGAACTCCGCGAGAGCGTCTGGTACGATCAGGGATTCTGGCCGATCGGCTGACAATCCCTTTGTGACGCCGGAAGACACCGTCCCTGAAAGGAGGCGCAATGCCAAGACAGGTGATTTTTGAGGGCCGGATCGAGAACCTGAGTATTCTCGACAAGGACGGCCAGGTCGATAAAAAACTCGAACCGAAACTGACACGCGATCAACTCACCGGCATGTACCGTCTCATGGTCATGATGCGGAAGTTCGATGAAAAGGCATTGAATCTGCAACGGCAGGGACGGATCGGCACGTATGGCTCGCTGAGGGGACAGGAAGCCGCTCAGGCGGGGATCGCGTTCAATCTGACGAAAACGGACTGGGTGGTGCCGTCCTTCCGCGAACACGGCGTCATGATGGCCCTCGGATTGCCCATGCACCTGATCTATGCCTACTGGAAGGGCGATGAGCGTGGAAACATTGTTCCGCCGGACCTGAGAATACTGCCCGCATCGGTTCCGGTCGGCAGCCAGCTCGTTCATGCGGCGGGGCTGGGCATGGCCATGCGTTTGAAGGACGAACCGTCGGTGGTCGTCGGCTTTGCGGGAGATGGTGCGACCAGCGAAGGGGACTTCCACGAAGCGCTCAACTTCGCCGGCGTCTTCAATGCCCGCACGGTGTTTTTCATTCAGAACAACCAGTGGGCCATTTCCGTCCCGCGCAAACGGCAAACCGCGGCCGAATCGATCGCTCAGAAAGCTCTGGCCTACGGGATCCCCGGCATCCAGGTCGACGGCAACGATGTGCTCGCGGTCTACGCCGCTTCGAAAGCCGCCGTCGAGCATGCCCGCAGCGGAAAAGGGGCATCGCTGATCGAAGCCGTGACCTATCGCATGGGCGACCACACGACGGCGGACGATCAGAAGCGCTATCGGGATCCGGACGACATTGCCTACTGGCTGGCGCGCGATCCGATCGACCGTTTCAGGAAGTATCTCGTGTCGAAGAAAATGTGGACCGACGACAACGATGCGGCGTTGGCGGCCGAGATGACCGCCATGGTCGAAGACGAAGTGAAGAAGCTCGAGAGCATGCCGGCGCCGACTCCAGTCGAGTTCTTCGATCACATGTATGAAACTCTCCCCTGGAATCTCAGGGAACAGCGCGAAGCGTTTGCGCAGGGAGATCGCTCATGAGCGCGCGGACAACGGATAAAACCCAGAAACTCACGCTCGTGCAGGCCGTCACGGATGCGCTCCAGTGCGCCATGCGCGAGGATCCTTCGATTATTGTGCTCGGCGAGGACGTCGGACTCAATGGAGGCGTCTTCCGGGCGACCGACGGGCTGTTCAAGGAATTCGGCGCGGATCGCGTGATCGATACGCCTCTGGCGGAAAACGGAATCGTCGGGTCCGCCATCGGACTCGCCATCGGCGGATTCCGGCCGGTCGCCGAGATTCAGTTCACGGGATTCGTGTATCCGGCGGTCAATCAGATCTTTGCGCATGCCGCACGGTATCGGAACCGGACGCGCGGGCGCTACCATGTGCCCCTTGTTGTGCGCATGCCGTACGGCGGCGGAATTCACGCCCCCGAGCATCATTCCGAGAGTTACGAGGCGCTGATGGTGAACACACCCGGATTGCAGGTCGTGATCCCCTCAACCCCTTACGATGCGAAAGGGCTGCTCATTTCGGCGATTCAGAACAACGACCCGGTCATTTTCATGGAACCGAAGAAGATCTACCGGTCGTTCCGCGAGGATGTGCCCGAGGGCGTTTACCATGTGCCGCTGGGCAAGGCGAACGTCGTGAAGGAGGGCAGGGATGTCACGGTGGTTTCGTATGGTGCGATGATGCGTCCGAGTCTCGAGGCTCAGGAGTTTCTGGCCCGCGAGAATATCTCGGTGGAGGTCATCGACCTGCGTTCCCTGGTCCCGCTCGACATCGACACGCTGATCGCGTCGGTGACGAAGACCGGCCGGCTCGTGGTGGTGCATGAAGCGCCGCGGAGTTGCGGGTTCGGTGCCGAACTGACCGCGCTGGTCAACGACAAGGCACTGGTGCATCTGCTGGCGCCCGTCGAACGTGTCACGGGGTATGACACCATCTTCCCGTATGCCATATTGGAGCATCATTATCTTCCGGACCGCGAACGCGTCGTCGCCGGAATCCGGAAAACACTGGATTTCTGATTCCGGTGCAGGACGAGGGGAAAGGAACAGCTATGGCGTTTGAATTCAAGTTACCCGATGTCGGAGAAGGTCTGCACGAGGGACGACTCGTGGAATGGCTCGTCAGGGCGGGCGATCCGATCGCCGTCGATCAGCCGTTTGCGCGGGTCGAGACGGACAAGGCGATCGTCGAACTGCCGTCTCCGGTTTCCGGATCCGTCCAGACGCTGCATTTCAAACCGGGCGATGTGATTGCGGTCGGACAGACCATGATCACGTTCGGTGACGGGGGCGCCACAGCGGCAGCGCTCACGGCTCCGGTTTCCGGGAAATCGGCCGTCGATGCCGGGAAATCTCCGGTTTCAGAGATGGTTGCTGCCGTTTTGTCGCCCGGGTCCGCACCGCCGGTGATGGCCGCGTTCCCGGGGCGTGCCGTGGCCACGCCGCATACGCGGTCGCTCGCGAGGAAACTCGGGGTCGATCTGGCCCGGGTCACGCCGAGCGGCAAAGGCGGCCGGATCACGGATGAAGACGTGATCAGCGCATCGGCGCCCTCGAACCAGGCATCAGCGCCTCCGCAACCGCCTCCGGCACCTGTGGCGATTCCGGCCGCATCCGCGCGCCCGGCACCTCCCCCCTCACCCGGTGTGGTTGCGGGAATGGCCGGGGTGGGCGAAGAGATCGAGGAAGTGCCGCTGACGCATTTGCGGAAGGTGATCGCGCAGGCGATGAGTCACAGCAAGCATACCTCGGCGCATGTGACGCATGTGGACGAGGCCGATGTGTCGGAACTGGTCGCGTGGTACAAGAAGGCGAAGCAGCGGATCGAGGCAGACGGGAGGACGAAATTCACGATCCTGCCGATCTTCATGAAGGCCGCCGTGACGGCGCTCAAGGCGCATCCCTTTCTGAACGCCGTGTTTGACGAACCAAACGGGAAAATTCTGTTGAAGAAATTTTATCATCTCGGGATCGCCGTCGATACGCCGGAGGGGCTCATGGTGCCGGTCGTCAAGCATGTGGACCGGAAGGACATGGTGGCACTGGCGGGCGAACTGGTCGATCTGGCGGGGCGGGCGCGCGAGCGACGGGTGACGCTCGATGAGCTGCGCGGAGGAACGTTCACGATCACGAATGTCGGCGCGATCGGCGGGGTGTTTGCGACGCCCGTGATTCATCAGCCCGAAGTGGCGATTCTGGGCATGCATGCGATCAAGGACCGGCCCGCAGTGGTCGACGGACAGATCGTGATCCGCAAGATGATGTATGTGTCGTTGTCGTTCGATCATCGGATCGTCGACGGCCTCGAAGCCGCCCGGTTCATGACCGATTTTGTCGAACTGATCCAGAATCCGGATCTCCTGATGATGAGGTTGCTGTAAATGGTAGTTGGAACAACGACGCGCGGCTGTCAGACCGTGGTGATCGGCGGGGGCCCCGGCGGGTATCTCGCCGCCATCCGCCTGGCTCAACTCAAACAGGATGTGTTGCTGGTCGATGAAAACCCGGCGCTCGGCGGAATCTGTCTGAACGAGGGCTGCATCCCCTCCAAGGCATTGATCCATGCAGCGGATCTGCTCGAGGAGGCGAAAAGTGCCTCGAAAATGGGCATCCGGATCGACGGGGCGGCCGTCGACCTGCCGAAAGTGATGGAATGGAAGGACGGCATCGTCCGGAAACTCACGGACGGCGTCCGAATGCTCGCGACGCGTAACGGCGCCGAGATCCTGACGGGGCAGGCGCGGTTCGTCGGGGATCGGCGGCTGGAGGTCTTCACCGAGACCGGCCCGGTGCTGGTCGATTTCGAAAAGGCGGTGATTGCGACGGGGTCACGGGCGAAAACGCTGGAGGGCTTCGAGTTCGACGGCGAGCATGTGATCGGGAGCCGCGAAGCGTTGTCGTTGCGGAGCATCCCGAAACGGCTCGTGATCATCGGCGGCGGCTATATCGCGCTGGAACTCGGGTCGGTCTACCGCCGGTTCGGCTCGGAAGTGGATATCCTCGTGCGCGCCGATTCGCTGCTCGCGTTCCACGACCCCGAAGTCGGCAAGACGATCGCCCGGCGCATGAAGGAACTCGGCGTGCGGCTGCATTTCGGCCATTGCCCGATCCGGATCGAGCGCGGGGAGGTGTCCAAGGTCACGATCGCCTGCCCGGACAGCTCGGAAAAGATCATGGAAGCGGATGGTGTGATGGTGTCGATCGGCCGCGTTCCGAATTCGGATCGGCTCGATCTGGAGAAAGCCGGCGTGAAGATCAATGGGGAGGGGTTCATTCCGGTCGATTCGCGAATGGAGACCAATGTGCCGGGGATTTTTGCCGTGGGCGATGTGGTCGGCGGACCGCTGCTCGCGCACAAGGCCTACCGGGAAGCGAAGGTTGCGGCCGAGGTCATCGCGGGGAATCCGGCCGGGTTCGACAATCTGGTGATTCCGGCGGTGGTGTATACCGATCCCGAGATCGCCTGGGCGGGGTTGTCCGAAAAGGAAGCGCGGGGCAAGGGCTATCAGGTCGTGACGGGAAACTTCCCCTTCCGCGCTTCGGGACGTGCGATGACACTGAATGCCGTCGAAGGGTTCGTCAAAACCATTGCCGACGCGGAAACGCTCAGGATCCTGGGCGTGACGATCGTGGGGGCGGACGCGAGCGAACTGATATCGGAGGCGGCGCTGGCGATCGAGATGGGTGCGCGACTCGACGACCTGTCTCAGACGATCCATCCGCATCCGACACTGAGCGAGGGCCTGCTGGAATCCGTCGGAGCGGCGCTCGGTGAAGCCATCCACATCATGAATCGTTAGAGACTGGATGTCAGGGCGATCCTCGTGATCGCCCTCCCCGACAAGGACCAACAATGACCGAAAACGACTTCCCCTGGTACAGCGGCGCGGGTGACGGCGGCGACACGAGTCTGCTCGGGGGCGCCCGTGTCCCCAAGTTCCATCCTCAGCCGGATGCCTACGGCACGCTCGATGAAGCGAATTCCTTCCTGGGGTTTGCGCGAGCCTGCGCCGTATCGGATGAAACCCGGACGATTCTGCTGAAAACCCAGCGTGAGTTGTATCGGGTGATGTCGGAACTGGCAGCAGCGCCCGATGTGCGCGAGCAGTATCGATTTGTGACGCCGGAGGTGATCGAGGCACTCGAAGCGCGCATCGACAGCGTGGGGAATCGGATCGAGGTGCCCCGGGAGTTCATCGTGCCGGGCGGGACGATGTCGTCTGCGGCGCTGGACGTGGCCAGAACGGTGGTGCGGCGGGCCGAGCGGAAGGTGATCCGGCTGCACGCAGAGAAGATTCTGGACAACCCGCTGGTGATCCGGTATTTGAACCGGTTGTCATCGCTGTGTTTTGTTCTCGCACGATTTGAAGAGACCCATCAACACAAAGAATTTGACCTCGCCAAGGGCCGCTAGCGACACCTGCGACGTCGCAGGCGTCGCACTCGGCTGAGGGAGGGTCACGTCAGGGCGGTAGTCAGGGCGGTATGGGCGGATCGCGATCCGCCCTGACTACCGCCCTGACTCTATATTTTACAAGTGTTTACCATACAACCTGTTCGGGTTGGCACGGGGGTTGCTTTTACCATTGGCGTCCGGGACGACCCGGATGAGACAGTAACCCTCAGGAAAAGGAGGACACCATGATCAGACATTGGGACTTGTTCAGGGAACTCAACCAGATCCGGCGGGAATTCGACCGGGTTTTCAACGAGAACGGACCGCGGCTGCCTTTCTCCCGCGTCTCCTTTCTTCCCGGTCGCGGCGCACGTCAGTACCCCCTCATCAACATCCGTGACGACAAGGAAAACATTTACATCGAAGCGCTGGCCCCCGGTGTCGACACCGAGTCGCTCGATATCTCGGCGGTCAACTCGACATTGACGATCTCGGGCGAGAAGAAGGCTGCGTGTGAGGCCGTCGGTGACGAAGCGTATCACCGCTGCGAGCGGGCGTCGGGCAAGTTCATCCGGACGATCGAGCTGACCACGCCGTTCGATGCGGACCGCATCGCTGCCGAGTACAAGAATGGGCTTCTGCTGATCACCTTGCCCAAAGCGGAAGCGGCCAAACCCAAACGGATCGCGATCACCGCAGGTTGATCGGGATCGAGAGGAATGAAAGGAGACGAGCCATGACAGAGAAAACGATTCCCGCCAAGGCGGACGCTCAGAATGTGACGACCACGCGCGAAGACGAGCGCTTTTTGAAACCCCCGGTGGACATCTATGAAAAAGCAGACGGACTGGTGGTGATCTGCGACATGCCGGGTGTCGACAGGGATGGCATCGACATCAAGATCGACACCAGCGTGCTCACGATCCAGGGCAAAGTCGCTCACGCGCACGATGCCGATGCGATCTACTCGGAATTCGGTCTATTGAACTTCTTCCGGCAGTTCGAGCTCAGTGAAGAGGTCGACCAGGAGAAAATCTCGGCGGATCTCAAAAACGGCGTGTTGACGCTCACGCTCCCCAAAGTCGAGAAAGCCAAACCGAAACAGATCACCGTGAAAGTCGGGTAATCCGATGCCCGCTCAATGCACCGGCTCTTCCGGAAACAGGAGGAGCCGGTTCATGCATGGCGGCGGATGAGGCGACGGGGCTTCATGGCGGAAGCAAAGCGGGATAAGAACCTGAAGGTGCTCGGGCTCGACGGAAGCGCGACGGGGCATGACATCCGGCGCGCCTATCGGCGTCTCGCGCTGCAATGCCATCCGGATCAATGTGGAGAGGGTGGCGCGGCGCGGTTTCGCGAGATCCAGGCTGCGTATGAGGAGCTGTCGCGTCCAGCGGAGCCGATGAATGGCAGCCCGCCTGTTCGTCACGGGGCGAAGTCCGGGAGGGATCCGATCGGCGCTTCAAGGAGACGCATGTCGCTGATGGATCGGGCCGTTCCGCTGACGCTAGACGCGGAGGAAGCCCGTTGTGGCGGCTGGGTGCGGGTGGCCCTTCCCGTGACCCAATCGATTCCGCTTACGTGGGGGGCCTGCGAAATCCGGCGAAGCCGCATGGTCTTCGAAATTTTTCTCCCTCCCGGCCTCGAAAATGGTATGATCCTGACCATTCGACCGCCGGCGCCGGGAGCCGAACCAATTGCATTGCAGATACGGATCCCCGGACGCACGGGGGATTTCGACATATAACCGATTCAGTCTGAAGGAGATTCATCATGAACACGCAACCGAACGAAGCCCGTCAGCAGGAGCATTTCACGTTTCAGGCGGAAGTCGCCCGTGTGCTCGATATCGTCATTCATTCGCTGTATACGGACCGCGAGATTTTCGTGCGCGAACTGATCAGCAACGCCGTCGATGCGCTTGAAAAAGTCCGCCACATCACACTCACGCAGACCGAAGTCGCCGGAAAGGATCAGGAGCTTCGGATTACGATCACACCCGACGAGACCGCGAAAACACTGACGTTCACCGACACGGGCATCGGCATGACCCGTGACGAACTCATCGCGAATCTCGGGAGTGTGGCCCACAGCGGATCCCGCGAATTTCTGGATCGCATCGAAGAACACCTCAAGAAGGATGTGTCGCTGATCGGCCAGTTCGGCGTCGGATTTTACTCGGCCTTCATGGCGGCGTCGAAGGTGGTGGTCGAGACGCGGTCGTATCGGCCGGAAGAGACGGGGTATGTATGGGAGAGCGACGGATCGGGCGGCTATACGATCGCGCCGCGGGACGGCCTGGAGCGAGGAACGACGATCACACTGCATCTGAAGGACGATGCGGCGGATTTCGCCAGGGACTACATGCTCGAACGGATCGTGAAGAATTACTCGAATTTCGTGCCGTTCCCCATCTATCTGAAGGACAAGAAGCTCAATACCGTTCAGGCCATCTGGGCGCGCAGCAAGTCGACGATCAAGGATGAGGAATACAGCGAGTTCTACAAATACATTGCCGGGCAGCAGGCCAAACCCCTCACGTGGATGCATTTCACGACCGATGCGCCGCTCGCGCTCAATGCCCTGGTCTACATCCCGACCGACAATTTCGAACGATTCGGGTTCAACCGGTTCGAGAGCAACGTGGATTTGCATTGCCGCAAGGTGCTGATTCAGAAGAACGCGAAGGATATTCTGCCGCCGTGGCTGCGGTTTCTGCGCGGGGTGATCGACAGCGATGATCTCCCGTTGAACATTTCTCGCGAGACCATGCAGGATTCGGCACTGATCCGCCGGATCAATTCGGCCGTGACGGGACGCTTCATCAAGTTCCTCGAGGATCTGGCCGCGAACGAGTCCGAGACATTCAAGACCTTCTGGAGCACGTTCGGCGTGTTTATCAAAGAGGGGGTTGTGACGGGTTACGAGCACACGAAGGCGCTTGCGAAGATCCTCCGGTACGAATCGTCGAAATCGAAGCCGGGCGAACTGGTGTCGCTCGAGGAATACGCGCATCGCATGCCGGCGGATCAGAAGGAGATTTACTATCTGTACGGGCCGAACCGGGCGGCCATCGAGAGCGGTCCGTATATCGAGATTTTCCGGAAGCGCGACATCGAGATTCTGTATGCCTACGATACGATGGATGATTTCGTGATGTCGCATGTGGGCGAGTTTGAGGAGAAGAAAATCGTATCCGCGGATTCTGAAAAACTCGAGTTGCCGGACCGGCCGGTCGAAACCCCGGAGGCGGAAAAGCCGGCGGAGATGACGAAGGCGGAACGGGCGAATCTGGCGGATTGGATCCGGAAAGTGCTGCAGGAGCGAATCACCGAGGCCCGCGCGTCGGAGCGTCTCGTGGAAAGCCCGATGATTCTGGTGAATCCCGAGGGTGAGATGACGCCGGCCATGCAGAGACTCATGCAGGCCATGGGAAACGAGGCGATGAAGGGCACGAAGCGGATTCTGGAGTTCAACCCGAACCATGCGCTGGTGCGAAGCATCGACAGAATCCGGAAATCCGACGAGGCGCTCGCGTCGCAGGTCATCGAACAACTCTATGAGATGGCGGCACTGGTCGCCAATCTTCCGGTAGAACCTCAGAAACTGGCCGGACGCCTGCATGCGATCCTGGAGAGAACACTGGGCGAGGGAGCTGCTGACAGATAGAACCGCGGGTGCGGTGCAGTAGACTTTCGGCACATAATTGAACATAATCGATGCAAGAGATTGATCGTGATCTCTGAGACGGATCATTGACCGGAGGAGGTTACGTCATGAAATGCATCCCGGTTGTCTTCAGTGTCTTTTTTCTGGTCGGCGCGAGTCAGGCGGTGACTTTGTTTGTCGGCCAGGGCGGCGTGTGCGATCTGCCCAAATGCACCGTCCAGGCAGCGATCGATGCCGCGCGTCCCGGCGACACCGTCATGATCATGTGGGAAGCCCCATTCCCTGAATATCACGAACACATTGTGATCGATAAACCCATCACGCTGACCTCCGACTGGCTGCCCGACAATCGATTCTACGAGCGGCCGACCATTTCCTGTAATCTGAACATGTTTGACGAAGTCATTCATGTCACGCATCCCGGCGTCACGATCCGGAACCTGCGGATCCGGAGCACCACGCCGATCGAAGCCTCCCCCGGAGACGATCTCGACATGCGCTCCGACGCGGGCATCCGGATCGATGAGGGGGACACGACGGTCGAGCACTGCGAGATCATGCGGTGCCGGATCGGCATTCTGGTGGAAAACTCGGGAGGCCGGGGCCTGAACACCCGGATCGACGACTGCACGATCGGTCGGCTCTATCCCCATGAATGGTTTGCGCCTCAGTTTCCTCTCGTCCATGACGGAAACTTCTTCGGCATCGTGCGGGTAGCCCCGTCCGCTGCAATGAGCACGGCAGCGGCCAGTACGACCCCGGACCGGATCTCGAACTGCACCATCGCCCGGAATCGTTTTTTTGGAATTGTGCTGATCGGTGGTGACGCGATGCTCGTGTCGAACAACACGATTGCCTATAACGGCACATCGAGACCCGAGGTCAGTCCGGGTCAGTATGGCGATGGTGGAATCCTGTGTCTGCCCGATGAGGATCCATCCGGGCAGACGGCCGTCTCGCGATCCGGCACGGTGATCACGGCCAATACGATCGACCGGAACGAAGGTCAGGCGATCAGTATCATATCGGGTGATTCGGATCAGACATCGCACGAGCCGATTGTGCTGAACAACACGATCGGAACACTGACCAGCTCAGACCATTCCGGCTGGGTGACGATTCAACACTGATCGGCATCTTCGGTTTGTACTTTCATGATGACGCGTGGGCCAGGCACACAGCATAACTTGTTGACTAATATAGCTTCCCGCTTTATTGAATGCGGGGACGGGAGGGGGATTTTTGTGCGGGACGGGAGGGGGGACTTTCACTCACATAAATCCACCCACATGATGGGTGATTGCGCCCCAGCGGTGTTGAACACACGAACGCCGATTTTGTTGGTGTCCCTGGGCGGTTCAAAAACGGTGTAGGATTGACACGGATCGAGAATGACCTGGGATAATATGGTCGTTTCTGGTTTACTATCGAAGTATGCGCAATACAAAATGTTCCCAGCATGATCTGAGAACAGACTGTTATCGGCATATCGTGTCGGATTGACCCAGGTGATCAGTACACCTTGCTGACCACCTGAAACCGAACATCCCATACTGGAAACAGACGGCACGTTCGGAACGAAATGCGCACCGATGTCGACCTGACCGATGTCGGGCGATAGGTTTTCCTGTGTAATACCCGGATTGAGCCGGAAACCGCCGGTATCATAGCAAACCGAGCGGGGATCATTTGGGGTCGGCGTCATCTGGAATACGGGATCGCGGAGATGAAAATCGAAGTTTTCGACCGAGTCCCCTCCGACAAATCGGGGGTCACCCAATACATTTTTTGTGCTCCATGTCGCGGCATCCATTTTATACGGACCGGCTGTCGGCGTGAATGTCGGGGAGCCTGATGGAGTTGGCGTTCGGGTCGGAATCGCAGCGTGAGTGGGTCCATGTGTCGGTGTGTCGTACGATGATGGCGTGGAAAATGTGTAACTCGGAGTGTACTGCGTTCCGGTTGGTGTTGGAGTTCGGGTCGGTGCCGGTGTCGAGGTGGGTGCACCGGGCGTGGGGGTCGGATTGCCGGGATGCGCGAAATACATCCGTTCCGAACCGCTGGCGTTGGGACGATACAGGTTGTTGAATGCCATGATCGGGGCGGATCCATGCTGGGGAGTCGCGGCAGTGGTCGATTCGCTGGTGCAGCTGATCAGCCAGTTCGGTGCGGAAGTTGGAATCGGAGTCTCTGCCGTCGAATAGGTCAGCGTGTCCGGACCGATGATGTTGCTCATCAGGATCGGCGCATTCGCGATCTGGCGCGGTTCCCGGCCAGGATCGAGTGTCAGGACACAAACCTGGAAACCGTCATTGCCGTAGATCGTGTTGGATGTGATCATCGGAGATTGCATCTCAACGTCCGTTCCCGTCATTTCGCCGGAGGTGAACAGGCACAGTATGCCGCCATCTCCATAGTGGTTACTGCTGCTGGGAATCTGTGTATTTGTTCCGTTCCAGACGATCAGATTGTTATGAACCGTGGCCATCGAACCACCACGCAGCACGACACCATAGAACCGGTTCCGGGCGATGGTGCAGTTCGTGATTCGGTTCGATTTGTAGGTTCCCACGGGATATGCGGATGCGGTGCGAGCAGGCTCTACCTGGACAATCCCGAAGAAATTTCCATCGTGAGCATTTGATGTGGGCGCCTCCCAGCGTTGACTGGTCAGGCGTCCCACGACACATGAATCCACATCCACATTCAGCGTTCCTTCCAGACGGATACCAACACGGCAGCACGTGACCGCGCAGTGTGAAATCGTGCAGTTGTTGCTTTGAACCCGAATTCCGGCCTGATCCTCCATGGCCGTTTCATCACCTGTCGCCGCAGGAATCAGACTGGTCGTCCGTATCCTCAGATTGCTGACTGTCACATTTTCCGATTGGATCAGAATAACGTCATCATAACTGCTTAAACTGCATTGGATCGTGGGACGTTCATCCGGATCTGAACCCGGAGTCCATGTGGATGTCAGTGTGATGTTTTTAGTGATCTCGACATGCTCCAGATAGGTTGATAATGTTTCGCTTTCCCAATGAATCAAAAGCGTGTCACCGGGATCGGCTGCTGCAAGAGCTGCGTTAATGGTATGATAATATCCAGAGGCTGTTCCAATATGTTTTATCTCAGCATGAACGGAGCCTCCCAGAAAAACGATCGACAGTATTGCAATGAGTGTGTGTCTCATATTACTTCCTTTCACATTTGAATGAACACGGGCGAACTGAACTGCCCGGATGATGAAAACGCCGAGATACCGAAATACAATCCGATTCCCCTCAATTCTGTGGGTACCGTGTATGATGTTGCGCTCGATATCAGGTTCGCACTGCCCAGAATGTACCCGCTGCCATCATCCCAGACGACCACATACCCGGCCGGCGACGGTGTGGGTGGCGTCCATGAGATCACTCCTCCTGCCGATGTGACATTGGTTACGGGACTCATCCCTGATGTGCTGTTCGGGAAATGATATCCGGTATCCAGGAGATGATAATCCAGGTAGTCTCCTTCAGAGCTTATTCCGGGTTGAAGAGAATCATATCCCGCGTTGATGCAGGGTGATGAGCTGTTCAGTTTGTAGTTGCCAGAACTGGGCGATGCGAAGAGAGGAGCAATATTCCCTCTGTCATTATTGCTCAGGAGACTTCGATCGGGTTCCGTCAGCCAGTTCGAGTTGCAATAGTACACATTGTTCTGCGATCGGTACTGACATGTGTCCTTGGGATAGAAGAATATCGCACACTGGTAGCCCTGATCCGGACTGTAGATGATGTTGTTCATGAAAACCGGACAGTTCAGGTATTGCGCACCATGTGTGTATTGATAGACCGACAGCGTTCGATAGGACTCGATGAACGTATTGTTGTGAATCAACGGTGTCTGGACATGCGGCACAGACGTCGTCACATCGAAACTGCACAGCACATCGCTACGCCAGGTTTGGAACGCGACATCCTCCTCGAACCCATTACCAACAAACAGATTGTCATGAACCCGCCCATGAGCGCCTTTTTCCAGCATCACTCCGGCCAGATAGTTATTCTTCACTGTGTTGGATTCAAATTCATGAGACGTTTCCAGCACCACGCAACCGATGTAGTTTTCGTGAAACAGCGACCCGGTCACAGACGCTTCCTGGAATCCCGGAATCGTCGACACGCAGATCATGGTGATGCCATCGATATTGCCTTCGAATTCGCAGTCCTCGACCTGTGTCGGAGCATTCATGACAATACCGGGATCACGAAGCAGCAGCCCATTCGAGGTTTGTACGGTTTCCAGGTCATCCAGCACAGCATCGGGGATGGGATCACCCGGTACTTCATCGAAATGACCGATCCGCAGATTACGCAATGTGATGCCCGCTCCATCCCGAATGACATAGGAACTGCTGCCAAACCGGAAATAGTCCGCGATCGCTGCGTTGAGGGGATCATCACCGATCAGAAATTCATTCTGCGTGACATTCGGGCCAACCGCCGAACAGGGCCAGAAAATAGCGGGTTTATATCCGTCATGTGAGACCCCTTCGACGGTGATATGTCCAATATAGTAAGGAATGATGAACCGGCACTGGTAAAAATGATCCACACCTCCGGAATGAATCCGTACCCAATCGCCGCCTTTGATTCTGGGCGTTTCCAACACACTCGCCGGATCATCCAGACCGTACTCTGCTTCCGGAGTGATCGTCCATTCTTTGAACGGAGCGTCCGATTTGTATTCCCGAACGTCATCCATCAAGTGCCCGTCGTCCGAAATGCCGCCGAAGATCGTAAACCAATAGTAGGCGGCTCCGTGACCATATCGATATGGGCTTCCGGTTACAGTACTGCTTGACCAAAGAAGGGTGGTCAGATCGAAGAACAGCAGATCGTTCAATGCGGCGTTCTCCTCATCCCTATCCCTGCCTCCATGCACAACCAGTCGAAGTTCCCGGGGATCCAGCGCGCAGGCATGATCCGCACGCGCATCCGGCACAAAAACACCCTCGGGGACAATCGGTATCCATTCCCGATCGGTCAGATCATACGCAACTATCGCATCCGTTATCGACCCCTTTGGCGTAAACCCTCCATAGATCAAGACACGGGGATGTCGCTCCGGTCCATAAAAGGGATCATATACAACCGACTCGCCTGTCACACCCGTGTACCGCAAGTCCGCGTTGATCTGGTCCCACTCGCACTCAACGGAGATCGAATACTCCCATGGATTTCCTGTGGTACTATCTGCGATTGTGAAGGTGATCTTCCCGAGGTAGGCATCCCCTAATGACTCACCGTTTTCATCGATTCCTCCGAGCATGAAGACATAAGGGAAGGGATCATCTCCGGTTGGTGGAATGTAGATCATGCGGTGCTTGGCACGTGCACAGGGCGTATCACCGCTCTGATCGACCCCGGTCCATCGCCAGTGATATTTAGACCCGAACCGGGCCTCATCTGTAAACACTTTCGTGCAAATCCAGAACGCATCGGTTGGGTTGCCGGATGATTCAAGGCCTCCGAAGGTCGCGAAGTGGAGAAATCGTTTGACCGTAGCGGAGTTCAGTGCGGGCCAATTCTGGGGAATCATGGCGCCGTCCATGTAACTGCGGGCCGGGGGAATATCGAAGCACGCTTCCGGATTGATCGGTGTCCAGATTCCGTCATTTTGAAGTGATGTGAACCACAGAGCGCCATTGGAATCCATCGTTGCGCCGTCCGGACCGATTCCGCCGTGAATGTAGAAATCGTTGGATTCCGTGTCGTGATGGTAGTCCAGCGCAGAGGCAAAGAAGGCACGGGGAATCGGGCGTTTGTCGGTGTAGGATTTGGTGTGCCACTGGCAATCCTCGGCGAATGTGTCGGGATGGAAGATCAGGAATCCAAGAGAAAGCATCATGATTTTTTTTATCATAACTCAACCTCCTTGTAAAAGCCGCGACGTGTCGAGAGTGCGGCGTTAGTGTGAGATGATTATGCGCTGTAAAAAAAAAAAAAGTCAATATATCGAACATAAATAATTTGCGATGTCGCGCGACTTCGGATAAGCTGAGATGAGGAGGTTGACAGAATGCAGGATCAGTTAAAATCCCCCCCAACCCCCCTTTCACAAAGGGGGGCTTATAAGGGTAATGACTATCATCCCCCTTTAGTGAAAGGGGGACAGGAGGGGGATTTAAGAAGACATCGAATTCGACTTATCCTGCTGTTTCTGATTCCATTTGTATTCTATACTCCAGCCTTTGCTTCAGACTATTATGTCGATGCGGTCAACGGCAACGACACAACCGGTGACGGAAGCGAAGCGAACCCCTGGAAAAAACTCCAGTTTGCGATCGATTCGATTACCGGAACCGAAGAGAACCCACATACCATCTTTCTTGCTCCGGGGCATTATGGACCAGCGGGAAGCGGGGATGAGTCAGGCATCTATCTGAAGAGTTTTTTAACATTATCAGGACTCAGAGAACGCACACAGGTTGATACTTTAATTGTCAAACGGATTAGTAGCTTTACGACATACAATGCCAAAGCTGTAGGAGTTACGGCTAATTTTATATTTGTTAACGAGCAGTCACAGAATATTGAATTTGAAAATTGCATCTTGATCTCGCAGGGTTATGGAGTTCATTTTTCTAATGCAAGTTCTGGCATTGTCAAGAACTGTGTGTTTTATCGCTGTAAGCTGGCAATGTTTATTGATCCCGATTGTTCGGTTGTATTTCAAAACACTGTGTTTTTTGATTGTTTAGATGAATTTCGCATCGAATCCGGTGCCGATGTCGCTTTTTCATATTGTCGGATGGACACCCTCCAACCCGGTGATGGCAATATTTCAGATGATCCGATGTTTCTGGATGCGGTGAACCGTGACTTCCGTCTCAGGCGCGGATCACCCTGCATCGACACCGGCGATCCGGTTGATCCGGTTCCACCTGGTGGAGGCACCCGGATCGACATGGGCTGTCATGAATACACGTTCACACCGCAACTCTATATCGAAGACGTCGATCTTCCGGAATCGACGGGCGATAGCGACGGCATTCCCGAATTGAATGAGAGCGGATTCATCACGGTCAAATTGGCCAATGGTGGCGAGGATGCGCTGGATTTATCCGCGCAATTCGTTCTGTCGGATTCAGATATGCAGATCTCAACGGATTCCATCTCCTATCCTGATTTGTTGACAGGGGACTCCGAATGGCAGATCGGTAACGGCATATCCTGGAGTGTCCCGATTCGCACGGGCTGGTGTCTTCCGGCGGTGATCCGGATGGACTGGTCCTCGACCGGCGCATCGGGAACGTTCAATATCCCGATCAACCTGCACTCCGACACGGTGCATGCCGATCCGGTACTCGGAAACGACACATCAGGAGATGGATCTCCGGAATGGCCTTTCAAAACCATCCGACATGCAATTCAACATATGGTCGGGAGTCGATGGATTCCCACGACGATTCATGCCGGACAAGGGTTATTCTCTCCCTCCACCAACGGTGAAACGTATCCGATTTACTTTCTGGATTACGAATCAATCCGGGGTGATGGCCCGGATGCGACGATTCTCGATAATGATGGGCAGGAACTCTCCATGCTGATCAGCGGTTCGCACACCTCCATTTCTGACCTGCATATTCGCTCGACAAACGAGTACTATCACGCACAATTGGTTGAATTTCGCAACTGCATCGGAACGCTTCAGAATACAGTACAAACGCGCGTCAGGTTCGAGGGAGAAGATTTGTATCTTCCCGGCACGTATGTTTGGTTCCCCAGTGAAGTCTCGATTTTCGACAATACTCTTCATGGGACGCTCGGAGTATATGGAGCGAGTGCGGCAGGATCGGTTATGAACAACTATTTCATTGGTGTCTATCTGGGTTCCCCTGAATATGTTGCGTTCAATCATTGTGGCGTCGCAAGAATGCATATCGCAGCCGATGACATCGCGCCTCCAATCACGATCAGACACAACGAAATCGACATCATGCACGAAACCTGTTACGGGTATTTTATATTTGAAGACAACTATGTTAAACAAGACGATTTTTACTCGCGTCCGACTGCACAGAGCAAAATCACCCGGAATGTTTTCAAAAACACACTTGTGGAAATTGTCGATCAACCGACACCCTTTGCCGTGACTCACAACATCATGCTCAGCGATCGAACGGCCTATCCCTATCCCAGTTTTTGCGGCATCAACAGTGCCGTGCAATTCTATAACAATGCCGGCGCTTATCTCATCCGTCGTTTCGACAATGTCAAATTGTATGGAACCTTCAACTCCGGTGCATCCTCAATGGACAACTGCCTGGCGATGTGTGTCAGCATGGATGCGTATTGGGATACGGCGGCATGGGGTCGGCATGGAATCTCCTACTACAACATGATGGATTCCGGTCTGTGCGAACGTGCCTCTTACAGCGATCTGCCGGGCTGCACGCTCCCGACCAATCTCGATGTCGAACCCGGCATTCGAGGGTCCGGGACGATCACCGAGATCGGTCCGGGATACCTCACAGATGACACCGCCGCCTGGGTTCCTGGCGCTTACCGCGGTCTGCCGGTCAACCCGGCCATTCTTCATTCGGACCGTATCTTTCGCTGTGAAGACAACGACGAAACGACCCTTTTCTTCAGCGAAAACCCGGCGGATGTTGCGGTGATCGGGGATGTCTATTTCCTGCCGGATTTTGAATTGAGACGCATGTCGGATGGATATGCGTATGATTCACCCATGATCGATGCGGGAAACCCGGATCCTGCGTTCAATGATCCGGACGGTACGCGGTGCGACATCGGACCATGGGGAGGTCCGCTCTCAACGACACCCCTGCCCCTGATTCCGACCTGGCCGCCCTATACTGCAACACCGGTTATATCACCCACTCCCGCCCCGAGTCCGACTGCGACTCCTTCCCCCTGGGATACACCTGCGGATTCTCCAACCCCATTGTCATCCGCAACCCCCACATCACCACCGGAGGAGATCACTTACGACCTGATTCTCAATGCGGATCGTTTCGGGCCGGGCGACGCGTTCAGCCTGACCCGCTCCGCAGTCAATTCCGGATCTTCACGTCCGGTATTCGAGATCATCGTGCTGGATGTCTACGGCAGTTACTATTTCTGGCCGGAATGGACGCCGGAACTGCAGGGTATTGAGAGTGTCTTGCTGCACGGTGTCTCGACGATCGTTGTTTTGCAGTTTACCTGGCCGTCAGGGGATGTCGGGCACGCATCGAATCTATGGTTCTGGGGCGGGTGTGTGGATCCCGCCACCGGAACTCTCGTTACCGGTATCTCAGGCGCCGATTTCGGGTACTGACTTCGCCTGTCCGTTCATCACCTTATCGGTCAGTACGTAAGTAACGTCGGGCCTCCGTGCCCGACGGCACATACATAGCTGGGTCTAATACGCACGGCCCGCCGGCAGGGACGCCTTGGGGTTGTAATTCGCATTGCCCGCCGGCAGGGACGCCGGCGGCTGCTGCCCGACGGCAAATGGATTCCCGCATGCGCGGGAATCATAAGTTATTGACTAATATAGCTTCCCTCTTTGCAAAACGGGGACGGGAGGGCGATTCTATTGCGACGTCGCAACCCTGGCACCGAATTTGATACACTGTTTGCGAACCCTGAAGGAGGTGTTTCATGAACGTCAACAAATTCACGCAGAAATCCCAGGAAGCCATTCAGAGCGCGCAGACATCCGCTGTGCGTTTCGGTCATATTGAGATCGACGTCGAGCATCTGCTCCACGCACTGCTCGTCCAACAGAACGGTCTTGTCCCGCGGTTATTCACCAAAATGGACATTCCGGTTCAGACCTTCATCGAGAATCTTGAGGGGGAACTCGCGCGCCGCCCCCGGGTTTCCGGCCCCGGTGCCGAACACGGCAAGGTCTACGTGACGCAGCGTCTGAACCAGGCGATGGTCAAGGCCGAAGACGAAGCGGCACGTCTGAAAGACGAGTATGTTTCGGTCGAGCACCTCACCCTCGCGATGCTCGATGAATCCGGCACATCTCTCGCCCGGTTGTTCGCAACGTTCGGCCTGACGCGCGACCGGTTTTTGAAGGCGCTGACGGAATTACGCGGCAATCAGCGGGTGCAGAGTGCGAATCCCGAGGAGACCTACGAAGCGCTCCAGCGCTACGGAAGGGATCTCGTGGATGAAGCCCGCCGCAATAAACTCGATCCCGTCATCGGCCGTGACGCTGAAATCCGTCGCGTCATCCGGATTCTGTCGCGCAAGACCAAAAACAATCCCGTCCTGATCGGCGAACCGGGTGTCGGGAAGACCGCCATCGTCGAGGGGTTGGCGCAACGGATCGTGCGGGGCGATGTCCCCGAGGGATTGAAGGACAAATCGATCTTCTCACTCGACATGGGGTCGCTCATTGCCGGAGCGAAATACCGGGGTGAATTCGAAGAGCGCCTCAAAGCAGTCTTGCAGGAAATCAAGCAGAGTGAGGGGCGGATTCTGCTGTTCATCGACGAACTCCACACGATCGTCGGTGCCGGCAAGGCTGAAGGATCGATGGACGCCGGCAACATGCTCAAACCGATGCTCGCACGCGGTGAACTGCATTGCATCGGCGCGACGACCCTGGACGAATACCGCAAGCATGTGGAGAAAGATGCCGCGCTGGAGCGGCGATTCCAACCCGTTCAGGTCGATCCGCCGACCGTGGAGGACGCCGTTTCCATTTTGAGGGGTTTGAAGGAGCGCTTCGAAGTGCACCACGGGGTGCGGATATCGGACAGCGCGCTGGTCGCAGCGGCGACGTTGTCCAACCGATACATCTCCGACCGGTTCCTTCCGGACAAGGCCATCGATCTGGTGGACGAGGCTTGTGCGATGATCCGGACCGAAATCGACTCGATGCCGTCGGCGCTCGACGAGGTCACCCGGCGCATTCTGCAGCTTGAAATCGAAGAAGCCGCTTTGAAGAAAGAAAAAGACAAGGCCAGCCAGGAACGCCTCACCCATCTTCAGAAAGAGCTGGCGGATCTGAAGACCGAGCAGGTGGCCATGCGGGCGAAATGGGAGCAGGAGAAGCAGGCCATCGGAGCCGTACAGCAGATCCGGGAGCAGATCGAGCAGACGCGGCTCGAGATCGAGCAGGCCGAGCGTGACTATGATCTGAACCGGCTCGCGGAACTCAAACACGGCCGACTCGCGTCGCTCGAAGCGACGTTGCATCGCGAGGAAGAGCGTCTGAAGAACGATGCGGACGGCGTGAAGTTGCTTCGCGAACAGGTCACGGAGGACGAGATTGCGGACATCGTGGCGCACTGGACGGGCATTCCGGTCAGTCGTCTGATGGAGGGTGAACGGGAGAAACTGTTGCGTCTCGACGAGGTCTTGCATCGGCGGATCGTGGGGCAGGACGAGGCCGTTCAGAGTGTCGCGGACGCGGTGATCCGGGCGCGGTCGGGCATCAAAGATCCCAGGCGTCCCATCGGCTCGTTCATCTTTCTCGGGCCGACCGGTGTCGGGAAAACCGAGCTGGGCAAGGCGCTGGCCGAGTCATTATTCGATTCCGAGGACAGCATGGTGCGGATCGACATGTCGGAGTACATGGAAAAGCACACCGTGTCGCGCCTGATCGGAGCGCCTCCGGGATATGTCGGATATGAAGAGGGCGGGCAGCTCACGGAAGCCGTCCGCCGGAAACCGTTCTCGGTCATTCTTTTCGACGAGATCGAAAAAGCGCATTCCGATGTCTTCAATGTTCTGTTGCAGATCCTCGATGACGGGCGCGTCACCGACAGTCACGGCCGGACGGTCGATTTCAAGAACACCGTGATCATCATGACCAGCAATGTGGGATCTCAGAATCTGCTCGAGGGCATCACGGAATGGGGTGAGATCCGTGCGGATGTGCGGAATCAGGTCATGAGCGAGTTGCGGCGGGTGTTCAAGCCCGAGTTTTTGAACCGGGTGGACGATATCGTGCTGTTCAAGCCGCTGACGATTTCCGAGATCGAGCGGATTGTCGAGCTGCTGATCACTCAGATCGCGAAGCGTCTGGAAGACCGCAGGATTCAACTGGAAGTTTCGGATGCCGCCCGGACGTTCATTGCACGGGAGGGGTATGATCCGGTGTATGGCGCAAGACCGCTGAAACGGTATCTGCAGCGGGAACTCGAGACGCGGATCGCGCGGGCGTTGCTCGGGGGCGCTGTGCTGGAGGGCGGCCGGGTGTATGTGAGTGTCGAGAAGGGTGAGTTGAATGTTGGATATGAGGGGTGAACGGTTACACGGACGAAACTCTCCGTAGTTTTTTCATGTACCGATCCCCATCGCGGATCCCGTCATCCACCCATCCCCGCTTGAGATAAAACCCGTATGCTCTCAACGCGGGATCCACATCCGTCGTCAGCCAGATCGCTTCGCAGCCCTCGGCAAACAGCCACTCTTCGACCCGATTCATGAGTTCGGTCCCGATCCCCATCCGGATGCACGCGGGCAGCACCGCGATCACCCAGACTTCTCCCGTCGCCCGATTCCCCATCGCGAACCCGACCACTCGCCCCTCGATCTCGCACAGCCACCCCCTGAACGTGCCCGCGATCTTCTCCCGGACGGTCTCCGGCGTGATCCCCATCCGCGTCAGTTGCTCGATGGTCAGGCGGTTTTCATCGGTCGCCGTCCGGACTTCGAACAACGCGGGAATATCCTCTTTCGTAATCTCCCGGAACCGCATCGGCAATGCTCCTTTTCCCCCTCATCATCCGTTTCACTGCAGGCAAAACTCGTTCCCTTCGATATCCTGCATGACAATCCAGAATTCACCGTTCTCGTCAAACTCCGCCACACGCGTCGCCCCCAGACCGATCAACCGATCCGCTTCCGCATGGACCAGCGCTCTCGATCGATGCTCCGCCGTTCCCGGGCGGTGGCTGACATTCAGATCGAGATGCACGCGATTCTTCAGCGTTTTCGGTTGATCGACCCGCTGGAAAAAGAGTCTCGGCCCGATATGCTCGGGATCCACAATCGCATTCGCATCGTTCCAGTTCGCCTCGGGAACACCGATCGACGTCAGGAACGCCTCCCATGAAGCGAACCCTCCGGGCGGATCCTGCTGCTGATAGCCGAGAGCTTCGGCCCAGAACGCCGCGACACGCGCGGGATCGATGCAATCGAACGTCACCTGAACGCGAATGGACATGTCGGATCTCCTCCCATTGGATAAAAGACTGCTGAGCCGTGCTGCGGCTCTGTTTGTATATCGATCCGAATCCGCCGTTTACTTGCGGCGGAACACGTATCCGCTCACCAGAATCGATAACAGCGCGATCAGCATGACATTTGCGGTGGTCCCGGCAGCAGGCACAGGCAACGGCGTCGAAGTCGGACCGGCCGTCGGCGTGTCGGAGGGGATCTCTGTCGGCGTGTCGGTCGGAGGCGTCGAGGGAGTTGCGGTCGCGCTCGGCGTTTCGGTCGGAATCTCCGTCGGTGTCGCGCTGGGTTCAAGGGTAGCGGTCGGTTCGGGGGTTCCCTCGGATGAAGTCGGAGTCGGCGGTTCGGTGGGCGTGTCCGTTGGAGTCGTTGTCGTTGTTGGTGTCGTTGGTGGTGTCGTTGGTGGTGTCGTTGTCGGTGTTCGTGTGGGCGTCCAGGTCGGGGTCGGAGTCGCCGGGCACGTGCCGTTCGGGTTGAGCGTGATATCGTCGAAATAGGCATGGTAAGACGTGGAGGAACTCTGAGATTCGAAGCGAAAACGGACATCCGGGTTGCCGATATAGGCGCTGAGATCGATGCAGACAGCGAGGCATCCATTGAGTGTATTGTCATGGGAGGGTTTGAGAATTGACCATGAGCCGCCGCCGTCGGTACTGATCCGGATCCGGGGAGACACCCCGGTCGTACCGTCCCAGGAATAGGAGTAACTGAGTGTCGCCGAGGTCAATCCGGTGAGATCCATGCAGACGGTATCCGCCGTCGAATAGGGATATCCGGTTCCCAGCGCCATCGCGCAGTCGCCGGAGGATCCGCAGGGTGACGATGTCGAGATGTAAGGTCCGTTGCCTGAGCAAGTCTCCCATAGAGCCGGAAACAGCGCGCAAATCGTGCCGGATTGAAAGATCGTTCCGAAGGTCGAATTGAATACCGTCACACAGGCGGGTTCCGAGCAGGTGGCGTCGATTTCGAGATCATCGATTGCGAGATAGTTCGTGCCGGTTCCGTGATTCCAGCGGACATAATTGATCATGCCCGCGGTCAGCGGAACGGTCTCATCCACGCAACTCTCCAAGGTGCTCAGCGTTTCGTACGCCACGAAGCCCGACGCAGTATCGCAATTCATCGTGCCGGAAGATGCCGTGGCGCGCTCGACCGATACACCGGCATTGGCGAACTGATAGTAGACATATGACAGGGTCGCCGTCCCGGTGCACGATCGGAGATCGATCCCGATCACGGGATCCTGGGTGCTGCCGTTCGTGCGCAGCGCTCGCCCGATCATGCACAGTGGTGTCGAGGAACTCACCGGGATCGTCGCCCCGTTGTCGTCCCAGCAGACCTCCGGTGCCGTCAATTGAACGGTCAGGTTGCCGTCATCGAAGTATTCCGAATAGACAAGTGCAGCTTTCGTCGGCATAACCGCGAGAACACAAAGAAAAACATTGAGCACACAGGTTGTTGTTTTCATGGCACCCTCCCGAGGACACACCCCGGATTTACTTTATCGAATATTGGGGTTCGCTGCAATCGCCTCAATCTGAAATGTAGAAATTTTCAGACAAACCTTCACTGGATTTTCGGATTCGATTCAAGTATGGTCTCGGGACGCGGCGCTTCGACTGTCGATGGCTCCGCCCGCACACGTTTCTTCCGTTCGTTCAGTCGCGATGCCTGCAACGGACACGCCGAGGTGCCATGCTTCAGCATTCAACCGGTTCCCATTCGAATCAACCTCCCCGAATCCTGCTCACCGGCGTTTTCGGCCCCTTTGCCCGCGACGATGAATACGGCAGCCGTGCGGTCAATCCCATGGAACTGTATCACAACCAGGTCACGCGCGTTCAGGGCCCCTTTTCGCTCCGGATGTTCCACCGCACGTTCTCCCTGCTCATGATCGAAGCCAACATCGACGCTCCCGTCACGATTCTGGACTTTCCGACCCTCGACCGTTTCATCGACGAAATCAGTACCGAGTCTTACGATATCATCGGTATCAGCGCGATCATTCCGAACATCGGAAAAGTGCAGAAGATGTGCGAGGAGATCCGGGAATTACAGCCGAAGGCCACGATCGTTGTCGGAGGTCACATTGCGAACAAGCCGGGAATCGAAACCCTGATCGATACGGATCACATCTGTAAAGGTGACGGGATTCGCTGGTTCCGCGAGTATCTCGGACAGGACATCGATGCCCCGATCCTTCACCCCGCGGTCGTTTCGGGTTTCGGCACGCGCGTGATGGGCATACCGATCGCGGATAAAAACACCGCCGGCGTACTGATTCCTTCCGTGGGCTGCCCGGTCGGCTGCAACTTCTGTTCGACATCCGCGCTCTTTGGGGGCAAAGGCAACTGCATCAATTTTCATGAAACGGGTGAGGAGCTTTTTTCGATCCTGTGCCGACTCGAGAAGACTCTGAGAGTCGAGTCCTTTTTCGTTCTGGACGAAAACTTCCTGCTGTACAAGAAACGCGCGCTCCGTCTGCTCGAACTCATGGAACAGCACGACAAGAGCTGGACCTTTTACATCTTCAGCTCGGCCCGTGTCCTGCGATCCTACACGATCGATCAGTTGATCCGGCTGGGGATTTCATGGGTCTGGATGGGTCTCGAGGGTCGCGACAGCAAATACGGAAAGCTCAACGGCGTCGACACCATGGCGCTGGTGAACGAATTCCAGGAACACGGCATCCGTGTGCTGGGATCGACCATCATCGGCATGGAAGAGCACACGCCGGACAACCTGGATGAGGCGATCGCCTATGCCGTCGGCCACCGGACGGATTTTCATCAGTTCATGCTGTATACACCGATGCCCGGAACGCCGCTGTTTCAGGAGCATCTGGCCGATCGGTCGCTCCTGTCGGACGACGAATGCCCTCCGGCCGACGTGCATGGCCAGGAACGGTTCAATTACCGCCACCCGTCCATTCCGAGCGGCATGGAAAAAGAGTTCCTGCTCGGCGCATTCCGCCGGGATTATCTCGAAAACGGCCCGAGTATCGCCCGGATCATCCGGACGACACTCAAGGGATGGAGACGCTACAAGAACCATCCCGATGCCCGGGTGGTGCGACGAATCAAGGCTGAGATCCGGGGATTCAACACGATTCACACCGGAACGATCCGGGCGATGATGAATTACTTCAGGAATGATCCGCATCTTCATGCCGAGATGCGCGCGATTCTCGATGAACTCCACGCCGAGTTCGGCTGGGTTTCCCGACTCGCGGCACCCATCATCAGCACGGTTCTCGGAATCACCATCCGCCGCGAAGAAGAACGCCTCAACCGGGGCTGGACATACGAACCGCCCGTCATCTACCAGAAGAACGCAGCGGCGATTGAACTGGACCGGCGGAACGAAGCGCCTGCGCGATTCAAGTCGATTCGTCTGAATCTGCCGGTATACGATCATCAGAAGGTCGTTGCGTGTTATCATGAACGCGTCGAGGAAGCCCGCGCCGGAATGCTCGCGATCCGCGACCGCGCATCGGAACAACTCACTGTGATCAACGAGCGGATGCGTGAACGAACCGAGTCGATCCAACAGCAGTTCCGGCGATGCAAAACCGATTTCAATACCACCCGGGGGCAGTTGAGCGATCAAGTTTTCGAGATGTACGATCGGTTCATGGCCCAGTGTGAGGTTGACCGGGCGGAAGTTGCACGGATCCAGGAGCAGATGAACGCCCGGACCCGGCACATGCAGGAGGAACTGATCCAGGCGCGCGAGTTCATGGTGAAGAAGTACGGCGAGGCTCGCGAGCAGATCATTGAGATGAGCGATCAGATGGCGGACCGATATGCGTCTCTGTCCGGACAGTTGACCCAGGCCGTCGAACAGACTCGTGAGCAACTCAGGGTTCGAGCTGAAACTCTGAGACAACTTCTTGCAGCAGAAGCCTGATATCGCTTCGCGTTGACCGTGCCAACGCCTTCTCCAGATGCTTCGCCGCGTCCCGGGCACATCGAATAGCCTCGGATTGCTCTCCCCGCTGCCGGGCGACTCTTGCCCGGAGATGCCGGATCATGCCCCGATACATGTCAACCTCGATCTGAGGCGCCGAATGTGCGATGCGATCACAGTAATTCTCGGCTGCGACCAGGCAGGTCGAAGCATCGTCCAGGTTTCCGAGCGCGATCCGCGGATGGGATTGGTTGATCACTGCCAGCGCGTAGTCATCCAGGAGATCCGTGCGGCCCTGTTCGAACACGAGCTGACCGAGGAGAGCTACGCCTCGATCAAGCGAATGGATCGCATCGGCGTATCGTTCGAGATTCAGATATGCGAGACCTTCGTTGACGTGCATCCGGGCGAGATGCGGGGCACGATCTGCCGCGAGCTGTGTGCGGACAAGCGTTTCGGTTATCCGGATCGCCTCTCCGTACATCGCCAGGGCCCCTTCATAGTTCCGCAGCATATCGAACACGATCGCCTTGTCGCTCAACGCCTGTGACAGCAACGCCGCCACCCTCGCATCCCGCTCGATATCCATCTTCCGATACAGCACGATCGCCCGGTCAAACGCATCGAGTGCTTCTTCGTATCGGCCCAGTTTCTCCAGAATCTGAGCCTTCGAGGTCAGGATGTATGCCAGCGGCGCATCGGATCCGGCCATCTGCTCCCCGCGCCGACCCGCCTCGTCCAGAATCCCGCAGGCCTCCTCCAGCCGTCCGGTCTGCCTGAGCGCGTTGGCGAGATTGGGCAGGATCCGGCACGCCAGCTCATCCGTATCTCCGTGAGGCGTTCCGATCTGCCCGACACGGTCCAGCGCCGATCGGTAGGTATCGATCGCTTCCTGATATCGCGACAGTTGCGCATAGCTGACGCCGAGATTATTCAGTGTCTGGATCATTTCACGGAGAAACATCGGCGTGCCGGCCTGATCGTACACCCGTTCAAAGATCCTGATCGAACGCCGCATGAGTTGAAGGCGTCCCGGGAGATCCCCGAGATACTGATGGATAAAACCCGCCTCGCGACTCAATCGCGCACACTCGATATCGATGACAAAATCGCCCGTACCGACCCGCGCATCGAGATCCTGGAGGATATCATCGAAGGTGATCAGGTCTGCCAGCGCCGCAACCCGCGACGTGCGGGAGGTATCCGGAGGATCCACACGGGAATCCGAGTAATCGAGTCCTGTTGAGAGATGGATCCGGGCAATGATCGTTTCAGGATCCGTCCATACCGGATTGGATGCTGTAAACTCGCTGATCCGGGTTGTCTGCGCCGAGATGATCGGGTCGGGACGCAGATAGGGGAATCCGGCCCGTTCAGCGTATGTTTTCTCGAGAATCCCGATCGGCTCGATCAGGGACTGCCAGCGATCGGCGGGATCTTTTTGAAAACATCGATCCAGGATCTCGAATATCGCTTCAGGCACCCGCTCCCCTTGAAATTCGGGTCCCGTCGAACGCCATTGATCCAGAACGAAAGGCGCGCTGATGCCGAAATGACGGTGATGGGTCTGATTCAGCATTTCCATGATCGTCACCCCCCAGCTCCAGACATCCGTCGTCCGATCCAGCCGGAGTTTCTGAGCCTGTTCGGGTGAGCAGTATGCGGGGGTCATTCCGAGGCAACTGACTTTCAGGTTTTCCGGCGGAGGAACAGGGAGAGAGGCGGGTTGGAATTTGGAGAGGCTGAAATCGGTGATTTTGGCCACGCCGTCCGATGTCATCAGGATGTTGCTCGGCTTGACATCCTGATGAATGAGACCGCAGCGGTGCGATGCAAAAAGGCCTCGGGCGGATTGGATGGCGATATCGATGGCGGTGATGAGATTCGGGATGCGCTGATACCGGATCCAGTCCGACAAGGGCCCGGCGTCGGCGAATTCGAGGAACACGAGAATTTCGGACTGGAAGCGGCGGAAGAAGCGAAAGGCCGTGAGATTCGGGTGAGAGGGCAGACCGGCCCAGATCAGGAGTTCCGCCAGAAACGCCTTTCGGCGTTCAGGGTTCAACGACAACTCCGGAAGAATCCGCTTGACCGCATGAATACGGTTGGTTGAAAGCGAACGGACCCGGTAAACCGCCCCGAGTCCGCCCTGACCGAGCAATTCTTCGATCTGATAATCATCCAGAACGATCGTGCCGGTTGTCCAGAACAGATTCACCGAGTTCATACTACCTCCGTGAATCCGATCCTAACGCATCCGTCATTCGACCGCAATTCCGCCTCTCCAGCCGAATCGCGGCGTCGCGAATCAGTCGAGTTTCGATTCGGACGGAGCCGCTGCTTCGAACGGAGCCGCACTCCGCTTCCGCTCCTCCAGATTCCGGTAGATCAGATACACTCCCCCCGCGACAATCGCCAGCGGCCACCAGTCGGCAAGCCACGCCAGAGAGATATCGAACTTCGTATTGAGGAACAGAAGGGTTCCGATGATGACCAGCGTGACACCGCCGGTCAACGACCCGTTCAATGCGGGAAACGGCATGTCCTCGGGCAGTTTGATCCCCGTTTCGCCGTCGACCGAGAGATTGTACAGCGAGGCCCGACGGACCGCGTCAATCAACGTATAGAAAAACCAGAAAGGAATAAACAGCCCGAAAAGCGGACTCAGACCGGTATCTTCGAGATTCGTCGAGATCGTGATCGCGAGTGCGAAAATAGCCAGATTCATCAAACCCTGCTTGTAATATCCGACGTAGACCTGCCCCAGCCCCGGTATCACCGACAACATTCCCGCAATCGCAGGCGATTTGTAGATCTGACGCGAGCGCGCATGTCTCCGTGTCGGTTCCTCACCATGATACTCGGTCCGATTGATACTGCTGTGAACATTATTCTGTTCCATGTGTTCCACCCTCCGTAGTGTCACCCGATTCCGCCTCCGGATCGAACGACTTGATTGCATTCCACGCCGCCCCGGCATGCCGGATCCCCCGGTCGAATTGTCCGGTCGAACATGCCGTCGCCGCCAGTTTTACCTCGGTTTTCACAGCTCCTGAAACATCCCTGATTTCTCGATAGAATTGATCCACCGTCTGGATTGAATCGACCCACCCCTGAGTAAACCGCGTCCGCAGCGACCGGGTCTTCTCGTCGACTGCCCTCCCCAGCCCCGCCGCCGCAAGCAGAGCCTCGTCCTGAGCCAGCGAAGTGAATTCGGAAACATGTGTCATCCGTGTTTCCATGAAATGACCCGGAACGGCCGCCGGATGGAACAGGAACATGAACGGCAACGCGAACAGATAGCCCAACTCCAGCGCAGCACGCGGTCTCCGCACCAGAGACTCTCCGAGCGCCCGGATCCAATCCCGCCATCCGGCCTCCCGCTCCGCTCTCGATGTGCGATCCAGAACAGCCGCAGTCAGACCTGCGGGAACATCCATTTCCGCCATCGCGGGCAGTTCAGCCCTGATCCACTCCCAGACGTCCGCTTTCACTCGGCAGATCGGGCAGTGTTCGAGATGTCCGGTGAGGAGTTCGTCGGATTCCGGGCCGGGGGTTTCGATCGAGACGATTCGTTCGAGTGCGTCGGTGCAGGGCGAGCCGGACGTGACGGCCAGAATCCGACGAAGGCTCTCTTCGGAGTCTTGTCGCGGGGCCTGACCGGTATCGAACATCGCCTCACTCAGCATGCCCGCACATGCCTCACACCCGTCCAGATGATCCCTGAGCCGTTGACGATCCTCTCCGGAAATCGCCCCGTCGAAGATCTCAAGGAGGTGTTCCCGCACCCAGGCGCATGATACGGATTGCCGGTTCACAGGAGTTGCTCCGGGCTGCTCAACGCAAGCACCGCGTGGACGAGTTCCGAGCGGGCGCGGTTGGAGCGCGATTTGGCGGTTCCGAGCGGGATCCCGAGCATCCGGGCGATATCGTCGAGAGACAGTCCCTGCATATCCTTCAACAGCACGATTTCCCGGGATATTTCGGACAACGATTCAAGTGCTTTCTGCAGAATGCGGCGACGCGAATCGCGCATGCATTCCTCGACGGGATTCTGACGCGGATCCGCGATGTCTTGATGTTCATCGACCGGAACCGTGCGATCCGCCGCCCGGACCTTGCCCCGGCGGACATGATCGATCCCGAGATTCCGTGCGATCGTGAGGATCCATGCCATGGCCGATTCGTCTTCGCGCCACTGTCCGATTTTCCGATAGATGCGGATGAAGATTTCCTGCGTGAGATCTCCGGCGTCTTCGGGATTCCGGGCATACGTGAACGCAATCCGGTAAATCCGGCCCTGATAATCGCGGACAAAGCGTTCCCAGGCGAGTGTATCGTTGCGTTTGCATTGTCGGAGAATCTCGGTCAGCGTCATCGTCGTCTCCCATTCATCCCATAAGACGAACGATGCCTGAAAAAAGTTCGATCGGCAAATCAATCAGCGGTTGATGACGAATTGAACCGTGACCACCATGATGACATCCAGCGGAACACCGTTGAGCGTCCCGGGTTCATATACATAGCTTCGGACCGCTTCGAGTGCGGCCTCGTCGAGAATGCCGTAGAGCGGCCTGATCACGTTCGCAGAGGTGACGATCCCGTGCCGGTCGACGACCGCTTCGATGACGACCATTCCCTGAATGCCCATTTTCACGGCAAGAGGGGGATAAACAGGAGACGCGGAGCGAATCAGTTTCGGCGCGATGACCGCACCGCCCGGCCGGACCGGTTCGATCTGAGGAGGGGGAGGTTCGATGTCGATATCCTCGTAACCCGCAATCTGATACTCGAACTCCATCGGCGTCGCAATGATCGTTTCCTCGGGACCTTGACTCGCCTGAATCGACACACGCGTGACGTGACGGGATCTCCTGTCGGTTTTTTCAGGAACCGGTTGCCTGTCCGGCGGTAACCGGATGAATTCGAGCGGATTGTCACGCGCGGTCATTCCGGTTTTCGATTGAGTTCCGAGCAGATTCTTTGGAATGCCGACATACAGGATGCCGATGTGGACCACGATGGCCAGCACGATCATCCTCTGGAAAAAACTCTGCTCCCTGCGACTCATCCCGGCTCTCTCGGCACACCTCGCGTCGAATCTCATGAGATCCTCCTTTCCGGAACCGATCCGGTCTCGGAAGGATAAACGCATCAGATAGTGAAGGGATCTAAACTTATTCCCGATCATGGTTCTTTATTTGACAAATTTTTTTTCTCATTTTATCATGTTGATGACCTGCAAGGAGGTTTTTCATGAAAACGATCGGAATTGTGTGCATGATTCTGTGTGCTATGCTTTTCCCGGCTTCCCTGAGTGCGGCGACCCTGCATGTCCCTTCTGATTTCGTAACCATTCAGGAGGCCATCGACGCGGCTGTGGACGGAGATATGGTATTGGTCGCGGATGGCGTGTATCGGGGTGACGGGAACCGGAACCTGGATTATCTTGGGAAAGCGATCCATGTGACGAGTGAAAACGGACCCGTTCTGTGCATCATCGATCTCGAAGGCGACGGTTTCGGTTTTCGATTCGAAAACGATGAAACCGATGCGTCAATCCTGTCGGGCTTCACCATCCGCAACGGTTTTTCTCCATCGGGAGCGGGAATCCAGGTGTCGGGCGCTTCTCCCGTGATCGACCGTTGCATCATGGTGGGAAACATCTACAGCGCGAGCGGCGGTGGGATCATGTGTCGATTCGAGGCTGCTCCGACCATCACGAACTGTGTCATTGCGGCGAATTCCTCCTGTTCGGGCGGGGGCATCGCGTTTTATCAGTCCTCCGGAACCGTATCCGACTGCACGATCACCGGAAATGACTCCTGCAACATGGGCGGAGGAATCTACTGTTATGGAGGCAACAGTGCCCCGGTGATCTCGGATTGCCTGATATCCGGCAACGAAGCGGATTCTGTGGGAGGAGGATTTTACTGCAGCCACGGAGCGACGCCGATCATCCGGAACTGTGTGTTTCAGGACAACTTCGCCATAGTCGGTGGCGGCATCGGTGTCGGCTGGGGGCAGGGGGGCCCGACGATCGGCGGCGGTGCAGGGATGGGGAACACCTTCATCGACAACAGATCCGCGATCGGTTCCGATATCTATCTCGAGGAATCGTTCGATTCGCCTGTCACAGCCACATACAATCATTTCACCGGATATGCGTGGTCATCGTACTATGTGTCTCCGGCTTCGGGATGCGACCTGAGCGGGAGTGTATGGGACCTCGATCCGATCACGCAGGATGTTTTCGTATCGACGCGTTACGGGAACGACGCGAATGACGGATTGACTGCGGAAACCCCCTTTTACAGTGTTCGGCACGCATTATCGCGAGTGTACGGCACGGAGGAGCACCCGCTGACCATTCATGTTTTTGCGGGAGAATACTCCACGGCATTCGAATACGATTACTGTCCATTCAGCCTTCCGGATCATGTCACCCTGACCGGGGAGGGCATCGAATCGGTCATCTTTTCGGGCAATCATCTTTCACCGGTGTTTCTGGCACATTACTCCATCGGATCCGGCATCTCGCATCTGACCGTTCGGGATCCGTCCGATGACGGCGCAGCTTTCAGTCTCGCCGCTTCTGACATCACGATCAAGAGTTGTCTGTTTAAAGCCTGCACAGGCAGTGCTCTGGTGTCCGATCGGACGGATCTGACCGTCATCGAAAGCGTTTTCAGCGACAATCAATCGGACTTCCGGGGTGGTGCTGTGACGTTCAGCACGGGGGAGTTGACGGTCACGAAATGCCGTTTCGAGCGTAACTCGACGGATGGGGAGGGGGGCGCGGTGCATGTTACGGAATGCACCGCGGTAATGGAGAATTGTCTTTTCGAGGAGAACCGGGCGGGCCAGGGGGGAGCGGTCTTCGCGAATCTGCCGTACAGCCCGGACCAGTCACGATCGCCTCTGCGTCTGGAAAACTGCGAATTCACCGGAAATGAGTCTCCCGCGGGAGCCGATCTGGCCTGTATCGGGAAAACGAGTCCGAAGATCGAAGTCATCAATTGCCTGTTCCATGGAATTGCAGAATCGGATTATTATGTTTCGCCGCAAAAAGCGTTTCGATGTGAAGGCTGCACGTCACAGAGCGATCCGATTTTTCAGGATGTGTATGTCTCGCCATCCGGAGACGACACGCTGGACGGCCTGTCTCGGCTGACCCCCTTCAGAACCATGAACCATGCGCTCTCCAGGGTTATCGGCACCGAAGAGTTTCCCGTCACGATCCGTCTGGAACCCGGCACCTATTCCGCTTCGACGACATCGGAACGATTCCCGTTGCCGCTCATTCCACACGTCATGATTCAGGGATCGCAATATGCACCATCGATTCTCGACGCGGAATCCCAGGCGGCTTTACTCATCGGGATGAACGATCCGGATACCCACCTTGCGGATCTCGTGCTGACAAACGGGTTTACCGAGAGCGGATCGCCGGTGTCGCTCACGCGCAGCACGGTCGAATTCGATTTCTGTCGATGTCAGAACAATATCAGCACGCTGGGGACGGGGTTCATGAGCACCTGGGATTCCACCGTCGGAATCGAAAACTGTCTCTTCACCGGCAACATCTCACAAGGCAGTTCCGCTGTTGCATCGGTGAGTCAGTCGACGCTGACGGCAGGCAATTGCACGTTCGCTTCGAATCCGCGGTCGGAGGGACAGGGTGTGCTGATGATCGATTCGGGAAGTTCTCTGAGTATCACCCATTCGATTCTCTGGGATGCATGGCCGATCATCGAGAGTGACGGCACGGTGACGGCTGACACCTGTGACATTGCCGGAGGATATCCGGGGAGTTCGATCATGGACGCGGATCCGCTTTTCGCCACCGGCCCTCTGGGTGCTCATTATCTGGCCTCGACCGCTGCCGGGCAGGCACAGACCAGCCCATGCATCGACATCGGGGTAGCGGCATCCGAGGTTTGTTACGCGCGGCGCGACGAGTCGTACTGCATGAATGCCTCGACCACCGCGACGTCGCACCATGCCGACACCGGCCTGTCGGATCTGGGATATCATTATCCGATCCACCCGCCGCGGGTATCGATCCGGATGCCGGACCGGATGCTCCTTCCGGGTGAGACGTTTCGAATCGAGTTGATCCTGGACAATCATGGTCCGGAGACTCATGCAGGGCTTCCGCTCTTTGCGGTTCTGGACATATTCGGTGCGCTCTATTATGCGCCGGACTGGACCGAAACTGTGGCATGGATGGAGGCCGATCTCGGAATCGGTCAGAATGTTATTGATCTGTTTCAATTCACCTGGCCATCGGGCCTTGGAACGATGTCCGGTCTGCGACTGTATGCCGCGCTGGTGACACCGGATCTGAGCGAACTGGTCGGGGACTGGGATGTCGTGATGTTCGGCTGGTCGGAATAGTTCGCCGGATCCTTCACATTTCCGCCTGTTTCAATTATACTCTTTTCTAGCGGGTTTTCGCACACATTGCTGGAGAGGAGGTTTCATGCGGCGATTTGATGACAACGGCATGATGATTATCCCGGTCCCGGCGCAGCCCGATCTGGCTGAAATGAAAAAGACCGTCCTGGTGACGGGTTGTCATTGTCCGAAAGGCCATTCGCTCATGTCACCCCGCGCGACATTCGAGGGCCATCCCGGCGTGATGATCATGGTGCGGAAGGACAACCGCGAAGGACTGGTCGCGCTCAGCCCCATCTTCGGTGTCAAGCACAAGATCGCACTCGATATCGACCTGTTCCAGGGTGACATCATGGAGATTCTCTGTCCGCACTGCGGCACGGCCTTGCCGGTGTATTCGCATTGCCACTGCGGAGGAGATCTCATTGCGCTGTTCACGACACCCGACGCGGATTATTCCCGGTGCATCGGGATCTGCAACCGCGTGGGATGTTTCAATGCCGAAATCAGAAACATCGACGAGTTGCTCTCACAGTCGATGATCCCCTCGCTCTGAAACGCCATCACTGGAGGTCCGCCATGAAGCAGTTCCGTGTGTCTGGATACTTGATCCTGCTTGTCCTTTCCGCACCGACGATGCTGGCGTCCGGGTATCTGGAAGCATCCCGGTCAGAAGCCTGTTCGGGGTCGATTTCCACGGATATCCGGTTGTATTCGAATTCCGGAGAGATCGATGCGTTTGAGTTCACCTGCGTCTACAATCCGTCTCATCTGTCCTTCACCGGATGCTCGGCAGCTCTCCTGACGGCAACCTGGGATTCGATCGACTGTGTGGATACCACCGGAACCATTGTGGTTTCGGCGGCTGCCGGGACGGGCGACGCGATCCCCGCGGGCAGTCTCGCCCCGCTCCTCACGCTCGGTTTCACCCTCGTTTCGGGTCTCACGGAAGACACCTCCTCACCCCTCACCCTGTCCAATCCGCTGCTGGACATCGCCGGCTACAATCTGATCGACGGGTCGGTCACGGCGACTTGCCCGGCGGGAGCGATCGCCGTTGCGTCGGTATCGGCATGTTATCTGGACACACCGACCGTCGATGTATCGATCGGTGGCAATGTGAACGTCATTGATCATTTCGGGTTTATCGTAAATTTCGATCCGGCGGTACTGCGCCTGGACTCGAATTGTTCGCCCGGCGATCTGACGTCGGATTGGGAACTCCTGTCGTGCAATCCGATTGAAGGCGCACCGGGTCAGGTTCTGGTGATCGGAGCGAACGATTACGGCGGGAGCCGGATCGGGCCATCGAGCAGCGGCACGATTGCTGTTTTGAATTTTGATGTCATCTGTCAGGACTGTGAACAGTACAGTGCATACGGCATCACTCTGAGCGATCTGAACACCGATTCCATGCCGTTTAACGATTTGTTTCTGTATGACATCACCGACGGTGAATTCTCGTACGGCTGCCCGCCTCCGCCGGTGGATGTGGCAGTGGAGGATGCGTCCGGGCTTCAGGGACAGACGATCGAAGTCGAGGTGCTTTTCACGGATCTTCCGGGTGCGGTCAACGATTTCGGGTTCGATGTGCATTATCCCACGAATATGCTCAGTTACAGTCACTGTCTGCCGGGAACGCTGACGTCGGGTTGGAGCGGCCCGAACAGCATGCTGGACTGTTATGAACCGTCGACGGGGCTGATCCGGGTCGGCGCGTACAATCCGACCCCGATCTTCATCGGAACCTCAGGATCCGTCATCAAACTCTATTTCACGGTCGACTGCCCGGGTTGCACGGACGGCCAGATCGGCTACATGACGCTCGACAGGCTGGTCGATGATGTGGACGGCTGGGGCGCGCAATACGGCATCTTCACATTTCTGCTTGTCCCGCCACCGACGCCGACACCATTGCCCGTTCCGGCGGAATCCGGAGGCGGAATTGCGTTGATGGTCGTCGTGTTTACGGTGCTTTCGCTGGGTCTGTTCGGTTCCCGGAGATCCGCCGCACGATCCGGTTCCGACGGATTGAAAGGAGTCCGGCCATGAAACGATTGAACGGCAATCGATGGATCTGCATGACGATCGCACTGATGATCGGTGTCGGCACAGGGGTTCTCTTCGCCAATACATCGCGGGAACATCCCCTCAAACGGGATGACGCGCGGGCCATTCTGGTAAGGGGAGATCGCCCGATTACCGAACCTTCCGCCGAAAAACCCGATCACTCGCAACTGCTCAGGCGAGGCTCCCGCGATCTCGGAATCACCGGAGCCGCCGACCGGATGCTCGAGAAAATGTGTCCGGCGGAGTGCAGCGGCAAAGGATGGGGTTGGGAACTGGAATGCCCCGCTCTGCCGACTCAGCTTCCCGCCAACACCATCGGTTCGGCGGCGAACGGGCTGTTGCGCGGCTATGAACGGACCGACGATGCCCGGCATCTGCTCGGTGCGTTCGACGCGGCGGACTATGCGAGCTGCTATGCATTCGCGAACGGCGAACACCGGTATTCCGTCGGAAATCCCTTCTTCATCTGGCAGCTCAATCATGTCGTCCCGAGCGCGACATCTTACACCGATACGCTCCGTACGCATTTCTTCCAGGCGCTCGATAATGGCACATACGGCGATCCGACAAACTACACGACGCTTTCATATTGCACCGATTATCTCGCAGCGCTTCGCACGGAAGCCCAATCCAACTATCGCGTCTTCGATGCGCTGGATCTGCCGAAAGTCACGGAAGAACTCGGAACGCCCGATCAGGCGAACATCGTTCTGAGCTATTTCCAGGATCGGATCAATCAAATCTCAACGGCCAAATCCTACGATGTCATCGCGCTGGCTTCCGCCGTATACGGACTCGCCATCGTCAACGCCGTCTTCGATCCGACATCCGGCAGCTTCGCCTCCGAAGACTCCGTGCTGGATCTCGCGGACCGCCTCACCACCTATCAGCATCCCGACGGCGGATTCATTTACGATACCGATCTGGTGGACGCCGCTCCCGTCGCGACAACATGGACATTGGGGTCCGGACGCTGGTACTCGGGATCGGCCGACTACATGAATGCGACACTCACCAAATTCTTCAACATCACCACATCACCCGTCATCACCTTCGATCTTCAGTATGACATCGAGGACGGTTATGATTTCGGCTTTGTGGAGTATTCAGTGAACGGGTTTACCTGGACCGCACTGGCCGGCACCCACACGACACCACCCGACAACGGCATCACGGGATGTCAGACCGGGTACACCACTGAAACAGTGACCCTGCCCGCAACCGGTGTCTATCGCATTCGGTTTCGATTCTTCACTGACTCGATCGGTCTGGGAAACGATCCGGTCTGCACCGTGAACCCTGCCGGTTTCTATATCGACAATATCACCATCGACGGTGTCACCGATCCATGCACATCGTCGAACGGATGGGTCGCATCGACGGCCAGTTACCCGGTCGGACCTGAAAATCAATCCCTTCAGGTCACGGACTACGCCGTATTGGCACTCAAGGCGGCCGACATCTGGCGGTATCAGGCCGAAATCGATGCCGGAATGGACTGGATACTGGACAACCAGCTCGCCAACGGTGGTTTTCTGGATCCGATATACGGCGAGTACAACCTGACCAACGGGGAATCTCTGTATGCCCTGATGTATGCACCGGAATGCTTCAACGACGGCGACGTGAATAATTCGGGAGATCTGACACCCGAAGACGCGCAACTCGCCTTCCAGTTCTATCTGGAGAGTTTCCCTCAACCCGCCATGTATCACGATTTCTGCTCGTCGGATTGCAACGGAGACGGCGCGGTGACTCCCGCGGATTCGCATTGCATCATCGATCATTATCTCGATGACTCCTGCGATTGCGCAGACCCGATCGTGCTGGCATCCGCAAAAAGCTCCAAACTCGCCAGACAGGACCGTGGATTCATCGTGACACAGGATTTCGATGCGGAAGCGGAGGAGGGTACGATCACGATATCGGTGCGCGCACCCGAACCAGTGTCGCTCGATGCGTTCGGATTGCGCGTCTCGATTCCCGGCGCATGGACCCTGGAACAAGCCGCTCCCGCGAATCCCGCATTCTGGCAGATCCACGCCGCCCGGATCACATCAAATGACGTCAAACTCGGCGCGTTCGCCCGACAGCCGGTTCGGTTCGAACCCGGTCAGGCCTTGATTCGGATCCGGTATGAATCACATCACGCCCTCGATGTCTCGAAGGTCGTGATTTCGGATTGTGTGGATGATATCGGGGGGTGGGAAAGGTAGGGGGCGGTGTTCAGTGTTCAGTTTTCGGGTTGAAGTTTTCGGGTTGTGGGTTGAGGGGGAGAGATTCAAGGAAGCGGGTAATCAGGGAGAGGACCTCTGCGGGTTTTTCTTCCTGGGGGATGTGACCGCAGCGTTCCAGTACTTTCAATGAGGACAGGGGTAGCGCTGCGGCCAGTTTTTCACCGATTCCGAGCGGCACGATTCGATCTTCCCGTCCCCAGATCAGCAATGCGGGGCAATCGATCTGGCGATATCGTTCGCAGAACCGGTCGATGTCGGGCGGACGCATCTGTCGGAGAGTCTCGGTCAGGGCCTTCCGCGCGAGCGGGTCATGGAGCGGCCGGGCATACTGCGTGACCATTTCATCCGTGATGATCTGTTTGTCCAGGACGAGTTGGCCGAGCATGGCTCTGACCTGATACTCGGGGCCGATCATATTCAGGCCGATATGAGCCAGGACGGGAGTCTGCATGATTTTGAGCGCCGGCGGCATATCCTGGGGGTATGATGCGGCACCGATCAGGATCAACCCGTTGAGCGACTGGGTGCGGGCAGGATGAAGTGCCACAGCCAGGGAAACCGCTCCTCCATAGGAATGACCGGCGAGGACGAAGGAATCCAGTTCGAGAACCCGGATGAGGTCGAGCACCCGGTCGGCCTGGTCGAAAATCGAGTAGGCACCGTCATCCGGTTTGGGTGAAGCGCCGAAGCCTTTGAGATCGATTGCGATGGTTCGAAACCGGGATGCGAGCGGCGTGACAAGGCGGCGCCAGGCAAAGACGTTTGCCCCCCACCCGTGCAGCATCACGATCGCCGGACCGGAACCGCTGGATTCATAATGGAGGCGAATGTTCTGTTTCCGGTTCATCTTCTGTCTCCTCTTCCGATTTGCCGATCATCGACCCCTTCTCATATCACATCGCATTCACCATTGGGAACCTCGTAACAATTTCTGTTGACATCATTATTCATATCCTTTAGACAAAGAAAGATTCCGGAGGGGTCTGGAATTGTTCAGTTCGGATGCGACCAACCAGGAACCTTTTTAAAAGAGGAGATGATGATGCAGACACAATCGCCTGCAAAGTTTCGGAATGTATCCCCTGTTGCCCGTGTGTTCATTCTCGCATTGAGTTTTCTGTCGTTCGGGCTGTTCATGGCCGGGTGCGACGATGACGATCCGACGGGACCCAAGACACCGACCGTGACGCCGACTCCGATCGGCACCGCGACGCCCACGCCCCTCCCTGCGGGAACGAGCATGCGGGTGCGCGTCACCAATATTCCGGTGATGTCGGACGAGAACAAGGACAGCATCAACAAACAAGCGCTGTTCTGTATCAAATCGGGCGGACACGAAATGGGTGTTTATCATCGGTATATGCAGCCCGGCTGGCCGGATGGTCCCTGGTGGCCCTGCTACAAACTCGAATACTTCATCAACGGCGATCAGGTCGAAGAAGTTGAGAAGCCCGACTGGGAAGAATTGCCGGACGGCACGGCGACCTTCGTCATCGACTTCTCCAATCCATCTCTGATCACGGTTCATTGCGAAGAAAACGACTCGATGGAATCGATCATCGAGAATCACCCGATGGAGTTCCAGTTGTCCCGCGACTGCATGGGCAACGACAGCCCCTGTATCGCGACTGTAGTCAACTGATTTTGTAAGTTTTCAGATAGCGGGATCATTTCGGCGGATTGCCGAAGGATCCCGTTTTTTTCAGGCCATGAAATCGATTCGGTTCCGTCGGCAGACACCCGGCTTGTCATTCCTGCGCCGACGGGGTAATCTCTGGAGCTGAACATTCGCCTGGAAAGGGGAAATCGGATGGCTGTCGTAGCGGTTGTTGGCGCGCAGTGGGGTGATGAAGGCAAGGGCAAGGTGGTTGATTTTCTGGCGTCGCAAGCCGACATGGTCATTCGTTTTCAAGGAGGCGCCAACGCGGGTCACACCATTGTCAATGACATCGGCGAATTCAAGCTGCACGGGGTGCCGTCGGGGATTTTCAGACCGAATGTCGTCAACCTGATCGGTTCCGGCACCGTGGCCGCGCCGGACGACTTGCTGCAGGAAATCGAGCTGCTCAAGAGGAAGAATGTCAGCCTCGAGAATCTCAGGATATCGGATCGGACCCATGTGGTCATGCCGTATCATTACGACCTGGAGCGTCTCGAGGAATCCCTGATGGGAGATCGACGGATCGGCACGACGAACAAAGCGATCGGCCCGACGTATGCCGATAAATACGGACGATTTGGGATCCGCATGAGTGACCTGGCCGATCCCGCATGGCTGTCCGAGCGTCTCAGCCTGATTCTCCGATACAAGAACACCATTCTGAAAGCGTTCGGGTTGAAGGAATATGAACTCGGGCCGCTCGTGGAAACCTGTCGCCGCTGGCATCGTGTGCTCGAACCGTATCTGTGCAACTCGACACCTCTGGTTGACGACGCGATCCGGTCCGGAAAACGGATTCTGCTTGAAGGGCAACTCGGGGTGGGCAAATGCGTCGAATGGGGCTCTTACCCGTATGTCACCTCATCGTCTCCGACCGCGGGTTATGCATCGGTCGGCGCCGGTATCCCGCCGCATCGCATCACGGAAGTCGTGGGTGTGGTCAAAGCCTATTCGACGTCGGTCGGCGCAGGCCCGATGGTGACGGAAGACTCGACGGGACCGGGACTTCGGATCCGTGAAGTCGGCCACGAATACGGCGCCACGACAGGCCGTCCCAGGCGTTGCGGCTGGCTCGATGGCGTCATGCTGCGCCAATCGTCCTGCATCAATGGATACACGTCGGTCGCAGTGACACGCCTCGATGTGCTCGACACCTTCGAAACCATAGGCATATGCACCGCATACGAATACGCCGGCGAACGAATCACCGATATGCCGGCCACACCGGTCGTCGAGCATTGCCGGCCGGTGTACGAGTATCTTCCGGGATGGAACCGATCGTTGCGTAACATCCGCAAACTCGAGGATCTGCCGGGTGAAGCGCGGCGCTATCTGGACAGGATCGTCGAATGGATCCGTGCACCCCTGAAGATCGTATCGGTCGGGCCGCGGCGTGAGGAAACGATTGTCGTCTGAGATGGATTCGGCCGACCCGGACAGGCTCAGGACAGCTCCATCAGTGATGTGATGATTGCGTTCCGGATTTCGGTTTTCGATCGGGTCCAGCGTGGAGCGATCAGAAGATCGTTCCTGCAGTCTCCGACCCAGCGCATGACTACGACAGGTTCATGGAATACGGAGAGAAACCGGGCGGCGATACGGATATAGGTGTCCACATCCATCGGGGTCCATTCATGTCGCTCCAGCATCTCGTGCAGAATCGTTCCGCGGATCGCATGGAGGTGGTGCAGCTTGATACCGAGGAGCCGTTTCGATGCGAGTGTTCGGGCGGTCGCGATCATGTCCTCGGCCGATTCGCCCGGAAGTCCGAGAATCACGTGAGCGGCGACATCGATGCCGGCAGCCTGGAGCCGATCGATGGCATCGGACGCATCCGTCCATGTGTGTCCGCGGCGGATTGCCCGGAGTGTCGCGTCGTGGATTGTCTGGATACCGAGTTCGATCCAGACCGGTTTTTTCCGGTTGATGTCCGCAAGCAGCCGGATGACCGGTTCCGGGAGGCAATCCGGGCGGGTGCCGATGGCGATTGCGACGACCGTGTCGTGATCGATCGCCGGCTGGTACAGGCTTTTGAGGTGATCGACCGGGGCGTGGGTATTCGTATAGGTCTGGTAGTAAGCGAGCACCTTGTGGATGCCGCGCCGTTCGGCGACCCGATCGATGCCATCCTGGAGTTGCCGGGAGATCGGAGCCGCGGGTGAGGTCGTTGCATGAAAGGAGCGATTGTCGCAATAGATGCAACCGGTGTCGCCGAGAGTACCGTCGCGATTCGGGCATGTGAGACCGGCATCGAGCGGCACGCGCCAGACACGATCTCCGAAGCGGCTCTTGAGATACTCGCTGAATTCGATGATATGTCCGGTTTTGGAACCCATACCGGCACTTATACGCAATTCTCGTATTGCGCGCAAACCTCCAATCGTGGATAATGAGCTGCTGGCGAACTCAACGTAATCGACCGGAGGAAGGCAGATTATGGATATTATTCGGTTTCACCTCGATTGGAAGAACTACTTGCGATACCGGCTGATAAACCTGTTGAGACGCGCGGGAACCGATCTGGTGTTCTCGTCGCTCATCCGCGGCAACACCGAGATCTCGATCGCTCAGATCGTCAGCAATCTCGACTTTTCACTCTCGTCACTGATGCATTCTATCGAGCGTTATGGATTGGGAACACCTCCCGGGAAAATGGTTTTTGCGTCGGAGCAGTTCGAGCGTTTGCCGACGGGGAAAGAGGATTCCGAGCGATTCTCCGAGTTGTTGCACGAGCATTTCGATCATACCCAACGGATGATTCGGCGGCTGAAGGCGGACGATCTCCTGTGCCCGCTCGATTGTCCCCTTCTGAAAACCTCGCTGGATATCGGCTGGATCCTGCAGTATGCATCGCTTCTGGAGCAATCGACGACGACCGAGATTGAATGTCTGCTTGAAGCGAATGATGTGGCGGTCAAACCGGTCTGGGCTTCTTCCCATTTCATGCGTCCCGTGCCCCGACTCGTCTTCAAATCCTGACAGGCGCTCGTGAATTTTCCGGCACCCGGTTCCTCGAAAGGCACACCGGATCCGACCAATCCTCTCATTTTGCAATCCGACCGGTCGATGCTCCTGCACACGGACAATCCGAAGTATGCCGAAGCGCGCGATCATCTGGCTCCCTTTGCCGAACTGGTCAAGAGTCCCGAGTATGTTCATACCTATCGGATCACACCGTTGTCTCTATGGAATGCAGCAGCCACGGGGATCACAGCCGATATCATTCTCGACACGCTGATCCGGTACAGCCGTTACCCGGTACCTGCGACCATTACAACCGAGATCCGCGACTACATGGCCCGGTATGGAAAGTTATGGCTGGAAGCGTCATCCGGGGGTGATGATCTGCGGCTCCGGAGCGACGATGAGACCCTGATGCTGGAACTGATGAATCTCCCACGCCTCCAGCCGTTTCTCGGAACCGTCATCGACTCCAGATCGATCCGTGTCCCCCACGGCATCAGAGGGCATCTCAAACAGGCGTTGATCAAGCACGGGTTCCCGGTTGAGGATCGTGCGGGGTACCGGCCTGGCAAGCCGCTCGAAATCGATCTCCGAACCGACACACTCGGGGGGGAACCCCTCCGATTGCGATATTATCAGGAGGAGTCGGTCGGGAATTTCTGGGCGGGAGGTTCTGAATTCGGAGGCAGTGGTGTCATCGCGCTGCCCTGCGGCGCCGGCAAGACTCTCGTGGGGATGGCCGTCATGTCGCGCGTACGGCAATACACGCTGATTCTGGTCACCAATGTCACCGCGCTGCATCAGTGGCGTGACGAATTGCTCGACAAGACGACGCTGACACCGGATCAGATCGGGGAATACAGCGGGGCGGTCAAGGAGTTCAAGCCGGTGACGATCACCACCTATCAGATCCTGACGTATCGTCGTCGCAAGGAAGAGGAGTTCCTGCATATGCCGCTGTTCAACCGCCAGGAATGGGGGTTGGTCATCTATGACGAGGTACATCTGCTTCCGGCACCGGTTTTCCGATTCACCGCAGAGGTGCAGTCCAAGCGCAGGCTGGGTTTGACGGCGACGCTGGTGCGGGAGGATCATCGCGAGGATGATGTTTTCAGCCTGATCGGTCCGAAAAAGTACGACGTCCCCTGGAAGGTGCTCGAGGAACAGGGATGGATCGCACAGGCAGTCTGTACGGAAGTGCGGATCGAAATGCCGTCGTCTCTGCGAATGGAATACGCCATGGCCTCGCCGCGCGACAAGTATCGTGTCGCAGCCACGAACCGGGCGAAAACCGGGGTGGCCCGGCAGATTGTCGCACGCTTCCCCGGCGAAAATACTCTCATTATTGGCCAGTATCTCGATCAACTGCACGACATCGCCCGGGAACTCGATGCGCCGGTCATCACGGGTGAGACTCCCAATGAGGAGCGCGAGTGTTTGTATGATTCGTTCCGGCGAGGCGTCACTCCCGTTCTCGTCGTCTCGAAAGTCGCGAATTTCGCGATCGACCTGCCCGAGGCGAGTGTGGCGATCCAGATTTCGGGAACATTCGGTTCGCGGCAGGAAGAGGCCCAGCGACTGGGACGAATCCTGCGACCGAAGAAGCGCGGGTGCCCGGCACGCTTCTTTACTCTCGTATCGCGCGACACTCAGGATCAGGATTTTTCACTCAATCGACAGCTTTTTCTGACCGAACAGGGATATTCCTATCGAATCGTGAGCGAATCTGAGTTAGACTGAGAGTCAGGAACTTTTCGTGGGAGGGACTATGAAAGAACAACTGCGTAAGCCGAAACCACCGAAAGAACTGAACGTCGAGCAATTGAGATGGACATGCCCTGAGGAACTGTTCGAGTTTTCGTGTACACGTGAGATCAAGAACAACGCGGGCATCATCGGCCAGACACGCGCGATCCGCGCGATCAAGGCCGGGCTGGAGATCAAACATCCCGGCTACAACATCTTCGTGTCGGGCCTTACCGGAACCGGCCGATCGACGACGGTCCGCGAGATTCTGACCAAACTCGATCGCCGTCAGAAGATTCTCGATGATCTGCTCTACGTGCATAACTTCAAATACCCCGATCAGCCCAGACTCATCCGACTGCCTGCCGGGCAGGGGAAAAAATTCCGAAAGGACATGGATTCGCTGATTGAAGCATTCAATCGACATCTGCCGGGGATCTATGAAAGCGATGCCTACAAGCAGGAGGTCGAAGCGATCACCGATGGATATCACTCGAAGGAACGGAAGCTGTTTACGGATTTCGAGAAAAAAGTGGCGGATGCCGGTTTTGCGGTCGTGAAGATTCAGATGGGCACGTTCACCCGCCCGGATCTGATGCCCTCGATCGAGGACAAACCGATGCCCTTCGACGAGCTGGAAAAACTCGTGGAAGAAGGCAAATTTGACGCCGAGCAGTTCAAGGAGATGCAGTCCCGTTACATTGAACTCCGAAAAGAACTCGAAAAACTCCTCGCCGCCGGACGGGCTCTCGAACGTGAGCTCCAGTCGGAGATCGAGAAGGCGATCCGGCGGTTCGGACTGCCGTGCGTCGACAGTCTGGTCAACGATATCCGGGAACGGTACAAGAACGAGATTGTCGGATTGTATCTGGATGAGATCCGGGATTATTCACTGGACGAGATCGAGATCTTCATCAAGAAGGAAGACAAGCAGGCCGCGATGGCGCAGATGATGGGACCGGCATCTCCCAGCGACCCGTTCCGGTTTTTCCGTGTCAATCTGCTGGTCGACAATTCCGATCGGAAAAATGCTCCGGCAATCCTCGAAACGGTACCCAATTACAAGAATCTGTTCGGAACGATCGAAAAAGTGGTGGATCGGAGCGGAAACTGGGTCTCCGATTTTCTCAATATCAAAGCCGGCTCGATTCTGCGCGCCAACGGCGGATTTCTCGTGATCAATCTCCTGGACGCCATCGGAGAACCCTTCGTCTGGCAGACATTGAAACGGACTCTGAAATACGGACAGGTCGAAATCGAAAATCCGGAATCGTTCATCTTCTTCGGTCAGACCGCGCTGAAGCCGGAAGCCATCAAAATCGATCTGAAAATTGTGCTCATCGGCGATAAAAGTCATTATCTGCTGCTGTTCAATTACGACGAGGATTTCAAGAAAATCTTCAAGATTTCTGCCGATTTCGACGATCGCATGGATCGCACGGACCAGCATCTGCAGGACTACGCCTGCTTCATCAAGCGTCTGACCAGCCAGGAGGGAATCCCGTCTTTCTCACCCTCCGGCGTCGCCGCGATCATCGAGGAAAGCATCCGGATGGCGGATCGCCAGACCAAATTGTCCGCACGGTTTTCCGACGTCGCCGATCTGATCCGCGAATCCGGCTATATCGCGGGGGCGAAAACCGAGACCCTTGTCGAGAGATCCCATGTGCTGAAAGCCGTTCGGGAACGCATCGACCGGAGATCTCTGATCGAGGAAAACATTCAGGAGTATATCGATCAGGGACTGGTGATGATCGATACCTCGGGGATGAAAATCGGTCGCATCAACGGCCTGGCTGTCTACGATTACGGAGAGTATTCATTTGGCAAACCCGCCCGGATCACCTGCACCATCAGTCTCGGACGCAGCGGCATCATCAATATCGAGCGGGAATCGGAATTATCGGGGAAAATTCATGACAAAGGCATGCAGATTCTTTCGGGCTACCTCCGCATGCGCTTCGCTCAGGACAAACCGCTCGCATTCACGGCGTCGATCTGTTTCGAGCAATCCTATGGCGGAATCGATGGCGACAGCGCCTCCTCCACCGAACTCTATCTCCTGCTCTCAACTCTCGCCAACCTGCCCATCCGACAGGATATCGCCGTCACCGGATCGGTGAATCAGTACGGAGAAATCCAGCCGATCGGCGGGGTCAATCAGAAGATCGAGGGATTTTATGAGGTCTGCCGGAATCGGAAACTGACCGGGAAACAAGGTGTCATCATCCCTCAGCAGAACGTCGGGGATCTCCAGTTGCAACCCGAGGTCGTCGAGGCTGTGCGCAAAGGGAAGTTCCATATTTTCGCCGTTGAGACCATCGATCAGGGGATTGAGATACTGACGGGGGTCAAGGCGGGGATCCGCACGTCCGGAAAATGGGAAGCCCAGACCGTCAACAGTCTCGTGGATCAGCGTCTGCGGGAGCTTGCGACGGGGATTCAGGAGTTTTACGCGACCGCCGAGGAAAAGTCGGACAAGAAGGTGGAACGTCCCAAAAAGGGACCGCCCAAGCCGCCACCGCCGCCGAAACAGCCGACGCGCAAGGACGACGACGAACCCGATATCGGATAGGGTGTAATCAGTCTTCCGAATCGAGCCATTTCTGGGCTTTGATCCGATCGCGCTCCGAACCGATCTCGGCAAAGACATCCCGTGCTTCCGTGAGAAGATGGCTGCTGAGGATGATATTGCCGTCTCGTTTATGAACCATCCCCTGTTCCAGAATACACATGGCGGCTTCGTATCGGTTTCCGAGTTCGACATAGATCGGATGGGCTCGCTGGAACTGCTGCAGCGACGCCACGGAATCCTCGCGGATCCGCTCGACGCGCCCGAGCATGAACGCGGCGCGGGCACGACCGTGCGGGTCGCCGAACAACTCGTTGACTTCCAGAAAATCCAGGGCGGTCTGCCGTGCCTCTTCCAGTTTCACCTCCGCAAGCAGGATCGAGATCCTTGCAACGGAAAGATTGCGGCGGGCGACACCCAGGTCGTAATCGGTATTGTATTCTTCGGCGCGGTTGAGCAGATCGCGGGCCTGATTCAGCTTTCCTTCCTCGAGATGCTGGTCGATCATGATGGTCAGGCAGGTCACGATTCCGGGGATGTCACGAGCCATCTCACGGATATCCAGGGCGCGTTTGATATAATCGACCGATGTCCGGAGCTCGCCTTTTCGGAAATAGATGACACCGAGACGCTCGAAGGGATCAGCCAGGGCCGCGATATGGTTCAGATTCTCTTCGATTTTGATGCACTTGAAGTACCAGTTGAGAGCATCTTCCCAGCGGCTGCCTTCGAGAAACATTTCGGCGAGTTTGCTGTATGAGCGGCTGATTCGGGCAAGATCCTTCTTGTCACGGCGAAACTCGAGGCTTTCGGAGTACAGCCGCACTGCGGCGTCACGATGCCCCAGAAAATGCTCGGCATCGCCCGCGAGGTCGAGAAAGTCGGACAGTTCGATCGTCTGATCCTGCTTCCGCAGGATCTCGATGCAGCGATGACTCTGTTCAAGACACGCCTCGTACTCTCCCCGATGCAGCAGCAGTTTGCACTTGCAGGCATCCAGACGGATCTGTTCGATCCGATCCTGTTCGGGATCGAGGTGCTGTTCGGCCTGTTCGATCTGCTGGATCGTTTCTTCGACGCGCCCGTTTTCAACATATACCTCGGCCATCTGCCGATGAATCTGAGCGCGGCGCAAGGGTGTCAGCGAACCTTTCCCGTATTCGAGCGCCGCGGCAAATTCCTTGATCGCCCGCACACTCCGCCCCTGATCTTTCAGGATGACCCCGAGCTTTTCATGCAGAACGCTGATCTCCTTGAAATACTTCGCGTGGTTCGACGAGACCAGTTTCAGGGCGCTCGAGTAATACCGGATCGCGGAGCCTTCCGCATGGAGTTCATACGCCTTGTCTCCCGCCTCGAAGCACAGCGCAACAGCCTTGTCGGTCATCCCGGCCTTGGTGTAATGGTAAATCAATTCACCCGCGACAAGCTCGGTATTGCCCTGGTGGAGACGTTCGAGGGCGGCCGTGACAGACTGATGGGTCAGCCTCCGCCGCCTCGATTCCATCTCATCATACAAAACCTCCCGGATCTTGTTGTGCGCAAACCGATAACGCTCGGTCGCCCTCCCGGATGTCTCGCGTACGATCATCTGCATGTATTCGAGACGCTCCAGCACATCGAGCAGATGGCCTTCGTTCCGCCCCGTAACGAACTGCAGCGTATCGAAATCGAAGACCCACCCGATCACCGCCGCAATGGAAAAAATCTGCCGGTCTTCGGAATCCAGCCGGTTCAATCGGTTCGAAATCATCTCACGGATCGAGGGTGGCGCGTCCACCTTGCTGATCTCACCCACCTGCCATCCGTTCGGCGTTCGCCTCAGCAGATTGCTCTCGATCAGCGACTTCAGCATCTCCTCGATAAAAAACGGATTGCCTTCGCTCTCACGATGAATCCGATCCGTAAACTCGGCCGGCAGGGCCTGCCCGAGACGCGCATTGACCAACTCACGCGTACGGGCACGATTCAAGCGGACCAATCCGACCGGAATCACCCGGACGATCGCCTTGAACGCATTCAAGGTCTCAACGAACGGCGCGTTCCCCGGACCGGTCTCGTGAATGTCCCCCTCCCGGCAGGTGCCAACCAGCAGGATCCGATCCTCGCGCGCATTCCGCATCAGATAGATCAGAAACTTCATGCTCGCTTCGTCCAGCCACTGAATATCATCCAGACAGATGATGAGGGGAGCCGTGCCCGCGATCCGGCGGAAGTATTGCGAAATTGCGTCGAAGAGGTGGAACTCCTCCTGCCCCGGCGTGCGGGAAAATCCGTTCTGGATTTCCAGACGGGCTGGATCGAGATCCGGGAGGAGCGACAGGAACTCCGTCCGCTGAAACTCCGAAAGCTCGATCATATAGCGGTACGCGAGCTGCGAGTGCTGGGTGAAATATCTCCGGAGCATCTCACGGATCGGCTGATACGGGATGAAGCGCGTATGATCGAAACAGGTATCCGAAAACACCACCGCGCCGGTCTGCGTCGCCCTCGCGATAAACTCGTTCAAAACCCGCGTCCGCCCCACACCCGGCTCCCCGGACACAAAGATGCACGCACTCCGTCCGTTGACAACGTCCGTCAGAGTCCGGACCATCTGGAACAACTCTTCATCACGTCCGACGATACGCACATCGGACAAGCGGAATTCGGATTCTTTGTCACCCTGATCGAGTTTCGCGTTGGCAACTCGGTTGCGACCCAGCCGTTTCGCGGTATAGAGACCCTTGTCGGCCGATGAAATCAAACTGTCAGCCTCGTCGCCATCGATCGGAAAGATCGCCAGCCCGATGCTCGTCGTCACCTTCAGAACCGGATCGCCATGAAACAACGTTTCGGCCACCGCCGACCGGATCCGCTCCGCAATGATCAACGCCTCACGCTGCCCGCACTCCGGAAGCAAAATGATGAATTCATCGCCGGCATACCGCGCAACCAGATCGAACGGACGAACACTCGATGAGAGAATCTCGGCGAAATCAGTCAATAAACGGTCGCCGCGGAGATGTCCGTAGAGGTCGTTGACGGATTTGAGGCCATCGAGATCGAGCAGGAGCACTGCCATCTCACGATCCGACCGTCTCGCCCGCTCCATTTCCTCGTTCAGACGAAACTTGAAATACCTCCGATTGTACAATCCGGTCAGTTCATCCGTGATCGCCAGTCGTTTCAACTCTTCAGGAGGAAATGGATAGGAGCGCATCTGAACCATGGATCGACCGTCCCTTTCTCGAAATGAAAGTATCGACGAAATCCGATTCCATTTCAAGCAAAGCGCGTTCCTTTATCGCAAACAGCCCTTTGGATTCATGTCGATATCGTTTATGATCTGAGAAAGCCGGATGACCGGCTGGGGAGCGCACACATGCATTCGAGTTACAGAATCCTGATGATTGGAGCGTTGTTCCTGCCGCGATTGCTCCGCTTCCTGCATCCGGATGTTCAGATCGAGGATCCGAATTACATCTATGGAGCCTTCCTGATCCTCAGGGGATTCACTCCGTTTATCGACTTCGCCCAACCCAATCCGCCGTTGCTCGAATCCCTGATCGCTCTGCTCTACATGCTCTTCGGCATATCGTACCGCATTCCCGAGTTGCTGTCGGCGCTGGCGTTTTTCGGCCAATCGATCCTGATCTGGCGTCTCGGGGCGAGATGGTTCAACGAGCGTGCCGGTGTGCTGGCCTCCCTGCTCTTCGCATCGCATTTTCTGCCGTTCCGGTATCATCTGTTCGAACGCGAGACATTCGCGACACTCGCTCTGAGCGGCGCTCTGCTGATACTCGCGCGTTCCAGACCGACTTTCCGGCAATCCTTTTTCGCGGGAATCCTGTCCGCGCTGGCATACGCCTGCAAGCAGACCGCCCTGATCCCCTTCGCGGGCATGCTCGCCGCCATGCTCATCACACCGTCCCTCCGGCGCGCGGCAATCCGAACCGCACTCGTGTTCACCGGAATGCTCGGAATCATGACCGCCGTTTACAGCGCACTGTACGGCGTTCATTATCTGAGGCAGACGTTCTGGTTTCACTTCATCAAAGGCGCGGTCGCCCCCTGGCAGATCAAGGCATTCTGGACGCTGGGCGCACTCGGGTTCACCGCTCCCGTAGCTCTCGCCGCCATCGCCTTTCTCCATTCCCCCTCCCGTTCACGAATCTGGATTCCATTCGCACTGCTGTCCGCGGACCTCCTGTTCTTCTGGTTCATCACCGGTGCGTTCTGGCCGCACTATCTGCTCTCGACACTCGTTCCCGTCACCCTGCTCGCGGGATATACCCTCGACGCGATCCTGTCGCCGACACCCACACCCCTCCGAAAGATGATCGCCGCCATTCTGATCGCGATCCCGTTTGGAGCCATTCTGTCGATCGACCCAGGCATCCTGACGGGTAAGGGTGCCGTCGAGCATTTCGGTTTTCAGGGAACTCCCCGCGAAGAGGTAGCGGCCTGCAGCGCATTCGTGCGGGCGCATTCCGATCCGTCGGATCTGATGACATCCGACCCCTTCATCGCGCTCGAGTGCCGGCGGATCGAAGTCGTCAACTTCAAAGACAACTGGGGTCTGGTGTTGTGGATGAACGAGATGATCGAGCGGGGCGAGTATCGCTCGGCACTCGAGACCATGAGTCGATCGACGTTCGGCGACATCCGGCTGGCATCGCATCGCTACTGGATGCCGCAGGTGGAACAGGCGTTCCGGGACGGACGGATCGGCGTCATCATCCCGAATTATGAACTCCCGCTGAGTCCGGAATGGATGGAGGCACACGGGTTCGAACGAGGTTTCCGGAACACGGCGTATGATGTCTGGATCCGGCGTGACGCGGCATCAGAGCCGGCAGACGATGCGCCAGACGAGCCCATCCGGCAGTAGATTCGCCCGCTCGCCACTCGCCATGCTCCTCGAACACACCATCTGCCCGGTATCACATTCGATGAACTGCTCCGCCCGGCGCTTTGCGGAGGGATCGAGTGGTACCGCGGAGATTCTGAGGCAGACCGAGGAGCGCTCACCGATGGTCACCCGGCAGGCATCCTCGACGGTCTGGCGGTACGATACTTCAGCCATCCGGTCACCCCGGATGTACCGATCGGTCGCAATCCAGGCATCACCGGGTTGAATGGTGAGGGGAAAGCGGCAATCGACATCTTCAATGGTCCCCCCGCCATCCGGCGTCCGGATCTCACGCATCACAAGCCGGATCGCGCCATCCTCATCCCGCGGATCGATCCAGTGCAACCGTTCACTCTGAATCTTCCCATCCCGTTTCTCGAGCCATCGAACCTCAATCAACTCACGCCCCGCACACAGAATCGGGCCGGATGAGTGCGCCGTCCGCACCCCGGACAAACGCCCGTCATCGGCAGGATACTCGGCGATCTCCAACCCGACACCGATGACTACGGGATCCCCGGTCGACGGCAGGCAGGTCAACGTCACACGACCCGAGAACCCGGTCGGCGCGATCTGAATGTCGGGAAGCATATCGGGATGATTCATGGTTTGGTTCCTTTTTCAACCGACCCGCAAGATGTCGAGGAGATCCGCCGGAGGATTCCGGCGGCGGATGCCCGCAGACGGTGTTCGAACGGAAGATGCCAGCAATTGAGATCCAGCCGGAGCTTGAAGAGTATCCGCAGGATGAGATGAAACAGCGCGGAGACGGGCGATTCCGTGAGATAATGTCGGTTATAGTAGACCGGCGCGATGAAATTGATCATCCGGATCAGTTCGACATCGGTCTTTCTCACCCATGGCAATGACATGTGATCGATGCGGCCCTCAGCCGTGAAGGGCTGCCGGCTCCATTCATCCAGCGTCGCCGGTTCGGTCATCCCAGCCTCGAGTGCCCGACGGTACAGAGCCGATCCGGGATAGGGACGGAACACCTGCGGGCCGATGAAGTAACTTCTGGGATTGATATTCCTGAGCTGTTCCATGATGCGGAGTGTCCGTATGAGATCCCGGCGGGATTCTCCGGGAAGCGCCATGATGAATCCCCAGACGGTATGAAACTCCTCGGCCGCCAGCAATCTCGCCGCATACAACCCCTGTTCGACGGAAATCTCCTTCTGGATGATTTCAAGACAATGACGGGAACCCGACTCAAAGCCGAATACCAGATCGACGAAACCACATGCTTTCAATCGCTGGAGAAAAGCACGGTCGATGTAGCCGGGCCGGAAATGGTTCACTCGGGAGGTGGCATAATATCGGATATGGTTGAGTTTCCGGGATTCGATGATATCGAGAATTCCGAGAACCCGTTCACGATTCGCGAAGAATTCCTCGTCCTGAAACATGATGCCGTCGAGCCGGAATCGTGCGATCAGTGATTCCACCTCCGCCATGAGATGTTCCGGAGACCGCGCGCGATATCGTCGCTCGGCATTGAGCGTCGTGTTGATGCAGAAGGTGCAATGCCACGGACAGCCTCGCGCCGCATGCACGGGAATGACACGCGCCCTTCGTTTTTCCTGGATTACATACGATTCGATGTAACACTCCGCGTCGATCAGCGAATAATCGACCTCCGGCAGACAATCCATATCCATCAGACGTCTCGGCGGACTCATCGCCACGGATCCCCGTTGCGCCCAGGCCAGTCCGTCGATGCCGGTCATTTCGTCCGGCTTGAGGCCGCGTGCGAAAGCATCCGCCAACTCGACACATGTCCGATCTCCTTCACCGATCACCGCCACATCACAACGAGAATCGAGGCAGGTGGACGGATAGAGCGAGGGGTGGATGCCGCCCCAGACAAGGGGGGTGTCGGGTGAGATTGTGCGAATGAACGCGGCTATCTCGCAGGCATGCGGAACCTGCGGGGTCATGGCGGAGATGCCGACATAGAGTGTCTCGGGCAAATGATTCCGTACAGTCTCCTGAAAACGCTCGTCTGTGCAGGCATCGACGATGACGGGACGATAACCGGCATGTCGAAGGGCGGTTCCGAGATACAGGATCCCGATCGGAAACGAGAAAACGCTTTCGCCGTATCGCCAGGATCGATGATGATGGGGATTGATGAGAAGTACTGTCTTTTTTGCCGGAAAACGACTAGAATCCACGCGTTGCCTCATGGTATCCGGCATCGGGGTTCGAGGCCGGATTCTTGCTGCGAGGCATCATTCCAGATGTTCGAGAAAAAGTAAACCGGGACATCCGCGTCACAAGGGGGTTGGGTATGTTGATCAAGACATTGGAAGACCTGAGACAGGAAGCGATCAAGATCGGTCCGAAAATCATATCGGTTGCGAATCCCGCCGAGGAGGAGATCTTCGAGGCACTCCAGGAAGCCTACCAGCAGAAGATGATCCGGGGTTTTTTTGTCGGTGACCAGGCGATCATCGCGCCGCTGGCCGAGAAATTCAAACTGAACACGCCGGATTTCGAAATCATCCATGTCGAGGGCGGGGAAGCCGAAGCAGCCCGCGCCGCAGCCAAACTGGTACATGACAAACGCGCCCACTTTCTCATGAAAGGTACAGTCTCGACGGCCTACTTCCTGAAAGCCGTTCTCGACAAGGATATCGGACTGCGCTCCTCCGTCACAAGACTCCTGAGTCACGTTGCCATTTTCGAGGTCGCCGGGTATGACCGCCTGCTGTTCCTCACCGATGCCGCCTTCAACATCAAACCGTCACTCGAAGAAAAAGCCGCACTGATCGACAACGCCGTCCGCGTCGCCCGCGCTCTCGGGATCGCCAGACCGAAGGTCGCCTGCGTCACGGCCATCGAAAAAGTCAATCCGAAGATGCAGTCCACGGTGGAAGCCGCCGAACTGGCGAAAATGGCTCGCGATGGACGCTTTCCGGACGCGTATGTCGAAGGACCCTTCGGCCTGGACAATGCTGTCGATGAACAGGCCGCCGAAATCAAGGGCGTGAAGGGGGAGGTCGCCGGCAAAGCCGATATCATTCTCGCCCCCGATATGGATTCCGCCAACGTGATCTACAAAAGCCTCGGTATCCTGACCCGTTGCCCGGCTGCAGCGATCGTCGTCGGCACGGATGCTCCCGTCGTTCTGACCTCGCGCGCCGACAGCGCCCATACTAAACTGCTGTCGCTGGCTCTCGGCGCAATGATTGCGCACCATTATTATACCTGATCCAAGTTCCGATACTGGCGCAATGACTGCGCACCATTACTATACCTGATCCAAGTTCCGATACCGGCGCAATGATTGCGCACCATTACTATACCTGATCCAAGTTCCAATACTGGCGCAATGATTGCGCACCATTACTATACCTGATCCAAGTTCCGATACTGGCGCAATGA
>CALFER010000074.1 GCA_937951895.1 uncultured bacterium
GATATCCACTCGTGACTGGAGTTCAGACGTGTGCTCTTCCGATCTCCGTTCGAGCATGGCGATGAAGCGTGTTCCGTTCATGAGCGCCTCCTGAAATAAGTGACACGATCAACGTGGGTAACGAGCGATCAGTCGGTCGAGGATCCGATGGAGTTCCTCGCGTTTCCGCGCGCCCATTTCGACGACTTCGGCATGGGTCGGGGGAGTGCTGCTGCGGGTGTTGTTCGTGATCAGACTGATGGCTGCAACCGGAACACCGGCATGCCGCAACGCAATCACCTCCGGTACCGTGCTCATGCCGACCGCGTCGGCTCCGAGTCTTTCGAGCATCCGGATTTCGGCCTGAGTTTCGTAATTCGGACCCTGCAAAGCGCAGTAAACACCGGATTTGAGTGTGATCCCGAGTTCTCCGGAGGCCGCCCGGATCTGCTCGCGCATCGCCGGATCATAGGCATGCTGCATGGCGGGGAAACGCGGTCCGATGTCATCGAGATTCGGGCCGGTGAGGGGATTGACACCCATCAGATTGATGTGATCGTCGATGAGCATGAAGTCGCCCGGAACGAGATCCGTTCGGATGCCTCCGGCTGCATTCGTCAGCAGAAAACGGGTTGTTCCACAGCGGGCCAGCGCTCGCGCCGGAAGCACCGACGTGGCGCATGAGTGCCCTTCGTAGACATGAAATCGCCCTTCCATGACGACGATGTACCGGTCATGCCGCATCCCGGCGCACAACTGCCCGGCATGTCCCTTGACCGTCGTTTCCGGAAACCCGGGAATCGATGCATAGGGCAAGACGGAAGCCGATTCGAGTCGCGATGAGAAACCTCCGAGGCCGGAACCGAGGACAACGACCCAGTCCGGTGGGCGGAGCAGGCGGGACCGGAGATTATCGGCGGCTTGATTCAATTGTTCGGAATAGGTTGTATTGTTCATGAACGGCACATTAGCAGTAACTTGACATACCCGCAAGCATGCTCATAGGATAAGGGCCGCCATGAGGATCCCATGATGCCAATCAATCAGATAAAATCCATTTTCGTTCCTGCACTGTTCTTCATCCTGATCGGTCTGTCCGGCTGCGACCGCAACTGGACCGGCGATATTCACGGAAACGTGAAAGATAAGGAAACCACCACTCCGATACCGGGCGTGGTGATGTCGGCCAGCAGCGAAAAGAACAGCTACTCCGTCACGACCGTCACCGATTCGGATGGAAACTACCGCCTTCAGGATACCCGATGGGGACCGAACCGTGTCACGGCGTACCATCCCCATTACGAGTCCGCCGCACAATACGCCGATGTCGTGCGCGATCGATCCGTCACGATCGATTTTGAGCTGGTCGCGGATCCTGACTCGATCGATTCGACCGTGCTGGTCTTCACGACCAACGCCGATCTCGTTCCGATCGAAAATGTCCGTGTCGACCTGTATCGCATCGACAAGGGCGATACGGACGATTACGTCTATGAAACGACGAAATACACGGATCCATCCGGACATATCCGGTTTGATCTGTCTTCGATCCGTGAGGACGAAATCGAGTTTTATCAGGTTCGACTTGCCGTCGTCGGGTATTACAATGCGGAACGCGAGTTTTCGAGCACCTGGGCGAACCCGAATCCGGAAGTGCATGTCATCATGGAGGCCGCGCCATGACCGGACAACCCTTTATCGATCTCAGGAGCGATACGGTCACGCTTCCGACACCTGAGATGAAAGCGAGCATGTTCGAGGCGCCGCTGGGCGATGATGTTCTGGGTGAAGACCCCACGGTGCGTGAACTGGAGCAGTATACCGCGCAGATCACAGGGATGGAAGCCGCCCTGTTCGTGCCTTCGGGAACTATGGCCAATCAGATCGCGGTCCACGTGTACGGCGGCCCGGGATCGGAAATCCTGGTGGTGGACCAGAGCCATGTGTTTTTTTATGAAGGCGGGGGCGCGGCCGGATTGTCCGGAACTCAGATCCATATCGTTCCGGCCGTGAACGGGTTGTTCGACGTGGATGCGTTTCGGTCCAGGATTCGGAGTGAGGATGATCATTTTCCCGAGACGCGCCTGTTCTGGATTGAAAACACACATAATCGCGGCGGTGGCGCCATCGTGCCGCTGGACCGGATGACGGCGCTGCGGGAGTTGGGTATCGAGCGTGGAATTCCCGTGCACATGGACGGTGCGCGCCTGGTCAATGCCGCCGTGGCCTCGGGAATCGCTCTGGATGATTGGGCCGCACAGGTCGATTCGCTCTCACTGTGCCTGTCCAAAGGTCTCGGAGCGCCGGTCGGAAGTGTACTGGCCGGTTCCGCAGCCTTCATTCGCAAGGCCAGAAAGGTCCGCAAGGTTTTCGGAGGGGGGATGCGGCAGGCCGGTATCATTGCCGCCGCCGGCCTGTACGCGCTCAGACATCATATCGACAGGCTGGCCGAGGATCATCGCCATGCCCGTCTTCTCCGTGATCTTCTGACCGGTGTATCGGAACTGACGGTTCCGGAACGGGTGGACACCAACATGGTCATGATCGATCTCGTTCCCGCGCTCCCCCTCAGCGCGCAGGATGTGCAGGAAGCGCTGGAACAAAACGGTGTCGCCATGTTCGCGATCGGCCCCCGCAGACTCCGTGCCGTCACGCATCTGGGCATCACTGAATCCGATATCCGCAGGACAGCCGAAGCCTTCAGAAAAGTGATTCCGGCGGCCTGACCGGCGCGCCGGAATCGGTAACAAACCCAGATCTCAACCGGAGGAAGATCAATAGTGGGTGTATCCCCACTCGAGGAACGTGATTTCACCGACGATGTGATCCAGATCGAGATGCCCCGGTTCGAACGCGGCGCACCAGAATCTGAGATCTGAGGCGATGCCGTCGACCTGTGGCCAGATGAAATCCAGAACGACTTTGATTTCAAAGCCTTCGGGCATCGAGAGATAGGGCCAGAAATCCACATCCGGCATCGCGCGCCAGGATGGCCAGAACCAGTAGTTACCATAGGCTTCGAGAATGATGAACTGGTCAATCCGCATGCTCTCGCCGAAGTTGAGCAACCGCAGCTTCAATAAAAACTGATCTCCGGGGTAGAAGACCGTCTGATTCAGAACCAGTCTGGAGTCGCGATAGATGGTCGGTGTCGGAGTCGGCGTGCCGGTTTGGGTCGGCGTGGGAGTTGCTGTGGCGGTGGGTGTCGGCGTCGATGCCTCGGTATACCCGTAGTGATATCCCAGATCGGTCATTCCGAAATCGGCGACATGGTCCGTTCGCGTGGTGTAGACATCGAGGCCGATGGATGAGGATTCCTCGAAGCCCGCATCCACACAGGGACTTTGATCCGTCTGCCCGGCGGCCGTATTGGACAGATAGAACCCGCCGTTGGGTCCATCGACAAACAGGGGGTCCTCCTGCATATCGGTCGGTCCGGGATCGGCCGCTCCGCCGTACTCACCGCCTTCGTTCCCGAATACATCGTTTCGCATGAGTGTCGGCAGCACTTCGGATTCGAAGAAATACACACCCTCACCGGTATACTGGAACGCGATGATGTTGTTCTGGAACGTGCCGTTGCAATTCAACGCATAGATGCCACCGCCGAAGGTATGACCCTGATTCGAGTATATCGTGTTGTTGCGAATCAAACCGGCTGCTTCGCGAATGAAGATTCCACCGCCATAGAACGCGTTGTTCAAGCGGATGAGATTCGAGAAAATCTCGGGATTCGCCGCATCGCGCACGTAGATGCCGCCTCCGTCCGTATCCGGAGCGTTGTTGAATTCGATCATACAGTGCGCGATCATCGGGTTCGATCCGAGATCCTCGATCATGATGCCGCCACCCGTGGCGCTGACGTTTTCACGAATGATACAACCCAGGATATTGGGGCTGCTCGCATTGGTGATCCAGATTCCGCCGCCACGCCGTGTCGAACTCCCCAATCCGCTCCCGTTCCGGATGGTGAATTCCTGCAGGGTCGATTCCCGGGTTTCCCCGGACTGAAAGGTCACCACAGGACCGGAATCCTGACCGTCGATAATGGTCGTCGCAGCGCCGGACTCGGATCGGACTTTGATCTGCCTGCCCTGAAAGTTGATCCGTTCATAATAGGTTCCATTGGAGACGATCACGAGATCCCCATCGTGGGAGGCATAGATCGCCTGTTGAATGAAGGTGTAATCCTGCGGAACCCGAATGATTCTCGGGGCATAGGTCGGCGTTGTGGTCGGCGTGTTGGACGGCGTTCGAGTCGGGGTTTCGGTGCGGGTCGGAGTTGCCGTTCGCGTGGGTGTCGGAGTGACTGTCGGAGTTTGAGTCCGAGTGGGTGTCCGGGTCGGTGTGGCGGTCGGGAGAGTGGTCATCGGATAATGGTATCCCAGATCGACGAGTCCCGCGTCGGCCTGATGATCCGTCCGTGTCGTGCGAAGATCCAACCCGCTGATGCTCGCGGCCTCGTTCCCGAAATCGACCAGGGCACTCGTGGAAGGCTGTCCTGCGCTCGACTGCGAGAGATAATAAAGACCGAGGTAGCCTGAGCAGTAAGCAGGACTCACATCGAGCACATACGAATCAGGTGTCGCATACCCGCCGAAGTTCCCTCCGGGATGATTCCAGACATCGCAGTAGGACACGATGGGATCGGAGGTCGAATCGTAGGCATAGATGCCTTCTCCCTGCGTTGATCCGACCAGAACGGAATTGATGATGGTGGCCTGACCGTTCTCGATCGAATACACACAACCTCCATGCACGCTTCCGATATTGACATCGAAAGTGCAGTTGCGGATGTTCGGTGTACCGTTCGATATAAAGATTGCGCCACCGAATTGGGCCATATTCGAGTGTATCAGGCAGTTGAAAATCTCGGGATTGCTCCCGTCTTCCATGTAGATTGCTCCACCATCGTAAGTCGATTGATTCTGCCGGATGACGCAGTGGCGGATCTGCGGAGAGGCGTTCGAGAGATACATGCCGCCGCCCTGGGGAGCGTTGCAGGAGAAAATGACCAGATTGTCGATGATCGGTGAGCTTCCCCGGCATGTAATCGCGCCGCCGTTCGCGTCGGGAGTCCCCGTGCCGACACCGCGGGTCAGTGTGAATCCCGAGAACACCGAGGAGGCGGTTTCTGCACTGTCGAAGGTCATGCAGGTCCCGGTCATTACCGGGTCGAGGATTGTGCCCGATGGTCCGGTTTCCGATCGCACTTCGATGGCCTTCCCTTGAAAACTGAGTGTTTCGTGGTAGGTTCCGGGCGAAACCAGCACGATGTCTCCAGAATTGGCGGCGTCGATGCCGAGTTGGATGAGTGCATAATCCTGCGGAATGCGGATGATGGCGCCCTGAGCGGTTCCGATGGCGATCGCCATGAGGGCTGCGAAACAAATAATGATGCTCAACGTATGGGATTTCATCAGGACCTCCTTTCGTGTCGAAACAAAGGAGGTGAATCTTTCAGGAATTAGTGCTAGAAAAAAAACGCATCGGCGCGATCCTGACTCGCGCATCCCCCGGAGAACCGATTTGACGGAGTTTTCACTGCTCAGAGAATACCTCTGGAAGTATCGCCGCTATTTTGCAGCGGGGCTGGCTGCGCTGATCGCGGTCGATCTGCTCCAGATCGCTGTTCCCTGGATCATTCGCGACGCCATCGATTTTCTGGCATCCGCCACCGCTCCCGCACCGTCCCGCATGATCACCTATGGCGCCGCGATTCTCGGCATCTCTCTCGGCGTCGGCGTGACCCGGTTCATCTGGCGATATTGCATCATCGGGATCTCGAGGAAAATCGAGGAGGATCTCAGGAACCGATTCTACCGCCACCTCCTCCGGCTCGATTTCCGCTACTTCGATCACACTCCGGTCGGCGATCTGATGGCGTATGCCACAAACGATATCGAGGCGATCCGGATGATGTGCGGCATGGCCCTGGTCGCCGCCACCGATTCACTGCTGCTCATGACCGCTTCCCTCTTCATGATGCTGACCCTCAACGCCTCCCTCACCGCCTACATCCTGATTCCCCTTCCCATCGTCACGCTCACGACACTCAAACTCGGCCCACACCTCCACGCGCGCTTCAAAAAAGTCCAGGAACGATTCTCGGATCTGACCCAATACGCCCAGGAAACCTTCACGGGTGTCAAGGTGATCAAATCGTTCGTTCAGGAAAAGCCGCGAGGAGACGATTTCGCCGCTCTGAACCGCGATTATATCCGGGATAATCTCAGACTGGTGAAAATATGGGGAATGCTTCATCCGATCATCTGGGTGGTGTCCGGGCTCTGTTCGGTCATCATTCTGCTTGTCGGCGGCACACGGGTCATCGATGGCCGGATGTCGATGGGCGATTTCGTCGCCTTCAACAGCTATCTCGGAATCCTCGTCTGGCCCATGATCGCCGTCGGCTGGGTCGTCAATCTGTATCAGCGCGGCAAAGCCTCGCTGGGAAGACTCAAACTGGTGTTCGACGAATCGCCCGGCATCCAGTCCCCGCCCGATGCCGTCAGACGCGTGATCGAAGGCCGCATTCAGATGAGGGGACTGTCCTTTGCCTTCCGGGAGGGATCCCCGGTGTTGCACGGGATCGACCTCGAGATTGCCCCGGGAGAATGGATCGCCGTCATGGGGCGGACCGGAACGAGCAAAACCGCCCTCGTCAGCATGCTGCCTCGCTTGTACGACCCGCCGCCCGGAACCGTGTTCATCGACGGGATCGACGTCCACTCCTATGATCTCGAATCCCTGCGCTCCCAGATCGCCTGCGTGCCGCAACAGACATTCCTGTTCTCCGATACCATCGCGAACAACATCCGGTTCGGATCGGACATCTCCGATGAAACACTGGCGCATTGCATCGAATCCGCCAATCTGACCGCGGAACTCGATCTGTTTCCCGACGGTGCGGACACGATCGTCGGGGAACGCGGCGTCACGCTCTCGGGAGGACAGAAGCAGCGTGTGGCGATCGCCCGGGCGCTCGCCGCCCACTCCCCGATCATGATTCTCGATGACGCCCTGTCCGCGGTGGATACCGAAACCGAGGAGAAGATCATCGGAGCACTCCGAAGCGATCTGCGGGGCGTCACCGTCCTGCTCATCACCCACCGCGTATCCGCAGCCCGGCGAGCGGACCGGATCGTGTATCTCGACGAGGGCCGCATCGCGGAAACCGGCACCCATTCCGAACTGCTCGATCTCGGAGGCCATTACTGGCGGATATACGAACAGCAGCGTCTTCTCGAGGAAATCGACATGAACGGGGCCTCGGTGCAGACCGGTAGAGGGGACCTGACATGAGCGGCAATGGCGGGTATCATCCGCCCGAGGAAACACTCGGCAAGGTCTATGACCGCCGGATGCTCGGGCGCATCATCACCTATGTCAGACCCTACCGGTTCCGCCTCGGCATCGCCTTCACCCTGGCCCTCATGATCGCTCTGGTCGATGTCACCTTGCCGTTTCTGACCAAGACCGGCATCGACCGCTATATCCTGTTCAAAAACCGCGTCGTCGCGATTTCCTCCGATCAACCCGACCTCCTGAGTCGATTCGAATCGGTGTACGGGGGTGTTTCCGATAACATCGGCGCGGGTCGCTGGGTCATCCCCGACGGGAAACTCGATCCCAAAGACCGCAAGCTGTTTTCCGACGCCAACGTCATCGAACCGGATGCCTATTTCCGGATCGATCCGGAACGCTACCGCTCCTCCGACGTCCGGGCGATCATCGAGCGGGAATCCGAGGGACTCTTGTCGGCCACGCGGGGCGGCATCCATTTCATCCGCGCGGACCGGATGGAAGCACTGACAACCGCGGATCGCCTCGTTCTGCGGAATCCGGATATCCGGGGCGTCGCACGGATCGCGGGCCTGTATCTCCTCCTCCTGCTCATCTCATTCTCACTCATGTTCTCACAGGTCTACCTGATGGAATGGATCGGACAGCATGTGATGTTCGACATCCGGACACGGCTGTTCAATCATATCCAGCGCTTGCCGATGCAGTTCTTCAACACGCAGCCGGTCGGCCGGCTGGTGACGCGTGTCAGCAATGACGTGAATGGTCTGAACGAGATGTTCACGTCGATCATCGTCGATATCTTCAAGAACCTGTTCATGCTGGTCGGGATTGTCGTGATGATGTATCTGATGGCCCCCCGACTCGCGACCGTGACCTTCGCACTCCTGCCGGTCATCATCGCCGTGACCTGGGTGTTCAAGCAGAAGATGCGGGATGCCTACCGGGAGGTCCGCGTGAAGATCGCACTGATCAACGCCACGCTGGCCGAACATTTCAGCGGGGTGCGGATCATCCGGGGATTTGCCCGGGAGGCGATCCATTTCGGCAAATTCAGTGTTTTCAATCATGAATGCTACTCCGCCAACATGCGCCAGCTCATCGTCCAGTCGTCGTTTTCTCCGGCCGTCATCCTGATCGAAAACTTCGGTATCGCTCTCATCCTGTATTACGGCGGCGGGCAGGTCGTCCAGCAGACACTCACACTCGGCACACTGGTCGCCTTTCTCAGTTACGTGTCCATGTTCTTCGGCCCCATCCGCGATATCGCGGAAAAGTTCAATGTCATGCAGTCCGCAATGGCGTCCTCCGAACGGATTTTCCAGATCATCGACAAGGATGAGGAGGATTTGATGGATCCGCCGGGGGAGCGGGTCGAGCCTGACACGATTCGCGGGGCGATCACATTCGACCGGGTCTGGTTCGCTTACGAAGGTGATGACTGGGTTCTGAGGGATGTTTCATTCACGGTCAATCCCGGCGAAACCGTCGCTCTGGTCGGCGCAACCGGCAGCGGCAAGACGACGGTCATCAATCTGCTGTCGAAATTCTTCCGCGCACAGAAGGGAACGATCCGCATCGACGGTTTGGACCTGGATGCGATCGACCGCCGCGCGCTTCGTCGCGCCATGGCGATCGTGCTTCAGGATGTCTTTCTGTTCTCCGGTGACATTCTGACCAATATCCGCCTGAACGACACGTCCATTTCCGAATCGACCGTTCGCCACATCTCAGAACTCGTCTGCGCCGACCGTTTCATCGCACGCCTGCCCGGCACGTATCAGCATGTTCTGGAAGAGGGGGGAGGCGGATTGAGTCAGGGACAGAGGCAACTGCTGGCATTTGCCCGGGCGCTCGTACACGATCCCTCCATCCTGGTGCTCGATGAGGCCACGGCGAACATCGATTCCGAGACCGAGCGATGGATTCAGGAAGCGCTCGAAACAATGCTCGAACGCCGGACATCGGTCGTCGTCGCGCACCGGCTGTCGACGATCAAGAAGGCGGATCGCATCATCGTGCTGCATCGGGGCAGAATCCGGGAAGAGGGGACACATGCGGAACTGCTGGCCCGCAAAGGGATTTATTACAAACTTTATCAGCTCCAGTACCGCCACCAGGATCTCGCGTAGCGACCCGATCGAATTCGAGGGACACCTTACTTAACTCGAGATTGATTCGGAGGGACACCCCGGATCATACGATATGCCGTTCGGTTGCGACTCGATTTCTCGCGCGACGCTTCCACCCGACTCTCGATTGGACAATCGCCCGGAAATTTAAGAAAATCGCGACCATGGGTCGCCTTCCGTCTGACAAGTCGAACTGGGTGTCCGGAGAGGATCCGGCAGGATACGCCGGGTGATATGAACACCTCCCGCGAACTGCTCAGGGACTATTCCGACGAAGCCCTCATGCTGCTCGTTCGAGACGGCGATCACAAGGCCTTCGAGGAACTGCTCCGGCGCTACGAAAAACAACTCCTGAGTTTTTTCTACCGGCTGACATCGGATTATGACGGCGCCAAAGATCTCGTCATGGACGTCTTTCTCAAGCTGTACCAGGCCGCCGCCCGATATGAACCCCGCGCCAAATTTTCGACGTACATCTATCAGATTGCCCGGAATCTGAGCATCAACGAGTTCAATAAGCGGCAGTTCCGGAAGACATCGAGTCTGGATGAGATGGATGAGGAGGATGGGATCGAGATTGCCGGGAACGAACCCAATGCCATGGAGATCATGGAGCGGCAGGAGAAGCAGCAGATGGTGCAGATGGCTCTGAACAGTCTGAACGAGGAGCAGCGGACCATATTGATTCTGACGGAATACCAGGGACTTCCGATCGATCGGGTTGCGCAGATCATGGGTTGCAGCGTCGGGACGATCAAATCGCGGATGTTCCGTGCGCGACAACGCATCAAAGAGTGGATGGTGGAACATGGATTGTAGAATCGTGCAGAAGCGACTGGGCGATTACCGGATGGGGATACTGAGCGAGCCCGAGCATGCGCTCGTCGATCAGCATCTCGCGAATTGCGCCGATTGTCGGGCGGCGCTGCGGGATGAGGAATCCGTGTCGTCTTTTCTGCGGCAGACCGAGGATCTCGCTCCGCCGGAAACCAGTGTCGCATCCGAGCTGATGCAGAAACTCAAGCAGAAGGATCGAGAGACTCGTCATGGGACTGGTCGTGATTCGCTGTTCATCCGGGTCGCGGTCATCGTTCTGGTCGTCGTTCTATTCGCTCTTGCCGGCGTCCTGATCATGCGCTACTCCCGCGACAACAAGGCGTATTATCCGACATACGGTCCCGTCGGGTTTACCTGGGTCGGCGACTCGGACGAGGATGAGGGGGAACTGTGGAAATCGCTCCCTGGTATGCCCTCGGAGGGCCGCTCGGTGCACAATATTCAGATTCCGGTCAAGCAGCCGGATCCGGATGCGCCGGAATCCAATGGCCGCGTGATTCACACGTTTGAACTCGAGACGGACGGAGATCCGGCTGATGGGCCGCCGGTTCGAGACAAGGAAGGGAAGTAGGTATGACCAGGCACGGATGGATTCTGTGGATTTTCTGCACGCAGTTGATGCTGGCGCGGACACCTCCGGTCGATCGGGCCGACCGGTTGTTTCTCGAAGGTGATTTCGCTCAGGCCGTCCAGGTATACCAGGAAGCTGTGGCCAGTCCGCTGGACGAGGCTGACAAACCCTTCGCGCTCTATATGCTCGGACTGTCCTACTATCGCATCGGCGATCTCGATATGGGCGGCCGCGTGCTCTGGAAACTCGTCTCCGAATTCCCCGACTTCGCTCTGGCCGACAATGCCTACCTCGAGATGGCGAATCGGACGGCGGCACGGGGTCAGTCGGCCTGGTCGGAGGCCCAGATTCAATATGAGGCGCTTCTGACCCGGCATCCGGAATCGGAGAGCGTCCCGGAGGCGCTCCTGGGGGTGGCACGCATCCGCACCCGGCTGAGGGTGTTCGATGCCGCCGAACAGGCGCTCACCCGGCTCATCCGACAATACCCCGACCATCCGGCCTGCACGCCTGCCATGTTCGAACTCGGCATGCTGCAGTCGCACCCCGGCAATCCCGCCCGTTCGGCGTCTCTCGCCATCCAGAACCTCAACTTGTTCGTCTCCCGGCCCGATGCGGATGAATCCCTGCAGGCACTCGCCTGGTTCCATCTCGGAAGTCTGTACTGGGAGGAGGGGGCATCGGAGGACGCCGTGTCGGCTTTTCGCAATCTGATTGTCCGGTTTCCCTCCTCACCGATGGCGGCAACCTCGCAGGCATCCATCGCCGAGATTTACTCGGGGATCAAACTCTACGGCAAATCCCGCGAAGCCTACCGGCAACTCGTCGAAAACTTCCTGTTGCCGCAACAGGTCCGGCAGGATGTCCGGCAGATCATGGAGTCGCTCGAGGCGCGCGAAACGGGTAAGATGCAGGTGAGCGCCTGGAAGGCCGAGGTTGACGAGGGGAAGACCCGGGCGGTCTACTCGGGCGATGTGCGGATCACGGCGGGGAAGATGGTCGGTGAAGCGGACAGCGCCGATGTCGAGATCCGGAGCGGGAACATGCAGGCATCCGGGCATGTCCGGCTGACGTGGGGTGATGAGGTATTGATCCATGCGGATGCGATGCATGGCGACATGGCGAAAGGGATTCTCACCCTGACGGGCAACGTCAGTGTGCGCCAGAAAAATCGATCCGATTCGGACGGGCGCTTCGATGCCATCACGCTCAATCTCAGTGACGGCAAATGGAAAACCGCACCGCCCGGCGTAAAACGGTGACACATGGAATGGCGTATCGTGCGAGTGTTACGAATCCTGATCATGACGGCCGCAGTCATGGCCCTGACGGGCTGCGTCGCGCGTCATCACGCCCGGCTCGGGCTCGAATATCTCGAGGCCGGCAACTCCGAACGGGCGGTGACGGAACTGGCCGAAGCCCATCGACTCAGACCGGGTGATCTCGAAATCGAAATGAACTGGAGTCGTGCGCGGATCCAGGCGGCGGCGACGAACGCGACACGCGGTCGCGAACTCCTCGACACAGGGGATCGGACGGGTGCTCGCGAGGCATTCATGCGGGCACTGGAGTATGATCCGCTCAACGCGGCGGCAAACGATGGCCTCCGGGCGATCGAGACGCCCCCGATACCGATCGGCACACAGGCGCCTCCGACACCGGTCCCGTCTGAACCCGAACGGATCTCGTTCGCATTCCAGGACACCGATCTGGGTGAGATCATCCGGGCGATCGGCCAGGTGGGTGGCATGAATGTTCTGGTCGACGACTCGGCCGGCGTCAATCGGTTCGTCACCGTGACACTCGATCGGGTCACACCGCGGCAGGCGATCGACGACCTGGCGCTCACGTTCGGACTGATGGTCGTGCAGGTCGGGCCCGAAGAGCTGCTGATTGCGCAGGATTCGCAGGAAAACCGCGAACGGTTCACCTGCGAGGAAGTGCGGATGTTCACTCTGCAATACGCCGACGCGGGCAAAATCAAGAAAATGCTCGAACCGCTCATGAAAAGTTCGGTGGTGCTTGCCGACGAGCATCTCAATGCGGTGGTCATCCGGACCGATTCCTCGCAGATGGACATGGCGTCGCAGCTCATCGAATCGATGGATGCGCGCGAGTCCGAAGTGATGATCGGCATGGAAATTCTGGAGGTCAGCCGCGGCAACCTCCAGCGCCTCGGCATCGACCTGGGCGACAACCCCCTCGTGCGAGCGACCATCGGCGGCGCGGTGCGTGAACAGGGGCAGGGCGGAACACTCACGGTCGACGACATCAATCGTCTCGACCAGAATCAGCTCTTCATCACCTTTCCGTCGCTCTATCTGAATCTGCTCAAGAAAGATTCCGGCACCCGCATTCTCGCGCAACCCCAATTACGCATTCTGAACCGGAATGCGGCGCGGTTTCATGTCGGTGAGAAGATCCCGCTGAAGGTGACGACGAGCCGGTATCGGGATACGTCCGAAGAGACGTCGGTCTACGAGTATCGCGATGTCGGCATTCTGCTCGAAATCACGCCGAATGTGCTGAGCAACGACGAGCTTGCGCTGGATGTGAAGATCGAGATCAGTTCGATCGTGAAGGAAAGCGATTCCGGGCAGCCGACGATCGGGACGCGCGAGATCAAGACTGTGCTGAGGTTGCGGCACGGTGAAACCGAATTGATCGCGGGGTTGCTGAAGAACGAGGAACGGTCGGGAATCACCAGAATTCCGCTCGTGGGCGACATCCCGATGCTCGGCCGACTGTTCTCGACATCCGGCAACGACAAAAACCAGACCGATATCGTGATCTCGCTGACTCCGGTTCTGCTCGATCGCGGCCGGCGCGCACCGGCCGAACAGGTCGTCTGGGCCGACCGGCATGGACGAAAACCGGCGGTGCTTCCGGTTCGGATAGCCGGCGGTGACGTTCCGAAAGAATCAGTTCCGGGAACGACGGATGGCGTCCGGCCGAATGTGCCGGCGGGTGAGGGGAGCGACGCCACGCCTCCTCCCGATGCGACGGAGCTGACGGTCGTGCGGTTCGATCCGGTCGAGTCCGAGCTTGTGCGCGGGACGAAAAGGGTTCTGTCCGTGCGGATCGACGCGGCGCGGGATGTGGCCGGAGCGCCGTTTTACATCGAGTTCGATCCGGGGGTGATCGAGGTCGTGTCGGTGCGGGAAGGGCGATTCATGAGCGGTGACGGTCAGCCCACCACATTCCTTCACACCATCGACAACACTCGCGGGACCGTTGTGGTCGGGCTGTCGAGACTGGGTGGGGAGGGGATCAGCGGGAGCGGCACGTTAGTTGAGATGGAAATCGTCGCGGCAGGGCAGGGCCAGACCGCGTTGCGGTTCACACACGCCTCCCTGCGGGATTCCAAAGCCGGCGAACTTCCCTCGGATTATCAGGACGGGATGGTGACGGTCCGGTAAGCGGATCAGACTTTCGAAAGACGGCGTGTCTGGCGCTTGATCTTCTTCAGCTGAATGCGGAGATTCGTTTTGTCTTCCGCTGACAGCGTGTCTTTCTTCTCCGCCCGTTCGCTCCGCATCACCCGGCGTTCACCCTTCAGCTTGATGATCGCGGTCCGCGCTTCCGCCTTCCGCTTCTCGGCTTCCTGCTTCGCCGCATTCACAATACCTTTGATCTTGCAGATCTCTTCAATCAACGCCTGTTTCTTCATCGAGTGAACGGCATTGATGCCTTCGATCGTGAGGGCATATTCCTTGAGTTTGGTCAACGGCATCTTTTCGAGATCTCTAAAGGTCATATCCATGGAAAAAGAACCTCCTACATCCTTTGTTTCGCGAAACTGCGTCGCAAGCGGGAGTATTTAACAGAGTCGTCTGCAAATTTCAACAGCAAAGCAGATTATTTTAACAGTCGGGGCGATCCTCGTGATCGCCCGTCCGAAAAAGAAAACTGATTCTGAAGAGGGCGATCACGAGGATCGCCCATACGAGAAAGAAAGCTGAAGAGGGCGATCACGAGGATCGTCCATACTTGGAAAGAAATCCTGCGAGGAAAGTAAAAAGGGCGACGAGGAGAGCCAGAGTGACGGCCAGGGATTTCGAGATGCCGACGATGAGCCAGTCCGAGACGCGGCTGAAAAGCAGGGGTTCGCCTTCCGGCGGGGTGCGCGCGATCCGGTCGAGCACGTCGGGAGAGAAGGCCATGTTCCGATCCGCCAGGGTGGGACCGAAATAACGCAGCGCAATCATCGCTTCCATCGATCCCTCCCGATCCAGCTTGCACTCGAACATCAGGTTCGCCCGATCGAAATGCTCCTTGCCCTCGCGGTCATACCAGTACAGTCGATCCTGCACGTGTTTGCGCACACCCGGAATCCCCGCCGCCACCCGCATGGCCATGTATTGAGCCGCATCGATCTCCCCGAATTCCTCCATGCTGAGAAATGACTTGAACCGGCCGATTTCCGGATCGACATGCATGAATCCGAAGGTCTGCGTGTAGTGGAGAAAGCCGGCGGACATGATTCCGAGTGCCGCGAACAGCAGAAACAACGTCCGGAGCGCGGCGGGTGAGGGGCGATGCCGCATGGCCTCGGGCGGTTTGAGAATCACGAGGGCGATCAGGGCGAGTGCGCTGCCTTCGGCGTTGATGATCACATCCCGCCATTCGCCATAGCGGCCCGGCCAGTTCCACTGGAAAAACTCGTCGATGAGACCGATGGCGAAGCCGGAGGCGACACCGAACCCGAAGGATGCCCATCCCGCGCGCATCCGCATCGCTCCAAATGCCGTCAGAACAGCCAGCGCGCCGTATTCCAGCAGATGAAAGCGTTCAACCTGGACGCTCAGTTGGGCGATCCGCCAGGCATACAGTGCGGCGACGATGACGAATCCGGTGAGGCGGCGCCGACGGAGATCCGGCGGAGAGCGCAGGATGCGGCGGAGGATCTCGATGCCGATCAGGACGAAAGCCGCGGTGAACCCGTAGAAGATACGATCGGAAAAATGCGCAGACAGGTAGTTCTGGATGGGCCGGGCGACGGGAACCGTGGCCAGGATGAGCACGGAGAGGCTGGCGGCGGCGATCCAGAAAGGACGAGACGAGGCGGAGGGGCGGGACATGGATGGCAGTATGACTGACAGGACGCCGATAATCAATCCGGGGGATGCGGGCAGGGGATGACAATTCCCGGCGCCGGTTGGCTCATTTTCGTCATTCCGCTCCGCACGGTCAATTCGGGAATCCCTGATTCTTCAGGCGTTTCGGACATTCCGACGGGAATTCCATCCGGTACATTTTTTGCAGTTTACTCCCCGGGGTGAAACACTTTTCAAGGGGAGGAATTATGCATCACTGGAAACTCTGGCTCGTTTACATCACCGTCGCCGTCGCATTCGCATTGCCCGCATGCGCTCAGGATCCCACACCCGCTCCGTGCGGCCCGGGAACCGATCACACGTGTTTCGAGCCGGGCGCCGGCCTGGCCGCTGTCAATCATGTCTCGAACTGGGCCTTCGAAGACGGCATCGTCGTCCTGTTCCGCTATGGCATCGACATTCCGGAATCGGCCTACCCCATCATCCCGTGCCGTCTCGATATGGGATTCGTCCCCAGCGGCGTGTTCTCGACGGATCTCGGCGAATCCTTCAAAATCACGATGTACAAACTCTGCGAGATGCCAACCCTGATGCCCGACATCACCAAGGCCGGCGAGAAAATCTTCGGACCGACCATTTATGAGTTCCTCCTTCCGACATCCCCCGTCGAGGTTGTCTATGCGTATATCGAAGACCTGAGCATGGGCGGATACTACGATGTGCCGACGATCAACGAAGGTGACTTCGCGATCTTCATCCAATACTCATCCACCGCAATCTATATCCCGGCGAACGCCTACATCGACTGGGATTTCTCGACCGATGCGCTCTGCCCGATCATCCCCCACACCAATATCCTCTTTGATCAGAACGCAACACCGCAGTTCAAATGGCTCGAAGACACCCCGCTGACCCAGGCCAACTGGATCGTCGAACTGTTCTACGAAGCGAACCAGCCGCCGGTCACGCCGGATGTGCCGTCGCTTTCCGGCGCCGCGATCCTGATTCTGGTGGGTCTCGTCTCGATTCTGCTCATCGCCACGCGCCGCTGAGGCCCGAGCCATGATGCGCTCAACCGTACGGCATCCCGGAGGATTCATTCTTCCGGGATTGCTCGCCATCGTGCTCCTGGCCACCGGAGCGTTCGCTGACGAGAAGAACGACTGCCCTCTCGGGTACCTCATGGATGTCGTCGGCAACTACGAGTATGCCGTTTCGGCCCGGGGGGTGAACACGAGCACCACCGGCACATTTGTGCTGAGCGTCCCGAACCCAGCCACGTCGGCGGTCCACAAGGCATACGTGTTCCTGGGACATCAGACGAATCAGGCGGGTGCCACCGTGGAACTCACGTTCAACGGCAGTATTGTCTCGACGAATACGCACGCGGATGTGGATCAGTGGGCTACTTACATCAACGATGAGTTTTTATGGGATGTCACGAGTTATGTGAACCTGGGTTCTACTCTGAACTACACCTATTCGTTTGCGATTTCCCCCCCTCACAGTCCGCCGTCTGTCGTTCAACTCCCGCAAGGTGCACTATTGCTGGTGATTTACTCCGACAGCACGCATTCGCTCTATCAGCGGATCACGGTTCATCATGGTGTGGAGTTCATGTTCGGCAGCTATTGGGGTTTCACGGATTTCGCGAACATCCAGCCCGGCTCCGGATCGCTGGGCCTTTTCGTTACAGCCGATGATGTCGGTGCATCGAACACCGAGAAAGTGAAGTTCGATTCGGTGCAGATCGCCGGTCCGTCGGATCTGTTCAACCGCAGCGGCGGCACGCAGAACAACTGCACCTGGTGGTCTCAGAGCCTGACCATCGCCGCGCCCGCCGGGTCGAAGAAGGCCGAGGTGGATTTCACGGGGGACGCTTTGGGCGCGATCTGGATCGCCGCGGTACTGACGTCTCCCGAAACACCGCCGACTCCGACTCCGACTCCGACATTCACACCGACCGAAACGCCCACATTCACACCCACGGACACGCCGACTCCGACGCCTACGCCGACCTTTACTCCGACGGACACCCCCACGTTCACACCGACGGATACTCCTACATTCACGCCGACCGATACACCGACCTTCACGCCGACCGATACGCCGACATTCACGCCAACGGATACTCCGACGAACACGCCGACCATGACGCCGACGCCGACACCGACCAGTCCGTATCCCGCCGAGACCGAACCGAACGACAGTTGCATCGACGCCATTGCGCTCGTGTGCGGCGGCAAGCTGGGTGGTGCGATCGAGCCCGTTTCGGATGTCGATTATTATCGGATCACGACTGGTTCTGCCGGGGACACGGCCCGGATCGCGGTCTACGCGGATGATTCATTCTGTGAGGCGTGGCCGTTCGGCCGTGGATTCGATCCCGCCATGCAGGTGTTGGAATCCGACTGTCTGACGCAGGTTCTGCCGTCCGCCGACAACAATCTGGGTGACTGCATTCAGGATTGCAGCAGTGTCGGTCAGGACAGCGCGTGGCCGCCGGGTCAGGCCGTCTGGACGCTGCCTCCCGGCGAGTATTACGTCCGGGTATTCAGCGAAGCCGTCTCGTGGGGCGCGTATGTCATCGAGTATTGCTGTGCGCATCTCCCGACACCGACTCCGACACCGACCATGACGCCGACACCGACCGAAACTCCGACTCCGACGGCCACCGTGACACCGACCCCGACCCCGATTCCCGTACCAGTCGCCTCGGGCGGTGGGATTGCGGTGCTGCTCGCCGGAGTGACTTTGGTTATTCTGCTCGCCGGTCGCCGGAAGTAAACCAGCTTTCGGCTTCGGCCAGTTTTTCGTGGGTGCCGACGTCGGACCAGAAACCCGTCAGTTCGTGCACCCACACGTTTGTACGGTGAGCGAGAGCCAGCAGGGCGTCGGTCAGTTCATATTCGCCGCGCGGGGATGGCCGGATCGCGTGAATCTCGTCGAAAATTCCCGGTTGCAGCACCATCAGACCCGCATTGATCAGATTGCTCGGGGCCTGCCCCGGCGCTGGTTTTTCGACCAGATCGACCAGTTTCCCGTCCCGGATTCCCAGCGCTCCGCAGGATGAGGGGTCTTCGACGCGCCAGGCGCTGAGCACCGAATCGCCGGGGTGACTGCGGAAGGTCTCGATCATGGCCCGATAGTTGACCGGGTCCACGAGAATATCGCCGTAGCCGAGAAAGAACGGGGCATCGCGCAGCATCGTTTCGGCCGGGAGCACCGCGTAGCCCGTGCCGTTGCGGATTTCCTGACGGTGGTAGGTGAGGGAGACACCGAGTGCCGATCCGGTGCCGAAATGGGATTCGAGCTGTTCGGCGAGATGGCCGGTGATGATGGCGAGATTCGTGACGCCGGCGTCGCGGAGGCCCCGGATGATCCATTCGAGAATCGGGGTGCCTCTCACGGGGATGAGCGGTTTCGGGATGCGATCGGTGATGGGTCTGAGGCGTTTGCCGATTCCGGCGGCGAGCAGGACACCTTTCATGGGGGGTTCCTCCGGGTTTCCCGCCGAGCATACCGCGGGAGCGGGACAAAGAAAAGGCCGGTTGACGGCGGGATTCCGTTTAGGATATACATGCGGGCGAGGAGTATTTATGGACATCGAAGTCATTCACAGGTGTTACGATGACATGGAAGCCGAGATGATCCGGGGACTTCTGGAAGAAGAAGGGATCGTCTGCATGGTTGCCTCGAGTGTCCCGCACTCCGTCATGCCGCTCACGATGGATGGATTGGGAGAAGTCCGCATTTCGGTATCCTCAGGGGATGCCGCGCGTGCCCGCCTGATCGTCGAGGAGTTTACAAGCCGGACGGAGGAAGATGATTCCGACGCCGGCGACTCATTTGACGACGAGTCCGACGTCTGAGATCCGATCGATTTAAATAATCACGACAAGGAGAATGGTTATGGATCCCGATATGAAGGTCGAATCGTTGCATCCGCTCGAAGTGAAGGTATTGCGGGCGTTCGAGGGCACGGAGCGGCTGGGCAACGAACAACTGGAAGCCGCCACCGCGCTCGATGCCTCCCGTGTCCGTCGCGCGCTCGAATGGCTCCTCACTAAAAAAGCGCTGGATGTCGTTGCCGAAGAAACACGGAAATACATGCTGCTGACCGAAACTGGCGAAGACTACGCGAAGAACCGGGTGCCGGAACTGCGGATTCTCGAGAAGGCCGAAACCGGCACCACGATGGACGAACTGAACCGCGCCATCGGTCTCGATCCCGCGGAAGTCTCACCCGCGATCGGCGCGCTCAAAAAAGCCGGGTTTCTCACGTTCGGCGCCGGCGGACTCCTCACGCGGGTTCCCGGCATGGAACCGACGGAACCCCTCGCCATGCAGGCGATGATCGAACGATATCTCGGCAGGGGCGAGCTTCTGTGGGACGACATTCCCGCCGAGGATCGCGACGGGATCGAGAATCTGTCGCGCAAACGCGGCAAGTCGAAGGGTGTGTTCAGGATCAACGAACGGACCTTCCGGACATACGCGCTGACGGGTGAGGGGCGGAGCATGCTGGCGGCGGTGAAGGAGGCGGGGTTGACGGGTGAGGAAGTGTCGCAGGTGCTGCCGCAGCATCTGAAGGACGGCGCCTGGCGATCGGTCGGCTTCCGCCGCTACTCGCTGGATCTCAAGCCGCCGCGCATCGTCGTCGGGAAGCGGAATCCCTACCGTGAATTTCTGGATTTCGTGAAACGGAAGCTGCTGGCGCTGGGATTCGAAGAGATGATGGGGGATCATGTCGAGCCGGAATTCTGGAACATGGACGCGTTGTTCATGCCGCAGTTCCACGCCGCGCGCGACATTCACGACGCGTACTTCATCAAGGATCCGAGCCACGCGGTGTCGCTCGAGGAACCGTACTTCTCGCGGGTTGCCGACGTGCATCGCGACGGCGGGGACACGGGGTCGACCGGGTGGCGGTATGATTTCGACGAGCCTCGGAGTCGCCGGTTGCTGCTGCGGTCGCAGGGAACCGCCCTGAGCGCGCGCCAGCTCCATCAGGCCAGGATTCCGGGCAAATATTTCGCCATGGCGCGCTGTTTCCGGTATGACAGCATCGACCAGACGCACGCCGCCGATTTCTTTCAGATCGAGGGGATCGTGCTGTCCGAATCGAATTCGCTCCGCACCCTGCTCGGGTTGCTCAAACTGTTCGCGATCGAGGTTGCGCAGGCCGAGGACATCAAGTTCACGGCGGGGTATTTTCCGTTCACCGAGCCCAGTGTCGAGGCGCACATCAAGCATCCGAAGATCGGGTGGATGGAGATGGGCGGCGCGGGGATTTTCCGGCCCGAAGTCACGCGGCCGCAGGGAATCGACGTGCCGGTGATCGCCTGGGGCCTGGGACTCGACCGCATGGCCATGGTCGCCATGGGGATCAACGACATCCGCGAACTCTTCACGACCGACCTCAACCGGATCCGGAACACCCGGGCTCATTTCGACAAATAACGGAGGACACCATGCCGACGATTACATGCACATTATCGGATCTGAACCGGCTGACCGGGATGAATCTGACTCCTCAGACGCTGGATGAACGGGCGAATCAGTTCAAAGGCGAAGTGAAGGGGTATTCCGCCGAGACCGGTGAATTGAAACTGGAGTTGCAGGACACCAACAGGCCGGATCTGTGGTGTGTCGAGGGTATTGCGCGCCAGCTTCGGACGATTCAGCACGGAGGCATGTCGCATTATCCGGATGTTTTTTCAGGTGAGGTGGTGAAGGGGCGCGAGTTTCATGTGGACTGTCTGATGGAGAAGATCCGGCCGTATGCGGCGGGATTCGCCGTCACGGGACTCGATGTCACCGACGATTTGCTGGTCGCCTGCATCCAGACACAGGAAAAACTGGCGGAGAATCTGGGGCGGAAGCGCCGGTCCATTTCGATCGGGATTTATGATCTGGATCAGATCGAGTTTCCGGTGAGGTATACCGCGGTCGGGCTGGACGATGTCACCTTCGTGCCGCTCGGGTTCGACACGCCGATGACTCCCCGTCAGATACTCGAACAGCATCCCAAAGGCATCGAGTATCGCGGGACACTGGAGGGCAGGACGCACGTGCCCATGCTGATGGACGCGCGTGGCAGCATCCTGTCGTTTCCGCCGATCATCAATTCGAGGGCATCGGGCGAGGTCAGGGTGGGGCGAAGGAATCTGTTCATCGAAGCGACCGGGACCGATATCGAAAACATGGTGCTGGCCCTGAACATCTTTGCGGTGAACATGGCGGATCGGGGCGGGCGGATCGAGCCGGTTCGGGTGCTGCTTCCCTACGAATCGAGACTCGGACGGGAATTTGTGATGCCGTACCGGTTCAACCAGACCCGCACCATCGGTCTCGAGAAGGTCCACTCGATGCTCGGTGTGAACTATTCCGCATCGCGCGCCGCGGATCTCCTCACATGCTATGGCATCGATGCGTCGCTCGAGGGGAACGGGATTGCGGTGAAGTGGCCGGACTGGCGGCACGATCTGCTGCATGATGTCGATGTGATCGAGGACATTGCGATTGCGGCGGGGTATGAGAGTTTCGAGCCGGTGATGCCGAGCGACTATACGATTGGGGCGTTGGCGCCGATGACGCTGTTCGGGGACCGGATCCGTGACATCATGCTGTCGCTCGGATTTGAAGAACTGATCAGTAATATATTGTGCAACCGGACGGATTTTGCGGTGCGGTTGCGCGAGCCGGAGCGGGCGATCATCGAGATTGCGAATCCGATGTCCGAGACGTATTCGGCGGTGCGGGACCGGTTGCTGCCGTCGCTGCTGTCGGTCGAGCGCGATTCGTCGGGTGCGGCGTATCCGCATCGGATGTTCGAGGTGGGCGAGGTGACGATCCGGGACGAGAGCGTGTCGAAACGCGTGCGGACGACCCTCAGACTCGGTGTGATGGTCGCGGATGCCGGAGCCGAGTTTTCGACTGCCCATTCATATCTTGAAGCCGTCTTCTACCAGTTCGGGCTCGAATCGAGTCTGCGTCCGGTGGATCTGCCGCCGTTCATACCGGGGCGGTGCGGTGAGGTTATCGTGGCGGGGCAGGCGATCGGGTGGATCGGGGAGTTGCATCCCGAGACGCTCGAGAATTTCCAGATCGGGGTGCCGTGTTCCGCGTTTGAAATCGATCTGAATCAGCTTCGCGCGATCGTGTCGGCCGGGCAGTTGTAACCCTGGAACGATCCGATGCTCTAAGAAGCGTTCAGAGGGCGGCATCGGGCTGCTCGGGGAAAGGAGACGGCGATGGATATACGAGTCACATTCGGTGGGAATAAGAAAGTGGATGCAGCGCTCAGGGGCTTTACCGTTCATACCGATCAGCCGGTGGCGGGTGCCGGAGACAATACCGCGCCGAGTCCGTTCGAGCTGTTCATGGCGTCGCTGGCGACGTGCGCGGGCTATTATGTGCTGGAATTTCTGAATCAGCGGTCGATCCCGACAGACGATACGGCAGTTACGTTTCATGCGGAGCGGGACCCTGAGACCAAGATGTTTCGGAAGTTCACGGTCAATGTGCTGTTGCCCGAGACCTTTCCGGATAAGTACAAGAACGCGATTCTGAAGGTCGTGGATGCCTGTGCCGTGAAGAAACACCTGTATGAGCCGCCGCAGTTCGAGACCGTCGTGCATATCGGCGACAACGCCGTGGCGTCCGCGATCACGAATTCCCGATAGCGTTTGTAAAGATCAGGATCCGAACGAATCGCTCCAGCCGAATTCCATCGAGTCCCACTCGCCCTCGATCCGCATGATTTCAGGATCCGTGAACGCGGCATACCAGCGGATCCCGGTTGCCGACCCGCAGTCTGCCGGCCAGTTGAATCGGGGGATCACGGTCAATCGTGAGAACGCCTCAGAAAAATGATGGTTGTACTGGTCGAAAGGTGAGAAGGACGGCGCGAAAAAGTACATTCCGTAGACATCCAGAATGACGAAGAGCGGGCGGTCGATTCCGATCCAGGAGTCGGCGGCGCAGATCGCGACGGTCAGTTCGAAGGGGTCGCCGGGCCGGTAGAATTCCGAGGGCATCTCGATCGATGCGCGGATCGAGCTGCATCCCGGTGAAGGGGTTCTCGACGGTGCCGCCGAAGGAGACGCCGAAGGTGAAGGCGTTTCCGAAGGTGTAAAGGTGCTCGTGAATGCCGGAGTCGGTGTCGGGGTCGGAGTTCCGGTCGAGGTCGGCGTGCCTGTGGTTGTGGGAGACGGCGGTGCTGTTGCGGACTGTGTGGGTGAAGGAGTTGCCGACGGTGTTACCGTGGATGAAGGAGCCGGTGAAGGGGTTCTCGACGGTGATGCTGAAGGAGATGCCGTCGGCGTTTCCGAAGGCGAAGTCACATTGATCCAGATGGGGTTCGTGATCGCGCGGTACTGATACGCGTTTCCGAGCGGGTCGTAATCCGGCATGGAGACATCGCCCGGTGCGTCCGGACCGATCAAGGGATCATAGGTATAGGCTTCAGCCCGTATGTAGAAGTCCGGTTCGGGGTCGCCGTCGTTGTAGGTCGGATCGATCAGGTCGCTCAGGGGGATGACCTGATTGCCCTGGAATCCGTCCTGGAGCGGCAGCGTGGTGATCTCGACGGGTGACTCGCCGGTGGATGCGTCTCCTCTCAGGATGCGGATTGTCGAAACCGATCCGTAGTCCTGTGACCCGATCCATTCGACGAAGAGATGCCCGCCGGAATCCACCGGGAGGGATCCCGTCATACCGATCCTCAATTCGCAGTCGCCGTATCCGGTCGGAACCGAGGTCGTTTCGATTCCGATCACGACCATCGGGCCGTCCGTCACCACCGTTTCGCCCGCACGGAGCGCCTCCAGAAGAGCCGGCTGGGTCAGGCCGGCGGGGCAGTAGGCGGCGGTTCGAACTTTGCCGAGTGCGTTCGAGTTGGCGACGTACAGGATATCGCGCGATGCGTCGCCGGGTGGATCCGGGTTTCTGAGCACGTCCCAGTCCACGTGGTAATTCATGCTGCCGTGCGCGTCCGATCCGCCCATGAAGAAAAACGCGTGTCGCGGCGAGTCGATGATCTGCGACAGGATCCGGTCCCACTTGCGGATGCCGTCCACGATCGGCTGATCCCAGTCGGTGTTTGTGACGCTCCAGGTGCCGGTGGCCGGCGACGCGCCCCAGGGGTGCAGCGTGTCTTCCGACGAGTAGGGATTGCGGGAGTTGTAATCTTCGACGCCGCGAAAACAGTCGAATGCGAGCGCGTCCAGGATTTCCTGATCGGTCCAGGGCCATGAGGGGTCGGATGTGTGGGCGCCGTATGAAAATCCCCCCTGGGCGGTGATATCGGCGAGCGATTCCGCGACTGAGGGGTCTTCGCCGTAGGTCGGGATCCAGGAATCGATATCGAAGGCGAGGAAATGGTGTGAGGCGTCGAGCGTATAGCCGTCGTCGCATTCCTCGCCGCGCAGCGCGATGAATTCACCCGGAATCGTTCCGGTGGCGCATTCCGATGTGATGGTCGCCCATTTGGCATCTGTCAGGTTGAACGCGTGGTCGCTCACGAGCATCCAGTCGAGCCCGCTGGTTTTCATCGATTCGTACATGACCGGACCCGATGCGCCCATTTCCAGAAAGTAGTAGGTGCTCCAGGTGTGCGTGTGGGTGTCTCCGAGATACCAATGGTCAAGCGCCGGGAGGGGTGATGTTCCGATATAGATCTTTGCGTCCTGATCGTGGATATCGGTCCAGTTCAGGGATTCCTCGTAGATGATGCGGAAGGTCAGGGTGATGCAGCGTCCGAGATCCGCGTCGGTGTAACCAAGGTTGCGGGCGGTCAGGAGCGTTCCGGTTGGTTGTGAACCGTGAAAGGCGCCGTCATTTCGAAAGGTGTTGACCGATAGAAAAAACATTCCCGTCGTGTCATCCTGCAGTTCGCAGCCCAGGCAATCCGACTTGTAGATCTGATTCGGGTGATCCGGAGTGTATTCGTAGTCGCCCCAGAAATCCTCGACGGGGGTCGGCGGTTCACTGCCATCCGAGACATCGTAGACAGCGATGCAGTGGAGTTCATCGATGGCATCGACATCCGTCCCTTCGATCTGGAAATCGAGTGTGAGGGGTTCGTCGAGCGACCGGGTGCGCCATGGGGCATCGCAGTAGAAGGTCTTGGCGTAATCGTTGGGATAGCGTGGACCCTCGCGTGTCGGGCCGGAGGGATTGCATTCGGACGCATGGAACTGGAATTCGCAGCCCGGAGCCGTGCAGTCCCGATTGGCCAGGGAATGGAGCGATGTGAGAAACAGACCGGCGAAAAAAATCAGGTTGAACGGCTTCATGGACTATATCCTCGCGTTGAACGATCCTGCTGTTCCGATTATAGTGAAAACACAGGGAACAGGAAACGAACAGCCGGGGCGGGGACGGGCTGCCCGGGAGGTGATGACGGATGAATGTTCGACCCATGAAACCGGGTGAAGAGCGTCTGTGGGTGGAATGCGGGGCGCTTCCGGACACGAATGAGGAGCGATTGAACCGTTTCAGAGACAACCTGGAGCGGAATCCCGAGCAACCGGTCTGTTTCATGATGGCCGTCCGCGACGGAGCGTGCATCGGAAAGCTGCGCGGTTCGCTGATCCATGCGAATCTGTATGTGATCCGGAGCGTGACGGTCGATGCACGGGAGAGCTTCGAGCGAATCGGAAGTGAACTGGTGCGCGCGGCAATCGAAGCCAGCCGTCATCGTCAGATCGAAGCGATGAACTGGAAGCAGATCGAAAACGAGCCGTTCGATCGCCTCCTCCGCGGATGCGGGTTTTCGGTTTTCATCGAAAAGTCGGTCTTCACCCGATCGCTGGTCGATTACGTCAACCCCTGGCCTGATCCGTTCGAGTACCGGTCGCTGTCCGACACCGGTGGCGAAGCGTTTGCCGAGGTGATCCGGCGGGTACATTCGGACAATCCGAACCGGGATGCGAAACGGGAGGATCCTGCCGGAGATCTCAGGGAATCGATCGACGAGGCGGGGCAGGCATTCGACCCCTCACAGTGGTGGATTGCGGTGGCGGATGGCCGGCCGGTGGGATTCCTCCTGCCTCAGATTTTTCCCGATTCGCCGGAAGAAGGAACGATCTTCAACATCGGCATCGTTCCGGAGTTCCGGGGCCGCGGGTGGGGGAAAGTGCTGCATGCGCGCGGACTGAAGTCGCTCGCGGACCGGGGCGCGACAGAGTACATCGGATCGACTGACGTCTTGAATGCGCCCATGCGAAAGCTCTTCGATCTGAATCAGTGCCGTGAAATCGGAATCCGGAGGATTTATCGGATCGCAGATGGCGCTCGCCCGGCATTGTAGCTCCACTCGATGACCGACACGGATCCAAGCAGATCGAACGAGTCATGCCGGAACATCGCGCCGAAGAAATGGAGACCGGTCATCGATCCATCGACAGGCGGCCAGATGAAATCGAGGACTGTGCCGGTGGCGCTCGTGCCGGGAGCGATCACATAGATCCGTTTGTCCAGCCCCTCCGCAACCGGCCGCCAGCTCGGCCAGCAGAAGAAGGATCCCGCGACATCGAGCAGGATATAGACATCCCCTGTAATTGTGTCGGGTTCGCGATTCGAGACACGCATATCGAGCAGAAATCGGTCTCCGGTGGAGAGATGTGTGTCGTTCATGACGAGTTCCAGCCCGGTCGGAGGGATCGTTGGAGTCGGCGTGACGGTTTCGGTCGGAGTCACCGTCGGGGTGCGGGTCGGCGGTCGTGTGTTGGTCGGTGTCGGGGAAGGGGTGTTGGTTCGCGTGGCGGTCGCGGTCGGTGTTGAGGTGGGTGTCGCGGTCGGTGTGGGCGTCGGCGATGGTGATTCCGTGGATGTCATGGTGGGCGTCGGCGATGGTGATTCCGTGGATGTCATGGTGGGCGTCGGCGTGGGTGAGTCGGTCGCGGTGACGGTCGGTGAAGGACTGCTGGTGGGGGTGGCGGTTTCGGACGGCACATCGGTCGGGGTCGGGGTTGGAGTATTGCTGGGCATACTTGTCGGAGTCGCTGTCGGGTCCGGTCCCTGATAGCTGATCTGAAGCTCGTAGGGACATCGTGCTCCTTCGCCTTCCACCCATAAATGATACCGCCCGGAATTCTCGAAGTAGTAGTCGATCAACCCCATGCCGGAAGATGTATCGGAGTAATCGAGCATGGTGCCGCAGGATGGATCGAAGAGCCGCATTTCAAGGAGACATTCGCCGGGGTGAAGAAAAATCAGTACAGCGCGGCCTCCCGTTGCATCGAACGAAAACCAGTCCGCATCTTCACGGCACAGTCGCAGGAGTCTTCGGGATGAGGGGATCGTGATCAGGGCGGAATCCTCGCAGGAATCGTTCGGTTCCAGATCATCATCCGAGCAGATGACGTCGTATCTGAGTGCATATCCGTTCTGGGCATGATCCACACCGTATACCCTCATGAAGTAATGAGCACTCTCGTTAACGGTATACAGCAGATGTTCGTTGTCGGTCATCGAATCCGCCTCAAACAGAACGGTCGAGCAATCATCTGCCAGAAGCTGGGCATCGAGATTTCCGGAGGCGTGAGAGAAGTAGAGCCAGGTATCGAGACGGTCGTCTTGCGTCAGGGCGATCTCGAACCAGTCTTCGTTATCATGGCAGATCTGCAGGGTGTCGTAATCATATTCGTCGATATAGACCGCCTCAAGACATGAATCGTTCGGCTCGAAGTCGTCGTCGCCCGGACAGGTCGGGGTCGGTGGCGGAGGGGATGGCGTGGGGGACATGGTCGGTGGTGGCGAGGGGGATGGCGTGGGGGATATTGTCGGTGGTGGCGAGGGGGATGGCGTGGGGGATATTGTCGGTGGTGGCGGAGAGGTCGGAGTGAATGTTGGAGCCGGGCTTTGCAGGGGAGTGGGGGTCCAGTCAGGCGTGGGTTGAGGGTCGTGTGACGCGAGAACAACCGCGAAGTCGAGAACGCCGCGCTCGAGCAGGTATGCGACGAAAATCCGGCCATCGGAGTTCAGCGCGATGGACAGATCGGAAATCTGATCCGGGTTTGAGACTGTCGTGACCTGTTCGAAAGACCACCCGGAATCGCCTCGGAATCCATACGTCACGCCCGGGTCGATCATGTTCCAGAATACGATGTGCGGGCGATCGAAGCCGTCCAGCGCGATGTCGACGCACAAGGATTCCTCGCCGTAGGGATGCGCGATTTCCGTGATCCAGGCCGAACCATCGAAATGACTTACACGAATATCCAATTCCGCGCGGTATTGAAAAACGACGTAAGGGTTATTGGCTGAGTCGATGGTCATCGAGGTCGGAAAACCATTTGGAAGGCTCTCGATCGACCATCCGGTACCGCGAAACGAAGCGAGTCTGATCGAGGAGGCGGGAGGTTGCGGGATTCCGTGATACAACGCGAACATGCTGTAAAACGGGCTGACATAGAAATCATACAACGCCTGATCCGAGCATTCGGCTGTGATCAGTTCATCCATCCAGCCCCGGCCGGTTTCCCGTTTCAGCCTCAATTCGACTGGCTCGGCATCGGTGTAACAGATCCGTGAGAAGCCGCTTTGATCGATCCCGAAGCCCAAATGCGATGACTCGTCAGTGTCCTGCAGAACCGTTGTTTCCCATATCCCGTCGGTTTTTCGGGCTTCGGAAAACCAAGCGCCTTCGGGTGATACTGACGAATAAAATGCGATCCGCGGCGATCCGGATGGATCAAAATCGAGAATCGGAGGTGGAAACCTGGTCGATCCGGTCACCGTTTCAAAATCCCATCCGCTCCCGTCATCGATCAGGACATACAGGGTTCCCCCGATCACGACACCAAGGCCCATCCGGTCGGACGAGTCGATTTTCAAGGGTGAGACGGTGGTCAGGAGGCCGGATTCGACGAGGTTTGTGGTTGTCCAATCCCGAGGATTGTCGCAGGCGGATGTGGCCATTGCCGGGTTGAGGGCAGAGCCGGTAAGCGCCAGAAATGGGAATAGCCAGACGATGTGTTTCATTCCGATTCCTTATAATATATCGATTTATGAATAATTAACATCATATCAATGATAATATAATTTGAAGAAGAAATCAACAACCCCTGCTCATCGGGTGGTGTTTGCTGTCATGTTACACCTTCGGAGGCGGGTATCCATCCGGAAGCGATTGACATCATCGAAGGCAACTGGATTCCCGCCTTCGCGGGAATGACGGCTGCCCGGAGAAATCGGTATCATCGGCGTAATCGGTGGAAAAGCGACGGTCCGGACGAATCGGTATCATCGGTG
>CALFER010000075.1 GCA_937951895.1 uncultured bacterium
TAATTTCAATTTGAGCTAAGTTTTAGAGATAATTTACGGGTGCGAAACTTGAGTACCTGATCCAAGTTCCAATACTGGCGCAATGATTGCGCACCATTACTATACCTGATCCAAGTTCCAATACTGGCGCAATGATTGCGCACCATTACTATACATGATCCAAGTTTCGATACTGGCGCAATGATTGCGCACCATTACTATACATGATCCAAGTTTCGATACTGGCGCCATGATTGCGCACCATTACTATACCTGATCCAAGTTCCGATACCGGCGCAATGACTGCGCAACACTGTTATTCATGATCCCGGTTCCGGCTCGTCCGGTTTTTCATATAGTGTAATTCGTGCAGACCTCGTCGTGTTCAGTCGCGCGAAAGCGTTGTCACATCAACAGTCGACAGGATTGGCTTTTCTTTTGCAATCACCTGGATCGGACTCGCGAAGGGAGGTCACCATGCTAAGCATTTTCATGAGGGGGTTCATCATCCCGGCACTGATTCTGAGCGCTTCCGCAGGCGCGCAGACGCCGACACCCGCTTCCCCGACCCCGACACCCACGATGTCATGCAATTTCGACTACTATACGGAACTCCACGCGTCGACTCTGCTGCTCGAAGTCGGCCAGACGATCACGATCGACGTCAGCTTTCACGACGACACGGGCGAATGCCACATGGCGCTGTACGATTTTACGTTGTATCAACACCCGGCCGGCGACCCATTTTTCTCGCCGGCGTCTTTTCATGACGGTCCTCCGGGACAGACGACCTATCAGATCTCCCTGACGGCTATCCGGCCCGGGCAGACGCGTCTGGCCGGATCGTATTACGGTGAGCTGTATCAGGGATACTGGCACTGGACCACATCGACCGGCTATACCCCATGGATCACGATTCTCCCGGCACCGACACCCACCGAGGCAGCCACGCCGGCCCCTCCTCCCACTCCGACACAACCGCCCACGAGCACCCCGGGATGTCCCGAAACGGGTATCGATTGCGTTTTCAATCAAGCGTATTATGGTCCGGGAGACCCGTTCGACTGTCTGGTCACCGCCTGCAACGGGACCGAGAATGATCTGGCAGTGGATATCTACATCCTGCTCGAGGTCGGAGGGAGTTACTTCTTCTGGCCATCCTGGAGCCCGTTTATCGACCGTGCAACGTTTGTCCTGCCGGAATGCGGTTGCCTCACGATCCTGACCATGTCGTTCATCTGGCCGGAGGAACTCGCTCCATTCACCGCCAGGATGTACGGGGCGATGTTCGAGTCCGGCACTTACAATTTGCTGGATCTCGCGATCTGCGCCTTCGCCTCGAGACAGGATTGAAGCGCCAGCGCGAGCGCTCGGGGTTCATCGGACCCCACCCGAACAATGCGGGATCCTCTGACAACGATCTCGATGGCGCCAAATCCCGACACATTGTACAACCATCCCCGACGAATCCGGTGTATCCCCCATCCCATGTACCATCGATTCCCGACTTCACGAACCGACTCGATGTCGCTCAGCGCAATCCGGAAACGGAACAGGCCGATTCCAAAACGCCCCTGCAGATGAGTGTCGGTGATGGTCACGGTGAGCCATCCGAAGAGCAGCCATATCAGGAGCAGAACAGAAACCATAATGGCTGAAAACAGAAACACATCGTCTCCGGGAGCCGCCAGACCCGATATCAAGGTGAGCAGAACGGCGGCGATCCCGAGAGACATCGTGACAGCATGACCGGGTTGCGTATGCCGGTACTGAATCATGACGCATCCTCCTCGGACTCCTGACCCGACTTCAATCGTCCGACATCACGCAACGCCTTCCGCAGAATGAACTCGATCTGAGCATTCGCACTCCGGAACTCATCCGCCGCCCATTTCTCGATTGAATCGAGTATCCTCGGGTCAACCCGGATGATGAAAGCCTTGCGTGGCGCCACGATACATCACCTCTCTGAAGGCGAATCAGTATATCGAGCCGGCATTGACAATGGGTTGAGTGGATCGTTCGCCGCAGAGCACGACAAGCAGGTTGCTGACCATCTGTGCCTTGCGCTCCTCGTCAAGTTCGACGATCTGATGCTGGGAAAGCATTTCGAGCGCCATCTGGACCATCCCGACCGCACCTTCGACGATCTTCTGACGCGCCGCGATGATCGCGCTGGCCTGCTGACGCTGCAGCATCGCACTCGCGATCTCAGGCGCATACGCCAGATGACTGATCCGCGCCTCGATCACCTCCACACCCGCCTGAGCCAGTCGCTCCTGAACCTCGGTTTTCAACTGCGCAGCAACCTCGTTGGTGTGACTTCTGAGCGAGATTCCATCGGCTTCGTAATTGTCGTAGGGGTAATGGGTCGCGAGATTCCTCAATGCCGCCTCGCTCTGCACCCGAACGAAATGCTCATAGTTGTCGACATGAAAGATCGCTTCTGCCGTATCCACCACCCGCCACACCACCACGGTCGCGATTTCAATCGGGTTACCCGCCTGATCGTTCACCTTCAGTCGATCGCTGTCGAAATTGCGGACCCGCATGGAGACGGCTTTCTTGGAGTAGAACGGGTTCGCCCACCTCAGCCCCGGCTCACGTGCCGTTCCCTTGTACTCGCCGAACAATTGCAGCACCTTTCCCTCATTCGGATTGACCATGAACAATCCGACAAGAATCAGGATGCCTGCCAGGACCAGCAATGCGGGGATAAAGAGGAACTGAGGCAGATCCTGGATCGCCAGAACGGCAAAGATGCCGATGGCTGCCAGCAACATAACGATTCCGGACACAAGCACCACCATCCCGTTGATCGCATGGACTTCGATTTCAGTGACTTTTCTCATGAGTTCGCACCTCCCTGATCGTGATACTAATATGATATCACAATGATGTCAACATGAAATCGCATCAGGGCCGCGCCACTTCATCCCGGCGCTCTCCGGACGCTCCCGATCGGCCTGATTGCACGAGGTGACACACCGGTGATCTCCTTATTGACCGGATACCATTTTGCATGCTGCTGAGGTGATGTTGCTCATGAAGTCCATCGGTTTCTGGATCGCACTGTGCACGCTTGCAGGATTTTTGGTTTCCGCGAGTTTCGAGTGGGGTTTTGTGATATTCACGGATGACCCATTCATCAGTTTTCGGTATGCGGAAAACCTGCTTGAGGGGCATGGGCTGGTTTTCAATCCCGGAGAGCGAGTCGAGGGGTATACGAATTTTCTCTGGACGATGCTTCTGGCGGCAGGCATGTCTGCCGGGTTCGATCCCGTTCCGCTATCCCAGTGGCTTGGGCTCACGGCTTCCCTGGCCTCACTCGTGATCGTCGCAGTGGTATCGCGGCGCCTGTATTCAGGAGTGATCATTTCGGCGATGTGCGGAATGATCCTGATTTCCAACCGTGATTTCTTGCGATGGGGAACCGGCGGGCTGGAAACACCGCTGTTCACTCTTCTTGTTCTTGGAGCTGTCACGGTCTCGATATCCGCTTCGAATCGGCGTTCGAGATGGTTGGCCGGGATTCTGGGGGCGGCTGCCGGGATGACGCGGCCCGAGGGGATCTTGCTTGTTCTTCCGATGACGCTGCTGAATCCGGGTGTCCGGAAGAATCGCCGTGCATGCGTCGATGTGCTGACGGCATTTGCGATCGTGTATTGTCCATACTTTCTGTGGCGTGTGGTTTACTACCGGCAACTGTGTCCGAACACCTTTTACGCGAAGGTGGCCGGTTCGCTGATCGAAACAATCACGCAGGGACTTGTGTATGCAGGCGGATATCTGAAGCATGTCGGAGAGATACCGCTGATCGGAACCCTGATACTCGCATGGCTGGCCATGAGACGTCGTCCGGAGTTTCCGGTCATGTGGACGATTCTGGTATTCAGTCTTGTCAGTGTGGTCGAGGGTGGAGATTGGATGCCGAGTTATCGTTTTTTCGTCCCCTTGCAGCCCCTGATTGCACTTGCGACGGGAGCCGCGATCGACGGCCTGACGAAGGGGACTGTGATTCCATGGGGAAGCGGTCATTTTTTCAATCGGGTGCTCGCGCTTCTTGTTCCGGTTTCTCTGATCCTGACTCCTCATCTGATGCAGCCGACGGGATTTCTGCATCCCGTTTTTCGCCGAATCGCGCAATCGGCCCGGGCGGAGAAAGCAGTGAGCGAGTCGAATCCGGGTATCGGGCGGATCGGGAGAAGTTTATCCGTGAGGCAGGGAGGCGAGGAGCATTGGATCGATGCAGATAAGGCGCTTGCGTTCTGGCTGAAGCGGACTGCTCCGGAGAATGCAACGATTGCGCTGGGGCGCATCGGAGTCATTCCGTTTTATTCGGGACTTCGGACGATCGACTTTTTCGGATTGACGGATCCGGCAATCGCTCGGGGACCCGCGAGGAGTTGTTTTTCACTGTCCGGCCATCAGAAACTCGACGTGTCGTATATCCTGGATCGCCGTCCCGACTATATCATCTTTCCCGGAAGAGGACGCGATTCCGGGCAGGAAACGGCTCCGTACTGGGCCAGAGTGCTACGGTTTGATCAGGACAGGAGGTTTACGGAAAAGTACGATCGGGTTCGCGTTGAAGGGATGGAGTCCGCTCATCAGGTTTATCGACGAAACAGCCGGTAGTCAGCCTGCGGGCAGGCGGTCTAGGCAAGCCCGTACTTCTATGATACGGTCCCCGTATGGTTTGAACTGACCTCCATATGGCTGATCAGGAATGAACGAACAATCGCTCACACCGGAAATGAAAAAAACACTCCAGGAAACAACGTTCAAGTTGACGTTACGGAATTTTTCTTTTCAGCTGAGCGCAGATCTGTTCAAGCGAATTTTATCTGCGGTTATTGCGGTACTCCTCGCGAACTATCTCGGTGTCGCCGAAAACGGCCGTTACAACCTGGTCTTCTCGTATCTCTTCATGGTTCTCGTGATCAGCGAATTCGGTCTCGGCCCCATCGTCATGCGGGACTTCTCACGGTACCGATCGAAGCATCGCGGCGTCGATAATGCCGACATTGTCGTCAATGCCATCACCTTGAAACTGCTGTTTTCCGTAGTTGCGTATTGCATCGGCGCGCTGATTCTGTTTCGGATGGAATCGATGTCCTATGTGCGCGATCTCACGCTGCTCGCCATGCTGACCGTCTTTTTCAACTGGCGCAATGTATTGTTATCCGTGTTCGAGTCGCAGCTCGAGCTGAAGACGCCATCGATCATCCAGGTCACGACCGGTTTCTGCGAGAATCTGGTGATGCTTGTTCTGATCCTGATGAAAGCCTCGATCTGGGTCTTCATTTTCTGGAAAACGATCGTTTTCATACCGGAAACACTGCTGTTCCTGAAGTATCTCAAACCTCTCCAGCTTCATCTCTCAAGGATCCGCTTCAGTGTCATCGGTTATCTGGTCCGGCAGGCATTCCCGTTATTCCTGTCGAGTTTCTGCATCGTGATTTATCTGCGGGTGGACCAGTTGTTTCTGAATGCGTTCTTCGGCAAGGCGCAAGTCGGCATTTACGCCGCCGCGGTGAATCTGTCCCAGCCGTTCAGTGTTTTTGCGCTGGCGTTCATGGCGGCCATGGCGCCGATGCTGATGCGATTCATGGATCAGCCGCACCGTTTCGAGCGGCTCTATCACGACAGCTTCCGTCTCATGAATTCCGTCGCTATTCCGCTGGCAGTCATGGGAACGCTTCTATCGGATCACCTGATCCGGATCCTGTATCATTCCGGTTATTCCGAATCGAGTCTTCCGTTTGCGATTCTTCTGTGGGGCAACGTGTTCGTCTTCATGGGCGTCGTGAACAACAAACTGCTGATCATCGGCGGCCGCCAGTCACTCGACCTGGTCTTCACCTCTGTCTCGCTCGGCGTCAACCTCATTCTGAACTTCATCCTGATCCCGCGATATGGGATCCCGGGGGCCGCGATCGCGTCAGTGATCGCTTATGCGACCGGCCCCATCCTGGGATATTTCATACCCGCAACGCATCCTTACTCACGCCGGATGTTCATCACCTCGATCCGGCCGGCGATCGCATCTCTGGCGATGGGCCTGGTGGTGTATCCGATGAAGAACCATATCATCTCATCCCTGATCATCGGCAGCGCCACCTATTTCTTGATCTTATGGCTGGTGCGTGGTATTCACGCCCAGGATCGGGAGTTGTTGAAATCGTTGCGTTTCACGGACCGATTCGGAATCTGACGGGAGGTTCTCAACGTGAGTCTCGATCATATCCGCAACTTCAGCATCATCGCGCACATCGATCACGGTAAATCCACGCTGGCCGACCGTCTGATCCAGCGTGCAGGACTGATCGATGAACGGAAGTTCCACAACCAGATTCTCGACAATATGGACATCGAACGCGAGCGGGGGATCACCATCAAAAGCCAGACGGTCTGCCTGAAGCACACCGGACGGGATGGCAAACCGTATCTGCTCAACCTGATCGACACACCCGGACACGTCGATTTCGCTTATGAGGTGTCCCGTGCGCTGGCCTCATGTGAAGGAGTCCTGCTCCTGGTCGACGCGGCGCAGGGGGTCGAAGCACAGACACTCGCCAACCTCTATGCCGCCATGGAACATGATCTCGAAATCATCCCCGTCATCAACAAGATCGATCTCCCGTCGGCAGATATCGAGGCGACGCGGGAGCAGATCGAAATCGAACTCGGACTCGATTCCGACGGCGCCATTCTCTGCTCCGCCAAAGAGGGAACCGGAATCGACGAACTGCTCGACGCCATTGTCACCCGTATCCCGCCTCCCAAGGGCGACCCGGTTGCGCCGCTCACGGCACTGATCTTCGACGCGCATTACGATTCGTTTCGGGGCGCCGTCATGAGTGTCCGGGTGTTCGACGGCACGGTGAAACCGGGAGACATCCTCAGAATGATGTCCAACGGCGCCGTCCACAAGGTCGAGGAAGTCGGAGTGTTTCTTCTCCATCGAGACAAACGCAACGAACTGATGGCCGGCGAAGTCGGTTACATCATCGCAGGGATCAAAACCGTCGGTGAAACGCGGATCGGCGACACGATCACACTCGATGACAGACCGGCTTCGACACCGCTGCCCGGATTCAAGGAAATCAAGCCCGTCGTCTTCTCGTCCATCTACCCGATCGACGCAGACGACTATGGATCCCTCCTGGATTCGCTCGAACGCTATAAACTCAACGACGCCGCACTGATCTACCAGAAAGACACCTCCGCCGCGCTCGGACAGGGATTCCGCTGCGGTTTTCTGGGTCTCCTCCATCTCGAAGTGTTCCAGGAAAGGCTCGAACGCGAGTTCTTCCAGTCCATCATCATGACGTTCCCCAGCGTACAGTATGAATTCACGCTCAAGAGCGGCGAGCAACACACGATCGACAATCCGACGTATTATCCCGATCCGTCGATGATCGACGAGGCCCGTGAGCCGTTCATCAAAGCGACGATCATGATTCCCGAGCGTTACATGGGGGCGGTGATGAAGCTTTGCATGGAGCGGCGGGGCGAGAATTCCCGGTTCAATTATCCCGCTCCGGGACGCATCGAGGTCATCTTCGACATGCCGCTCGCGGAAGTCGTCTACGATTTCTACGACAAGCTCAAGAGCGTCACGCAGGGATACGGGTCATTCGATTACGAACTGATCGGATACCGGCCCGGCCCGCTGGTCAAGGTGGACATCCTGGTCAATGGTGACAAGGTCGATGCGCTCTCGATCATCGTCCACGAGGAGCGCGCGCGAACGAAAGCACTGCAGATCTGCGAGCGTCTCGAGGAGGAAATCCCCCGCCATCAGTTCAAGATCGCCATTCAGGGCGCCATCGGGGGCAAGATCATCGCCCGCACCACCGTTCAGCCGTTCCGGAAGGACGTTCTGGCGAAATGCTACGGCGGCGATATCACGCGCAAACGAAAGCTGCTCGAAAAACAAGCCCGCGGAAAGAAGAAGATGAAGATGATCGGCGCCGTGATGATTCCCCAGAGCGCATTCGTCGCGGTTCTACGGACAGACGAAGAATGAGCGCGTGAACGCGGGACTCTACGTTCACGTCCCATTCTGCATCGCGAAATGCCCCTATTGCGATTTCACGTCCGTTCCCAACCTGGACCTGATTCCGACCTGGCTCGACGCAATACTCTCAGAAATCGATCGAGCACCCGGAATGTTTCAACGGATCGAAACGGTATATGTTGGCGGGGGCACACCGTCCGCGCTTCCGAGATCCGCTTTGCTCAGCCTGTTCGCCCACATCCAGGCACGTTTCCATACCTCATCAGCCACCGAAATCACTCTCGAAGCCAACCCGGAACACATATCAGCCGCCAATCTTCACTTCTGGGAATCGCTCGGAATCAACCGCATCAGTCTCGGCATCCAGGCGCTCAATTCGCGCGATCTGCGGTTCCTCGGCCGTCGCCACACCCCGGCTGACGCGATCGCCGCCTGCAGGCTCACTCGGGCCGTCTCACACATGACTCTCAGCGTCGATCTCATGTTCGGACTCCCGGGCCAATCACCATCGGCCTGGCTGCGCACACTCGCCCACGCCGTGAGCCTCCAACCGGATCATCTCTCATGCTACCAACTCGATCCTGTCCCGGGTACAGCCCTGATGAAACAGATCCAGACCGGGAAAGTCCACGAAGTGCCGGAAATCCGCCAGAAGCGGCTGTTTCGGGCGACGAGTCGCTTTCTTGAGCAGAAAGGGTACGGGCATTACGAGATTTCGAATTTCAGTCGGAATCCCGAGTCGGAATGCAGACACAACAGGAACTACTGGAACCACACGCCGTATCTCGGCGTCGGCCCTTCGGCCCATTCGTTCGACGGCCGCACACGCTGGTGGAACATCAAGGCGATCGGAATGTACGCGAAACGCTTGCGGGAAGGGCGACCCGCGGAAGACGGCCGGGAAACACTCCATGACACGCAACTCCGGTTGGAAGAACTGGCATTGGGACTGCGGACGAAACAGGGAGTGGCGATCGAATCCGTGCGGTGGTTCGATCCGGACCTGGAGCGAACGGGGAAACTGATCGAAGCCGGCTGGGTCCGGGAACAACGCGGATGGCTCCGGGCGACGCTCGATGGATTCTGTCTGGCCGACCGTCTGCCCGTTGACATCATCGGAAATTCACTGGATGATCCGACCGGGAAAGATGAGGTGACGGCATGCCGATGAGCACGGAAAGCAAGGTGACGATCAAGATTCCAAGGGCGCTGTACCGGCGTCTGACCGAGATCATCGATGGATCGGGATTCGATTCGGTCACGGATTTCGTGGTGTATGTGTTGCGGGACATCGCGTCGAATGCGGCAGACGACGCGAGTGTCGATCCGGTGAAACAGACGGGGCGCGATCTGGAAAACGTGCGGAAACGCTTGAAACGCCTCGGGTATCTCTGATAAGTATTCCCATAGCACTCCAATGAGAGTGTCAAAGGAGGCTTCACCATGCATCATTTCGTCATCAGGACCGTGTGTCTGTTGCTGACATCCGCGCTGCTTCTGGGATTTGCGGGATGTTCGTCGTCCAAACCTCAGGATCGCGCCGCCCCGGCCGCTCCGGCCACGGAAGACAAGTTGATTCTGGGCGCTTACACCGTTCCCAAGGAAGCGTATGAAAAGGAGATTCTTCCGGCATTCCAGGCTTACTGGAAAGAAAAAACCGGGCGCACCGTCACGTTTGACCAGTCCTACGTGGGATCGGGGGCGCAGGCTCGAGCGATCTGTGCCGGATTCGAGGCCGACATCGCCGCGTTGTCTCTCGAGGCGGATGTCGATCAGATCGTGAAGGCCGGGTTGATCACGCATGACTGGAAGAGCAACGCTTGGCGAGGGTTCATCACGGATTCCGTCGTCGTGATCGGTTATCGGCCCGGCAATCCGCGCGGCATTGAGGACTGGGAGGATCTGACCGGATCCGATATTGACGTGCTGTGTCCGAATCCCAAGACATCGGGAGGCGCTCAGTGGTTCGTCAACGCGCTCATTGGTGCGGGGATGAAGAAGAGTGAGGTTGAGAAGGGTGAGAAGGATTCGGCAGCCGGCCGCGATCTGCTTGTCCGCGTGATGAAGCGGGTAAAAGTCATGGACAAGTCGGGTCGGGAATCGGTCACGACGTTCGAAAGAGGCATCGGTGATGCGATTCTGACCTATGAGAACGAAGCGTTGTTGCGGACCATGCAGGGGCGTGATTTTCCGTTTGCGATTCCGAAGGCGACCATTCTGATTGAAAACCCTGTCGCCCTTGTTGACAAGCATGTCGACAAGCATGGAGTTCGGGCGGTGGCTGAGGAGTTCGTGAAGTTTCTGTATACCGAAGACTGCCAGCGCGCGTTTGCGAAGTATGGTTTTCGGCCGGTTCTGAGTCAGATCGCGGAGGAATTCCAGGAGAAGTATCCCGTTCCACCGTTCCTTTTCACCGTCGATTATCTCGGGGGATGGTCGGAAATCGAGCGAAACATCTTCAGTGAGACCGGAATCTGGAATGAAGTGGGCCGGGAGATGACCGCTACGGAATCGGCGCCGGAGCCCGCCGCCCGATAACATGCTTCTTCGCTCGCTCGCCATCACCTTCATCGGGCTGTTCGTCATCCTGCCTCTGGTCGCCATCACCGCTCGTTCCTTCGAGGACGGGCCTGCGCGACTGTGGAAGGACATTCTGCAGCCCGATGCGCTCTTCAGTGTGCAACTGACCTGCGCGCTCGCGTTCATGATGATCCTGATCAACGCCGTGATGGGGACGCTGACCGCCTGGGTGCTGGTCCGCCACTCGTTCCCCGGGAAATCGATCGTCAACGCGCTGATCGATCTTCCCTTTGCCATTCCGACCATTGTCACCGGGTTGATGCTGGTGATTCTCTATGGCCCGGTCAGTCCGATCGGCCGGTTTCTGACCGCTCACGGGATCGAAGTGATCTATGCGAAACCCGGGATCATTCTTGCGTTGCTGTTCGTGACACTCCCGTTCGTCGTCCGGGCCGTGCAACCCGTTCTGATGGAGATGGATCCGGAAATCGAGGAAGCCGCGATGACGCTCGGTGCAAACCGATGGACCGCCTTTCGCCGCGTGGTCATGCCGTCGATTCTGCCGGCGGTTCTGACGGGATCGGCTCAGGCATTCAGTCGTGCGTTGGGCGAGTTCGGTTCGGTTGTCGTCGTCGCGGGGAACATCCCGTTCAGGACGCAGGTCGCACCGGTGTATATTTACGGTGAGATTGAAAGTTACAATCCCAGGGGTGCGCTGGCCGTTTCCGTCATGCTTCTCGCCATTTCGCTCGGCGTCCTGATCGCCCTGAATCTGCTGCAGCGCTGGGGCAGGAATCGAGAATCATGAGCCGTCATGTTCTGACCGCCGTCATGCTGCTCTGGCTGACCTTCCTGGTTATCGTTCCGCTCGGTGCCGTCGGATGGAGCGCTTTCGAGAACGGACCGGGGCCGTTTTTCCAGGCGCTGAACAACCCGTCCGCGCGTCATGCGTTCGGTTTGACTCTCGGAATCACCACTCTCGCCGTCGTGATCAACACCCTGTTTGGAGTCATCCTGGCACTGGTACTTTCCCGGCAGCGTTTCCGGGGTCGACTCATCCTGGAGGAACTCACCAGTCTGCCGCTCGCGGTATCGCCTGTCGTCGCCGGGTTCATGTTCATCATCCTCTTCGGCAAGACCGGCTGGCTGGGGAGGTGGTTCGAGGCCGGCGGGATTCAGATCATCTATGCGCTTCCCGGCATGATACTCGCCACCATCTTCGTCACGCTTCCGTTCACCGCCAAGGAACTCATCCCGATTCTCCGCGAACTCGGAACGGATCAGGAAGATGCCGCCCGGACGCTCGGAGCTTCGCCCCGGCAGATTTTTTTTCGTGTGACGTTGCCGTCGGTCCGCTGGGCACTGGCCTATGGCATCACCCTGACCACCGCCCGGGCACTCGGGGAATTCGGCGCGGTGCTGGTCGTCAGCGGCAGTGTCATCGGTCGCACGCAGACCGCGACACTTTTCATCCATCAGGAATTCACGGATTTTCATTACCAGGGTGCGTTTTCGGCGTCTGTCGCGCTGGCCGCCATTTCCTTCTGCATGCTCGTCATCATGGAACTTCTCAAGAGGCGCATCGAGATCCGGAAGGATTGAGGCATTGGGAGCAGTCATGGGTATTGTCGTTCAGAACATCACCAAGCGGTTTACGGCGGGGGGCGGCTCCGGCGGATTTGTGGCCGTGGACGACGTCAGCTTCACCGTCGGCCGCGGACGTCTCGTGGCGCTGCTCGGCCCGAGCGGTTCCGGGAAGAGCACGATTTTGAGGATGATCGCGGGACTCGAGCAGCCCGATTCCGGCGAAATTTATCTC
>CALFER010000076.1 GCA_937951895.1 uncultured bacterium
GGCGTATCCTTATCCGCCTTGTTCTTCAATGCTTGGCAGACATCTCAAATGGCTCTGATCGGGTACGACGGGATGACGAATCCGGCCATGACCGAGTTGTATGACGAACTGAGCATGTGGGAGTTCGGATGGGACTCGTGACGCACCCCTCCATGTCAATCACGGATCGATGAGCGGCCCTTCTGCTTCAGCGCAGATGATTCCGGTATGCTAGCTTCGCGTTTTTTGCGCAATCAGGATCAGAACGCTCAGCGCAGCAATTAAAAAGCACAGACTGCCTTGTGTCGTAGATGGAACCGGTTGAGGTGTTGGCGTGGATGTCGGCGTTCCCGGCGTCGGAGTCATGGTGGGAACCGGCGTTTCGGTCGGAATCCCGGTCGGCGAAGATGTGGGAGTTTCGGTCGGCGTGTTGGTCGGCGTGTTGGTCGGGGTATTCGTCGGAGTCGGAGTGAAGGCCGGCGCTTCATCTGAGCCCATATCGAATCCGCCGTTCATCGGTCGGATATCCCCGTCGATATCGTCCGGCGGCAGGTGCGGATACGTCCCGGTGTCGCCTGTCCCCTGATCGATGCAAGGACTACCGCCGGTCAGATGATAGTTAAACGCCGGTGAACCACCGATAAACATCGGATCGGCATTGATGTTACCCGTGCCCGGATACCCGCCGGTGTATTCGACATCCGAATATTCGATCGTGATAACAGCTCCGCCATGTCCGTAAATTTCATCGTCGATTGCAGCCGTATCATCCCGGAAGATGCAGTTCGTAAACTGAGGGAATCCGTTCCAACTCGCCAGCCCGCCGCCATAATTCGTCGCATAATTGCGTGCGATTGTGCAGTGGCTGAACACGGCATCGCTCGAGTTGTTGTACTGGATTCCGCCGCCGTTGTTGAATGCGATATTGTGACCGATTGTGCAGTTCGTGACGATCGGCGAAGAACTCCCGTCGACGTACATCCCGCCTCCATATGAGGCATCATTGCCGGTGAACGCACACCTCGATATCTGAGGCGATCCGGAGTAACAGAACAATCCGCCTCCCTGGCCGGTTGCAGTGCATTTATCGATGATGCAACGGGTAATCGTCGGTGAAGCGCCGCTGCAGCAGATCCCGCCGCCATGATCGCCCGGCCAGGCTCCGCCCGGAGTGGCACCGTTGATAATGGAGATGCCGCTGATGACCGACGCTGAAGTTTCGCCGGTGTGCAGGTAGAATCCTCTGCCGCTGTTCTGGCAATCGATGACACAGAGACCGGGATTGCCGCTCACGGATTGAAGGATGACGTTCTTGCCTTTGAAATCGAGGTTTTTGTTTCCCGTCCCGGTATAAGTCCCGTCCTGCAGCCGGACGGTGACACCGTCGCACACCGCATCGATGGCGGCCTGAATGGTTGCAAAGTCGCCCGTGCCTGCTGCATTCACGATCGCCTCAGTGCTCCGGCAGGTGAGCTGTATGAAGCCGGAACCGACGTTCGTCATGTATTCCAGCGTGAGCGGAATGTCGTTGGAGCGGTCTTCGCCGGTACTGCTGGACTGGGTGATATGCGTGACCCGGAACTGGTCGATCGGTTGAGGCGATACATTGTAAACGGTTCGTACGACCACAAAATAGGTTCGATTGGTGCCGTACTGGAGTTGAACATTCGCATCGCCGTCGGCAAATGTAACTGTCTGAATGCCGGATGTCAGAGCGAACGTTGCAACGGTGGCCACCAGAGTGTCGGAGGCGGCTTCGAAGGATCCCGATCCGGTGTCGAGATAAATGAACATATCCTGGAAGATGCCGTTGGCTTCGGCCGATGTCAGGGGGTCGCCGGCGGATTCCTCGAATAACAATTCGAACGTGACCAGTTCCGCGTCGGAATCCCCGGTTCTTCCATTGTGAACGGCGATGATTTTGAGCACATCGTTGGTTTCGTCACCCATCATGCCGGCCGGAGCGGTGTTTGTTGTGGGCAATCCGAACTGTCCGCCCTTGTTTTCCCACCAGGCAATAGTATCAGCCCAATACGCTGCGGAGATGATGTCGAGATCGCCATCCCCATTAATATCAGCACACTCTACGTCATAAGCGCCATCGAAACTGCCATCGATGAGATGCTCTGTCCAAATGGTCCCGTTCCTGTCTATGTTCTCCCACCAGGTCACGTCATAGGCTTCAGATTCGGCGGTTACCAGATCAATATCACCATCCGTATCAATATCGCACGCAAAAATAGCCTTAGCGCCATCTTGTGGAGCAGAATTCACGTCATGCATCGTCCAGGTCGTTCCGAGTCCATCGGCATTTTCCCACCAAATGAAGCGATCCGCACCCTGCGCAGCACAAAGGATATCCGCATCTCCATCCCTGTCCATATCACTGGAAGAAACAAAGTACGGCCCATTAATACTGCCTTCCACGAGATGTTCGGTCCATGAAGTTCCCATGCCATTTCGATTTTCCCACCAGGCGATATCACCGGCACTGATTGCTGCACCTAAAACATCCAGATCCCCATCGCAATCCATGTCGCCCGTAGCGACGGTCTTTGCTCCGTTGAAATCGCCATCCACGAGATGTTCCGTCCATGAGGTTCCGATGCCGTTGGCATTTTCCCACCAGGTGATGTCGTCTGCAGTGGATGCAGCACCGAGGATGTCCATATCGCCATCATCATCCACATCAGCCGCTTGAACGTCATACGGATCGTCAAAAAACGAGGCAACAAAATGTTTTATCCAGACGATACCGGATCCGTCGCTGTTTTCCCACCATGCGATATCTTCCTCGGTCGATGATGCACCTATGACATCCGCATCACCGTCGTTATCAATATCTGCTGAGAAAACCGAGGTAACCGCACCAAAATTGGCATCCACGAGGTGTTCCGTCCAGGAGGTTCCGATACCATCCGAATTTTCCCACCAGATGATATCAGTGGCCTGGTAAACTGCACCCACGATATCCATATCACCATCGCCATCCACATCTGATGAAGAAATAGCGTATGGACCATCGGGGTTGTCTATTAAATGTTGGGTGGGAAACGCCGCATTCCTGTGGATCGTCTTGTTCTCCCACCAGGTGATGTCATCCGCGACACTGGCGGCACCCAGAATATCCAGGTCGCCATCCCCATCCACATCAGATACGTGAACGGAGGATGCGCCATCGAACGATGCATTCACCGTGTGAATCGTCCAGGTTGTCCCGATGGCGTCCGCATTCTCCCACCAGGTGATATCAGAAGCGCCGAATGCCGCACCGGCCAGATCGAGATCCCCGTCTGCATCGATGTCCGCCGGATAAACGGAATAGGCTCCGGAGAAACTCGCTTCCACCGTACGTTTTGTCCAGATGGTTCCCGTTCCATCGTTTGCCCACCAGGCGATATCACCGGCATCATACGCTGCAGAAAGAACATCCACGTCTCCGTCCCCGTCCATATCGGCGGAACAAATGGAACGCGCTCCATCGAAATAGGCATCGATGGTGTGCAATGTCCACGTCAAACCATCGCCATTGGCGTTTTCCCACCATGCCACATCATCATCGATCGAGGCGGCGCCCAGGATGTCCATGTTCCCATCGCCATCGATATCCGCTGCAGAAACCGAACGGACTCCATCGAAAAAAGAAATCAACGTGACTTCGGTCCAGGAGGTTCCCGCACCGTCTACGTTCAGCCAGCATTTGATCGTATCGTCGAACAGCGCAGCGCCGATCACATCCATGTCGCCATCGCTGTCGAGATCTGCGGAGTACACCGACATGGCTCCGGCAAACGATCCGTTGATGATGTGCTCCGTCCAGGCGGTTCCCGACCCGTTGGTGTTCTCCCACCAGGTGATGTCGTTCGCCACCACTGCGGCGGCAAGCGCATCCATATCGCCATCGCCGTCAAGATCGGCCGGAAAAACCGAGTATGGTTCCTCGATGGAGCTGTCGATCGTATGCGTGCTCCACGATGTTCCGCTGCCATTCACATTTTCCCACCATGTCACATCGTCGGCATCGCGGGCGCAGCCGAATATATCCATATCACCGTCACCGTCCATGTCGGTGCAATACACGGTATTCGCGCCATCGAAGGAACCGCTCACGGTGTGCTCCGTCGCGAACGGCACATCACGGGCCTGCGACAACACCGCACCCGACAGGATGAACAGAAGACAACCCAGTGCTCCAGCTCTTTTCAGATTTTCCATCATTCCAACCTCCATCGAGAGTTAATCAGCGATCCTTCCGGCATTTTCCATCGCCTGAAAATTGCTGCTTCCGCTCCTCGGTAATGAACCTCAGGCACGCGCCATACCGCACGGGAAGGCTCCAGACCGCAGGAACGGAAGCAGCCGGGCGATATGGTACCCGTTAATTTATGATCGTTTTCCGGGTGCGGCAGTACTGGGTTTTGGGATGGACAGTACTGGTTTTTTCAGGAAATGATTGCGGTACGACTCCCGGATCGCCGGTTTACAGCGATTCCAGATACCGGGAAAGCTCCTGTTCCTGCGCCAGGCCCAGTTTCTTTCTGATCTGGTACCGGTGCCAATCCACGCTGCGTCTGGAAATAAACAGGATACCGGCTATCCGCGAGGAAGACTGCCGGGTTTTGATCAGCGAGCAGATCCGGAGCTCTTGCCGGGTCATGGCCGGATTCTTTTTCAACAGGCTCTGCGCGAAATCCGGATACATGGCCGCGAACCGCTTCTGGAATTCATCCCATGTTTTTGCACTGATCTGGTTGTGCTTGAGTTGCCGGATGGTCTCCCTGACGGTGTCCTCGGAGGTTGTCCCGGTATCGGGACTCGAACGCAGCACATTTTTTTCGAAGGACTGGATGATGATATTCTGTTCGGCTATCGTCGCGGCCAGAGCCTGCAGTTCCTGCCTCTGCTGCTCGATTTTCAGGCGGAAAATTTCGTTTTCTCTCTGTTTCTGTTCACTGTCGAACCGGATCTGGAGCGATCGAATCCGCTGATCGGAATCCTGGTTGAAAATGGCTTCCTTTTCGGCATGGAACTTTCTGTAGAATCGAAGTGCGTCTTCGAAATCGCCGGACGCTTCCCGGATCGCCGCCAGCCTCTCATTCAGTTCGAAACAGAGGCGCTGTGTGCCCAGAAAGCTCGAGATAGCCAGGGCTTTCCGGAAGTAGAACTCGGCCTTTCGCCGGTCTTCCAGCTCCATCCAGATGTCGCCCAGGTTTTTCAAGCCGACGGCCTGCTGAAATCTGTCGCCTGTTCTGTGGGCAGCCCGGATGCTGCCGATCTGAAACCGCCGGGCCCGGCGGGAATCCCCGAGTTTCATGCAGTAGCCGCCGATCAGGTTGCCGAGAATGAGGCACCCCGGTTTGTCACCGGCGGATTCATGCAGGGCCAGGGACGCCAATGCCGTATCCAGCGCTTTCTGCGGTTCGCCCAGCCGGTCGTAAATGACCGATATATTGTCCAGCGTATTCGCCTGGTAGGCCTTGTCGCCGAGTTCCTGGAAAAGGTGATGGCTGGCGGTGAAATACTTCAGCGAATTCGGATAGTCCTTCAGCTGCAGGTATACCATCGCGATATTGTTCGACGAACTGGCTTCGGTATGCCGGTTTTGAATTTCCTGAGCGATGTTAAGGGAGTGGCAGTGCGCTTCCAGGGCTTTTTCATAATCACCGAGCCTGTAGTGGATTCCGCCCAGCTGCGTCAAGGAAATCGCCTCGTTCGCACGGTTGCCCGACTGCCTGTAGTAATCCAGGCCGGCCGAGAATGCGTCCATGGCTTTCGAGAAATCGCTCCTCGCAAAAAACGCATTTCCCATCAGGGACATGATTTTGACCTCTTCCGACCGGTCGGCCGGGAGGGTCAGGAGTTTCAATGCTTTGTGTCCCAGTTCAATGGTTGTTTCATTATTTCCGAGACGGTTGTGGCAGATCATCATCATCATCAGGCTTCGCGCTGCCAGGCGGGCATCGATCGCCGGATCGGCAAGCCGATACGCTTCTTCTGCTAAAAGCAGACTCCGACGCGTATCCGAGTATCTCAGCTGATTGGATTCATGAAGCAGTTCACTGATTCTCGATGTCATGATCTCGGTTGATTCCACAGGCTTCCCGGCAGATGGTCGCTCTCGTCTGCTTCACTGTAGCAGAACTCATGTCGAAATACACCGATCGAAACAATCGACCTGTCCGCATGCGAACCGCGACTGATTAAAAAAAGCCCCTCGACACGACTGTCGAAGGGCTCAGTGTGGTTCAGACCGGAATCAGACGAGATCGAAGCGGTCGAGATTCATGACTTTGTTCCACACCGCGATGAAATCATTCAGGAATTTTTCCTGCGAATCCTTGCAGGCGTAGACTTCGGCTATCGCCCGAAGTTGTGAGTTGGATCCGAAAATGAGATCCACTCGAGTCGCCGTCCACTTCCGTTCACCCGTCACGCGATCCCGTCCCTCAAACTGCTCCGCTTCCTCGGATGTCGCTTTCCATTCTGTGCACATATCCAGAAGGTTCACGAAGAAATCGTGGGTGAGCGCTCCGGGTTTTTGTGTGAATACTCCGTGTTTCGATTGCCCGTAATTGGTGTCCAGAACGCGCATGCCTCCCAGGAGCACGGTCATTTCAGGCGCGGTCAGAGTCAGCAGCTGCGCGCGATCCACCAGGAGTTCCTCGGCGGATACGGCATACCGGGCCTTCTGATAGTTCCGGAAGCCGTCCGCCTTCGGTTCCAGTACGGCGAAGGATTTCACATCGGTCTGGTCCTGCCTGGCATCCGTACGTCCGGAAGTGAAGGGCACCGTCACGTCATGACCCGCATTTCGGGCCGCCTGTTCGATGCCGGCGCATCCTCCCAGAACGATCAGATCAGCCATCGACACTTTCTTTCCGGCAGTCTGAGCCGAGTTGAAAGCCTTCTGAATACCCTCGAGTGTCTGCAGGACTTTCCTGAGCCGGATCGGCTGGTTGACGTCCCAATCCTTCTGAGGGGCGAGACGGATGCGGGCGCCATTCGCACCGCCGCGCTTGTCCGAACCGCGGAAAGTGGAAGCCGAAGCCCAGGCGGTCGACACCAGTTCGGAGACCGTCAGCCCCGACGCGAGAATGTCCGCTTTCAATCCGACGATGTCCTTCGCATCAATCAGCGGATGATCCACCGCAGGCACCGGGTCCTGCCAGATCAGTTCTTCTTTGGGAACATCCGGTCCGAGATATCTCGAACGGGGTCCCATGTCGCGGTGGGTCAGCTTGAACCAGGCCCGTGCGAACGCATCCGCAAACTCGGCGGGATTCTTGTGAAACCGCCTGGCGATCGGTTCGAAGATCGGATCCATCCTCAGCGACAGATCCGCGGTGGTCATGATGGTCGTCACGCGTTTGGACGGATCATGGGCTGCCGGTGCGAGATCCTTGTCTCTGACATTGACCGGAACCCATTGCCAGGCACCGGCCGGACTCTTCACCAGATTCCAGTCGTAGCCGAAGAGCATGTCGAAGTAGCCGTTGTCCCAGCGGATCGGATTCGGAGTCCATGCGCCCTCGATCCCGCTGCTGATCGTGTCGCCGCCCTTGCCGCCACCGAATGTGCTCTTCCATCCGAGTCCTTGTTCCTGGATTCCTGCCCCTTCCGGTTCGGGCCCCACGTGCGTTGCAGGTCCCGCCCCATGGCATTTGCCGAAGGTGTGACCACCTGCAACCAGAGCAACGGTTTCTTCATCGTTCATCCCCATCCGTGCAAAGGTTTCGCGGACATCACGCCCCGACGCCACGGCATCCGGCATTCCGTTCGGTCCTTCCGGATTGACATAGATCAATCCCATCTGAACGGCCGCCAGAGGGTTTTCAAGATCCCGGTTTCCCGAGTATCGATTATCGCCCAGCCACTTGTCTTCTGAACCCCAGTAGATATCTTCTTCAGGTTCCCAGACATCCGCGCGCCCGCCGCCGAAACCGAACGGTTTCAATCCCATCGATTCGATGGCGCAATTGCCGGCCAGGATCATCAAATCGCCCCAGGAAATTTTCCGGCCGTACTTCTGTTTGATCGGCCAGAGCAGCCTGCGGGCCTTGTCGAGATTCACATTGTCCGGCCAGCTGTTGAGGGGAGACAAACGCTGATTGCCGGTTCCACCGCCGCCTCGACCGTCGCCCATCCGGTAAGTTCCCGCACTGTGCCACGCCATGCGGATGAAGAGCCCGCCGTAATGACCCCAGTCCGCCGGCCACCAGTCCTGAGAATCGGTCATCAGCGCGAAGAGATCCTTTTTGATGGCTTCCAGATCGAGTTTTTTGAACTCGTCGGCGTACTTGAACGCCTCACCCATCGGATCGCTTTTGGTTGAATGCTGATGAAGAATCCTCAGGTTGAGCTGGTTCGGCCACCAATCCCGGTTCGACGTGCCGCCGCCGGCGACCGATCGGCCCGATTTTCCCGTTACGGGACATTTACTCGTGTCGTTCATGCATCTTCCTCCTTTGGGTTGAGTGTTCACTTCTCACGGCGCACTGATTGCATACGCCCCTCACTTCCACTTGCAACTGCTCAACCTCACCGATCTCATTCAACGACTCCGGAATCTTCAGGTTGTTGAACGCATCGCTGACAACATCCACCGTCAGCCCGCACCTGGTGCAGATGAAGTGATGATGCCGATGGAGGTTGGCATCGAATCGCGTGCGATCGTAATGTGTTCCGAGCGTGTGGATCAGTCCCAGTTCCTTCAGCAGCCACAGCGTGCGGTAAACCGTGTCCTGGGATACGGACGGAATCCGTTTGCGGACCCGCTTGAAAACGCTTTCCGCATCAGGATGATCGCCGACCCGGGCAACCTCCCGGAATATCTCGCGACGCTGATGGGTCAGCTTGATATCCGCATCCCGGCAGACGGTCTTGAAGTTCTCCATCCGTTTTTCGATATCCTGCCTGTCGACTTTCGTGTTCACTCGCCTGAATCTCCAAACATTCCTTGGTAGGAATATAATCTTATTTGGTTCATAAGTCAAGAAACCAATTATTGTCGTTCATTTATCCACACAAAGAGATCACCGGGATCCCTCGATCATTCGCTCCAGCCGAATTGCTCCATGGCCAGATTCCCGATCAGTACGGCGAAAGCGCTGTCCGTACACCCCGCATAAAAATTTGCTCCGGAATACGATCCCGCTCCGGATGGCCACGTGAACACAGGAAGAATACTGTACTCCGTGTACCCGGGAGCGATATCTACGGCCTGTGAGTCGAAACTCGTCCAGGAAGGATGAAACCAGTACTGCCCGGCGACTTCGAGAGCGACCAGGAGTTGCAGACCATTCAGTTGACTCCCGTCGTTCTGCGTTGAAACGGCCAAAGAAAAAGAATCGCCTGGCCGGAAATCGGTCGACGGCATCAGAATCGACACGGTCAGCGATATCGGCTCGGCATATTCATCCGCCCCCGCATCGCATGGGTTCGTTCGAGTTTCCCCGTCATAATCCAGTGCTTCACACGCAGTCGTCACCACATCGATGCACGGAGAGGTTTCGGTCAGGTGGTAATCTCCGGCTCCAATAAATGAAGGCGGCGCGGAAAAATTACCGACTCCGCCCACCATCGTCGAAAGATCGCAGTATGTGGCCGAAATCGTTCCTCCGGTTGCGCTGTACAGATCCGAACCGGACGGTTCCCAGACGATGCTGCCATGGATTGTCACCGACGCATTTGACAGGGACGCGACTCCATCGCCATATGTGCCTGCCGAGTTATCGGACACCGTGCAGAATTTCAGAGTCAGATTCGAGTTGTCCTTGCAGAGAATGCCGCCGCCGATCGCGATGGTCGAGTTCCCCGTGACGAAGCAGTTGGTCATTTCCGCCGAAGAGTTTTCAATGCGAAGCCCTCCTCCGTCAGAATCGGTGTTGACATTGTTCGCGATCATGCATTGTCGGATCGTCGCAGTGGAATACTCGAGGACCGAGATGCCTGCGGACCAACTGACGGAAGAGGCCGAATTCCCGGAGATGATGGTTCTTTCGATGAGGGGATGGCAGTTCGCGGCAATCTGGATCGCCGCTCCGCTGCAACCGCTGATCGTGCAACCCCGGATCACGGTATTGCTGTCATGAAGAATGTTGATGCCCCCACCCTGTAAGGCAAAACAATCGATCAATCGACAGTTTTCGATCGTCGGGCTCGCGCCCCAGATTCGTATGCCGCCTCCTTCGCTGACGCCACCTGCACCGGTTACACCGCCCCGGATGATGTCGCACCCGCTCACTGTGATGTTCGCTTCCTGCAGGATATGAAGCGATCCGACGGCCTCATCGACACAGTCCTGGAATACGATATTGCGCACGATGCTTCCCGCGACGCCGCTACCCTGGAATGTCCAGGCGAGTGTCAATCCCTGACCGTCGAAAACCGGTCGCGCCGATGCGGACGCTCCTTCGATCGTAACCCATTTGCTGTGGAAATGCAGGTCGACCCAACCGGCGCCGGAATAGGTGCCGGATGCGATCCGGATGGTATCGCCGTTCCCGGCATTGGAAAACGCGTCCTGTAAAGTGGCGTAATCGCCCGGAACCTGGATAACGGCTGCAAATCCTGATGCCGGCACGCAAAGCACAAGACACAGAATCATTGATTTCATGAAGAATTCCTCCCGGTTCAAGTCTCAGTATACCGGATATCAGGGAAATTTGGTAATTCCTGACCGTCGTCTCGCGAATCCGGAATCAGTGCGCGAAACTCCAGATCACGGGCGCGAGGATTGCGGTGAGCAGGCAGTACAGGAAATTGAGGGGAATTCCGATTTTCAGATAATCGCTGAATTTGTACCCACCCGGGCCATACACCATCAGATTGGTCTGATATCCGATCGGGGTCGCGAAGCTGGCCGACGCGCAGATCATGACACTGATGATGAACGGCATCGGGTTGACACCGAGTCGATCGGCGGTATTCATGGCAATGGGGAACACAATCGCTGCTGCTGCGTTGTTCGTGATCAACTCCGTCAGCACTGTTGTGGTCAGGCAGACCATGGCGAGTGCCGCACCGGGGTGGTCGCGGGTCAACCCGAGCAACGATCCGGCTATTGCCGCGGCTGCACCTGTCGTTTCAAGCGCTGTTGACATCCCGAGCGCTGCCCCGATCACCAGGAGCACGTTCCATTCGATGCTGCGCCTTGCATGAGCGGTAGAACAGCAACCGAGCGCAAGCATGGCGGCCGCGGCAATCATCGATGCCTTCAGCATGCTCAGAATTCCGGAACCCGCCAGTAGCACCATGCCGATCAGAACGGCCAGCGCATACGGCGCTCGGTCGAATCGGCGGGGCGTCGAGTCTTCCACCTCGCTGATCAGATAGAAATCGCGGGAATCCTTCTGTCTTGGGATGAAACCCGCATGAGATTCCACCAGCAGCATATCCCCGGCCCGCAGGACGATATCCCCGATTTTCCCGTGGATCCGCTCTCCGTTTCTCGCTGCCGCAATGACGACGGCGTTGTAGCGATTCCGGAAGCGGCCGTCACGAATCGTTTTTCCGATGAGAGGGCAGGTGTCCGATACGACGACTTCGACCAGACGACGCTGGGCTTCGGGAGCGTCCAGATTGAATTTCCGGGTGGATGAGGGGACCAGTCCCTTCTGGTGGTACAGCGTCCGCATCGAGTCGATGTTGCCGACGAAAACCAGTCGATCATGTGCTCGAAGCGGTTCGTTGGGATCGACGGCGGAGATGACCTGCTCTCCCCGGATCAGTTCCGCCAGAAACGCTCCCGGCAAATGGCGCAGGCCGGAAGATTCGATCGAACGCCCGATTACAGGGCTGTTTTCCTCTACTTCGAGTTCCAGCGTGTATTCCTTCGGGTCATGAAAAATCTCCTGGATCTGGGACCGTTCGGGAAGCATGAACCGACTGACGGCCAGGAGATATGCCATGCCGGCGATTGCGCAGGGCAGACCGAGTTTCGTGATCTCGAACATCGCCAGTCCCGTGGAATGATACCGCTCCTGAACCAGCGCATTGACCACCAGATTGGTGCTGGTCCCGATCATCGTACAGATCCCCCCGAAAATGGCCGCATAGCTGAGCGGTATCATCAGCCTGGAGGGATGAATCCTGATTTTACGGCACCATTCCGCGACGACCGGAATGAACATGGCGACGACCGGGGTATTGTTCAGAAAAGCACTGATCCCGATAACCGGGAGCATCAACCGGAGCTGTGCGCGGCGCCAGTTGCAGGGCCGCCCGAGCACATGATGGGAGATCCAGGTCAGTACGCCGGTTTCCTGGAGACCGCTCACGACGACATACAGCAGTCCGATGGTGATCATGCCCTCCGAACTGAATCCCGACAGGGCTTCGGAGGGACTCAGAATCCCACTGACACACAGAATGCCCAGGCCGGCGAGAAGAGCGAAATCTGCCGGAACACGAGTCAGGATCATGGTGCTGAAAACAGATCCGATCACGATGAGTGTCGTCAGCGCTTGCCATCTCAGAAAGTCCATTCGACGTTGCTCCGCTGTGATCCGAAAAAAAGAACTCCCCTCGTTCCGTTGCGCGGAAAGCCATGATAACGTCTTTGCCTGATGGGTTCAATCCGCCGGTTTGACAGCCTGATTCACCGAATATACAATAAAACTATTCTGCCGGTTGCGAATGACTAAGCATGATTGAACACAGGGCGTTTCTGAGAATCAGAGTTAATCTGATCTTTCGATATGAGGGTGTATCCTGTCTTTCTCGATGAATGGAGGAGCAGACCATGGAACGCAGCCGAGTGTTTTGGATCATTGTTCTTGTCTTCTTGACCATGGGTTTTTTGATGGCTGAAGGAATTCAAGCCGGGGGCAGGGCCGTGGAGTGGCGCTACATCTTTTCCTCCGGCAGCAGCACCTACGCCGAGATCACCGGCGGAACAATCCATGGAACAGCATCGAATGACGATCAGAACTTCAACGCCATTCCCATCGGTTTCACCTTCACCTGCGATGGCGTCGCATACACCAATGTCAGCATCCAGAGCAACGGTTATATTGCGATGGGCAACGCGGTGACGTCGTCGTACACCCCGTTGAGTACAGGCACCACCAACAATGTCATTGCAGCGTTCGGGCGCGACATTCAGGGTAACGGCACGACCTCGGAACTGATGTCGTTGATGGAAGGCACCGAGCCCAATCGCATGTGCACGGTGCAGTGGAAGGATTATAAACGATACGGCTCCGGCTATGTTGGTGATAGTCTGGACTTTCAGATTAAGTTACACGAGGCTACCGGCGAGATCCAGATCGTTTATGGTGGTTTTACAACAGTTTTCAATGCAGCTCCACCCACTGTTCAGGTGGGATTACGCGGTGCGAGCAACGCCGATTTCAACAATCTCATGACCGACAGTACACACCTGTGGGACGATCCCCTCGCCGGTACTGCCAACACCTCGGCCATGACCATGACCGATGTCATCTTCCCGGCCTCAGGGCAAACCTACACCTGGTCGCCGGTTTCCGGTGTGTTCGTTTCCGACGACCAGGATCGCGGGGTTTGCCCGGGAGGCACTGTTACTTACTGGTTCACGATTAACAATGTGACGGGAAACCCCGATACATTCGACCTGACATACTCGGGAGCATGGCCGATCACAGGTCCGGCTGCGACGGACGAGATACCGGACGAGGGTTCACAGCAGATTCAAGTGACGGTCGACGTGCCATGGACCGCGACTGATTTCGAGGTTCAACCGTTCACCGTCACCGCAACCGACTCGACCGGTACGTACACCGACTCGGCGTCAGACAACACGATCGCATATACAGTCGGAAGCTATACCGATATGTCCAGCAGTCCGGTCGGTCGCGGAGTGCGCTGGCACTCGGTTGTCTATTGGGACGGCAAGCTGTACAAAATCGGAGGCGATAACGGTGCGGCTCAGGCATGGCTGGATATCTATGACATCGCCACAGACACCTGGACACAAGGCCCGGACATGCCGGCTGCGCGAGCCTACATCGACGGTGTGGCCATCGACGGCAAGATCTATTGTGCCGGAGGATACAACGTCTCCGGACAGGATGACCTGTTCATCTATGACATCGCTGCCGGTTCCTGGAGCACCTCACCGACATTGATGCCGGCCAACCGCTATCACTATGCCGGTGTGGCCATGGGCGGAAAGTATTACGTCATAGGAGGTTACAGCACTACATATGAAGCTTCGATGATCGCGTACGATCCGGCCACTGACTCCTGGAATACGTCGCTACCGCCCATGAGTACATCCCGGCGCTACTCCCATGCCGGGGTCATCGGAGGCAAGATCTATGTCGCGGGGGGCTACAACGGAACTCACCAGACGACCGGTGAGGTGTTCGATCCGGTTGTCCCCGGCTGGTCACCCATGTCCATGGGTTTCAGTTGGAATTCCGGCGCTGATGGAGTTCTCCAGGATCGATATCTCATCATCATTGGCGGTTATTCCAACGCGACGACGACAGCCAGCCCCAGCACCTTGTTGTACGATACTCTGAGCGACTCGTGGTTCACACTTCCGTCGCAATCCCATACGATTTATGGTGCCGAATGCGATGGTGACGGCATCAACGCATGGTTCGTCGGCGGACGACTGTATGAAGAAAGCGCCTGGAGTTACAGCACATACATTACTCGAACGAACACATGCGCTGAATGTGAGAGTGTCTCGAACGCGGACTTCACCGTCAATCCACCCTCACCGCGGACCGGTGTCCCGGCAACCTTCAGCGGATCGGTTGCTGTCGGTTCCGAGCCGATCACATGGGAGTGGGATTTTGGTGACGGCAACTTCGGCACCGGCCAGACCATTCAGCACGCATTTGCAACTTCCGGCACCTACACCGTGGTCATGACGGCCACCAACTGCGACGGTGCAGGATCGGACGACGCCAGCTACGATGTCGTCGTCCAGAACGGCGCGCTCATAGTCGTGGATCCCCTTGCGATGGAATCGATCCAATGCGCCGACAGCCAGGAGAGTCACACTCTGACAATCTGCAACGAGGGCGATCAGACGCTGACCTGGACCATGACCGAGGTGCCCGATACAAATCCGATCCGTTTTTCGTTCCGGGACCTGCCGAGGGTGACACTCCCCGACGGCGTACCGCATTCCATCACTGATTTCGCGGCCGCCGGCTGTCCGGTCCCGCCCGTACGACCCTTGGTGCCTGCCTCGGCTTCGCGCGCATCGAGAGCGCTGACCTATTACTCCTCCCGTGCAGTTTTTGACGCAGCCTATCCCGGACTGCCGATCGAAGGGTTCGAAAACGGTTCGATGGCCGAGGCGACTATCGGAACCATTGCTCATCCGTTGGATCAGTTCAGCAGTAACGCCTACTTCGATCCCGGCGATATCCTGCCCGGCATTCAGTTCCGGTCGTCTGCGGATCATGGGGGAGAAGAGATCGCTGTTCTGGGTAATCAGTTTGCCGGTAATCCGAGCAAGACGGCAGTGGCAAACACGTTTGTCGACTCCTACCGGATCATCTTCAACCCGCCGGTCGAAGCGACCGGAATGGATGTGCAGTCGTTCATGGGTAGCGGCACATGCCAGGTGGACATCTACGATACAAACGGCCTCGTGGCCTCCACCACATCACTCGGCGATGCATCGGGGGTTTTCTGGGGCGTGTCGTCGGACACGGACCCGATCGTCGCGATCGTGATCACGGATCTGGGCTCGGGAGCCGAAGGAGCGGACAACATCGCCTTTCAGTCCCCGGACATACCCTGGTTGAGCGAAAACCCCATCAGCGGTTCCTTGGCGGCAGGCGATTGCCAGGACGTGGTTGTCACCTTTGATTCAACCGGCATGGCCTACGGCTCCTACAATGGAACACTGCAGATCGACAGCAACGACATCGGGACGCCTGTTTTCAATGTCCCGGTCACACTCACAGTCGCCGACGCACCGACCAATGCCGATTTTTCATGGGATCCCGTGTCGCCCGACATCGGTCAGTCCGGCACGTTCAACGGTACGGCCGATGCGCTCTTACCGGTCGAGTATTCCTGGGACTTCGGTGACAGCGGCACGGCCACGGGCCAGAGCGTCACGCATGTGTATGCATCGGCGGGTGACTATACGGTTACAATGACCGCGACCTCATGCGGAATGAGCGATTCAGTCCAACACACCATCACCGTACAAGACTGCTGGACTCTTCTTCAGGAAGATTTTGAAGGTGTGTTCCCGCCGACAGACTGGACGGTGATCAATAACGGGGGAACGTGTGTCTGGACGCGTAATGATGCATTTCCTTCCGCACGACCCAACTATGCAGGTGGCAGCGGCTTCTGTGCAGATGCCGATTCGGACAAGTGCGGAAGCAGCACGACGATGGACACAGAACTTCGCACGATGTCCCTCGATTTCAGCGGATTAACCATCGTTTCGCTGGATTATGTGTCCTCCTATAACGACATCGGCACCGGAGGCGATCTGGCCGATGTCGACATCAGCATCGATGGCGGCGCTACATGGACCAATTTGCTGCGTTGGGATTCGGATCACAGCCCGGACGGCCCCGGTGAGCCTGTCAGTCTGGATCTGACGGCCTACGCCGGTCAAACGAGCGTGATGATCCGTTTCCACTATTACGTCGCCACATACGACTGGTGGTGGGAAGTGGACCAGGTCAGGGTTCGCGGATGCTACATCGCCGGTGCGGCACCGGATATCGACGTGACTCCGCTGACCATATCCCGGACCCTCTATCCCGATCAGACCGCCGATCAGGCCTTCAATATCGCCAACGTCGGCCTGATACCGCTGAACTGGACGTTGGACGAGGGATGCGGCACTCCGGTCGCCTGGCTGGCTCTCGACCCGGTCGCGGGCACGCTGCCGGTCGGGAACAACGTCGATGTGTCTGCGGGATTCGACAGCACAGGATTGACCGCCGGGACCTATACAACGACAGTTTGTGTCGATTCGGACGATCCGGATGAACCGGAAATCGTCGTCGATGTGACACTGATAGTCGCCAGCCCGCCGTTGATCGATGTGACGCCACTCAGCCTGTCGGTCGATCTGTGTTCCGACGCGACCACAACCGAGCAAGTCACCATTTGCAATAGCGGCGCCGAACCCCTCACCTGGCAGTTGCGGGAGACGAATCCGACTGCGCCCTTATCGAGATCCGGCAAAGTGACACCGAGGTTTCCGACCGATATCGGGTACGCCCAGGACATCGGATACGTCTCGGATAATTTCGTCCAGTTCACTCTGAACGACTTTTCCGGCCAGACCGTTGTCGGGACCAGCACCAACCCTTATTATGGTATGGACTTCGATCCGTCCGCGACGACTCTGTACGCGCTCAACGACACAACGGATGAACTCGGTACAATCGACCTGAATACGGCTGCATTCACCGCTATCGTGTCCTGTCCGCCCGGCGGCGGCGCAGCCAATTGGACCGGGCTGAGCATCGATCCGGTCGACGGAAGCTTCTGGGGTTGCACAGGCACGGATCTCTACGCGATCGATCCCGCCACAGGAGCCTCGACTCTCGTCGGCCCGTTCAACGCCGGCGGCACGATGATCGAGATTGCGATCAACGCAGAAGGACTGATGTATGGCCATGACATCACGACAGATTCGATCTACACAATCGATCGGGCTACCGGTGCAGCGACTCTCGTCGGTCCCACCGGTTATGCCGCGAATTATGCTCAGGGAATGGATTTCGACAACAGCGACGGAACGCTGTACATCTTTCTCTACCTGGGCTCCGGACAGAATGTCTTCGGTACGGTGGATCTGCTGACAGGTGCCGTCACGCCGCTGACCACCAGCAGTCCGCAGGGCGAGTTCGAAGGCGCGATCAAGGTGGCGTCCGACATCACATGGCTGAGCGAATCACCGATCTCGGGCACCGTCGCACCCGGCGACTGCGTGACAGTGGACGTCACGTTCGATTCGGCCGGCCTGATTCCCGGGGCATATTCTGCTGACCTTTTGATCATCAGCAACGATCCATACAATCCGCAGGTTTCAATCCCGGTCAGCATGACCATCGTCACGCCGATCGACGACGCTGACTTCACCTGGGATCCGTTCTCGCCGGTTGTCGGTGAGACCACTGCATTTGCCGGAACGGTCATCGGAGGTGGCATTTCGATCGATATCAGTTGGGATTGGGGGGATGGCACAACGCCTGGAAGCGGATTGAACCCGACCCATATTTACGCCGCACCGGGGATATTTATGGTGATCATGACGGCGAGCAACGCTTGTGGATCCGTCCAGGCGCAGTATGACCTGATTGTCGATGCGCCGACTGCGACCCCGACCGGAACGATCGCACCCACGAACACACCCACACCGACAGCGACAGCGAGCAGTACCGCCACGAGCACACCGACCCATACACCCTCGTTGCCTCCGACTGCGACCCCCACGAGGACTCCCACGGCGACTCCCACACGAACGGCGACACCGACTTCGACCCGGACCGCCACGCCGACCGGAACGCCGACCGTTTTCCCGACGTCTCCTCCCACCATTACTCCCACAGAAACCCCGGAGCCGCCGACCCCCACCATCGCGGAGCCAACCTGGACGCCAACCGAAACCCCCGTGCCTCCGACATCGACACCGGAATGCAGTACGCTGGGAGTGACCCTGAGTATGCCGGGTGATCTGTTCAGTCAGGGTGATGTGTGTTGGGTGCAGGCAATCATCTGCAATGACGGGTCCGAGACGATCAGCGGGATCCCGCTGGTTGTGGTGCTGGATCTGGCTGGATCCTTCTGGTTCTGGCCATCATGGACTCCGGCGTTTGACTATGAGTTGATGTCGTTCGAACCGGGGCAGACGATCGTCGAAATCATCCCGGAATTCATCTGGCCGATCTACAGTCCCGCGTTTAGCGATGCCGTGTTCTACGGAGCGATGCTCAATCCGGAAATGACCGCCATCCTCGGAGAGATGGATACCTGGAGTTTCAGTTGGCTCTGAGGTGATTTTGAACGTTCCGATTGGAGAGCAGGCCGGAGACGGTCTGCTCTCGTCTTGCCGGACATCGCCGATGAAGCGGTCGGTGGTGTCGACTCCCATTGTCCGGCACATGTCGCGCATGGCGGGATCGAGTGTCCGGAGAGGCGCGCCGCATCGATCCGATTAAAGCATGAGAAGGCGGAGTGGCGCAACGGACCCTTGCGCATGCCGGCCGTCAATGCCCCGTGTCCGACCGCTCCGACGAAGGTTCTTTCGGATTCCGGTGAATGAGCCGCGGCCGGGTCATCGCTTCCGGCGACAGGGCATCATCGAGTTCTGCCTTGGTCATGACACCTCTCTCGAGAACGATGTCGTACACCGAGCGGCCGGTCCGGATCGCCTCAGCGGCGATTTCCGAGGATGTTTCATAACCGAGTAATGGATTGAGGGCGGTCACGAGTCCGATGCTGTTTTCGACCATCTTCCGGCAGACGTCCCGGTTCGCCGTGATTCCCTCGATGCAGCGCTCGGTCAGTGTCCGGCATGCCCGGCCGAGAATATCCAGCGACGTGAACAGATTGTACGCGATCACCGGCTCCATGACGTTGAGTTCAAGCTGGCCGGCCTCGGCTGCCATCGATATCGTCAGATCGTTTCCGATGACCTCGAATGCCACCTGATTGACGACTTCGGGAATGATCGGATTGACTTTTCCCGGCATGATGGATGATCCCGGCGCCATCGGCGGCAGGTTGATTTCGTTCAGACCGGCGCGCGGTCCCGAGGAGAGGAGTCTGAGATCGTTGCAGATTTTGGACAGTTTGATCGCGACGCGTTTCAGAACGCCTGAAAGCTGAACATACGCGCCCGTGTCCTGCGTCGCCTCAACGAGATTTTCGGCGAGAAATACCGGCAATCCTGTCAGTTCGCGGATTTTTTCCGTCACCAGTCCGGCATAATCCGGGTGTGCATTCAGGCCCGTCCCGATCGCGGTCGCTCCCATGTTGATCTCGTGTATCAACGTCTGCGAATCGCGAACACGCTCGATGTCTTCACCCACGGTGGTCGCCCAGGATCCGAATTCCTGCCCCAGCGTCATCGGAACGGCGTCCTGCAACTGTGTTCGTCCCATCTTGATTACATCCGCAAACGCAACGCTCTTCGCCACCAGCGCGTGCCGCAATCCCTCCATCTCGCGCACCAGCCCATCCATCTTGCGGCTGAGTGTCAGGCGCAGTGCGGTCGGATAGACATCGTTCGTGGATTGAGACAGATTGACATGGTTGAGGGGATGGATGATGTCGTATCGGCCTTTTTCATATCCCATGAGTTCATTTGCCCGGTTCGCGATGACTTCGTTCGCGTTCATGTTAGTCGATGTGCCTGCGCCTCCCTGAATGACATCGACGACGAATTCGTCATGCAGTTTCCCGTCGATGATCTCGTCGCACGCGCCGGAAATGGCCGATGCGATTTCGGCACTCAGCAGCCCCAGTTCGCTGTTTGCCCGGGCCGCCGCTTTTTTGATGCAGGCGAGTGAATGCAGCAGGCGGGGATAGTGCGAGATCGGAATACCGGTGATTCTGAAGTTTTCGAGGGCGCGCAGTGTCTGAATGCCGTAATAGCGATGCGCCGGCACCTCACGCTCGCCCAGCAGATCATGCTCTTTTCTCATCGAATCCATCGTTCATCCTCCGATCGGAAATTGATTCCGATGCCCGTTCAACTATTTCTCGAGTTCTTCGAACATTCGGATCGAGTATTTCAGGATATCTTTGTACGTCATGAAGGAAGCTCCTTTCTGAATCCCGGAATACGATGTTCTGATCCATGATGCGATACTAGTCGATCGGATTTCGTCCTGCAATGACCGGGGTTTTTTATCGGGTCGGACCGGAGTGTACGCCTTGTCAACGAATGCTGTGCCAAGTAAGATATCTCTCGTGTACCGGATCCACGGGATCGCGTGGAATGCATCAGACCCCAAGTCGCCATGAAAGGAAACACCCATGAAGTACCGCCCGTTCGGCAAACTGGATTTCGATGTGTCTGTTCTCGGGTTCGGCGCGATGCGCTTGCCCGTCCTGGACGGTGACCATGGGAAAATCGACGAATCCCAGGCGGAAAAACTCGTGTGCCGCGCAATTGACGGCGGAATCAATTACATCGACACCGCTTATGTGTATCATCAGGGCAACAGTGAAACATTCCTCGGAAAGATCCTTCACGGCGAACGCAGGAACAAGGTCCGAATCGCAACGAAGCTGCCCTGCTGGCAGGTCAAGGAATACGGGGATTTCGACCGGCTTCTCAACGAGCAGCTCGGCCGGTTGCGAACCGACCACATCGATTTTTATCTGCTGCATTCCCTCATGAATCGATTCTGGTCTCGTGTCCGTGATCTGGGGATCCTGCAATGGGCCGAAAAAGCGAAACAGGACGGCCGGGTCGGGCATATCGGGTTTTCATTCCACGATAAACTCGATGTCTTCAAGAGCCTCATCGACGAGTATCCGGGATGGGAGTTCTGCCAGATTCAATACAATTACATGGACATCGAGAATCAGGCGGGGCGGGAGGGGCTCCGGTACGCAGCCGCGAGAGGAATTCCGGTCATCGTGATGGAACCGGTTCTTGGCGGCAATCTCGTCAATCCTCCTCCCCATGTGAAACCACTGTTCGATGCCCGCCCGGATGGAAGAACCCCCGCGGATTGGGCGTTTCAGTGGATCTGGGACCAACCGGAGGTCACATTGGCGCTCAGCGGGATGAGTACCCTTGAGCAACTTGAAGAAAACCTGGCGAGCGCGGATCGATCGGGAGCGGGAACGTTATCCGATGCGGATCGGTCATTCATCGATCGTGTCCGGGACCGGTACCTGGAAAAGAAGCCGATTCCCTGCACGCAATGTGAGTATTGCATGCCGTGTCCGCACGGGGTCATGATCCCGATGAATCTGGCGATCTACAACGATGGTCTGGTGTTCGGGAACATGGAGCAGGCGAAAGGTCTTTACAATCATTTCTACCGCAGGGAAACACTGGCCGGAGCCTGCACGCAATGCATGGAGTGTCTGCCGAAATGTCCGCAGCAGATCGAGATTCCGGACTGGATGACACGCATTCATGCCGCGCTGGCCGAAACACCGCCGGCACAGGCTTGATCGATTTCCCTTCAAGGTCGCGGGCGACTGCCCGTCAATTCAGAACCACCTGCGTCAGATTGAAATAGGGCAGGAACATGCCCAGCGCGATCAGGGCGACCAGGATACCCATCACGAGCGTGAGAATCGGTTCCAGGACAGTTGTCAGATTGGACACCATGTCATCCACATCCCGCAGGTAAAAATCCGCCACCTTTTTCAAAACCGTGCCGACCGCACCGACTTCCTCGCCCACGCCGATCATGTCGATGACCAGAGGAGGCAGTGCGGGATGCTTCGTCAGTGCCTGCTCGATATTGCTCCCTTTGTCGATTTCTCCGCACGAACGGAGGATCGCGGCCTTGAGAACACTGTTCCCGGTGGCGGCGGCGGCAAGATTCATCGTCGGAAGTATCGAGACACCGCTTTCGATCATCGTGGAGGTGATCGATGCGAAGCGGAACGTTGCCAGTTTGATCATCAGTGTACGGACAATCGGTGTTTTCAAACTCAGGGAGTCCATGAATGCGGTCAACCGGAGCCATCTTCCGGATTTGTGGAAGAGTAGAAAAGCGAAGACTGCCGCGAGCAGGATGATCCACCAGTACGATTGGACGAGTTGCGAGGATTTGATCAGGCTTTTCGTGATGAACGGAAGCTCGACACCTGCATCGGAGTAGACGGACGCGAAGATGGGAATGACATAGATCAGCAGGAAGATGATGACGGCGAAGGCCATCAGGAGGGTGATCAGGGGGAACGCCAGTGCTTTCTGGATTTTGCCTCCGAGAGCGTCTTCTTTTTCGAGATAATCCGCGAGCTGGTTCATGACCTCGGAAAGCTGCCCGCTCTCTTCTCCGGCCTGGACCGAGGTCACGAAAAAATCTCCGAAAATCGTACGGAATCTGCCCAGCGCGTGCGACAGGGATTCGCCCTGTTCGACGATTTGACCGATATTCCCGACGATCGTCTTCAATCGGCGGTTCGCGGTGCGTTGGGAGATGATGTTCAGGGCTCTGAGAACGGTGACACCGAGATCGAGCATGAGAGCGAATTGTCGTGAGAACACCGCCAGGTCTCGTCGCGTGATCCGTTCGAATAGGTGCAGCATGAAGGTCTCCTTATTATGCGAGACTGATTTCCCGCAGAACTTCTTCGGGGGTGGTGACAGCATCCCTGAGTTTTCGGATGCCGTTCACGGCGAGTGTCTGCATGCCCCCCTTGACCGCAGCGGCTCGGATCTCCTCGTCGGTCGCTCCAGCCGCGATCATCCGGCTGATATCCGGGTTGATCACCATCAATTCAAAAATTCCGGTACGTCCCCGGAAACCGGTATGAAAACACGCATCGCATCCCACTGCTTTCCCGATCCTCAGGTCCGGATCGTCATCCCATCCAAGAAATCGACGGAGGGATTCGGACGGCGGCACCAGGGTTTTGCAGGTGTCACAGAGTTTTCGCACGAGACGTTGGGCGACGACACCCACAATGGAACTCGACAGAAGAAAGCGTTCGACTCCCAGATTGCCCATCATGGCAACTGCGCTGGCGGCATCCTTCGTGTGGAGCGTGCAGAACACGAGCTGGCCGGTCAGTGCGGCCCATGTTGCCACTTTCGCAGTTTCACTGTCCCTCACTTCACCCACCATGATGATATCTGCGTCATGTCTGAGAAGCGCACGCAGCCCTGTTCGGAAATCCAGTCCGATGTCCGGGTTGACCTGGATCTGATTGATGCCCGCCAGGCGATACTCCACGGGATCCTCGATCGTGACGATATTCCTGTTCAGGATATTGGTCTGATTCAGGGCGGCGTAAAGTGTCGTCGTCTTTCCGCTTCCGATCGGTCCCGTGACCAGGATCATGCCGTGCGGCATTTCGATCAGGGATTCCATTTTCCTGAGATCCTCCGATTCCCATCCGAGTTGCCGCAACCCGGTCAGTACGCGGCTTTCGTCCAGAAACCGAATCGTCAGTTTTTCTCCGAGATAGGTTGGAATGGATGCCGATCGGAAATTGAAGTTGCGATTGCGCAGTTCCATTGAAAAGTTGCCGTCCTGCGGGCGCCGTTTTTCCGTAATGTCCATATTCGACAAGAGTTTGATTCTGGACAACAGGGGTAATTCGAGCGCTTTCGGAATCGTCATGACATCATACAGAAGTCCGTCGATCCGGTACCGTACCCGCATTTCGGGAATTTGCGGTTCGAGATGAATGTCGGTTGCGCGCGCGTTGATCGCTCCATCGATAATCGAACTGGCCAACTGAACCGCGGATACATCGTCTGTGGACAGAGATCCGGCTCGCGTGCCCTCGCGCAATTTCTTCTCGAGTTCGGACCCCGTGCCGGCGATCGCCCGTGAGGCATACAGTTTCCCGACGTGTTTCTCCCAGTCGTTCGCAAGAATGAGCGTCGGAATCAGTTCGAACCCGGTAACCAGCCGCGCTTTCTGAATCGCGATTTCGTCCAGCGGATCGACCATTCCCAGTACGAGTTTACCGTTTTTCATCTTGATCGGCAGCAGTTTGTGCATTCGGATCACATGTTCCGGTATCACGAATGCCATCTCCTCGTTCGGCGGGTTTTTATTCAGGTCGATGAATGGAATATCGAGCACTTTTTCGAGGGTTGCCGAGACTTTCTCAGGAGACACCGCCTTGTTTGAAATCAAGGCGGAAATAATGGGCATTCCATCCTCTTCATGCAGTTTCCGGGCTCTCTCGACATCGTTGGCGCTCACGAGATTCGTGTTGAGCAGAACATCGATGACCAGATCTTCCTTGGCATGTGACACACCGATTCCGACTCGGGATTTCATGAGGTCGGCAATCGTGGAGTGACTGACCATCCTGAGATTCAGCAGGACACGCCATAGTGGAAGTCCGCTGGCCGTCTCCTGAGCGCGGGCCCGCTCCAGTTGCTCGGAGGTGATGATCCCCTTGGAAACGAGGAGTTCGCCGAGTTGCTGATCGTCGTCCGACGCATCGAGCGCTTTTCTGAGTTCCTGATCGCTGATGATCCCGGACTCGATCAGCACATTGCGAACCTCTTTCTTATCCCGGGTCCTGAAAAACGGGAGCGGTACCTCGTAGAGTAACAGAGACTTGAGACTATCGATGCTGACTTCCTGCTTCAGGATGTCCTTGATATCCTTCCCGGATTTTTCCTGCTGTTTGAGCAACTGGTCCATTTTCTCCGAGGTCACCAAACCGGCTTCCCTCAATACTTCACCGAGCTTGAATTCCATCGTCGTTTCACTCGGCTTCGATTGGGTCTGTTTCTGATCCTGATTCATCTCGTTCCCTCCATTTGCTTAGAGTTCATCGACGTCGAGAATCCGGATGGAGTCATTCGAAAGCGCGATCCGCGCTTCCTGTCGCACCATCGTCTCGCGGGCATGTCCGGCGAATCGGCCTTCAATGCGAACGAGCCATTCCCCGGGATTATCGAACGGCGTGCAGGTTACCCGATCCCATCGCATTGCCGGAACATCCGGAAGACCCTGCAGGATCACTCGATCTGCATCCGGTTGCGGGATCATCGCCGGCTGGATCGCTCCGGGTAACCGCTGCCAGACTCCGGCCATCAGAATCCGGCAGGTCATCCGGTCGTTGAAGGCGTCGATCGTCCGGTAGTGCCGCTGAGCAGACCAATCGAATGCCATTGCGATGCTCATGATGAGCATCAGAAATGCAAGAGCCATCGGGAGTGCGGCGCCACGATCCGAATGACGTCTCATACGCCCTCTCCTTGTTGCGGTCTTGTACTGTCGTCGATTCCCGCCGGAACGTCCACCGTCAGAACGAAAGGCTGCAGGACGACACTCCCGGACGGCTTGGGAGAAACCGTCATTCGAACGGCGGCGGGCGGTCGATCCGACTCCCATCGCTCGATCCAGTCAGATCCCCGTAGATAGGCGAATGTGATCGAACACGGAAAACTCCGCTCAACGGCCGGTTCCCGATCGTTCGGTTTACGAAGATACGAACTCGTCGAATCCGCATTGGAGTGGATGCGAACCTCCTGCATGATCCGGCCACGTCGGACCGTGAAGGCACATTCATGTGTGCTGAATTGGATGGGGTATTCAGGCGCGAGTCGCATCAGGTCGGAAGCGGTCAGATCCAGCAATCGAACCGATGCGTCGACACCGTGCAATCGGGTGTCCCCGGTTCTGCTGATCCGTACAAATCGTGAAAGAAGTCCGAACAGCAGGGAAACGATCATGCCCAGAATCGCGATGACGGTCAGTATTTCCAGCAGAGTGAATCCTCTGGAGGAGTTTCGATGGCTCATCATCTCGATCCCTCCTCAACATCAAACCCGTCAAGGGCATCGCGGACGAAATAATACGTTCGTGTAAACTCGTTGCGGTATCGGAGTTTCATGGCCAGTACGTCCGGTTTTCCCGGGAGCGGGGGGCTGGAGTCATCGAAGGTTACGTGAAAGCCGCTTGACGAGTGTTTCCCTTCCGAAGCTTGGTCGACGGGCTTCCGGAGGCGGGCATCGACACGGATGGAGGACGCTTCGAGCGCGCTCCTCGCGAGCATTTCTGTCCGATGAACAGCGTTGTTCGACCGGATGAGCAGGCTGAAAACGGCCGATAATCCTATCCCGATGACCGCAAGGGCAACCAGCGTTTCGACAATTGAGAATCCCGCGCAGGTCCAGGTGCGTTTCATCGTTGAACCTCGTCAGGGTGCTGTGCGGACCAGCCGGAATCCGATCCAGAACCTTGTTGAGTTGGGTTCGAACAGCTGACGATTGGCGCATCGGCAAACTGCGGCAGAACTTCCCCATTCACCACCCCGGATGATCCGGTAATCGCCGGTCGATGGCCCCTGATAATCCGTAACGGCCCCCTCTGGATACTCGGCTTCATACCAATCCCAGACCCATTCGAACACATTTCCGAGTGTATCCTTCAAGCCCCTCGGATTGGGTAGTTTCGATCCGATAACAGCAGCAGAGCCGCCCGCATTCGCGTGGTAGACACAATACTGCTCCAGAACCGTATGCGTGCCCTCTGTCGCCGAGTTGCAATTGCCGGCATGGTAGTTCGGCTCGTCGCAGAAAAAGGGTCCCTGTGTTCCGGCGCGGGTCATGAATTCCCATTCGCCTTCGGTCGGAAGCCGGTACCCGTTCGCAGTGAAATCACAGAAAAACGGACCGATCGAATAATTGGTCCGATCGACCGGAACCGTAAAGGAGGCATTTGTATAGTAGCAACGGTTGTAGCCGTTCTGGAGGGACAGGAGATTGGCGAACAACACGGCATCATACCACGTGACCCGATTGATGGGATGATTCATGGTTGGACTGTAATCGGTGTCGCTCGAATCCGACGTCAGTGTCGATTGAACTGCCTTGAGATCCGCCCACATCTGGCGGGATAATTCGGTTTCCATGACCAGGAGGTTCCGGATGAGTATATGTGTGAACGGATCTTCATCATCGCTCCGGCATGCTTCTTCATCGGGTGAGCCCTGCACGAAGGAACCGACTGTGATGGGGATCATGTTTCCGACTGAAACGGGATGAGAAGGGTTCGGTGTGGGGGTGAATGGAGAACCGGACGTCCAGCTGAACGTGACATCAGCGAGGTTGCTGATGAGATTGCCCTGGGACACGACAGCGGCATAGAACAAGGCACCTGAAAACTCGCCTGCTCCGGATGGCCAGGCAAACTCCGGAATGATCGTCCTGACATCCTGGTAATCAGCAGGAAAACTCGTCATCTCGAAATCGATATCCGGAGGATAGGTGACCCAACCGGGGAAAAACCAGAAATCACCGGTTCCGACAGTCAGAGCGACGAAGAGTTGTGCATCATTAATGGAAGAGCCGGTGTTGACGATGTCGAGAACCAATGAAAAGCCGACTCCGGGACTGAACGTATCTGTCGGCATCTGCAGGTCGAGTTCGATGTCTTGCGCCTGAATCGCAGTGCACACGGTCAACAAAATGAAACTCTGGAAAATACGATTTCTCGTGAACATCAAAACCTCCGTTGTTGATAGACCTTCGGTGGTCAATTCCCGGTTCCTGTTATCAATATGTAGAAGAGTCGTGAATTTTGCAAATGAAGTCGTCGGTGGCTCAGCGATCAATTCCCATCCCGGATAATACTCCCCGGGCTTCAAGGAGTGTCTCCCTGATATGGAGCGGAATATGCCTGGTTCCTCGCAACTCGATCATCCTGCACAGACGCTCCAGATCGGCTTTCTTTTCTTCATCCATCGGTTCGATTTGCGTCAGGGTGAGCAGTCTCCAGATCTTCAATCGAGCTAACTCGAGCTGGTAGCTTGAGTAACCGGACTGGTAAACCAGTTCTTCAAGAATTCGAATGGCGATATCGTAATTTAGAATCATTTCCCGGCAGCTCATCGAGCGTTCATGTGTTCCGATGAAATTCGTGATCAGGAAGACCTTGGTGATTCGAACATCCGGTGAATCCGCTTCGAGCGGTTCCAACATAGCAATCGCACGCTCAAATACGGCTCGGCTTGCATCCACAAGATTCACTTTGTTGTAGCACATTGCAAGATTGTTACTGATCCTGGTGATTTTTACGGCATGGATCGGATTCGAGGGATCATAGGCATCGTAGTACCATGTTTCTGCCTGCTGGAGATAGGGTAATGCATCGGAATATCGCTTCTGTTCGTACAGCGTCAAACCTTTCCCGCCCAGTTGGTATCCGATGGCGATGGTCTGATCATCGAACGTGCCTTCCGTGAGGAGTCTCTTTTTGATCTCAAGGCCTTCGTCCAGCAACCGCTCCGCTTCTTCTAACTGTCCCAGTGAAATGAGCACGGTTGATCTGTTGTACGTGATCTTGGTCAACAGTAAATCCAGTAAAGACCTGGGATATCTTTCTGTTGCGGAAATCTCCTCAAGAAAGCGTAATCCTTCGTCATAGGTCTCGAGAGAACGAGTCATTTCGTTGGAACAGGATAACAGGTTTCCATGATCAACGAACAGATTGACTGCAAGCCTGATCCACTCCTCCGAACGCTCATCAGCAGGTGTAAGCCGCACATACATTTTACCGGTCGCGTAGGCGTGGTCTGCTCCTTCCGAATCCATCAGTGCTTCGAGAATCAGTCCTTTTTGATACAAGGCTTGGGCACATTCCATTGCAGTCCGTTCCATCCCGCTCTCGAACTGCTCCTGAGCAACACGGCTGTAGGTCTGATTGATCTCCAGATCGAACAGGATCTTCCCGTAATTCGATCTGGGTTTCTGAGTTGCGAAAACACCGGCATCCGAGGGCCCGGTGCGTTCGAGGAGTTTCATCAGATTGATCTGCGGGTCCTGCCAACGTGAACCCGAAACGAGACTTCGTCCGGCTCTTTCTTCCAGTGATGCCGCTTTGGGGATCGGTTCCACATTTGAACGAGGATAGTCGTTTCCGGTGTATTCGCTGTATGTTTCTTCCAGTACGGCAACGGCATCGCCGATTCGTTCCCAGCGATCGGCGGGATTCGGTTTGAAGCACCTCTCCAAAACAAGGATCAGCTTTGGAGGAATAGTGATTCGGGGGGTGGATCGGAGAGTCAGATTTTCCAGTACATGCGGTGCGAGAATGCCGATTTGCCAGGTGATCGCGCCTGTCACCATATGAAGAATCGTCACGCCCCAGTTCCAGAGATCGCTCTGGAAGGTGATCTTTCGTCCGGAAGCCTGTTCAGGTGAACAATAAGCAGGGGTCATTCCTGCGGAACTGACGAGCGGCGTCATGCTCCGGAGGTCTTGATCCGGTCCGGGTGACATCGGTAACGATCGCGCCAGCCCGAAATCGGTGATTTTCACAACTCCGTCCACAGTCACCAATGCATTCGCGGGTTTGATGTCCTGATGAATGACTCCCCAGTCATGCGAAACCTGAAGACCCCTGCCCAGTTGGATCCCTGCATCCAGAACGGCTTCCAGCGTGTTCAGCCGACCGGATTTTATGGATGCTTCCAGAGTGCCGCCGTTAACATACTCACAGCAGATTGCAATCTGGTTCTCGATCGAACGGATAAAGCGGCATGTCGTGATATTGGGGTGGATCGGCAGGTCGATCCACGAATAGAGTTCTCGAAAGAACGAAGCTTCAGGTGAGATGTCATTCCGATGATCGCTTCGGAGTATCTTGACGGCATAATGGTGGCCTGTCAGGGCATCATGAACGAGATACACCCGGCCGAAACCGCCTTCTCCAAGCAGGCGAACGATCGTGTAGTTTTTAAAGAGAACCTGATCGTCCTTCCATACAGGTCGGTCTTCCCGGAGACTCGGCAGGGTGGTATCTGCATTCATCGTTCAACGATACCGCATCATTGCCATCAATCACAAGGGTGGATCGATCGGATCCATGCAGATTCCGTGCGGGAAATGCGGGTGTCCGGGAAAGCGGATGCCAGTCTGTGATTTGTTTTTCTACCTCGTCACCATTATTACCGAATAGTATTCACCCGGATCGGATTCAGATCCGGTCGAAAGAAATGGAGACGGGATGAAGGTAACAGGGAAATCAGTCGGATCGATCGGATTCGGGTTGGTTCTGTGGATGATGTGGACCCCGAAACTCCATGCCATGCATAGTCCGCAATGGATTTGGGAAGACCCCAGGAGCTCACTTGGGATGAATCTCGATATGAGCGCATCGGGCAATGAGATGGTGGTGGGCACATCATCCGGGGATGACAACCGCATGGTGGTGGCGTACTTCAACCAGGAATCGTCCTTTCCCGTGGCTCGAATCGAGTATCCCGGCGCCGGGAGCATCGGCAGCGTATCGATTTCCGATGATGGATTCCGATACGCGTGTGCGTTCGGTCATGAGATTCATGTTTATCAGGCGCCCGACACGGAAATCTTCACGTTCCGGGATAACGACCTGCTCCTGTCTCAAGTCGCTCTGAACACGGACGGCAGCAAACTGGTCGTGACCAGTCTCCACAATCAATCTCTGCCCGGACGTGTCCTGTTCTTCGACGTGGATACCCAGGCATTGCTGTGGCAGGACGATCCGTCGGAGGAAGTATCCGTCAACGGCGCGTACGCTCCGTCACGAATCTCAGCGGACGGCACCCGTGTGCTGGTGCTGTTTGCGGGCCGTCAGATGGGGAACCCGGCGTATGTCGTGCTGTATCAGACCGACTCGGTCGACCCCGGAGCGCCCGTATGGATCAGCCAACCACTGGAAGCCTGGGGGCGTCAGATCGAGATGTCTGCGGACGGGAACTTCTTCATCACGATCCTGGCAAACATCATCTCGTGTTTCGATATGTCGCCGCCGATAGCCGGCGTTAAAACACCGCTCTGGGAGGCAGAGGGGAGTGGATATGATACATTGAATCACTTCGGAGGCATTTCCGACGATGGTTCGGTCGTGGCCCATTTCGGTGAAACCTCGACCGGATCCTGGGTTGAAATCTACGACGGCGCGAATGGATCGATCCATTGGATGTCCTACGTGTTTCTGGAAGAGATAAGAGGGTGTGTCTCGGGAGACGGAACCCGTGTCGCGTATTCATCCTGGGAGAATCCCGAACCGGTGAATCACTTTGTGTATGATATCGGGGAGGGATCGGTGATCTGGTCAGAACCCGGTTACGGTCTGGTTGCGATGAACACGACAGGTGATCGGCTTTTTCTTACGGATGGCAGTGACGACGAATCACCGCCGACGCGATTGATGAGGCTGGAAGATAACCTTCCGCCGCAATGCAGTATCGAGTCGCCCCTGCCGGGCGAGACAGTATCAGGGATGGTGCATCTCACCGGTTTAGTCGCCGATGTCGATGATCTGATCGAACGTGTCGAGGTATTGTTGCCATCCGGTGTGACGCTCGCGAACGCACCTTCAGGAGCTTCGGGAGAATGGTCGGCGGATATCGACGTGTCTGCTTATGCGGGAAGCCTGTTGCTGATCAAAGCCCGTGCGATCGATACCCGGTACAAGCATGGTCAATGGGCGGAGGTTGGTGTCGCTGTCGTGCCCGATGGGACTCCGACTCCGGGACCCAGCGCAACATCGGCCGCCGAGTTTACTCCAACCCCCACCCCACCGTCTCCAGCCGGGCTCACACTGTCGCTGGCTCTCTCACAGAACCTGTTCATGGCCGGGGATGCCTTCTGGCTGGACGCGATGATCGACAATCCGCAGGAACCCCTCACACAAGTTCCATTGGTCGTGCTGCTCGAGATCCACGGCGCATTTTTCTGCTGGCCGTCCTGGTCGGCGCTGGAAGTTTCCGGCGAGGGATTTGATTACTCCTTGCGCAATATCCCACGCGGGACGCATCGATTCGAGATCATCCAGCCGTTCTTCTGGCCGGAAACCGGTGGTTGGGGAATCGGACTCCTTTTCTATGGGGTTTTACTCGATCCTCAATTCTCAAACCTGTTGTGCGATATCGATGTCGAGATGTGGTCGTATCGCTGAACACCGGCATCGCTTCAAATTCTATCGTATCGGACGCTCCAGGATTTGATCGAACCGATTGATCTCGATCGATTGGTCTGATAGATTCACAATAAACTGATCGCGAGACCCTGTTGGAAGTCGCGTCACGATCATCTCCGATTCCATTTGGAGATGGATTGGATGAGACGGGAACTGCGATTCGGGTTGTCGCGGTATTCAGACACGATGCGAGGAGGGCGAGTCATGAAGGTAGCGAGTACCATGTGTTTGATCCCGATCATGATCTTCGGAATGATCCCGATTTGTGATGCATCTTCCTACAAGGTTCGTGTTCCGCATACGATTGAATTCATGTGTGAAGAGGGAACCGGAGGTTATACCGGATATTGGGGGCTCAAGGTCGTTTGGGGACCCTATCCGGATGCTGCCGGGTATCAGGTGATTTCGCATCATGGCGCGTATGGGGGCGGTTTAGTTGCAGGCAATGTACATGAATGGAGCATCGGAGGGGGGAGCCCGGTCGCACCCGGCGGATGTCCTGCGATCGAAGCGTCGGTCAATCCCGCCTGGTATCAGAATATCTATGAAGTATGGGGAACCTTTCCCGAAGGCGGGAATCTCGAATTGCATAAAACAGACAACATATACGGTGCTGCCCATCCCGGCGACGAAGTGCGATACTTCCTGATCTACAAGAATACCGGGAAGTATCCGTTGCTCGATTGTATCGTCGAAGAAACATGGCCGGACTACATGGAGTTTGTTGCCGGAGGCAGTTCAACCGGTCCGAATACCGTGATCTGGAACTTTGGTACGCTGTATCCCGGACAATGGGTCCAGGTCGAACTCGTGTTGCGAATCAGTGAAGATCTCCCGCAATCGATCACGGAAATCTATAATGTCGCGGTCGCACATCCCGCTCCTTCACCCTCGCCGGCACCCGGCGGCACACCCGGGTCGGGTATTTCGACCGTCAGCGGCTACGCCGTTTCGCACTGCGATGCGTTGCGATGCAACTTCGTGACGGGCGACACGGATTGGATCGATCGACCGGACTTCTCCAGTTATCAGGATCTCGTTCCCTATGACGTCGTGCGGGGGAATGATGATGTGTTGCTCAATTCCGGCTTTACCTCGTTCAACCATACTGTCGCGACAGGAACGCTTCTCCTGTATCAGGGCGGTTTCCACCTCACGAATTGTCCGGATCTTCCGGATCAGGTGTTATCCGAGATCATTCTCGACACGCCCGCGTCCATCGAGCATGCTGTATCCGGTATCATGAGCCCAGACGATCATGTCAGAGTGCTCGGTCAGTTCCTCACCGTGGAAATTCATGAAGGGCGATATACGCTCAGTGACGATGCGGCCAGCGAATTCGTGGAGGTTGAATCCGGAGGGATCACGGTGGTCGACCCGCTCGGCGATCGGCATGACCTGACGTCGGGTGACACGTTTACATGGCCCCCGTTGATCGGTCCGAAGAACGGCAGCAACGGCCCGACGCTGACCGGAACCTCACCGGATCCATTCGGTTCGGTCGAAGTCGGTCATATCGCGATTCAATACGAGTTCGATGAAGCGGTGTCTTCAATCGGCAATGCGAGCAGTTTTGCGATCGGAGAGACGTCCGGTGTGTGGCATGGGTCGGGCACCCTGACCGATCTCGCATCCTATGTTTCCATCTCCTGGAATGCCGAAAACACCATTATGACTCTTACAGTAAACTCGACATATCCATGGTTCGGTATGGATCTGGCGGCAGGAATGACCCTCATCACCGGATTGCATCTCGTGGATGTCACCGGTCCTTCCGGCACGACACCCGAGATCTATCAGACGATTCCGATCTTTGTCACATCAACGACTTCGTCGCTCGGATGGGTGAGTTGCGAGTATGAGCACTTCAGTTTTATCACTCAGGGAAATGACCTTCTATCTCCGGGCGCATCCTGGCATGTCCAGCAACTTCCGTCGCTTCCGGGAGCTGTCCCTGCCGGTATGTATCAGGCCAGTCCAGCTTTCGAGTTTCAATTCGACGGAACCGTCCTGGATCACTACTGGCTTCAACTCCGTCCCGGTACGCCATGGGGACTTCCGCAGGGTAACGCGGGCGGTGGACTCTATGTGTGGAGTGGTGCGGAATGGGTCATGCAGCGCGAAGGATTCGGGCTCGAGTGGACCTGGTCGAACCCGCTGACGGATCCCCATCAGATCATCGTGCTGCTTTCGGTGTGCGAGCGTCCTGAAGCACCCGGAATTGTTTCGATCGTTCCGAACGCGGGGAGTGGTCCCGTATCACCGGATAGCGCAATCGTGATTCAGGTGGCGGCCCGTTCCGGAATCCGTGAACATACAGCGGATATCCGCATCAACGGACAGCGGACGCTTTCATTCGATCCGGCAACCGGACAGCTCCAGGGATGGATCGTTGAAGAAAACGATGGGGTGACGACGTTCACCTATACACCGGAAACAGAGTGGCAGGACGGGCAGATCGTCTTTGTCAGTTACTATCTGGCAGCTCGCTTCGGTTTGATCTCCACGGAAGGGTCGTTTGCATTCCAGGTGGTCTGTTCGGATCCGACCGATGGCGATGGGGACGGGATGCCGGACAAGTGGGAGACAGCGAATGGAACGAATCCGTCCGGCTTCGACCGGGATGCGGACCCCGACGGTGATTCGCATGCGAACATTACAGAATATACACATTGCAGCAGCCCATCGTCTTCGATCTCGTTGCCCGCATTTCCACGGATCGATATCGTCGCGAATCAGGAAGCGTACTATGCCTCCGATGAGATGCTCGTCAAGGCACGTGTCACCAGCGGACCTGTCTCCCTGCCGGTCGATCTGTATGTCGCACTCGAGCTGTATGGCGGGTTTTACTTCTGGCCTGCATTTTCGACCGACGTCGTTCCGATATCCTTCACTATGCCATCGGGAATCGATGTTTCATTCGATCTGTTCTCATATACCTGGGACACGATTCCTGCCGCGATGACTCTCACGTGGTATGGTGTGTTTGTCGAACCTCAATCCATGTTTCTTTACAGCCTGGATTCACTCTCGATGATTCTGGCGCTCTGAAACAGCCCTGTTCACGGAATGAGTTTTCGTCCAAGATCCACCGCCATGACCGCCACGATCTTCATGAGCGCTTCCTTCTCTGATCGACAAGATGGCGCAACGATTCGGGGATGTCCCATCCTTCCGGATGATCGTGTACCTTCCATCGTTGATGGAACCAGAGCCATTGCCCGGGATGTTCGCGAATCCAGCCCTCGATGATGTGGTTCAATCGCTGGGTGTTGTGCCTGAGATTCTCGGTGTGATCCGAATGAGGACTTTCGAGTTCGAACGGAGCGAAGAACCTCCCGACATGCTTCCCGGTATGACCGATGCGGTAAATATAGGCGGGGAGTATGACGGCGCCGGTTTCATAGGCGAAGCGAGCGGGCGCGTGCGAGGTTGACGCGAGAAGATCGAAGAATGTGCAGACAACGGATCGGTACTTTGCAGCATGCTGATCGACCACAAAACAAACCAGTTTGTTTTCACTGAGGAGTTGCTGGATCAGGTCCTTGGATTTTCTGGGAGGAATGAGCGTGACACCCGTGCTGGAACGGACCGCCGAGAGAAACGCGTTGAGGGATTTCGAGTGAATGTCTCGGGCGGTCACGCAGACCGGCAATCCCCGCAGAGCGAGTCCGCATCCGGCATAATCCGTATTGTCCATGTGGGATGCCATGATGATCACGCCCTTCCCTCGCGCAAGGGCCGCATCAATATGCTCCAATCCATGATACTCGATGATCGAATCACACGTTTCGCGAGTCAGACTCGGCAGTCGGAGCAGTTCGATGCCGTACATGCCCTGCTGCGCATAACAATCCCGCGCGATCCGACGCACGTCGGAGCGTGGCAGATCTTCGCCGAACGCTCGCCGGATGTTCCGAACCACGACGGAGTATCGGATCGGCAGGCAGTAGAAGCAGAGCAATCCGAGAAAACGTCCCAGGTCGATAGCGGTCTGGAGCGGAAGTTTTGAAATCCAGTGGCTGAGCAGGAGAAGCATGATTGGTCTCCGGAGAGGAAGAACGTCGCGTTCGTCTCATCCCATCTCAACCGACATGACGCGGATTGTCAACCTTCGTTCATTCGTCCCGGTTAATGCGACTCGTCCCAACTGAAATCCCAGGAATCCATCGCGCCGACCAGAAATGAGAACTCCGCATCGGTCATGCCTGCATACCAGATGAGTCCTGACACGCTACCGGCGTTGTCGGGAAAACTGAACGGAGGAACGACCACCTGTTCCGTGATTCCGGGCATCAGGGATTCGAAGAGATAGTGATCGAATGCCGTGAATCCGGGCGCGAAGTAGTACTGGCCGAATGCATCCAGAACGACAAAGAGGGGGACATGCTCCATGGCCTGTGGTCCGGGATTGCACACATGGACGATGCAGGAACAGGGATCACCGGGGTGAAAAAAGTGCGACGGCATCCACAGTTCGACTCCGAGACTCCCGCAGGACGCCGTCGGAGATGCTGAGGGCGTCGCGGTGGGTGTGGGCGTTGCCGTTGGAATGGCAACTACAAGATAATGATACCCCATATCGACCATTCCAAGATCCGTAATCTGATCCGTCCGGGTGGTATATGAATCGAGACAGGATGGCGGTTCAACACCTGGAAAGCAAGTGTCCTGTGCCGGACTGTCACCCGAATCGATGCATGGGCTGTCCTGTGCCTGTCCGGCCGAGGTTGACGACAGGTAATATTCGCCAAGCGGGCCTGGCGTGAAGAGCGGTATTGCATCGATGTTCCCATCCCCTTCATAACCGCCTCCGATGTTCGAGTAACGAATGGTCGGATTCCCCCCGATGTTGGTTCCATAATTATGAACGATCGAGTTGACAATCAAAGCTGATCCCTGAATGCCTCCGGTTCCAGAAAGGGACGCTTCTCCACTATTGTTCACGATCGAGCAGTTGCTGATATGCGCCGTATCACACCGTATTCCTCCAACTGCTCTCCCCGCCGGATTGTCCCATGCCGCCGCGTCATTATCTGAAATGATGCAATTGAAGAACGATGGATCGCCTCCGATCGCCCAGACACCGGCCACGACTTCAGCGTCGAACAGATACCAATCTTCGCATTCGATCATGTTTTGCGTGATCCAACAGCTCAGAAAGATGGCCTGCGACGACCCGAGATAGACACCCGCCCCGGCATGCTCACCATCTCCGCACCAGGCCGAATTGTAGATGATTTTGCAGTTCGAGATGACTGGAGAGGCACTTTCGATCTGCATGCCGGTTCCGTAATCGCCATACTGAAGAAACTGCGTGATGGTAAAGCCGTTCAGACGCGATGCATTCCCTTCTTCATGATCAAAAATGAATCCGATGTGGTTGACCGCATAGTTGCCGTTGACGATGGTGTCGTCAGGACCGGTTTCCGAGGTGACGGTGATGGCTTTTCCGAGAAAACGAATATCTCTGTTGCCGTCTCCGGAATAGACACCCGGAGCGACCAGAACGGTATCATAATCCCCGGCGGCATCGATACCGGCCTGGATGGTCGGTTGATCTCCCGGCACCCGGATCACCAGAGCGTGTCCGGCAACAGGAAGAAGCAGAATCAGTGACAGGATGAATAGTGTGTGTTTCATCACAGACCTCCTTGATCATTCGATAGATCTCGCAGAAAAGGAGTTCTGTTTTGGTTTGTTTCGTGCAGGTCCTACGGATGATCTCCCCAGCCGAATTCCCAGGAATCCATCGCGCCGACCAGGAATGAGAACTCCGCATCGGTCATGCCTGCATACCAGAAGAGTCCTTCCACGGTGCCGACATTTTCGGGGAAGCTGAACGGAGGAACGACCACCTGTTCCGTGATTCCGGGCATCAGGGACTCGAAGAGATAGTGATCGAATGCCGTGAATCCGGGCGCGAAGTAGTACTGGCCGAATGCCTCCAGAACGACGAAGAGAGGGACATGCTCCATGGCCTGCGGGCCGGGGTTGCACACCCGGACGATACAGGAACAGCTATCACCGGGGTGGAAAAAGTGTGAAGGCATCCACAGTTCCACTCCGAGAATTCCGCAGGGCGCCGTCGGAGAAGCAGTCGGCGTTATGGTGGGAGAGGGGACAGCCGACTGCGTCGACTCGGGTGTCGATGTGGCAGGCGCGGTCGGCGAAGGCGTGGCCGAGATCGTCGCCGTCGGTGACGGGCCTGCCGTGCGTGTTGGCGTCGGAGTCTCGGATACGTTCAATGGGTAGTGGTATCCCATGTCAACCATGCCGTTATCGCAGACTCGGTCGGTTCGGGTCGTCATGGAGTCCATGCAGATTTCCTCATTGGAAATGTCGTGACACACATCGACTGCCGATGCACTGCCTGTTTCGAAGCAGGGGCTGTTCGATTCCTGCCCCGAGGCGATCTGGCTGAGGCAGAACGCGTCGATCGGCCCATTGGTGAACAGGGGATCCTGATCGATGTTGCCGGATCCCGCCCATCCGCCCTGAACATCGGAGGAGATCACGGTCACGAACTGCGTGTCTCCGCCAATCGGACTTGGTTGCCCGCCCCAGAGAATACTGTTCTCGACAGTGATCGCCGGCGAATCATGACAGAACAATGCGCTTCCTGTGGTGTCGGCCGTGTTGAAAGCCAGTGTGCAGGAGCTGATGCCGGTCGTCGTACTGCTGCTGAAGTAACACGCGCCTCCCGAGTCGGATGCATGATTCGAATCGATCAGGCAACCCCAGATGTCGGCCGAAACATCCCAGCCGCCGAAGATCGCTCCGCCATTGGAGCCGGCTATGTTTCCAGACAGCACGGAACGGGTGATAACCGCGAGGACACATTTCGCGCCGAGATCGATTGCGCCTCCATTCTGGCCGGCCGCGTTGTCGATGAACCGGCACTGGTCGAACGTCTGCAGACTGAACATCCGGTTGCTGTACCCTCCACCGGATCCCGTTTCAGCGCCATTTCCGATGAAACTGCATCTCAAAAACGAAGGGTTCGCTTCACCGTCGTTCTGAATCCCGCCACCGCTTTCATATGCGGAATTGCTGGAGAGAATGCAATCGGTAAAAGCGGGTGAGGAGTTCTCGATGTACACCCCGCCGCCCGATTCCATGGCCGTGTTGTTTTCGATCCGGCATCTGAGAATCGAGGTGTCGCTTCTGGTGAGATAGATCCCGCCTCCGGCTCGCGCTCTTCCGCCACGGATTGTCAGATCCTGAATCACCGCGGAGTGATCGATATGCCCGTAGAAGATCCGCTGGATGTCTCCGGCATCGATGATGGTCGATTCGATGCCGCTCCCGGCAAGGGTCACGTGATTGACGATCGGAAGTGGAAATGATTCACCGGTCGTCATGGCGGAGAAGACACCGGGGCCGATATGAATCACGACGGGAAGATCCGGGGATCCCAGGATTCGTTCGAGTGCGTGCCGGAGGGTGAGGAAGGACGATTCCCATGAGAGCCCGCTGTTGAGGTCGTTTCCGGTGCAGGACACATAGACATCCTGGGTGATCGCGTCGGTCTGACTCGTGCAACCGGTCCGATCGAACGCGTCCGGTGGCGAAACATAATAGTCGGAATCGTGCAGACCGCTGAATCCATTGTATTGAGCATTGAACGGCTCCTGAGGATCGAAAACCATCGAGGCCAGATCGGCACCGCCTCCCGCCTGGTTATCGCTGAAGGAATTGCCATCCGATGGACTGCCTCCGATGATCGGAGTCGCTCCGTAGTTGCAGAACAATGCGCCACCCAGATGATCGGCGACATTGAGTTGAAACTCGCAATTCCGTATCTGTCCCGAAGCCCAGGAATCGAAAAAGAGGGCACCCCCGTACAGGGTCGCCGTGTTGGAAATGAAAAATGAAGAAAAAATCGTCGGATTGGAATCGTACGTCATGGAAGCGCCTGCGCCGAGTTCGGCGGTGTTGTTCCGGATGATGCAGCACGTGACAGAAGCGCCGGATTGCGAGAAATTGAAACCACCGCCGTCCCGGGAGGCGAAATTCTGTTCAATGTAACAATCCACAATCTGGGGTGCGGCATTGCGCAGACACGCCACTCCCGCTCCATACGTGGCGGTGTTGAGGATAATTCTGCAATTGACGATGCCGGGTGACGAGGCGTAATCGCAGAGAATCCCTCCGCCACGTCCATCGATCCAGCCGTTTCGGATCGTGAACCCTTCCAGAGTGGCTTGAGAGGTTTCTCCACTCGTGAAGATAAACCCGCGGTGAGGGTCATCGATCGATCCCTGACAGTCGATCGTGCAGGATGTGTAACCCCATTCCGAAACAACCCGGATATTCTTGCCCTGGAAGCTGATGTCACGGTTTCCCGGGCCGGTGTAACAGCCTGACATCACCTGAACCGTGTCTCCCGGTTGCGCAACGTCGATACCGGCCTGTATGGTCGGTTGATCGGCGGGAACATGGATTGTAACGGCTTGTACAAGCGGACCTATCAACAGGGCGGCAAGGATGGCCAGACGATTCATGGTAACCTCCTTATGTTCTGTGAAAACAAATTTGCAAAAAATATGCCATGTATTCAATTCACCAACCGGGAAAAATAATCGGAAACGTGTTATAAAATGGATATGGCGTGAGCCGGATCGTGATTTCATTATCGGAGCAGTCAGTTTCCGGAATTTTGCAAGGAGGAAACATGCGTGATGCCACAGTGCGGCTCATCACCCTCTGCCTGATTATAGGCATCGGGATCCCCAAAAGTTACTCTGCCGAACTCCATGTCCCTGCTCAGTTCGCGACCATCCAGGCTGCCGTCGATGCGGCAATCCCGGGTGACACCGTCTTGGTTGCAGATGGCACCTGGAGCGGTGTCGGAAACGTGACCATTCATCCGGATGGCAAAGCCATCACGATCCGGTCAGCATCAGGGGATCCCGAGGCTTGTACCATCGACGGTTCGGGAATCGATCAGGGATTTGTCTGCGCGTCGGCTGAAACGCGTGACACGGTCATCATGGGATTCACCTTGTATCGATGCGGACGCGATCCGAACCTTGGACCCGTCGACGGTGCCGGTATTTCGTGCGTGAACGCGTCGCCGACGATTCGGCATTGCCGGTTTGTGGACGGGTATGCATCGTGGAGTTATCCGGGACCGGGAAGTGGCATGTATGGTTCCGGAGGAGCCATCGCCTGCTCCGACGGCGCGGCTCCCGAGATTGCCGACTGCGTATTTATCACCTGCATAGCCGGCGAATCCGGCGGCGCGATTCATGCCCGGGACGCGGCCCCCGTGATCCTGGATTGCGCCTTCACGGACAACCGGTCGTATGGCCGCGGAGGCGCAATCAATCTGAAGGACTCGCCTGCGGTAATAAACGGTTGCGTCTTCACGGACAACCGCGCTGTGAACGGAGACGGAGGTGCACTCTGTCTGGATGCATCGTCAGCCGAGATCACATTGAATGAATTCACGCTGAACCGATCCTTGAGAGGCGGAGCAGTCGCATGCCTCGGCGCAACCCCGATCATCGGCGGGGCAAGTGATCTTGGGAATCGTTTCGACCGTAACTATAGTGGCTCCGGAGCCGACCTGTTCGCCCAGGTGCCTGCTTCCACCATCGATGCCCGATTCAATACGTTCACCGGGCTCATGATGTCGGATTACTGTGTTTCACCTCAGGAAACCTTCGATCTGTCCGGCTCTCAGACCACCGCGACTCCGATACAATCCGACGTCTTCGTGGCTCAGGATGGCAGTGACGAAAACAGCGGCCTGTCAATCGATGCACCGTTCCGCACGATCCAGTTCGCGCTCAGTCGGGTGCTGCCGACCGAAGCCTCTCCGATCACCATCCATATCGCCTCCGGCGAATACTCGGCTTTCACGACGGGTGAGGCGTTCCCTCTGCCTCTGTTGAGCCACCTCTCGTTGTCCGGTGCGGATCAGTGCCGCACCCATCTGAACCCCTCATATCAATCGGTGTGCCTGTTCGGTCATCATGATACGGATGTCCGCATCGACGGGATCGATATCCGGGGAGGCAGCGGTGAATCCGGGGGCGGGCTGCATGCCAGTGACTGTCAGGTGGAACTCACGAATCTGACGGTCCGTGAGTCGGTTGCAGAAAAGGGCGCCGCCATGTATCTGTCCGGAACGGATGCCTCGATGAGATCCGTTCTCATCATGGACAACTACAGCCGTTACATGGGAAGTTCCGCCGGCGTGGTCGCCATCGGAGGGCATCTCCGGATACTCGACAGCGTCATCACCCGCAATGCTTCCGACGGTCCCGGCGGCGGTGTGTATGTTCAGGGAGCCGCTCTGATCGCCTCCTGCAGGATCACCGAAAACGAAGCGCGTCGTGCCAGTGGCGGCGGTGTTTTCTGTGCGGACGGCCCTCTGGAAATGGTGAATTGCGAACTGATCCGGAACCGGGCGATTCTCGGAGGCGGGGTCTTCGTGACCGGCCAATACGACCTGCTCAATTGCCTGATCGCGGAAAACACCGCGGTACTGTCCGGTGCCAGTTTCCAGTCATTCGATGCCTCGGGTCTCATCCGGCACTCGACCATCGCGGCCAATACAACCAGCGGATCGGTCGTTTCGAGCGTTTTCTTCGAACAAAGCGATTCTACCGTGAGTGACTCGATTGTCTGGAACGAATCGGGAGCCGAGATCCAGGTCGAAGACGCACAACTCTCGGTGACGAATTGTGATGTGAGGGGAGGTTTCGAGGGAGCCGGGAATATCGACAGCGATCCGCAATTCACAGCGATGCCGATGTCGAACTATTATCTGAATACCGGCGAGTCAGGTGATCCGATCAGCCCCTGTATTGATGCCGGTGGCAAAATGGCCGCTGAGTGCACCTATTCCGGATTGTGGGGGGAGATCGACCTGGAGAGGTGGACCGCCGGCTCCGATTGGTTGCGGGATTCCGGAGTTGTCGATATCGGCGTTCACTGGGATCATGCTCTTTTCAGCGGAGTCAGACTGGATCTGACGACCCGCATGCTCCATCCGGGAGATCGGCTGCGGCTGGATGCGGTTGTGCTCAACCACAGCGGCGTTGATTGGAGCGACAGTCGCCTTTTCGTCATTCTGGATGTCTACGGCAGTTACTGGTTCGCACCGTCATGGGCGTACATGGACGATGGTTTCGACTGGTATTCGATGGATCTGGCCCCCGGTGCAAGGAACATCGTCAGCGTGATTCCCGATACCGTCTGGCCCGAAGGTGTCGGCAGCGCGGACAATCTGGCGTTCTGGGGTGGCCTCACGGATGGCGCTTTCCTCAATCTCCGCGGGGATTTCGACAGGGTCATCTTCGGGTATCGGGACTGATGCGTCGCACTCGGGGGATCAGGAACCCTGACGATTGGCGACGAGTTGGTCGAAAGCGGTGAGTTCCTTCAGCATGCCGCGGATCACGGCCGTCGTTCCCGGGGTCGATTCGCCGATGTACCTCGATTCAATCGATTTGCCGTCTCCGGATTTCACGCCGCGGAACAGCTCCAGGAACTCCTTCTGTTTAAAGCGCTGATCGCGTTCCCGGGACCGTTGGATGTACAGATCGACGATGGTGTTCGATCGATCCATGCCGAAGACGAACTCCACAGCGCCATACTCGCCTTTCTGCGAACCCGCGATGATCGTTCCGATCACCTCACCCGCCGGGCCGGTCATCTCGAAATACTGAAACTGATCCCGCTGGCCCGGCAGCAATTCATGCCCGATCGCTTTTTCGATTGCCGCGCGTTTCGCATCGTCCAGATCCACCGTGACGGTCCGATAGTCCTTCGCATCCGGAAAGATCCGGGTCATCGTGCGCTCGGGATTGCGCCAGACGCACAGATAGACTTCCTGAGCCGTCGATCGGGGCGGTCCGATCGGCAGAACGCTAAAAAGGAACAGACAGCATGCGATAGATCTGAAGCGAAACGATGTGTTCGTCTGTTTCCGAATGAGCATAGGTGTAGCCTCCTCGAATCGTGAACCAGGGCAGGCGGTATCCCAGACCGAAATACCCGTAGCCCTCGGTGGATTGGTGATACCGGACGAGTCTTCCGGCAATGGTCAGATCCAGATCCGGCAACACGGCCAGATCGGTCATGGCGAACGCACCCCGCGCCGACCGTCCGTCGATTTCACCACCCTGAATCTCGACGCGGGCCGTCCACCATCCGGGTTGAATGGTCATGTCCGCCGATACGATCCTTCGGTCGATCCAATGGTTGCGGTGATGTTCCGATTGGATTTTGCCGTCGAGCGCCGACAGGCCGAGCCTCACATCACCCGAATCGCCGAGTGTCATGCCGACCCGTCCCGAATATACCTCCGGGCCCTCGAACTCGGGCGTCATGTGACCCCCATAGCCCTGTGTCGCCGCCAGACCATACTCGAAATCCCCCAGCACCCCCGACACCATCAGACCGCTGTCCACATCCATTCCAATCATGTGAGGTGTCAGCGATTCGAACAGGAGTCGTGACGTCGTGAAATCGGTCAGCAATCCGAACGGAAGCCCGAAGCGACCAAGCGTCAGATTCCATTTTCCCATTGGCCCTTTGTAGCGACCGTAGACTTCATGCAGCATCCGCTCGGAAAAATCGTCATGTTCTTCGAACAGCGCAAACAGGATGAGTCGGTCGCCGCCCTCATCCGCAATCGTATTCCTGAGCGACAATCCCAGTATGTTGATTTCGCCGCGGGCTTCCTCCCGGTCGCTGTCAGTCAGGCGGGCGTCGAGATCAGCGGAGAAATTCCAGGATGCCTGTGCGCCCGGAACCATGAGCATGAGCAGGACCGGCAGGATGGCCAGACAACGGGAGAATGCATCAGTTCCGAATGCTGCCGTCTTCAATGTGCACCGTCCGTGAGCACCGCTTCACGATATCGGCATTGTGCGTCACCATGACGATCGTCAAGCCGGTGCGGTTGAGGTGTTCGAACATCGACATGATGGTATCGGCGTTATGCGAATCGAGATTCCCGGTGGGTTCATCCGCCAGCAGGATCTGCGGGGCGTTGATCAGGCTACGGGCAATCGCCACACGCTGCATCTCACCTCCGGATAACTGATCCGGCAGATGATTCATCCGCTGGCTCAGTCCAACCTTCTCGAGAAGCTCAAAGGCTCGCGATCGCGTGGTGTTTCCCGCAAACAGTCCGGGTAGCATCACGTTCTGCAGAACTGTCAGCGTGGGAATGAGAAAGAACTGCTGGAACACGAATCCGATCGTCCCCTTCCGGATCTGTGTGAGTTTTTTTTCGGGATAGTTCTGGATCTCCCGACCGGCAATACGCACCATTCCTTCCGAGGGGCGGTCGAGGCATCCCATGATGTTCAAGAGCGTGGTCTTGCCGGAACCGGAATGTCCCACGATCGCCACGAATTCGCCCGGCGATATACTCAGAGAGGCCCTGCGAAGCGCCAGGATGGTTTCGGAGCCCCGGTGGAACTTTTTTGAAACCGATTCGAGATGAATGATGTGGCCGTTATTCATTGCGCAGTACCTCCATCGGAACGATGCGGGAAGCCCTCAGGGCAGGATAAAGTGAACACGTCACCCCGATCAGCGTGCAAGCGGAGAAGGCGAACAAGGCAATGGGAATACTTGGAGTGATAACGGGACTGGAGGGGATGAAGGCGACCAGAAGCGAGCGCATGAAGTGACCGAAAGCCGGGCTGAGCACGAGACCCGCAGAAGCGCCGATCATGCTCCCTGAGAGGCAGATCGCCAGAGTTTCAAAGGTGATCAGCTTCAGAATGTCGATCCTGCCGGCCCCGACGCATTTCAGATAGGCAATCTCGCGACGCCGCTCCAGCACCGCCATCAGCATGGTGTTGATGATTCCGAAGACCGAGATGACAAACGCGACCCCGACCATCACGAACATGATCACCCGGGTCGATTTGAAAAATTGCAGGATCCCTTCGCTGAGTTCCCGTGAGCCCAGCACGAAATAGTCCGCCGGCAACATGGCCCGAATCTCGTTCCGGCTCTGATCCAGCTTCCCGATATCTTTCAGCTTGACGGCGATCGCCGTTAATTTGCCCTCACGATCGACCAGTTTCTGAGCCGTCTTGAGGGGGATGAACATCGTTCCATCGTCCTGACTGTAGTTTCGCTCCAGAATGCCGGAAACCGTAAACTCGCGATCAAACTGCTCCGAGTATGTCCGGTCGCCCACCGCGAGGCTTTCGATGCGGGCGAGTTCCGCTCCCAGGATGATGGACGATTCAGATTCGAACCAGCCTCCGGATTTGAACGCCCAGTCGGGCCGGATCTTCTGAATCGTGTCCGTGATACCCATGAATATGTCCGTTCGCGAACCGTCCTCGGTCGTCACCGTAAAGAGCTGAAACGGCATGATCACATCGACGTTCGGGTGCCTGAGCAGTCGCTCGGTCAGATCCTCGGTGACATACAGAGGACTCAGGCCCCCCTGGGCAATCACCGACGCGGCTTCGATCGGGCACCCTTGTTTCGTGATGTACATGTGAACCCCGGTCTTGTTCACCAGTTCGTCGGTGACCGCGGAGGAATAACCCTTGTCGAGTCCGAGAACGACGGTCAGCGTGATGGCGGATATCGCGAGACTCAACCCGGTGAGCAGACTCCGGATCGGGTTGCGGCGCAGATTGCTCCAGGAAACCGTCATGAAGTTCATAGGCCACCTCAATCGATCTTGAGTCCGAGCGCGGACAGTACGACCTGCTCATCTCCGACGGTCGCCTGAACGTAAACGGTCACCGGCTTTCCGACAGGCAGTTTCGGGAATTTGAATCCCTGCGGGTAAATGGTGGCCTTGTAGACTCCGTCCTTGAGAACGAATTCGCAATACGATGCGCATTGCGAGGAGATCACGCCCTTCATGACGAACGTTTTTCCATTGAAACTGGAAGGAGACGCCAGCACGCTCGAAAGCGTCACGATCTGCGCGTCGGAGGGGATGGATACGCCGAGATCCATGGTTCGGGCGCTGGAACATCCCGAGAGTATCAGCACGAACCCGAGGATGGCAATCGGACCGGAACGGAAGAGTGAGCCGTTCCCGATCCGGTGAATGACCTTGGATTTTTGAATCGATTTCATACATTGACCCTTTCCCTGCACACCGTCATGCGTTCGTTACTGATCCGAACGAATCGACAATCGGCATGCCAGTATGCGACGATATTTTTACGTTGCTACCGTGTTGAGACGGACAGGAAAGGTCTAGATGCGCAGAACGACCGATCGGGCCGTGGCGCAGAAGAGGTCACAATCTCCCGTATCGGGCGGAGGCGCTCCCGAATGCAGAATCAATGGCGTGAACGTGGACAGAGAGAGAATGAGCATGTCCGGTCGCGAATCGAAGGTGCGCACGAGGTTCAGGTTCAGGGATGGCGGCGGAGGCGGAAACGGGGCAGGATCGGAGTTGCAGATGAAGCAATTGCAGGTATCGTGCGATGGTTCGGTGGTCGACTGTGAATCACAACAGCAGTTCGATTCACTGACACGCATCCGTTCGGTGGCGCGGCAGGTGCAGATCGACGCGAGGAACAGAAAAACCGGAATACACACCGCGATCGTCAGAATGAACGCTGTGGATGTGGATATCCGATTCGCCATGAATCACTCCCGGCCTCTCGGGCCTCATGCTATCATGCTAAGAATCTTGAGAAAAAAAGTCAACCGACCCTGAGGATACACCGGAGAAAACTCGATAGATACCTGTGGGTGCGGCACCTGTCTCCGGACTCGAACCCCCGGATCAGTCGATCGGATCGTCGATTTCAGATGAACGCATTCATCGACGCGGACAATCGATGCGCACGACGTCTCTGAACACCGCCCGAAATGCCTCGACAACATCGGGATCGAACTGGGATCCCGCGCATCGGATCACCTCGGTCAGGGCCTGTTCGCGAGACATGCTGTGGCCGTAGGGACGCTGCCACGTCATCGCCTCGAACGAATCCGCAACCGCCAGGATGCGTGCACCGAGCGGGATGGCCTCTCCTTTCAACCTGCTCGGATAACCGCTCCCGTCCCAGCGTTCGTGATGATGGCGGACGAAGGCCGTCACATTCCCGAAAAACTCGATCGGCGTCAGAATCCGCGCTCCGATCTCACTATGTCGCTTCACTTTTTCATACTCGTCCGTCGTCAACCGGTCGGCCTTCAGCAGAATCGCTTCCGGAATGCCGATCTTGCCGATATCATGCAGATGCGCCGCCACCCGGATCTGCTCGATGGTTTCATCATCCAGCCCCATCTGTCCCGCGATCCGAACGGCATACTCCGATACACGGAAACAGTGCCCGATCGTCTCCGGATCCTTCGCCTCGACGGTCTCACATAACGATTTGATCACCTCGAGATACAACTCCTGAACGGTGTGAAACAGATGGGCTTTTTCCAGAAAAACGGACATCTGCTGAACGATCGTTTTGAACAGGAGCAGATCCTCCATCGACAGGTCACGCACGGCCGGATCGCGCACCTCGATCACCCCGAGCAGTTTGTTGGGAAGAAACAGCGGCGCGGCGATGGCGGTGTTGAACCCGTCGTAATCCGCCGGAGGCAGCGATCGATAGACATCGAGATCTTCATTGGAAACCATGGTGGTCCGCCGCGTTTCCGCCACATACGATATCAATCCCTCCCGGAACGGTATCCGAAGCTTCCCCGTGAGGGGTTCACGCATGCCGATCGCGGCGGCGAGTTCGAAGCAGCGGTCGAGACTGTCGTAGAGAAAGATCGAGCAATCCCCGAAATCGAACAGTTTGTGAGTCTCACGGGTGATGATCCGGAGGATGTCCCGCGTCTCGAGATTGGTGCCCATCACCTGTGTGATCGAATGCAGTGCTTCCAGTTCGTATGCCCGGCGCTGCACGTCCGCATGAGCCTTCGCGTTCGAAATGGCGATGGCGGCCTGCGATGCGAGCAAAGAGAGCATGCGGGCATCATCATCATTGAAATCGTTGCCCGGTACTTTATTGGCTGCATCGAGCACTCCGATGGATTTGCCGTCCAGGATCATGGGGACATCCATCAACGATACAATTCGATCCACTACTGCACCTTTCCGGACGAATTTGGTGTATTTTTTCAGATCATTGGTGATGATCGGTTTCTGTTCCGAATATGCGGACCCGATCGTCCCTTCGCCCGGCGCAAAGGCGTGTGTTCCGACCTCCTCCCAGGTAAATCCATGGATGTTCGTTGGATGAAGCAGACCCGTATCTTTGTTGAGGAGCCACAGGATGCAACCCTGACTGGGAAGCATTTCCGTCACAGCTTTGACAATGCGCTGGAGCAGTTCCTCCAGCTCCAACGTCGATGTCATCGCCTTGGTCACGTCCAGCAACGTCAACACGCGTGGGTCGATTCCGTGCGGTTGCATAGATGCCACCCCCCATTCCTATTGTAAACAAAAGGAGACGATTCGTCGAATCGACGGTCAGGGGAGGGTCCGGACGAGTCTGAATCCGAGAATATTACAGCGATAATCCGGCGTGTCCGAGTATCGCACAGAGGATCGGCAACTGTACGCCCGATCGGACCACCCGCCGCCTCTCCAGATCCGCTTTGTTCCGGAGTCCGGTCCCCGATAGTCGATCCGATGCGATGCGGGATACGCGCCATACCAATCCCAACAGGATTCCCACAGGTTGCCGTGCATGTCATACAGGCCCCAGGGGTTGGGAAGCCGGGAAGCCACTGTCTCGGTTATCCCCGGTTGATTGGCGCAAAAAATACAGTGTTGTTCGAGAGTGGGAAGAATGCCCGGCTGGCAGAGAGTATAGAGGCAATCCTGAGTGAAATAGAGCGGTTCGTCGCATGAGAATGGTCCGGAGGTGCCCGCTCGCGCCGCATATTCCCATTCGCCTTCGGTCGGAAGACGATATCCGGCTGCGCTGAAATCACAGAAGATCGGGTCGGATTCGAAGTTTGAGGCATCCACCGGGATCGAAAAGGAAGCATCCTTGAAGTAACAGGGGTTCAGGCCGTTTTGATCGGATAACAGGTTCGCAAACAAAATGGCCTCATACCAGGAGTTGTTCTGAACCGGGTGCTGCATCGTCGGACTGAGAAACAGAACACTGGGATCGTCCGGAAGCGAGGGCTGAAGACTCTTCAAATCCGCCCACATCTGCCGTGTGATCTCGGTTTCCATCACTCCGAGCGCGTGACTCAGCGCATGCGTAAACTGAGACTCATCCGGACCGCGACACGGTTCGTCCGGAGGTGAACCCTGAAGCCAACTGCCTTGCGGAACACACCTCAGTTCCCCGATGATCCCGTCGGTCGCGATCAGTCCCCCTCCCGTGCAGTCCGGAATCGGAGTCGGTGTCGTGACCTGATCCAGCGTGATGTCCTCCAGTTCATACTCTCCATCCCCGATCTCGATCCCGATCCTCATGCCGGTATGATATCCCGGTGATGCCGCCAGGAGGTCGTACGTTCCCGGAGTGACATCGTTGAACCAGTAATATCCGTTCAGATCGGTCGAGCCGGTATACATGAGCGCCGCTCGGGCCAGCATGCAGACGGCAAGGAGACACAGAGAGCCGCCCGAAACACGACTCTTCATCCGGAGCAGACAGCATCCGAATCCGATAAGAAGCAGCGCGGCGGTATAAGTCCCCATGGCGGGGAGCGCCTGGTGGGGGGCGAGTTCCACCGATATTCCGGAGTGATCCGTCTGACCCTCCAGAAAGGCATGCCCCGTGACCATGGAAGCATGTGCGATCGGCTGGTAAAGAAGAAACATGATCACAATCGACGATGCCGGAATTCTGATGGGACTCATATCAATGCTCCATTTGTTTTCCACATTGATTATCCGCTGTACGTCCTGAATGTAGCAGAAATCAGTTCCCGATGGAACGGCATTTATACACGGCACCATAATACCTCGCGAACCCTTATGCAATTGCACCACCGTGTGCCTGACTCGGCGACGGACGTGTAGAATGATCCATGCGCAAAGATAAATGTCGCCGATTGCAATTCATTTTACATGTAAACTGATCGGGACTATTGTAGGTTAATGCGCTGCTCGTGCGTGTAGGATGATTTTTTTTTGATCGATGAGCGAGGTTTATCTTGATGTGCTGGCCGAGACTCAAATGGATTTCCTTTGTGGCTCTGCGATTGTACGCCCTGCCGGTTTTCGTTCTTGGGTGGATCGTTCTGGGTTCAGGTTGCACTATGCCCGATGGGATCCCCTCTGAGAACGACTCCGGGGATCATTCGATCCGGATCCTGGTTCTGTCGGGCAGTCCGGCGTTTTCACATGAAACCGGCAGTCATTTTCGCCAGAGCTGGAATCTGGGGGCTGAGACATCCGTTCACAGTGAGATTCCCGATGCAGCGGAAGCGGCGGCCTGGGACCTGATCGATCTGTCGTCCGAATTCGCGCGGAGCAGGGACGCATCGATCCGTGATCTCCAAATTTTCTGCCGGAAAGCCGCTGACTCCGGCGCGCTGATCTTTCTGGAAGCGGATGCCCCCCTCCACAACATGCAGAACCTTGCCGGTCTGACCGATGTCAGTCCGAACGAGCCGACTCTCGTGCTTCCGATCTTTTCCCCCTTCCCGCCTCTGTTGAAGCATCTGGAAACCATTCTCCGTGTCGCGTCCATCGAGTCGCCGACCGGCAACCGAACGAAGTATGAACAGACCCATCTCCCGTCGTTCGTCGACACCACGGAACAGGAGTGTCGATGGATCCGCGGCTTCACGGCACGCGCGGATTCCGCCCGGACACTCGTCGCGGATGCACAGGGAAATCCGCTGATGACCTTCCGCCGGATCGGACGCGGCGCCGTCATCTGGGCCGCCGATTTCAGCCGCAGATCGATCCCGTTTCACGGTGTCGAGACAATCCGGGATTTCCGGCTGGGATTTCCGGATCCCGAGGCGGCCAACTTTCACTTCGGTGCGGCCGGCCTGGAGTATCTCTTCCGCGATCGCCTTGTCGATGTGGCGGCCAAACTGAAGTATGGATTCTCCATCAGACGGGTTCCCGGGCCGAACGGGGCACCGGGTTGCGCCTTCCAGAACCATCTCGACGCAACCGACAACTGGTCGGCGCGCTACGCGATCCGCTGGAGCCGGATCCTGCTCGAACGCGGACTGATCCCCTCCTTCACGGTCCGATCGGATCTGACGCAGTTCGATCGCCCGGAAATGGCGGGGTCCTCGAACCATGCGCGCGATGCAGCGGATTATTGCAGGCAGCGCGGGATTCCCCTCAACCTGCATCTGACGTTCGAACCGACCGACTCACGCGAAACCGAGCTGAACAAGATTGACCGGGACATCGCGAATCTCGAGGCGATCGGTATTGTGCGCACTGAAATCACGGGCGGCGATCATCATGTGTTTTACACGCATGCCAGACCGGTCTGGCAATCGTATCATTCTCTGCTGGAGCGGCATCTGTTTCATGATTTCGGCGGTGAAACGCTCTCATGCTTCGATCTCTTTCCGTATTCCTTCTGCACCAGTTCGGCGTACGCGCCATACGCCCCCCCGTTCATGCTCGAAGACGCCGCCGGACGCCTCCTGCCGATTGTCGTCGGTTCGCCGCTTCCCGCTCACCCGCTTTTCGGCGCTTTCGTGAACCGAACCGAACTTCCCGCCGCTCTCGGAATGCCGGTCATGCAGTACTTCCACCCCGAATTCATTCATGAGGCGGACCGTTTCGATCAGCTCGCCCCCGAATTCCAGACCATGATCCAGTCTCTCGAGTGGCTCCGCGACGTGAGGGGATATGTTCCGCTGACCGAGCCGCAGGTCGCGCGATCGATCATTGCCGCCCGGACGGCGGCCATCCGCGCGTATTCTCAGGATGAGGGGCTCATCCGGTTCCATGTCGATTCCTCGGTCGCGATGTCCGAGGCGGGTTCCTTCCGCAGCGCCCCGGGTGTTCGGATCGAGGTGTCACCGGAACGTGCGGGAGGCGTTCACTGGACGACCGATGCACGAGTGCATCGGCTGGATCCCCTTGACGGCGCATTCGAGATCGGCCTTCGCCCGGACGGCGACACGACGGTCCGCATGAACGGCGGGCAAAAGGACGGATTCCATATCGAACGGATCAATCTTCCGTTTGAATGGGTCGATCACGAAGACGGCGCCGAGATCATCGTGAGTGAACCGGGACTGCGGTGGATCCGATTGCCGTTCGATCCTGACGAAACAAGCGGGTGGCTTCCCGAGACATTTTCCGGCACCGTCGTCCGGCGCGCCCGGGCAATCGATTTCTACCAGGCCGGAAGGGATCCCCTCCGGATCCGATTCCGGAGATGCAACGGTATTGAATTCAACCGCGCATTGCGCAGACTGATTGATACGATGCCGGAAGTCGAACCGGTGATGGAACTGGACTTCGGTATGCCGGAGGTGCGGCCGATGCTGGGTGAGGGGTGGTGCATCATCGATGAAATCAGCGAAGGGAGATCCGTCACATGGTCCTCGGGAGGGCTGCACAGCGAGATCATGATTCCTCTGGACAACGCGCATTCCCTCCGAGCCGAATTGGATGTGAATCCGTATTCGATCGGCAAGCGGACGCCTCAGACGCTGACCGTCCGGATCAATGAATGGCCCGTTCCGGAAACCATCACGCTGAAACCGGGATGGCAGCGTGTGGCGTTTGACATGCCGTCCCACGCGCTGATACATGGTTTGAATCGGATTGAATTTGTGTATGGATACACCGGTTGTCCCGGCCTGGATCTGCCGGAAACCAATGATTTCAGGTTGCTGGCGGTCATGCTCGATCGTCTCCGATTTTCTCTGACGGGAACGAAAGGAACCGCTCCATGAAGCGCATCATGCAACTCATGCTGATAATCTCGATTTTTCTTCATGTCGAGGCGTGCACGGACACGATTCCGAATCGACTGCCGGAATCGAGCCTCACCATGCTCGACGGAAAAACGCCGATGACGATTGCCGAGCGAGCGACTGATTACGACATGGGTGACGCGAAGGGGCGCGCGATTCTGAAGGAAGGCCAAATCGACGATGGGGACGCGGTGCGTACCGATGCAGGAAAACTCGTCATCGAGCTGCCGTTCGCCACCGTCCGGGATCGATTGCTGCGGTTTCGGTTGAAATCCCCGGAACCGGTTCAGATCTCGGCGCGTCTCGACGGTCAGGCTCTCCCTGCACTCGCGCCGGTCGTCGACAGCGATTCCATCACGGTGGATCTCGCATGCCCCGCTTCGATGACCCGGCCCGGCATAAATCGGATCGAGGTCGAATTCACACCTCACACGGCGTGTCGCATCGAACGCATTTCGGCGCTCGATGGAGGCGCCCGGCTGGGGTGGGCCGCCGTCTGGGAAGATATCCGGCACGCAGTGATCGGGTATCCGTTCGTGACGGTTTCGTTTCGCTCGACGTTCGGAAAGGAACGGAATGTTCTCGCGTTCTCGACGGGGTTGGACGATTACGCTCAGGTGCAGAAATCGGACGGCGGCCGCGTGCGCATGATTGTGCGTGCGGGAACGCTGGAGCAGGTCGGCGACTGGATCCCGGTGCGGCCGGGTGAGAAATGGGCCGAGCATGGAGTCGAGATTGACCGGGGTTTCGCGGGGAAGGAGTGCGAGATTGCGTTTGAGTTCGATGCGGGAGAGAAGGGCGATCCGACCGGCGATCTGCTCGCACTGGCGGATGTTCGGGTGGTCGGTGAGGATGTTCCGAAAGGTCCGCCCGGCAGGCCGAGCATCATTCTCATCACGATGGACTCCTGCCGGATCGACAGGCTGGGTTTTGGCGGCGATGACATCATCCTCTGCCCGGCGCTCGATCATCTGGCGCGGCGTGGCAATGTGTTTTCGGATTGCATCTGCCAGATCAACAACACGCCCCCGTCGCACTACACGATACTGACTTCCAAGCGTCCGCATACGCATGGAGTCTATGATATGGTGACGCCGTTGAGCGATCGTCATCCCACCGTCGCTCGATTGCTGGCTCCCGAGGGGTACCGGTGCGCAGCGGCGACGAGTGCCGCCTGGTTGTCCGCGCGAACACACGGTCTCGGGCCGGGATTCGAGCGATTCTACGCTCCGGGAGAGGCGCAGCGGCGTGCTCCGGTCACCTATCGGACGATTGCAGGCTGGCTGCGCGAACGCGCTCAGGCAAGCGCCTCGCAGCCGTTCTTTACCTGGCTCCACTTTTTCGATCCGCATACGCCGTTCGACCCGCCGAAACCGTACGATGCGATGTATTATGCGGGCAACCCCCGCGATCCCGCCAATCATTCGATGGACACGGTCGGCTTTTCACCCGAACAGGTCGAATACATGAAAAGCTGGATCGGGGACATCACGGATATCGACTATATCAAGGCGCAGTATCGCTCCGAGATCACCTATATGGATGCGACGATCGAAAAACTGATGCGGATGCTGGCTGAAACCGGTGCGGACCGGAATACCTGGCTCGTGATCACTGCCGATCACGGCATCAGTCTGGACGAGCACAATCTGTATTTCATCATGGCCGGGATGTATGAGCAGCAGATGCATATCCCCCTGCTGGTCGTTCCGCCCGGAGAACAGAAAGCGGGGCGTGTGTTCGGGCAGACCGTTCAGTCGCTCGATATCGCTCCGACGATCATGAGCATAGCAGGGGAGGCGATCCCGTCCGATTTCGAGGGCCGGAACCTGCTGCCGCTGCTGTCCGGAGAGTCGATTCCCGCGATTCCGCATGTCATATCCGAACATGCGAACAATCAGGCCGTGATGCTGCGGGAGCCGGAGTATAAATACGTTCATTACTTCGGGCAGCCCTACTACATGGAGCCGGAGGTCGGCCTGTACCATCTCCCGGGCGATCCGATGGAAATGATGAATCTGATTGGGACGCAGCCGGAAAAAGAAGCCGACATGAGCAACCGTGTCGGGGAGTTCTATGCGAAACCGATCGGAGAGGCGGACACCGGAGCGGCCCACAGCGATGCTCTGCAGAAGAAGCTCGAAGCGCTGGGTTATATCGAACCGGGCGGGCACGAAAAATGAGATGAGTCGACTCCTTTTCTTCAGTGGTGTGCGCGAAGCGGTCTGATCGGGACCGGATCGGAAGGAGAAGACCATGAAAGCGTTTTTACTCGCGGCAAGCATCATGATCGTCATCGGATCGCCGGTATCGGCCGCCGTCATCCGAGTGCCCTCGGATCAACCGACCATCCAGACGGGACTGGATGCAGCCCTGTCCGGCGATATCGTTCTGGTCGCTCCCGGAGTGTATACCGAGTCGCTCGAATGGCCCGGTCTCGCAGTATTGACCCTTCGAGGCGAGTTTCCCGAAAACCGTCCGGTTGTCTCGGCACCCGCAGATAAGCGGTGTCTCCACTACACACCGGGAGTCTCGGGTACGGAGATGCGGCTCGAGCATGTCGTGTTTGAAAACGGTGCTCCTGTCAATCAATCCGGAGGAGCCTTGTACGTGACCGGTTGTCGGGTGCAGATTGACGATTGCGTGTTCCGGAACAATGACGCGGGGCAGGACGGTGGCGGCGTCTATTTCTCGACATGTGAGGTCTCGATCGCAAACTCGACGATCTCGGACAACCATTCCATCGATCATGGGGGAGGCGGGTACTTCGCCGATTGCGGCATCGCGCTCCTCGACTGCACCGTCGAGCGAAACGATACGGGAGTTGCCGAGCATGTGTACAGCGATGGTCTCGGGCTGTATCTGAACGATTGCCACGGGTCGGTCTCGCATTGCGCGATTCGGGATCATGGCAATGCTTACATCGATGGCTCCGGGATCTATGCACGGGGTGATATCGATTTTGTCGGCAATACATTCGAGCGCAACGAACAGCAGGGCAGTGACTATTACGGCGGTGCGCTGAATGTCTGGGGATCCTGCCTGGTCCGGAACAATCTTTTTACGGACAACGTCGGGATCGGATCGGCGATCGTCGCGGGAGGTGGTGTGGACATCGAGAATTGTCTGTTTCTGGGAAATGCGAGTTCATTCCCGGGAACCGGGGCGATTCTCGCGCTGGATCAGACCGATGTCTCTTTCTGCACTTTTGTCAGCAATACGTCTGCCGGTGTGCAGGTGCTCAACAGCATGGATCCGGTGCCGATCCGGCACTGTATCTTCTCCGGCAATCAGGTCGGTATCGCGAATTACAACGGCAATTCATCGGTTCATTCCGGATACAACGCCTTCTGGAACAACGGGATGGACTATAGTGCCGTGAACCCCGGAGCCGGTGATCTGCGAGGATCGGATCCACTGTTTGTCACGGGGTCTCAAGGCGCGCATTATTTGAGTCAAACAGCTTCGGGGCAGAGTCAGACGAGTCCGTGTGTGGATGCGGGGGATCCCGAGACCGGGGCTTCGCCCGGTGGGACGACCCGTACCGACGAGGTGCCGGATGAAGGCAGAGTCGATCTCGGGTATCATTTTTCTGCTCCGGATTCACCTCCCGTTCCCGCGCCCACTGTGACACCGGCCACGTGGACAGGTGTTCGACTGACGCTTCCCGACACGGATCTTCAGGCGGGGGATCGGTTCGTTCTGACCGCGACCTGCCGGGCGCCGGCCGGGCATGCAGCCGCGGATCTGTATGTCGTTCTGGATGTCTTCGGCGAGTATTTTTTCTATCCGTCCTGGTCGAATACTCCGGGATCCGAAAGCATCGTGCTGGCACCGGATGCGGCGGTCGAGCGGAGAATTCTGGATTTCGTCTGGCCTGCGGGTGATGTCGGAGTTGTGACCGACCTGCAATTCCGGGGAGCCATTCTGGAACCCGGGACAACGTCCGTGATCGGGGAGATCGATTCCGTTTCGTTCGGGTATCGGTAGACGGTTCGGGATTCAATCTGCGGACATTATACAATCAGCACCTGTTCGACTATAGTATATCCTCCGGGCATTTCGCTTGTGGAGGAGGCCTTCCGGAATGAAAGCTCTCGGTGTCATCATTGCTTTTGCTCTCGTTACGGGTTGTTCACACCTGAACACGCACCCGAGATCCCTGTTTCACCGGTTCTCATCGGACGCCCTGACCACCGATTTTTCGCTGATCCGATCTGCACTCGAGGAGGCTCATCCCGGGTTGTATGACTTCCGTTCGAGGGCTGAAATGGATGCGTTGTTTGATCGGCTCCAGTCGGAATTGAGCCGGGACATGACCGAACTGGAATTTCTGCAGCGGATCGCGGTTTTGAACGGAGCCATCGGCTGTGGTCATACCGCAATCGTTCCGTCGCTCGGCACCCGCAATCAACTCATGAGCACCGCCGGATTGTTCCCCGGTGATATCCGGATTGTGGACGCGCGGATGTTTCTCCTCCGATGCTATGCACCCGGCTCCGAAGCGCTCGATGGGAGTGAAATCCTGGCTGTCAACGGTTCACCGGCCGGAATGCTGCTCGAGCGGTTTCTCGATGTGCTTCCGTCGGACGGCGTGAATGTCACGCACAGGTATCGGATGCTGGATGAGCGGATGCGGTATTATTACGCGGCGTTCGTCGGAACTCCGGAGACGTTTGAAATCCGGTTGAGGAGACCGGATGGCGCTGAACAGACAGTGACCGTTCCGGCGATGGCCGAACATGCCATGCGGACGCATGCGCGATACATGGATCCCGACCGTGAGGATCCTGAACCGTATGCGCTGGAGATATCCGAGGACACGTCCACTGCCGTGCTGACCATCCGCACGTTCGGCATGACCGATCGCTACGAGTCTTTTCTGGCCGACGCCTTCGGAAAACTCCGGGACCATGCGATCCGCAACCTGATCATCGATCTCAGGGGGAACGGCGGCGGAGAAGACGAATACGGGGCGAAACTGGTGTCGTATCTGATCGATCAGCCGTTTCGATATTACCGGTCATTGGAGACCCGTACGGATCGGATTCATTTTCAGGAATACACGGACATTACACCGGAGGAAGTGCGTGAATACCAATCGATTCTGGAACCCGGAACGGACGGGGGTTTTCAGGTCGCTATCGGGCAGCATCCCTGCCTGTCGGAAATCCCTCCGACCGAACCGGTTTTTCGCGGTCGTGTTCTGGTGTTGATCGACGGAGGCAGTTTTTCGGCGACATCGGAGGTGTCCGCTGTGCTGGATCATCTGGGCCGGGCGGAGTTTGCCGGTGAGGAGACCGGGGGCCGTTACGACGGGAACAACAGCGGGTACATGCCGACGCTGACATTGCCTGCGACCGGCATTCGTGTGTTCATCCCGCTGATGAAGTATGTTGTCGCTGTGGATGATCCGCCGATACGGGGGCGGGGAGTGATGCCGGATTACACGATCGAACCGAGCCTTTCTGACGAGATGACCGGGATGGATCGGGTCATGAACGAGGCACGGGCGATCGTTGCGCGAACTGAGTGATTATCGGTTGGAGCGATGCATGAGCACGAGCAGGAAAAAGCGATCGGTGAAGCCGGAAGCCACGCAGGCGATCCTCGAAAGCATCTCGGACGGAGTGTTTACCGTTGATTCCGACTGGCTGGTGACATCGTTCAATCGTGCTGCCGAGATGATTACCGGTGTGCCGAGACGAGAGGCGATCGGACGTCGATGTTCGGATGTGTTTCGTTCCAACATGTGCGGATCCGCCTGTGCACTCGCCCGGACGCTTAAAACCGGTAAACCGATCATCGGGAAAGCCGGCTTCATCATCAATTCGGAGGGGCGACGGATCCCGATCAGCATTTCGACGGCCGTGCTCAGAGACGAACAGGGGCGGGTGATCGGAGGAGCCGAAACGTTTCGGGATTTATCCGAGATCGAGGCCCTGCGGCAGGAACTGGAAAGCCGGACGCGTGTCGGTGATCTGAGCAGCCGCAGTCCTGTCATGCATCGGATACTGGAGGTTCTTCCGGCGATTGCGGCGAGTCCGAGTACGGTGCTGATCTGCGGTGAAACCGGGACGGGCAAAGAGCTTGTTGCTCGAACAATTCACTCGCTCAGCCCGCATCAGAAAGGCCCGTTCATTGCCGTGAATTGCGGTGCGATACCGGATGCGCTGCTGGAATCGGAGTTGTTCGGATATAAAAGTGGCGCCTTCACCGGAGCGCTGCGCGACAAACCCGGCCGTTTTGCCCTCGCGCGTGGAGGAACCCTGTTTCTCGATGAAATCGGTGAGATCAGTGCGGCGTTGCAGGTGCGCCTCCTCAGAGTGCTTCAGGAACATACATTCGATCCACTGGGGGCGACGCACTCCGAGTCGACCGATGCCCGGGTGATCGTTGCGACACACCGTGATCTTCTGGAGTGCATGAGAGCCGGAACGTTCCGGGAAGATCTCTATTATCGGATCAATGTGGTGCGGATCGAGTTGCCGCCGCTTCGACGCCGCAGGGAAGACATTCCTCTCCTCATCGACCAGTTCATCGCACGGTTCAACCGGCTTCAGCAGAAATCCATCCGGGGAATCTCCACCGATGCACTCTCGCTGTGTATGACCCACGACTGGCCGGGCAATATCCGGGAACTCGAAAACGCTATCGAACACGCGTTCGTTCTGCGGTCCGAGGGCACGATCGAGATTGCGGATCTTCCGGGCGAGTTCACCGCTCGGTTCGGATTTACGTGCCGGGATATCCCCATCCGATCCTCCCGCGATGTGCTCGATGCTCACGCCATCCGAGCGGCTCTCGAACGTAATCACAACAACCGTCTGGCTGCCGCCCGGGATCTCGGGATCCATAAAACTACGCTGTTCCGCAAGATCAAAAAACTCGGGATCCGCCTCGCGAAGCAGGACGGACGGCACAGAACACGTTGATAGAGTAGCGATATAGAGACTGTAGCGAATCGACAAGGTAGTGTTTGCGCTACTCATTTGTGGTGTCTTCTCCACGGAGAATCTCATTCGAATCATTTCATATCAATACGTTAGAGCGTATTATCCGTTGAGCGACCCGGTTGGCATCAGCTTTGCTCTTATCACTTTCCGGAAAGGAGGGCGCATCATGATCGCTTTCGCCTGTTGGGACAATCGCATCGCACCGGTTTTCGATACCGCCGAAACCCTTGTCCTGCTCGAAACGCGATCCGATTCCGCTCATCGTCGGCAGGAATCCCTGCCGTCCGGGAGTTCGATGCAACAGATTCGGATGCGCCTGACTGAATGTGCTGTCGACACGCTGATCTGCGGGGCGATTTCGCGCCCGCTCTTCGATCATCTCACGTTCAGCGGAATGCGGGTCATTCCGTTCGTTTCGGGTGATCTGGACGAAGTAATCGAGGCTTTTTGCCGGAATCGGCTCGATTCCGACCGGTTTTCGATGCCGGGATGTTGCGGCCGCGGACGCAGGGCGGCGCACGGGCGTGGAAGCCATATACGCGGGAATGCCGGACCCGGCGGAGAATGCGGATGTCCGGCTTGTGGCTATCGGGAACCTCACGAGAGTGGGATTCCCTGTGTGGAACGTGTGTGTCCGAACTGCCGTACCGCGTTGGTGCGGCTGTCATGAAAGGAGATTTGAACATGCCAAGAGGAGATGGAACAGGACCGAGAGGAATGGGACCGATGAGCGGTCGTAGAGCGGGATTCTGTGCGGGTTTCGGTATGGCGGGCTATGCCAATCCGATTCAGGGTCGTGGAATGGGGATGGGTTTTGGGCGTGGGATGGGTCGCTGGCGCGGGTTCGCGGCCTATCCGCCGCAACCGATGGCCGTTGAACCGGAAATGGAAGCCGACACGCTGCGAAACCAGCTTGATGCCCTGAAAACGACGCTCGACACGATCCAGAAGCGACTCGATCAGATCGAAAAGAGCGCGCCAAAGGAGGCGACCACGTGAAAGTCGCTCTGACCACAACCGGCTCCAATCTGTCAGATCCTCTCGAACCGCGATTCGGTCGCGCCCCCAAATTCCTCGTCTACGATCTCGATTCGGATACCTTCATGGTCCTCGACAACAACAAGAATCTCAATGCGGTTCAAGGCGCCGGCATCCAGTCCGCCGATACCATCGCCCGGATCGGCGCTTCGGCACTCATCACCGGGCATTGCGGGCCCAAAGCCTTCCGCGTTCTCAGTGCGGCCGGTGTCAAGGTGTACGCGTCGTCCGCTCGAACGGTCGAGGAAGCGATCGATTTGTTCCGGCAGGGTAAGCTCAACGAGACCCAATCTGCGGATGTCGAGGGACATTGGGTGTGATCATCGCGATCGCATCGGGGAAAGGTGGAACCGGAAAAACAACTCTCTCTGTCAATCTCGCACTCGCCGCACATGAACCCATCCAGTTGCTGGATTGTGACGTCGAAGCACCCAACGCGCATCTGTTTCTGAACCCTTTCGTCATCGAGTCGACTGTCGTGCACGTGCCGATCCCGGTGGTCGACGAATCGGCCTGCGATGGGTGCGGTGAGTGCGGAAGGATGTGCGAGTATCACGCGATCGTCTCGTTCGGCAGCGTCCCGCTCGTGTTCCCGGAGATGTGCCACGGATGCGGAGGCTGCATGCGGGTGTGTCCCCGGCATGCAATATCGGAAAAAGGACATCGGATTGGAGAAGTCCATGTTTCGACGGTTGGGCATATCACGCTGATCGAAGGCAAAATCGATGTCGGAATCGCCATGGCGCCGCCTCTGATCCGGGCGGTCAAATCGCGACTGTCAGCCTCCGTCCCTGTCCTGCTCGATGCCCCCCCGGGGACATCCTGCCCCGTCATTGCATCGATTCGCGATGCTGATTTCGTCATTCTGGTGACCGAACCAACCGCCTTCGGTCTCCATGACCTGAGTCTTGCGGTCGACATGACGCGCGCCCTGCATCGTCCTTTTGCCGTTGTTGTCAATCGGATGGGGATCGGCGATGATCGCGTGCATCGATTCTGCCGGGAGGAGGGGATCCGGATTCTGGCGGAAATTCCCGATGACAGGCGGATCGCCGAGGCGTATTCGGAGGGCAGATCGATTGTCGATGCGATTCCTGCGTATCGCGGCCTTTTTCATTCCATCCTGAATCAAATCGGTATCGTGTCCCTCTCACTTTAAGGAGATCAGTCATGCCGACATACGAATACGTTTGCGGGAAGTGCGGGTCACGTTTCGAACGGAGGCAATCGATATCCGATCCCCCGCTGGTCGAATGCGATTCCTGCCATGGCCCGTTGAAACGGGTGATCAGCGGCGGTGCGGGGTTCATCATGAAAGGCGGCGCTCAGCATCATTCGTCTCGGACCGGATGTTCGCTTGAGACACACGGCAGAACCTGCTGCGGGCGCTCGGAACGGTGCGGAAAACCCTCCTGCGATGATCCTGCATGAATCCCCAATGAATCAACACGATCACAGATTCGCTTTCGGGGTCGTCCCCTCACGGCGACTCGGAAACAGTCTCGGGATTAACTCGATTCCTTATAAAACCTGCAGCTACGACTGTTCGTACTGCCAGGTCGGTCCGACTGTGGGTCGGACGATTGACCGGCGGCGTTTCTTTCCGGTCGAAACGATCATCCGGGCCGCATCAGGATGCATGGCACCTGAGCATGCTCCTCCTCCCTGCATCGACTTCATCACGATAGTCCCGGATGGTGAACCGACACTCGACGCCGAACTCGGTTCCCTCATCGAGCAGCTTCATACGCTCAGTCACCGCGTCGCCGTGATCACAAACGGATCGTTGCTCTGGCGGGAGGATGTCAGGGAAGACCTCATGGCAGCTGACTGGATCAGTGTCAAGATCGATACGATCGATCCGGATATCTGGCGACGGATCAACCGCCCTCACGAGTCGCTTGATCTCACACGGATTCTCGAAGGGATAAGTCGCTTTGCACAAGCATTTACCGGAACACTGGTTACTGAAACCATGCTGGTCGATGGATTCAATCACTCCGACACATCGATCGAAAATCTCGCAGGATTCATCCGATCGCTTCACCCTTCCAAAGCCTATCTCAGCATTCCGATTCGGCCGCCTGTTCGGAGCGGCGTGCGTCCACCCGACGCAAGCAGGTTGACCAGAGTGATTTCGATCATGGCTGAACACGGTGTTCCGGTTGTCGACCTGTTCGAGCATGAATCCGATCCCTTCCAGATATCATCGGATCTCGAAAACCAGTTGCTCGGCATCACCGCCGTTCATCCGATCCGGGAAGAGGCATTGCTGGATATCGTGACCCGTTCTGGAATGGATTGGGAGGTGATCCGAAACATGATCGAAAACGGTCTGTTGATTCGAACCGTTCACAACGGGCACGTTTTTTATCGGAAGGCACACAGGCAAAAGGATATCTCGGGAACAGAACCAATCGGGGGTAAGGAGATGGTCGATGCATGAGTATGTCATTATCAGCGGAAAGGGTGGGACGGGTAAAACGAGTATGACCGCGTCGTTTGCGTATCTTGCGGGGCAATCCGTCATCGTGGACTGCGACGTCGATGCCGCCGACCTGCATCTCGTTCTGTCCCCCCGGATCGTCACGCAGCATGAGTTTTTCAGCGGACATGAAGCGCGTATCCGCGAGGATCTCTGTACCGGATGCGGGGTATGTCACGAGGTGTGTCGCTTTGAAGCGGTTCATGACATTTCGAAACCCGATGGAACAACAGGGTACCGCATCGATCCGATCGCCTGTGAAGGCTGCGGGGTCTGTGTGCGATTCTGTCCGGCGAAGGCGATTGACTTTCCGGAAAAGCGCTGCGGGACGTGGATGATTTCCGAAACCCGCTGCGGTCCGATGGTGCATGCCCGGTTGGGGGTTGCCGCCGAGAATTCCGGGAAACTGGTGTCGACGGTCCGCCGGGAAGCGCGTCGGCTGGCTGAAACGCAGCATCGGTCGCTGATCCTGGTCGATGGTCCGCCCGGGATCGGCTGCCCCGTTATCGCATCCCTGACCGGCGCCACAAAAGTGCTCGTGGTCACCGAACCGACCGTATCGGGTGAGCACGATCTGAAGCGGGTGCTCGCCTTGACCCGCCATTTCAGAATCCCGACTGCGATCTGCGTCAACAAATGGGATCTCAATCCACACCTGACGGACCGGATCGAAGCCGTCGCTCTCGAATCGGGCGCACGCGTTGCCGGCAGGGTGCGATATGATTCCGGAGTAACCGCCGCGCAGCTTCAGCAGCGATCAGTAGTTGAAACTTCCGCGCCGAGCGCGCGCGATATCGTAACGACCTGGCATCAAATTCAGGAGGCATCGTAGTATGAATTCGAATCCGATCACCGGTATGTCAGCTCTGGCAACCGAACTTGCCGTGCATCCAAAAAACGCGAACCCTCTCCCGGATTTCAGTTCCCATGGAACGATCAAAGGTCCCTGCGGAGACACCATGGCGATCTGGCTGGCATTCCGAGGGGATCGTGTGGCTGGCGCCTCGTTCGTGACCGACGGGTGCGGATCATCACGGGCCTGTGCCAGCATGGCCACGATCCTGGCTGAAGGCAAAACACTCGATGAAGTTGAAGCAATCCGCCAGGAGGACATATTGACCGCATTGGGAGGTATTCCGGCGGAGTATCAGCATTGTGCATTGCTGGCAACGGATACGCTGAAAAAAGCGTGCAAAAGCTACCGTCAGAACCGAATCGTTTTCAAATCGGCCGCTCCCCATGCCGCATCGTCCTGCTCCTCATGTAAAAATGCGGATTGCAGCGCGGCATCCAGACTGAAAGATGAGACTGACGAAGACTATGCAGATCGCCGGCAATTGCAGGCCAGATTGTGCCGGATCGAGCGGAAAATCGTCGTGCTGTCCGGAAAAGGCGGCGTCGGGAAAAGCACTGTCGCGGTCAATCTCGCCTGTGCACTCATGCTCTCGGGTAAAAAAGTCGGATTGCTCGATGTGGATATTCACGGTCCGAGCATTCCCACCATGTTGAATCTCTCCGAAGCGCGACTCCAGGGAAACCGCGACGGTTTCCTGCCGATCGAAATCGGTGATCTCAAGGTCATGTCTCTGGGATTTCTTCTCAGGAACCAAGACGATGCCGTGATCTGGCGCGGGCCGATGAAAATGGGTGTGATCAAACAGTTTCTGAAGGATGTTCAGTGGGGCGATCTGGACTATCTCATCATCGATTCTCCGCCGGGAACCGGTGACGAGCCGCTCTCGGTATGCCAGCTCATCGGCTCCCTCGATGGCGCCGTCATCGTCACGACACCTCAGAAGGTCGCTTCGGTCGATGTGCGCAAATCGGTTTCCTTCTGCAGGCAACTGCGCGTGCCGGTGATTGGTGTCGTCGAGAACATGAGCGGATTTGTGTGCCCGAAGTGCGGGGAGATCACCCAGATTCTGCCGGCTGGCGGTGGACGGGCGATTGCTCAAGACATGAATGTGCCGTTCCTGGGTGCTATTCCACTGGATCCTTCGATCGCCGAGGCGGGTGACGAAGGCAAGGCATTCATTCATCACTGGATGGATACCGCGACCGCGCAGATCATGAACCGTATCATATCGAACATCGCATCGATCGATCCCGGCACACCCTCGCAGGGATCATGAACGAAGGAGAATCAGGATGAAGATCGCTATTCCATTGGCTCAAGGAAAATTGTCGCTGCATTTCGGTCATTGCGAGCAGTTCGCGATGATCGATGTTGACGCCGGTACGAAGACAATCGTTCACAGAGAGGATATCGTCGCCCCGCCGCATGAACCCGGCCTGTTGCCGAGATGGCTTGCCGAGCGTGGAGCCGACATGATCATTGCAGGCGGCATGGGGCAGCGCGCGCAGAGTCTTTTCGAGCAGAATCGGATCGAGGTGTTGATCGGCGCTCCTTCCGACACGCCGGAGCGACTGGTGGAGGCATACCTCGGTGGAACACTCCAGTCCGGGGACAATGTGTGCGACCATTAAAATAATCAGCCATCGGGGCGAATACTGAGACGATACTGAGACGATCGTTCCGTACGTTCATCACAGGGATGCCTGCTTGGATCAATGTGTCCGGCATGCCAGGGAACATATGGATGATTCCGAAGGAGGAACGATCGCATGAAACAAATGGAGTTCGTCTGCGCGCGACCGATGGGATGGATTGAGTCGACAGATCATGAGCGGGAAGCAGGATGTCGGTTCGCGACACTGATCATCCTGAGTATCCTGGCTCTCTGTATTGCCTGTGGACCCATGCAGGCGATGGTTGCTCAGGATAATCCGGACGTCCGGGTCCTGATGCTCATTCCTCATCATTGGGGAGCGAACACGATTCTCAATCTCAACAACTTCAAAAGCATGGGTTGGAATCTGACTGCGGCGGGTCTGACTCAGGATGTCGAGCCGTGTGCATGGTTCAAAAACAGCACCGGCGTCTCCTCTTTCCATACGGACGTTCTGATCTCGGACATCGACGATGTCAGCCGGTATGATGTCCTCGCGATCATGTCATCGAGCAGTCGGTATGGACAGAATCCCTACGGCGATCTTCTCGGGAGTCCCGAAACACTGACTCTGGTGCAGTCTGCGGTTCAGAACGGATTGGTTGTCTGGGCGACCTGTGCCGGTGTGCGGGTTCTGGCTGCGGCGGATGTGATCGAGGGTCGCAACGTGGTGGGATCGGCTCGATTTGCCGCCGAGTATGCCGCTGCCGGCGCAACCTTTCTCGGCGACGACCACGCCCCGGTCATCGATGGCCCGATCGTGACGGCTGTTCGTGGTAACTACTATAACTATCACATCGCCGAGGCGATCGCCGTGGCTCTCGAACAACAGCCTGCCCGGTATCGACCCCTCGGAAAAGAAACGATCGAGTTGAATCAGCGGGATCTGCAGTGGTCGAACATCGACTGGGGAAAGGCGTTCGGGACGGACGCATCGATCTGCGTGCGCGGTGTTTGTGCCGGCGAGGATGGCGGGTACGCCCTGGTTGGAATGATATCGACAATCGGGGGTTCAGATCTGATTCTGATCCTTGTCGATGCGTCCGGGAATCTGATCCGGTCGAAACAATTCGGCGGGGAACGCACGGATGACGGACACGCGATCTGCTCAGCCGCGGACGGGGGATATGTTCTTGCTGGTGTCAGCAACTCGTTTTCGTCGGATGGAAACCGTGATTTTTATGTTGTCCGGACAACGGCCCGGGGGGATCTCGTGTGGCAGAAGACCTTTGGCGGTTCCGCACTCGACTCGGCAAGCTCGGTTTGCCGGATCGAAAACGGCGGATATGTCATCTGCGGACGGACGGAAACCAAAGGTGCGGGTGAAGACGATGCCTGGATCATCCGAATAGACGATACGGGCGGGATGGTCTGGGAGGCGATTTTCGGCGGAACCCGCACGGATTCAGCAACGTATGTGACGGAATCCCGCGATGGCAATGTTCTCGTGAGCATCGCCTGCGGATCTCCGGAATACAGCTCGAAAAACATGGATGATGCCATCCTTGCACTCGATTCATCCGGCCGTCCGCTCTGGTGGCATACATACAACAACGAATCCGGAGAAGGGTACGATTATCCGATGTCCCTCATCGAGACGGCTGATCGCGGGATCGTGATCACCGGATCGAGTGACACGACTGTTCCGGTGGATTGCACGATCATCAAAACCGGACCGGATGGTACCCCGGAATGGACTCGGACCGAGGAAGGATCCTTTCATGAATTCGGAATACACACGATCGAATTGAATGATGGAACCATAAGCCTCGCGAACATCGATCAACCGGATCAATGGAATACCGACGCATGGCTGATCCGCCACGAGCGCACCGGCTCGGTTCGATGGGATCGGATCGCAGGAGGTGTTGAACATGATTGGGCGACCGCCATGTGCCGATCGACTGATTCCAGTATCATTGTCGTCGGTCACACACAGTCGGTTTCATTGGATTGCCATGAGGCATTCATTGCGAAAATCCCCGCGGATTTCCTGTCTGTTCCTTCGGTCGAACTCGTGATGCCATCTGATTCGTTCGGCCCCGGTGATCTGTTTTCGATGGATGTCAGGATCTGGAACCCTGGCCTTGAAACGGTTCACTCGATTCCGCTATTCGTGATCCTGGACGTTTACGGTGCGTTCTTTTTCTTCCCCGGATGGACTCGAGAGGCGGATTGGGAGAAAATCGATGTCCGGCCGGGAGCGGATCAGCACAGCGTGATCGGTCAATTCGAATGGCCCGGAGATGCTGGTTCAGCCGAGGGAATCGGAGTCTACGCCGCTATGACCGATTCTGCTGTGACCGAACTCTGGGGTGAATACGATCATCTCACGTTCGGCTGGCATCCATGATGATCTCGCTGAGCCGGGATAATCTGACACTGATTTCTTTGATACCGAGCGGATTGACGATCTCCCGGGCCAACGTGAGTGCCTCTTCATACAACGTTTGAGCCAGGGATAGCTCTCCGCTGCGCATCGCCACTCTTCCCAGACCTTGCAGACAATTGATCATGCCTCCGAAATCGGCGTCGATTCCGCGGCGCAGGTCGAGACTGTCGCGGTAGTACCGGTCTGCCCGTTCATCATCCGATGCATCCTCGAAAAACCGGCCAAGCATCTCGAGAGACATCGCGATTCCCCATTCATCTCCGATTCTGCGCCGGATCGACAGGCTCTCCTCGATTGCGGCATGCGCTGCCGACCAGTCTCCCAATTCGTAGAGGTGTGCGCCGACGGCTTCGAGATTCATCGCGACACCCCAATCATCTCGCCGACTGCGAAAGATCGTATCGACCCGGCGAAGTCGATCGAGATGATCCGGTATCGGTTCGGTTGATCCAATGAATGAACACAGATCAAACACGACCGCCCACTCGGCAGGATCCAGCTCCGGAGAGAGTTGCTGCAGTGCCTGATTCAGCAGTGTCTGCGCATTCTCTTTGCTGGCGAATCGCTGAAACCATCCATCGAAAGCCCGGCACATGGCGCTGATTCGCCTGCGTTCATCGGAGGTGGGATTCGATTGCCATCCCGGTCCGAATAAAGCGCACGCGTCCATGTTTCGGCTTCCGAGATCGAAAAAAATGAACAGAGGAAGAAGACATGCATCGATGGCGCGCAGTGCGTCGTGCTCGATCGCCCATCGCCATGCGAGCCTGATGTTGTCGATCTCTGCAACCAATGCACGCAATGCGTCCTTCTGGCGTGTTCCCTTCAGGTCGTCACTCAGCGATTGAACCAATCCCAGAAAATACTCCGCGTGAATTCGTTCCGCACGATCCCATTCGACCGGATCCGATTTCAATCGATCCCAGGCGAACTGGCGAATGATCTCATGAATTTCAAACCGACTGTCTGCGGCTTTCCGGACCAATGATTTATCGATCAGGCGCGCGAGATCCTGCAGGTCGATCCCGGTAACTGCGCGCGCCGAATCCAGCGTGCATCCGCCACGCATGACGGCCAATCGGTTCAGGGTGGTCCGGTCTCCGGGGTCGAGTAAATTCCAGGAGTGATCGAAAACCGCCCTGAGCGACCGGTGACGTTCCGGACTGTCCTGATGCCTGCTGATCAAAAACCCCAGACTGCGCTCAATTTCACTCGCAATCTCATCACATGACAGCACATTGATCCAAGAGGCCGCGAGCTCGATCGCCAACGGATTGCCCCCGACGAGCGAGCAGATTCGGTCGACTGCATCCGGATTGAACCGAGTCGATTCGGACTGACTGGAATTGCGGTGTGCGACGAGAATAAAAAACGGGATTGCGTCGCACTGCATGCCGGCAAGCTCATACACATGTTCCGCATCGAGATTGAGTCGCTCGCGTGAGGTGACCAGCACGCGGATGTCCGGTGCCGAGAGGAGTAACTCAGGCAGAAACGCCAGCCCCTCCACGAGATGATCCGCATTGTCGATGATCATGAGAAGATGCTTCGGTCTCAGTGCGTCGCGGATCCGCGGAGTATGCAGATCCAGTGCATCCTCGATTGCAGAGAGAATGAATTCCGGTGAGGTGACCGGCGCCAGATTGATCCAGATTGCGCCATCCGAATACTGCTGTTCGATCCGATGGCCGGATTCCAGAGCCAATCGTGTCTTGCCGCTGCCGCCCGGTCCGGTCAGGGTCAGGAGCCGGATGGCTGGATTCGACAGCATCGCGATGAGATGGTCGAGTTCCTGCTGTCGACCGAAAAACGGCGTCATCGATTCGGGCAACGTGAAACGACGGTTGAATTCTCGCCGTTGAGGTGCCGTATGTGACTGAATACGGTTCAGAAGCACCGAGGTTTCTCTGGACGGTGAAGCGCCTGTTTCATCCCGCAAAGCATCGCGGCATATCTCAAATTGCCGGATCGCATCGGCGGTCCGGCCGGTCTGCCACAGTATCGACATGACGGTGCGATGCGCCTTTTCATCCGCCTGGTCCAGAGCGAGCAGACTCCGCGCATGCCGGATCGCTCGATCGAAGTGGCCGCGATTGTAATAGTCATCGATCAGCAGATTCAGCAAGTGTGTCTGTTCCGTCTGGAACCGGGCGACCTGCCCGGAGACCCAATGCTCGAACTCAACACTATCCCTCAGTGAATATCCGTTCATGAACGGTGCAAAATGGAGCGCGATGGCAGCCTCGATTTGGTCCCGATTGGAAGCGCTCAAGGGTCCCGCGGATGGAGGATTCGATGAAAAGAGTGAGTAACAGGTCCGGAATTCCAGCGCATCGATACGGATTGAGCGGGTATTCAGTTGCACGTTCTGTCTGCCGGCCGTGAAAATGCCGGCAATGGGAGACCGATTCATTTCGTACAACGTATTGCGGAGTTGTTTGCGTGCCTGCTCCGGATTCGCTTCCGGCCATAGCAACGCCAGAAGTGTTTCTCGCGGGCAGGGATTCCGCTCGAGCGCCAGAAAGGCGAGAAGCGCGAAAGCGGCACGGCGTTCCAGAGCCAGGGCAGTGCCTGCGACCTGGAGGCGCGGAGGACCGAAAAGAGCGAGAAGCGGAACATCCATACCGGAATTCTAGCCGTTCTTCAGTCGCCAGTCCATTGTCCCGCTCCACGAGTACCGCTTTCCGCCGTTTGACTTGGGGAGCAAATTCAGATCTAATTCAGCTATCCAAATGGATTCGAACAGGGCGGTCGGGAGGAGGTCATGATGAATCACCGGTACTTGCCTGTCGTGCTGGTCGTGTTACTCACGTCACTGGCACAGGGTGCCACGATAACTGTCGGGCATACTGCTGGCTACGATTTCAAATCGATCACGCATGCCATGGCGGCTGCCGTCGCGGGGGATCAGATCCGCGTGGCGATGGGGACGTACAGTGCGGATCATCCGGAGTATCCGGAAACATTTCCGATTGCCCTGAAGCCGGGCGTTACATTGATTCGTGCGACCGAGGACATCCTGCCCATCATCGATGCCAATCAGACCGCTCAGGTGCTGATCTGTGAAGATGCTCCCGCATCGAGTCATACGCGCATCGAAGGCTTTGGAATCACCGGTGGCCATCTCGTTTCGACTCCCGAGGTTTCCGGCGCCGGAGTGTTCGTGATCAATTCATCGCTCGTGATCGATTCCTGCGAGATTTCAGGGAACGTGTCCGAAACCGCGGGTGGCGCTATCGGGATCGCACCTTATAGCCACCTGGAACTGCTGGATTGCAGGATCAGCAGCAATTCGTCCAGTTCTTTCGGGGGTGCAATATTCGAGTCGACTGCAACCCTGGACATCGAAAACTGCACCTTCGATGGCAATCACGCGCCGACATCGGGAGGCGCCATTCACAGTCGGTATGCATCCCTGAACGTTTACAAGTGCCAGTTCAATTCAAATTCGACAGACGGTTCCGGGGGGGCCATCTATTGCGGTTATCCACACGCGGATGATTCGGTTGCCGTCGAACGAAGCACGTTTTCCGGGAACTCCGCCGGCGAAGATGGTGCAGCGATTTTTCTCTCACATGCCACCGAGACGACACCCATGGTCGTGTCATGCACGTTCATATCGAACACCGCCGTCACGTCCGGGGGAGGCCTGTATTCGAACATCGCCAACTTTGTCATGGCCTTCAGCAGATTCTCGAACAACAACGCCGGATTCGGGGGCGCCGGGGTCTACTGCTACTCGGCGACGGCAGCGTCCATATGCTGCAAATTCACGGCAAATCAGGCAACGACCGGGGCCGGGTGCTACATCGATACCAGTAATATGCAGTGGTTGAATTGCCTCTTCGATTTGAATGATGCGGACGAGTTCGGTGGCGGCATGTACTGTCTGAACTCAGAGGCGTCCGTAACCAACGCAACATTTACTCACAATCATGCGAGTGACGACGGAGGGGCGATCGCGCTGAATACCACGGATCTGACCATGCGCAATTCGATTCTCTGGCAGAATGAAATTTCCGAGATTCATGCTCCGGGGCTGACTCCCGATATCCGGTACTGCGACATCCAGGGCGGATTCGCCGGAACCGGGAACATCAACACGGAACCCTCGTTTTGTTCGGGAGTGAACGGGCAACACTATCTGTCTCAAATCGCATCGGGCGAAGCGATCGACAGCCCGTGCGTCAACACCGGAAACCTCCCTGTCGACCAGATTTCATACTCTCATTCCGGAAATACATTCCGATTGATCGAATCCAGCACCCGAACGGATCGGGCGGATGATGCAGGTATCGCGGATATGGGATTCCATTACTATTATGACCGGACCGAATGCTGTGATACGGGATGCGTCGTGTTCATGCCATCCGATACGTATGGCCCGGGCGATCTGTGCTATGTCGATGTCCAGGTCTGCAGTGTTGAAGATGACACATTCCCGGACGTTCCGGTTTTTGTACTCCTTGATATTGCCGGTTATTTCTTCTTTGCACCGGAATTCGACGACTTCGCATTTTATCGGATGAGTGTTCATCCCGGTATACAATACATTCATGTGATCCCGCGATTCACGTGGCCTGCCGGAGTCGGATCCTACTCGGGAGCCGTATGGTATGCCGCGATGACGAACAGTGACATTACAGCGCTGTTCGGCAGTTTCGGCCAGTTCGATTTCGGGTGGCATCCCTGATCGAACGGACCATCGGCGGAACATTGCGGCAGGCTTCGGAACCGAATCCTGAACATTCATGAAACGCTCACGTATCCGGAATTGATCAGTCCTGTATGACTGGATCGAGGAGGATACCATCATGTCCATCAGATGTACGTTTGTGCTGTTATTCGTTCTTCCGTGCTGTTCGATTCCGTCTCTGGCCGTCGATGCCGGGAACATTCAATCGCTAATCGAGAGTGGCTCGGTCGATGCCCTTCGAAGCGCCATTGCGGCAGACAGTCCCCTTCTCGAGGAGAGACTTCCATCCGGAATGACCCCGCTCAATTATGCCGCGATGCTCGGGAAAACCGACATCATTGCCTATCTGCACTCGATCGGAGCACGTCTCGATTCTGGAGACAACGAGGGCAGCCAGGCCATGCACAATGCAGCCGCCGGCGGTCATCTCGACACGATCCGTTTTCTGCTCGCCAACGGAGCCGTTCTCGATGCACGTGATAATAACGGCATGACACCCCTCAACTTCGCCTGTCAGAGAAACCGGTTTGATGTTGCCCGGTATCTGATGGAGCAACATGCCGATGTGAATGTGAAATCGATCACCGGGATGACTCCGTTCATGAGTGCGATTCTGGCGGGTAATCCTGAGATGGCCGAGTATCTGCTGGCGCATGGAGTCAAATGGAACAGTGCGACATCGGAAGGGCTCAATTCTCTGCATCTCGCGGCACAACGAGGGCTTACAAAGGTGGTCGACACACTGCTGGGTCTCGGCATGAAGCCGGATCTCGCGACTCCCGACGGCGTCACACCGCTTTTCTGGGCCGTCGGACCCCGGTCACTCGATGCGGCGAAACGATTGATCGAAGCAGGTGCCGATGTCCGACATGTCGATCACAGGAAGAGGACCGCACTGCATTTTGCAGCCAATCGCGGATCTGTCGAAATCATGTTGATGTTGCTCGAAAAGGGAGCGGATATCGATGCAGCGGATGAAGACGGTTTCACCCCATTGTCGCTCGCGGTGAGCGGACAACTGAATGCCGCGCGATGTCTGATCCTGCATGGCGCATCGCTCAATCCGCACCGGTGCGCATCGTCCGATCCGAAATGCCGCTGCGGGAACGGAATGACTCCGCTTCACTTCGCGAGCCGGCACGCGGATCTCGAGATGGTTCGATTGCTCGTCGAGAACGGTGCGCTGATCAATGTGCGGGATCACGCCGGGCGAACACCGCTGTACTGCGCAGTCCAGACCGGTCATTCGGATGTTGTCAGGTATCTGCTCGACCATGGCGCGATTCCCGGCGCTCAGGATACCGAATTGGAACGCAGCGACCTGCATGTGGCGGCATCGACAGGGCGACAGGAGATCGCCGATGCGCTTCTGGACCGCGGCGCCGATCCGGATCAGCCGGATCGACAGGGCCTGACCCCTCTCGACCAGGCGTTTTCCCATAAATTCAAAAAGCTTGCTTACGATCTCATCGCCAGTGGTGCAGATGATGCACGGCTGCCGGAGCAGCTCACCGCGTTTCGCTCGAAACAGACCGAACCGTCCGAAGGACAGGCGAATGTGTGGTATCTGGGCCACAGTGCATGGGCGATCAGGACCCGGAACCATCTGCTGGTGTTCGATTATGCGCCGGATCTCCGGTCCCCTGTGCCGGATGAAGCCTCTTTGTTCAGCGGGTTCATCGTTCCGGAACAACTGAGGGATCTGGATGTCGTTGTGTTTGTCACGCATCGCCATATCGATCATTACTCAGCCGCCTGTTTCGATTGGGCGGAGACCATCCCGCACATCCGCTTCGTTCTCGGATTCGATCCCCAACGACCGCATGATGCATACACCGTCATGGGCCCGGGCAATGTCGAATCGATGGGTGATATCGAGATCACCACGATCCGGTCCACGGATGAGGGCGTGGCGTATCTCGTCTCGACCGACGGCGTGACGGTGTTTCATGCCGGAGATCATGCGTGCGGGCGGGAGGAGACGAAGCGCTTGTATCGAGAGGAGATCGATCGATTAAAAGGAAAGCCCATCGATATGGCATTCTTTCCGGTAACGGGATGCGGCATTGGTGAGAAGGAGATGATCCGGGAGGGGATCGCGTATGCCGTCGGTGTATTGAATCCCGCGCTGATCGCCCCGATGCATGCGGGTGACCAGTATGGCGAGTATGTCGATTTCGGACGATTCGCTGAAGAGAAATCCTGGACGTGCCGGGTGGAATGCCCGTTGAGTCGAGGGGATCATTTCGAATACGAGCGACCGAAGAAAACAGCCAGTGGGATCAATCCGTCCATGTGAACGGGAATGAGTCCATCTGGCCGAAGATGGCGGTCATGTCCGGAGTGGTCAATGCGGAGTGCCAGGTGGCTGATCCGGTCGATCCTCCGGTGTCCGGCCAGATAAAAGCCGGAACGATCTCGATGTCCGTCTCTCCGGGAAGAAAAGCGGGATACAGGGACAGATAATGGTCGAAACTGTCGAATGACGGCGCGAAGTAAAACAGCCCGTTGAATTCAAGAAGGACGAACAGCGGATAACCGGTCATCGGTTCATTTTCCGTGACACATACCGTCACTCGGCACTCGACGGTATCTCCGGGAGCGATGACAGAAGCCGGCATCCAGAGGGTTGTGCCCGGTGTCTCGCAATCGTCATCGTTCGGTGTTTGCGTCGGTGACGGCTGGGCCGGTGGAGTGATCGGAGACGGCCCAGTCGGTGTCGGTGTGTTCGATGGTATTGGAGGTGTTGACGTGAAGCTGGGGGCTTGTGTGGGCGTGAAGCTGGGGAGTTGTGTAGGCGTGTATGAAGGATCAGGCGTTTCTGTCGGTGAAGGAGTCATCGATCCGGTCGGAGTCGATGTCGGTTGAGGCGTATATGTCGGAGGCCAGGGTGTCCATGTAGGTGGCAATGTTGGTGTACGGGTTGGCAGAGAGGGGGTGGGAGATTGATCCGGGATGATTCCGCAGATTGGTGTGATCGCGTATGTATGGAGCAACATCCCGCCTGATTCCGGCAGATTTGAACCAACGGTGCCTCGGTACAAAGAGGGTGATTCCAACGTTCCACTGATTGCGGTGATAATCGGATCGAAGGAAGAAACGGTGTTGCAGCTATCGAATCGCCCAGTCTCGTCGGTTTTCAGCAGGTAGACGCTGGTTGAACCTGCATGAGCGGCGAAGACGTAGTCATTTGTTCGGGTTTTTGCGGAAACTACTTCCGATAACTCTGTGACTGAATCTGTCTCCATTCGATAGGCCCAGTCCAGATTCCCATTGATATCCCAGCGCATGACATACAAATCCGAGTCATGGCAGCAGATCAGAAAGTGTGTATCATCGATAAAACGTATGCAATCGGTTCCAGGTTTCAGCGCATCGATTTTCCGTATCCACTCGACCTGATCGAGTGCCGAATTTACTTTGATCAATTGCGTGGCAGAAGGACTCGAGAATTGTCTGGCGAGGATATAGTACGATCCATCCGGACCGACGGTGATCGAGTTCCCCTGAAGAGACAATCCGCCGTCAACACTCGTAACGAAATAGTCATCAGGATTGCTGTAGATCATCAGAAGGGCATTCGATCCGCACACGCCTGTAATGACTGCATCGCCATCTTGGTTTGTCGTCGCCGATGTCGCTATCATCAAAGATGTATCCGTTGCGGAGAAATATGCACCGGTATCGGATGCACTATTCAGATCGAATGAATCGATTACGATTGACGCTTTTGCGTTGATTCTATAATTCGTGATCGAAGCGAAATGATTGGGTTGTGTCTCCACCAGACACGCCCTCGCTGCGGGATGGTTGCCTGACAATGTGATGTTTCGAACCCTGCTCCATGCGATCGATCCGGAGGGGCGGATTACAGATGTGTAAGACGCCTGATAACTGGTATCGCGATTCTCATCGAGGAAAAAATGGGGTGGGCCAGAAGGGATATCCTGCTGTGTGAATGATCCATTCACGATTCGCGTGTTGTCATCCAATGCGATCATCGATCCGACATGAAATCCCGTCAGGTCGAAATCATGATCAAAGAACATGAATCTCTGATTTGCGACCCAGCCGTTGCCGCATATGTTCAGGAAGTCGAATCCGGTCGAAGATGCGATCCCGATGTGAAACCCCGCATCGAGATCCGGTTCCAGGAAGAGACTGGTAACGGCTTTGGGTTGCTGAGTCTCGTTCAGAACGCTCAAGGAGTAGTAAAATGAAGGTGGTTCAGGACTTGGTGTCGGCGTCGGAGTGGCTGTCTCAGGGGCACAGACGACCGTCGGATTCACTGTCATCGAACCCCAGCGAAGCCAAGCACCACCCTGGCATAGCGGCTCGAAGATTTCAGAACTCATGACGTTCGTCGAGACGACACCGAACAGAGTCGTAATCTGGGGTAAGTATGGGGAAACAGCCGGGCATTCAGGATACTGCCCGGCGGGATCGGTCTGAAGAATACTCAGACTCGTGCCGGGAGTAATTCCGACGACTGCAATCCTTCCCGCGGTCGTTCTGCAGGATGTCACACGCGCGATCGGCGATCCGCCGGAAACCTGATACGACCATTCGAGTTCTCCGGATATCGACCACTTCATGACAACCATGGCCTGATCTGCACCACAGAGTACGAAATGACTGTCGTCCAGAAACGGAATCCCGTTTTCAGGCGGTGTCACTCCCCAGATCTTTCGGATCCAATGGATCTGCTGGAGTTGGGGATCCAGGCGCATCAGAATGGTTCCCCTTCCTGAGTCCGGACGAGCCGCGACGATGAGGGATCCATCCGCGCATTCCGCGATCGCCGCTCCGGTCAGTGGCTCGATTGCGGACAGATTGACGGAGCATGCCAGATGTTGATCCGGACTGCTGATGGAGGCGATCAGAAGATTGAAACCGATTTTTCCTGCGATCAGGATTCTGTCACCTGATCCTATATGCAATCCCCTGCCCAACAGGGTTTGATTCTCAATAGTATAGAGATTTGATGCCTCGAGATTGCCATTCACGTCGAACTTGGCGAGCACGAGACCCCCTTCTCCATTGATCAGCGAGATGAGACCTCCCGTTCCGAGCATGGCGAGTCGGTGATCCACAAATGTGTACCCTGTAGGAACATCAAGAGGGCGATCCACCTGCCAGTCGATGGACGCATTCGGTAAACCTGAGACGAGAGAGCTTCTGATATGCCATGATCGCGGTCCGATGGCGTGAGGCGGCCCCCCCTGGCTGAATACGAGTGAACCACCCAACACCAATGTGTCAGTCGAGTCCAATGTTACGAGTGATCCCAATTCGAAATATTCGGTGTTGTAATAACTTCCGTCAAAATATAAATTCCGGAATTGCCCAATCCCGGCGGCACTGCCGTCATCCAGAATCTGAATCCATTTCATGATGGAGGATTGCTCATTTGAATAAGCGATGTAAATACCATCACTCCTCGACGGACAGATCGCGAAATCTGTTGCATTGATCGTAGGCCCGATCGAGAACGTGTAAAAGTAAGGGGATGGTGCGGTCATCGCTCTGTCACCATTCGAGTCACCCATCACTGTAATCTCGGGAGTTGCGCAGATCCCCCGACAAAATCCCAGCACGCTTGCACACACCATCAACGAGACAAGGATACTTGAATGAGCGTGATTCATGTGTCCTCCTTTTACCCACTCGATCAGTGACTAGATTCAGTATATGGAAAGGATTTTCTTGATGCAAGTCAAGTTTGATGGTGGCAACTATTCTCTTTTGTGTTCAGGTCCGGTATCACCGAGTTTGGAACTCGCTTGAGATACCAATCAACTTAAAAACCCAGGTTCGATGTCCTGAGAAATCAGCAGATCAATGTCCCTGAGATTCTTCAGTTTCTCGGAAATGCAAACGAAATCGCGATGCCGGATGCACATTGGGGGCGAATCAGCAAAATGGCGTAATCGGTGGATGCAGCGAATCAGAAACCCTGGTTCGATGTTCTGTGAATCAGCAGATCGATATCCCTGAGATTCTTTCGCTCCTCGGAACTGCAAAACGCAATCGCGATGCCGGAAGCGCCCGCCCGTGCGGTGCGTCCGATCCGGTGAATGTAGGTCTCGGGCTCCTCGGGAATGTCGAAATTGATGACATGGGTGATCCCCTCGACATCGATGCCTCGCGATGCGATGTCGGTGGCCACGAGCACCCGGATGCGTCCGTTCTTGAATTCCGAGAGTGCCTTGACGCGGGCCACCTGCGATTTGTTCCCGTGAATCGGCGCACACGGGATCCCCTCTTCGTTCAACCGTTTGGCAATGCGATTCGCGCCGTGTTTCGTCCGGGTGAACACGAGCACTCGAGCCATGTTCCGGTTTTTCAGCAGCGATAGCAGAAGCGCGGGTTTCTCGGCTTTCTCTGTGTAGATCACCTTCTGAGTGATCGCATCGATGGTGGGATGCTCGGGGTCGATCGTGATGTGGACCGGATCCTTCACCATGCTCTGGGAGAGTTGCACGATGGCGGGAGGCAGTGTCGCTGAAAAGAAGAGAGTCTGGCGCTTTTGCGGGAGTTTCACGAGTATCCTGCGGATATCCGGAATGAAACCCATGTCCAGCATCCGGTCCGCTTCGTCCAGCACGAAGATCTCGATCGAGTCCAGGATCACGATGCCCTGATTCATCAGGTCGAGCAGTCTTCCCGGGGTAGCGACGATGATGTCGACGCCCCGTTTCAATGCCTGAACCTGGCTTTGCTGCCGGACACCACCGAAGATGACCGCGTGGGTGATCCGGCTGAACTGGCCGTAATCCCGGATGCTCTCGTCGATCTGCGCCGCGAGTTCCCGTGTCGGTGCCAGAATCAGGACGCGCGGACGACCGGGAACAGGTGATCGTGCTGTTTTAAGAAGGTGTTCCAGAATCGGCAGGGTAAAGGCGGCGGTCTTTCCGGTTCCGGTCTGCGCGCAGCCCAGGAGATCCCGACCGTTCAGCAGATGAGGAATGGCCTGTTCCTGGATGGGAGTCGGCTGTGTATATCCTGCCGCAACGACGGCACGCTGAATGATGGGGGATAGATGTGAAAAAACATTGGAAATGGTAACTGTCACTGAATTCTCCAGTCGGACGTATTTTGATTTGCTCTGCCCGCCGTCCGAAAGGAGAGAACAGGTGCGTCGAAAAGGAAACCTGCAACCGTCACTCGTCACGGGCTCGAGACACAACAAAGCCAACTATATCGATCGTCTGGGGGCTTGTCAAATCGGCCGGGGAGCAGGCGATCACTTCAGCGCCGGCCCCAATGGAGAGGAGCGGAGACATTGACGGCAAGAACCCTCATGGTATCGGCAGATGCCGGGATCCAAAGCAACCGTCCGTCGCCTGCTGCATCCGCCTCGATCACGGCCGCCCCACTGCCATCCCCGGCCCACAGAGCACTCTGAATCTTCCATCGCTCCGGACGGATCTCCTCTCGCCCATACCCGTCCGGCCGGATTCGACTCATGATAAATGAATCCGGCGCCATCGCCGGTGAGTGACTCTGCCCGACGAACACCCGGATCCCATCCCGGGGATGCACAGATGGTCCGAGATAGAAAAAGGACGATCGCGCCGGAACATCCTCACCGATGCAACTCAGGCGCATCCCGGCCACGTCGAGTCGCATCAGGGCGCACGCGCCTCCCTGAGATGCCGTTGCCACGACTGCTTCGTTCCCATCCGGGTTCCAGGCCAGCGTGAAATCAGCCCCCGTTGTCAGTTCCACGAGCGCTTCTTCCCGCTTCTTCAGTGACAGACTCATTCCATACCGGCTCGCGGCGGGATAGCGATACGTCGACACCGCGATGTAATTCGAATCGGGAGACCACGATAAAATGCCATCGATGACGAGGCTGTTTTTCGATGATTCCGATATCGGATCGTTGGCATGAACGGTCGACACGAGCGAAGTCGCCACGTCGATCATCTGAAGGCCGTTTCGAATGAATGCGATTCGTGTCCCATCCGGAGACCATCTCGGGGAGGCGATCCGCTGCCCGATCGATGCCCGGTCGTTCAGGCGAGCCACTTCATCAACCGGTTTCGACAGCATCGGACCGGCCAGGATGTCCCTGACATTTTTTCCCTTGGCGTCTGAAACGAACAGCGTGTTGCCGGAAACAAAAACGAGAGACGAATCGCCCGGCGACACATCGAATCCATCGACCGGCGATACGCACCGAGTCACCGGGTATGCGTCGATCCCGCCTGGTTCGATGCGGAATATCTGGCCTTCTTTTATGAAATACAGTGAAGCGGGCAGCGGTGTCGCAGCGATCGTCGCCACGTTTCCGATCAGCAGCATGAAAAACCAGGGATTCATCCTGTTACCTCCGGAAGTCTCATCGTGCGAATCTTAGCGGGCACCTCACCGGTGTCAATGGGTTTTTGTGAATGTACTAAAACTGGATCCTTAATAACTGAAGACATCTCATCCTGAGCCTGACTCGGTGCATCCTTCATGATTTCATCCAGGAGCTGACCGCGGACACCCGGATCAAATGCCTGATCATTGATGATTCGATCTATTCCCGCAATCGAAGTAAGAAAGTCGAGCTTCTCGCCTGTGTCTATGACCATTCGATCGGACGGATGATGAAAGGCTTTAGGATGTTGACGCTCGCATGGACGGATGAATACTAAACATTCTAAACGCTCATCGGGATATCGTCGTCTGATGGACGCCATGCAGGAAGCCCCTGTTGTGCTGGTGTCGATCAATCCCGACATGCCGGATGAAGAGATTGTCCGAATCGATGGCTATCGGTGGGAAATCGAGGTGTTATTCAAGATGTGCAAGCAGCATCTGCGATTGAGCAAAGAGACCCAGTCGAGGGATTACGACGCGCTGCAGCGCATCTTGTCGATTCTCGTTGCCAAGTTACAGGCGTTTTCGGTGTTTTCGCGCGAATTACTGGATACGAATGCGCCGAAATTCTTTATCCTCAACTGTTTATACAGGAGTGCGAACTTTTCGTATTTGACTTTAAGGAAACCAATGTTGTATTAAAAGTTGAGTAGTTGTTAGAACAAAGGTATGAGGAGGATGGTATAATGGAAAGCAACAGATCGATTTTATTATGTGTTGGTATCGTTGTGACCATTCTGGGTTCGTTGCCTGCCATAGCCGCAACACTGCGCGTGCCGGCGGAATATGCTTCCATTCAGCTCGCCATCGAGTCGGCGCTGGATAATGACACGATCCTTGTATCGGATGGGGTTTATAGTGGCGGCATGAACAAGAATTTGGTTTTTCACAACAAGTCATTATTACTGGCGTCTGAAAACGGCCCCGATAATTGTGTCATTGACTGCCAACACAACGGTCGTGGCATTTATCGCAACAATGAACCCGGCTCCGTCACGATCCGCGGATTGACGATCCAAAATGGCAATGCTGACACGAGCGACGGGGGTGGAGTTTACAGTGTGGAGTCGAGGACGGATCTTATAAATTGCAGAATCAGTGGCTGTAGTGCTGCAAATGGTGCAGGAGCCTGTATTGTTAATTTCGACAATGAGATACAGATTCAGATCCAAGAATGCGAATTCGAGGATAACACGGCGTCGAATGCGGGCGGTGGGTTGTTTGTGAATGGAGGTTTTTTAACATTGACAGGTTGTTCGGTTATTGGGAATCATACGAACCCTGACGCTTTATACGGACAGCGATACGGAGGAGCTTATGTTTCGTCGAGCTATATTGATTCCTGTGTATTTTCATCCAATGAAGGATTTGGCCTTAGCATCTATCGACCTGGTTTCGGATCAACTGTAACAAGATGCCACTTCATTGGGAACCAGCAAGATATCGCTATAGATGACAAGCTCCATACCGGCGGACCTGGTGGTGGATATTGGACATTCTATGGGCCTATTACGATTGGAGGTTCTAGTGGATATGGGAATACATTCCACGGTAGTAAACAACAGGCTATAAACACAATTATCCATGCATCACAGGATACAGATCCTGCCATACAGGTGACATATAACATATTTAGCGATTATGAAAATAGTCCATATCTAACAAATTCAACACGATTCAATCTTGCCTATTCTCAATACGATGGGGTTCCTATTATTCAGGATGTTTATGTTTCTCCATTCGGAGATGACAGCAATCCCGGAATATCACCGGATCTTCCATTCAGGACAATCAACCATGCATGCCACCGCATCAAGGCGACCGATTCCCTTCCCCTGACCGTACATCTGGCGCCGGGACAGTATGCTGTATCCTCCTTAGATGAATGGACGGATGGGTTGATCCTCGACAATGTCTCGATTGTCGGCGCGGGTGCGGACCAAACCGTTCTGGATGGTGAATATCTCAACACGACGTTTTCAGCTCAATGCAGAAATGCTGTGATTTCCGGTATAAAATTCATACGTAGCAGCAGTAGCGGAGTGTACTGCACAGGCAACTCGGCTCGGGTGCAGGATTGCGTCATTTCGGATAATCGTCAAGGTGGTATCGGGATGAATTTGTCGGACGTATCGGTCGTCAGACGTTGCATCATCGAGGACAATGGTTCCGATAATCCTGATTTTGTGATGGCGGGACTGACGACTATATCGAGCGGTAATCAACCCTATATGCAGTTTGTGGAGAATTGCATCATCCGTAATAACTCGGGGCCCACTGTTGGAGGACTGTTTGTGGGAGGGTGGGCTGAGATCTGGAATTGCACCATCTCCGGAAATGTCAGTGCATCGGCAGGAGGTGGCATTCGCGGGCAATCCACGGAGGTTCGTGTTCTGAACTGCATTCTGGAAGGCAATCATGCCCCTGAAGGTGGTGCAGTATACGTAGAGGGTTTCGACTCCAGCGCAGAATTGGTAAATTGTACCTTTGTAAATAATTCGGCGGATACGGGTGCGTCTGTCGGCGTCGTACGAAACAGTTCTATCGAAAATTGCATCATGCGGGATAACTTTTCTCCATCCGGTGTTCAGATTCAAGTGGAAGTAGATAATGGATATGCTCCTGAACAGATGACTCGTATCACATCGTCGGATATTGAGAACGGACTTGCTTCTGTCTATGTTGAACCGGAGGCTGTCGCTTCATTTAACTGGGATTCATCGAACTTTGATGAAGACCCGCTCTTTGTCGCGGGACCCGAGGGAAATTTCTACTTGAGTCATACTGCCGCCGGCCAGGCTCAGGACAGTCCCTGTGTTGACAGGGGACAATGGCCTGCGTCGGATTACTGCACAAGCGGATCGCCAAGAATCTGTCTGAATTCCATGAGCACAAGGACAGATGAAATCGCAGATTCGGACATGGTGGATGTCGGGTATCACTATTCAACCGCTGAGCATCCCGCACCGGGAACATGGATGGATCTTCGTTTTCTGATGCCAACTACCTATTTTGTTTCCGGCGACGTATTCAGGCTGGATCTTTCAGCTGAATCCCAACTCAATAGCGCTCTTGACGCACATTTGTTCATCGTTCTGGAAATCAGCGGTCAACTCTGGTTTTACCCTTCCTGGACGCTCTGTGAAGGTCCGGAATACCAATTCGATTATCGGACGATTCAGATCCGAAAAGAAACCTTGAGCATCATTTCGCAGTTTCAATGGCCGGAAATTTCCTATTCTCTTGATGACATCCGGTTCATGGCCTTGTGCACGAACTTGGAAATGTCAGAGGTAACCAGTAATCTGGCTGAAATTGTCTGGGGATTCGGCAACTGATACTCAATCGGACTTTTCGCCGGAACGGATTCGCTAAAACCAGACGGATTGGACTTGCCCCCATCTTTGGATCGCCTTGACAGTCTCTTCTCCGGGCAACACGTCACGGGCAAGCTATGTGATGCGAACACAGGAGAACACTCGTTTTCCTGTGAGCCTTTTTGGGCACCCGAGATCAAAAGCAGGGCAATCCCCGACGACAAACCTCATTCGGAACGAGATCTCCGGAACATCCAGACGCCGCTCAGAAACCCCACGGAACCGATTCCCCAGAGAACCATCCACGGCACCAGCAGTTCGTTCAGACTGAACTGCCGCCAGATCGATCCCTCCATCGCGATCATCGCCCATTTGACCGGACTGATGTCACTCACGGTCTGCATCCACTCCGGCATGATGAAAAGCGGCAGCATGCCCCCGCCGATCATCGACATCATCATCAGGACCGCCCATCCGATACCGGCCGCCGATCGCTCGGTCCTCCCGAGCACGGACAGCAGCATCATGATCCCGACAAACTCAAAACTGATCGATATTATCGAAATCCCGAGCAACACAAGTGAATTGGGCCGGATACCGAAGAACAGCATGGCGATTCCGAGTGTTCCCGCGGCGAGGACACATGTCGTGACGAAGCATGCCAGAGCCTTGCCTCCGAGAATGTGCAGTTGATCGATCGGTGCCGTCCGCAACCGCATGAGCGTGCCCCGGGTGCGTTCGATCACGAGCGACACGCCGAACGACGCCGCGCAACCGATGATTCCCCACATGATGCCCTGCGGAAACGAGATTGCATAGCCGCTCTGAGGCCCTCGCTTTTCCAGCGCAACATCCCGGGCGGTCACGACGAGGGGGTTCATCCCGCCAAATCCGCCGTTCCCGGACCCGGTTCCGTCGACATTCGGAGTGGGCTGATCGAGATATGCGTCCAGTTCGGTCAAAAAACCCGTGAGGTGTTCCCTGCGCGAATCGTCCATCGTACTGCCGGACTGGATGCCGTCCAGTGAGTCCTGGATGGAACGCCTCATCAGAGAGGGGTCCGAAAACCGCTTCTGAAACGCGTTCACACCATACTTCATGAGAATCCCCTGGAGCATGCCGGCGGTGCCGCGGCGCGCCGGGTCGATCCCGAGTTCGATTTCAGGTGGAGCACCCCAGAACATCCGCTCCTGAGCGTCCCCAAACCCCTTTTTGATTTCGATGTACGCGACTTCCTTTCCCAGCCGGACTCGCTCGACCGCCTCCTCCTTCAGACTGCGCTGCACCGATACTTCATCCGATGCTTCCAGTTGGGCGATGAACGCTTCGGATGCCACCGATTGGTCGTTATCCACAATCATCACGTGCAACCCGACCGGTTTCCCCCCGTTGTCCGAAAAAATCGATCCGAAGAAGACCGCAATGATGATCGGAAAAAAGAAGGTGAAGAAAAAGCCGGTTTTATCGCGAAGCAGCAGCTTCAGATCTTTATGGGCAATTGCTAGTATGGCGTTCATCGTCAATCCCTCAGATTCCGGCCGGTCAGATTCAGAAAGACATGTTCCAGATCCGGCGATTCAACTTTGAACTGAAGCAAGGTTCCTCCGGCCTGCAACCCGACCAGTTCGGCCATCGGGTCATCCGTTTCGAGAAAAAACTCACGGTCGGCGCGCTGCGCATACAAACGGCTTTTCCCGCCATGGGATGCGATCAGATCACTGACCCGCCCGAGTGCGAGCAGGCGGCCCTTGTCCATGATGCCGACGCGCGAACTGAGCTTCTCGGCTTCTTCCATGTAATGCGTCGTCAATAGCACGGTCACCCCGTCCCTGCGCAATTCGCCGATCGATTCGAACAGCGCGTGCCGGGATTGAGGATCGACTCCGGCTGTCGGTTCGTCGAGCAGCACGATGCGGGGGTGATGGATCAGTGCGACGGCGAGATTCAGACGCCGTTTCATACCGCCGGAATAGGTCTTGATCCGGTCGTTTCGGCGGTCCCACAACCCGATTTTACACAGCAGTTCCGGCACACGGTCCTTCAGCACTCCCGACGGCATTTTCTGAATTTTGCCGAAAAACCTGAGATTTTCCATGGCTGTCAGCTCATCGTAAAGAGCCAGCGCCTGAGGGGCGATTCCGAGTTGCTCTCGGACCGCAGGATCGTGAGGTGAGCCGCCGTCTCCGATCGCGATCCGGCCTTTATCGGGATTCAACAGGCCGACTGTCATGTTGATCGAGGTGGATTTACCGGCACCATTGGGTCCGAGCAATCCGAAGATCTCCCCCGGTTCGATGCGCAACGATAAATCATCGACCGCAACTGTCTTTCCGAACGATTTCGTCACATTCATCAGAGCAATCATGCTGAGAATCTCCATTCGAGAGAAATTACGGGGAGACTATGACAAAGTTCACGTAAACGAAAGGGAGTACGGTTTCAAAGTTGCGCTTGACCGGGCCGGGGGATATCCTGCCGTTCGTTGACTCTGTCGTGGAGGACACAATGCCGCTTCGATTCAGATTGCCGCGATTACTTCTGATCAGCTTCGGCCTGATCAGTGTCGGATTCGGGATTGTCGGCGCGTTCATTCCGGTCCTGCCGACCACTCCGTTTCTGTTGCTCGCGGCGGCGTGCTTTGCGCGCAGTTCCGCGCGTTTGCATCGATGGTTGCATGAAAACCGGCTTTTCGGGAGATATCTGCGTGACTACCGGGAGGGGCGTGGGCTGCCGCTCGGTCATGTCATCGTGACGCTGACACTCCTCTGGGGCGGCATCGGATACTCCGCCTTTTCCGTTGTCCCGGCCGATCAACTCTGGCTTCGACTGGTGCTGCTCGCCATCGCCGTCGCGGTGACCGTGCATATCCTTCGCGTTTCGCGCCGGAAAAATCCCCGATGAAAGCGATCCATGCAACAATTCCATTTCGATATCGTATTCTCCGGATGACCGGATGCATTCCTTTTGAGTGACACAGGAGGCTGATCATGGATAATAATAAAACGATCCGTCACATCGTCGGCGCTGAACGCCAGGACGTCATGTACCGTCTTGCCAGCTATGCCTTTCGATCGACTCCACCCATGCCCGACGCCGCGACGATCCATGACTCGATCGCACGTCGGGAGCACGCGGTATGCCTCGGCATCGAGATCGACGGCGACATTCTTGCGACGGCCGCCTCGACACCCCTCACCCAGAATGTCCGGGGTCGCCTGCTCGGGATGGGAGGTGTCTTCTGGGTCGTCACGCAGCCACAGGCACGGAAAAAGGGCTTCTGCAAAGCGCTCATGAGGGAACTGCTGGCCTGTATCCGGGCCGACAATCGCCCGGTGTCATGCCTGTACCCGTTCCGCGAATCCTTTTACGAACGTATGGGATATGTGACGTTCCCGCAGATGAAACAGGCCGTCTTTGCGCCTTCCGCCCTCCTGCCCGTCATGGACTTTCCGCACCGGGGTGCGGTCGAATTCACGCTGCTCGCGGATTGTCTCGATGAATACAGAGCGTATCTCGCCAAAATCCAGCTCAGGACGCACGGTATGGCGTTTTTCGATGTGCCGGATGAACATCCCGATGTTTTCAAGAGCGTCTGGGCCGCCCTGGCCCGTGTGGACGGAGAAATCTGCGGGACCATGCTGTATCAACTCCGGGGGGAGCATCCGACCGAGTTCACCATGAAGGTGAGTCGCTTTTACGCGCACACCGGCCCGGGGCGCTATCTGCTGCTCGACTGGATCGCCCGCCATACCGATCAGGCACGCTCGGTCGAAATGACGCTGCCGGCCTTCGAACTGCCGGAAACCTGGCTGTCGGATCTCAATCCGCGCGTCGAAACCTTCTATACTGCACCCATGGGTCGCGTCATCGATATCGAACGACTCGAGGGCATCGATGTCGGTCCCGGCGCACTTTCCATCGAGCTGACCGATCCGTTGTGCCCGTGGCAGGAAGGATGCTGGCGACTCGTCGCGGATGAGGGGATTCTGCGCGTCTCGCGCGGGACCGCAGCGGATTGCCGCATGGATGTTCGTGCTCTCGGCGCGCTGGTCTACGGAACGCACGATCCGGAGGATTTCAACTCGAGGGGCTGGGCCGAACTGTCACCCGATCATGTGATCGCGCTGAGAGCGCTGTTTCCCCGAAAGGCGCCCTATCTTCATTCATACTTCTGAACGGTACGCTGACGGATTGAGTCCGGCATCCCCCTGTCGTATAGTCCGATTGTCCGCGGAGGATCCTTTATGGAACAGGAAAAACGTGTGCTCGCCCTGGCCGCGAACCGGGGTGCGGATTACGCCGGAATCGCCGATCTGACGTCCGCGCACGATGAGATATTGCGCCAGGGACGACTCGATACCCGGATCTATCCCAGGGCCATTTCGGTCGGAATCGGCATGATCCATGACATTGTCGATCGGCTCATGAACGAGCCGGGCCGGGCGACCGCAGTCAGCTACAAGTCGCATTGTTACGACGTGATCAATCATCGGTTGGACGAGATCGGTTCACGGATCGCCGGATATCTTCAGCAAGAGGGGTATCGCGCGTTCCCGATCCCGGCCTCGAGGCGGATCGATGACGAGCGGATCTGCGGCATCTTTTCTCATAAACTCGCGGCGCATCTCGCGGGATTGGGCTGGATCGGCCGGAGCTGTCTGCTGGTGACGCCGGATATGGGACCGAGAGTGCGCTGGACAACGGTCCTGACCGATGCCCCGCTGACTCCCGCGGGCGATGTCATGGAACCACGGTGCGGGGAGTGCCGTCGCTGCGTGGACGCATGTCCGGCACACTGTTTCACGGGCGCTCCATTCCGGCCGGACGAGCCTCGGTCGGTCCGCTACGATGCATCGGCGTGCGATCGACACTTCCGGAACATGAAAGCGTTGAATCCGGAAACCGCCGTGTGCGGTCTGTGTGTCGCGGTATGCCCGCATGGACGGCGGTGAACCATGACCGCAAGTGAATCGATCCGCACGGATCGTCTGCTGCTGCGACGGTGGCGCACCGAAGACCGCGAACCGTTTTCGGCGATGAACGCGGATCCTCGGGTCTGTGAATTTCTGCCGGGGACTCTGGATCGTGACCGGAGCGATGCGTTTGCCGATCGGATCGAGCGGCATTTCGAGCAGCACGGATTCGGTCTGTGGGCGGTCGAGATTACCGCGGAGACCTCGTTTTGCGGGTACATCGGTCTGTCGATTCCGGCGATCCAAACACAGTTTACGCCCTGCGTTGAAATCGGCTGGAGACTTTCGCACTCCCGATGGGGACACGGATATGCAACTGAAGGCGCACGCGCAGTGCTCGAATTCGGTTTCAACCGTCTCGGACTGAACGAAATCGTCTCGTTCACCGTTCCCCTCAACATCCGTTCGCGGCGGGTCATGGAGCGTATCGGGATGCAGCGCGATCCCGCGGACGATTTCGATCATCCCAATCTTCCGGACGGTCATCCGCTCAGGCGGCACGTCCTGTATCGGATTGCGAGGAACCGGTAGATGAAAGCCCAGTCGTCAACCGCTCTCGAGTATCGTCGCCGGGTGTGTCTGGCGATGAACTTCATCTCCGAAAATCTCGATCGCGAGCTATCCGTGGAGGAGATCGCGCGGATCGCTTCGTTTTCGATGTTCCATTTTCATCGGATTTTCAAGGCGGTCGTCGGCGAGACCGTTTCCGAGTTCACGCGGCGGATCCGGTTGGAGGCTGCCGCGAATCGACTGATGGCGGAACGCGATGAAACAGTGACCGAAATCGCCTTCCGGTATGGTTTTTCGAGTTCACAGAACTTTGCCAGGGCATTCCGGGTGCATTTCCGAGAATCGCCGTCCGGGTTTCGGATGCGCAGGATCGGAAACAAGGTGAGCAATCCGGGAAACGCTTTGTCCATGAGAGTCGCCTATTCTGCGGACATGGTGCTCAACAACCAGCCGACTCAGGAAAGGAGACAGGCGATGCACGCGAAGATCATGGATTTACCCGAGTATCGTGTGGCGTATGTGCGGAAACTGGGAGCGTACGGAAAGGAAACGTGTGAGCAGGCGTTCGGTGAACTGATGCGCTGGGCGGGGCCGAAAGACCTGATCGCCTCCGGAACGATGATCGGTGTGTACTGGGACAATCCGGAGGTGACACCGCCGGAAAAGTGCCGTGTCGACGCCTGCATCAGCGTGCCGCCCGGAATGAAGCCCGAAAAACAGATCGATATCCAGACCATCACCGGTGGTCGGTACGCCGTGTGTCGATTTGAATTGGCTGAAGACAACTTTCAATCTGCCTGGGATGAGGCGTTCCGCTGGATCGTTCAGAGCGGGCACGAATGCGATGACAGGCCGTGCTACGAGCGGTATCATTCGAGTCCCGAGGAGCATCCCGATGGTAAATGGGTGTTCGATATCTGCAGCCCCCTGAAGGAAACGCACGGATCGTGATGGTTGCCTATCCGGCCCTCTGTGGGTTATAATCTTTCGATGGAAGAAACACAGGGGACCATTTCGAACACACAGCGGTATTGGATTGTCTCGATCGTTCTGGGAATGGCAGGGTACTTCACGTGCCTTGCCATTCATACCCTCGGGATGGACGGGTTCTGTTACGTTTCATTTGCGTTTCCTCTGCTCGTTGCGTTTGCCTACGGTTTCCGCTGGAGTTTCGTGACGACCCTGACAGTCTGTGTTCCGATCTACATGCAGCTCCACCCGATATGGACTGAGCCGGCACAGCGATGGACACTGACGCTCTGTTTCGCATTTCTGATCTGGCATGCATCGCTTCATGGTGATTCGGCCCGATGGCGTTTTGTCAGGCATCCCTTGCTGACGCATTGGGTGTTTTTTGTTTTTTTCTGGATCGCAGCTCGCTTGCGGATCAGCGATTCAAGCACGATTTTTGTCTCCGGGACACCCACTCCCCTGTTGTTCTACGGTCCGTACGGCATGCTCGAAATCTGGATCCTGAAGAACAGTCTCGTTCTGTTTTACATCCTGATCGCGGTGCTGGCGATGCTCCGGCTGAACTCGATCCGTCGTATCCTGAAACTCGAAACGGATCCGCATGCCCATTCCAACGAGTACATCGTGGCAGCGTCCGCCTTGATATTCACAATCGCCTGGTTTTTCATGATCGCGGTCAAAGCGCTTTTCTCGGATCAGAACATGCCGTTTCACCAGGTTTGGGAGCATTACGACACGGATTTGTCCTTCTTCGTACTCACAGGGCTCGGCCTGTTGTTCGGATATCTGTTGTGTGCCTATTCCGAGATCCAATCGCGAAACCGGAAAGAACTGATGGAATCGAGCATTCGCCTGAGAGGCAAAGATGAGCAGATCGTGGATATCAGCAACAATCTGCTGAACGGGATGATCTACCAGATCCTGTATCGGAGTGCGACGGATCGAATATTCACCTATGTCAGCAAGTCCGTCGAGCGGTTTTACGGGATCACGGTAGAAGAGGCCATGGCGGATCCGTCCCGGATCTACAGCCGGGTTCATCCTCTGGATATCGACCGGCTTGTGAAAACCGAGAACAGTGCGCTGGAAAATCGGACGGCGATGATCGCCGCGGTCCGGATGTTCAATCCCGACGGTTCGATCCGGTGGTCTTCATTTGTGTCGACACCGAAGTTCCGGGACGACGGCACTGTGCTCTGGAACGGAATCGAATTCGATATCACCTCACAGAAGACGGTTGAAGAATCGCTTCGCATCTTCAAGGCATCGGTTGAAGAATCAGCGGATGCGGTGGGCATGTCCACTCCGGAAGGATATCACTACTATCAGAACGCGGAATTTACCCGGTTATTCGGCGAGATCGGGGCTGATCCTCCTTCGACTGTCTACGTCGATCCTGCGATCGGACGGCAGGTGTTTCGCACCATCATGAGCGGCGCGTGCTGGATGGGTGAGGTTCTGATGTACAGCAAGGATCGAAGCATCCTGCACATTCTGCTGCGTGCCTATCCGATCATGAATGACGACGGTAATCTCATTGGTCTGGCGGGTCTCCATACCGATATAACCGGTCGTAAACGGATGGAAGATGCGCTTCTCGTATTTAAAAAATCCGTGGAATACTCGACGGATGCCATCGCCCTGGCGACTCCGGAGGGGCTTCATTACTATCAGAATGCCGCGTTTACGTCGATTTTCGGTGAGATTGGTGTCATGCCGCAAGATGTTTATGTCGATCGATCAAACGCGGATGAGGTGTTCGCGACCATCCGGAGCGGTCGACCCTGGGTGGGTGAAATCGAGATGTTGGATAAATCTCGAACAGTGATTCATGTCATGCTGAAGGCGTATGCCATTTTCGACGAGCACAGGCAGATCGTGGGGTTGGCCGGCAATCACACCGATATTACGGATCGGAAGTTGGCGGAGGGGCGATTACGGGAAAGCGAGGAACGATTAAGAGCGTTGATTGATGGCGCGCCGTTCGGGTCGCATCAGTATGAACTCCAACCGGATGGCCGACTGGTATTCATCGCCTTCAACAAATCCGCCGAATCGATCCTCGGAATACCCCTCTCCGGGTATATCGGAAAAACAATCGAAGAGGCTTTTCCGGGACTCGTGGACACGGTCATTCCGGATTCCTATCGTGAGGTCGCCCGCACGGGACGACCCTTCAATCTGGATCAGATCGTGTACGAATCGGACGAACTGCGGGGTGCATACGAAATCTATGCGTTTCACACCGGACCGAACCGGATGGCGGTCTTTTTCCTGGATATCACGGAGCGAAAAAGGAGCCAGGAGGAACGCGAGCGATTGCGGGAGCAACTCGTGCAGATCCAGAAACTCGAATCCATCGGTCAACTCGCCGGAGGCATCGCGCACGATTTCAACAACACCGTTCAGACGATTATCGGCAACGCAGATCTCGCCATCAATGCCCTGGAACCCGATCATCCTGTCCGGGAGGAACTCGATGAGATCCTGAAAGCGGCCGAACATTCGGCGGAACTCACCCGCCAGTTGCTGGCATTTGCACGGAAGCAACCCATCGTCCCGAAGGTTCTCGATTTGAATCGAACGATCGATGGGATGCTGAATCTGTTGAACCGGATGATCGGCGATCAGAACCGTATTGTCTGGGAACCGGGAGACAGTCTCGGGATGGTCAGGATCGATTCATCCCAGATCCAGCAGGTCATCACGAATCTGTGCATCAACGCTCGTGATGCATCCCCCTCACAATCCGACATCATCATAAGGACGGATCGGATCACCGTCAGCGACGATGGTACCTCGAGATATCCGGATGCGCTCCCCGGGGTATACATCAGACTCTCTGTGACCGATCACGGCAGCGGGATGGATTCCGAGACGAAAGGCAGAATCTTTGAGCCCTTCTTCACGACCAAGGAGGCCGGACGCGGGACCGGCCTGGGCCTGTCGACCGTATACGGTATTGTGCGTCAGAACTGTGGTTTTATCGATGTCGTGAGCGCTCCGGGGCGCGGATCCCGTTTCGATATCCATTTCCCGATATATACAGGCGATGCCGATGCCGTACCGCATCCTGAGCCGAATCGTTCGGACGGCAAGCGCGATGCCTTGATACTGCTGGTCGAAGACGATCCGACGATTTTGCGTGTCTATCAGTTGATGATCGAAAAACTCGGATACAGGGTGCTCGCCGCATCGACTTCGGCTGAAGCCATACGGATTGCCGAGACGCATGGCCGGGAAATCGATCTTCTGATGACGGACATGGTGATGCCGGGGATGAGCGGGAAGGACCTGGTCGATCATCTCAGATCAAAAACACCGGGCCTCGCAGTTCTATGCATGTCGGGTCACTCGGAAGACATTCTGGCTCGATCACCTGACACGTGCTCCGATGTCCACTTCCTCCAAAAGCCTTTCAACAAACAGCAACTCTCTGACAAACTTCTGGAGATTCTCTATTAGAGCGTCCGGAAGTCGGTCCATGAAAGCCCACCATCGAGTAAACCTGAATCACTGCGGATCGTTGCTGTGGAGAAACAACCGTTCATTGGTCCGAGATCCGCAGGCAGAGGAATCTCCAGAATCGGACCCGAGTAACCGAAATCGCCGGGAATCGATGCATGTGAATGAGCGGTTCAGGTGACGATACGAATGAGGGGAACGAGGGATCCGGAACGAGGAAGTAATAGAGTCCATAGGCTTCCAGGGCGATATTGCAGTCGATCGGAGCTTCGGAGGGGCTTCCGCGGAGATCGAGTTCGAGTCGGAGCGGGATCCCGGAACTGGTGCCGGAATCGTTGGTGCGGACTCCGATGCTGAACGTGACAGGAATTGTACTCCGGTGAGTCCCGGTCGGGAGTGTTATGGAACCGCGAACAGAGTGATTCAAGGCTTCAGAGTGGATCGAAATCAAAAAACCAGGATCCAGAATCGCCCGGTGGTTATGCGGTGCCGATGGATGGGGATCGTGTCGCTGACAACTGTGAAGTCAGCATCTATAATGGCCAGAACAGTAGACAGATGAGTGATTCAATAACAATATAGTGAGTCCATTTCATATACACCTCCCGTGGATGACAGGCCATTCATTTTCAAGTTACGTGCATTCTCAGTGTAAGTTTGGCTGCATGATCCCTCGGTTCGGTCATGCAGTCGATTGACAAAGCGTCGAATCAGGATGAGAATGCGGATGAAACCCGATGTTCAAAGGAGAAGCGATGTTTAGGAGATGGCTGATTGTGATCTGGTTGATCCGGCTTATCCCGATGGCCCTCGCTCAGGGTTGCGTCGATATTCACCTCAAAGATGGCCGGGTAATCGCAGGTGTCCGAGTCGAATACGAGGACATCTACGATCAACGGTATGTGATCTATTCATACCGGAATGACGCGACTCCTCACCGTCTCCCGATGCTGCAGGTCAGACAGATCACGGCCGGTGAGTGTAAAGATGGCGTGCCGAAGCCGACTCCCATGACACTGCCGGACTCGCCCCAATCCGATTCCGGACAAACCGATGACCTGACCAGGAGATGGAACACTGCGGTGGAAATCCTGGCGGATGGAAATGACATCCGCAGGAAAAAGCGTTGGAAGGATGAGATCGTCGGGCGGTATGTCAGGGCCTGCGGAGCCGTACGCGATGTCGAAGCCGGACGGGTCACGCATCGTGTAAAAGTGGCTGTGTCCGGCGCGACGAAGGATTCGGATCAGCTTCTCGTGCAGGCCAATGTCCCCAAGGGACGCGAAGGGCTGCTCGAAACGCTGAACATCGACGATGCGATCTGTGTGACGGGCCGGATTTCAGATTCCCGGCATGTCGGGACACGACGGGCGGATGAAACGGATGAGTTCCTCCTGGAACTGGAAAATCTGATGGATCCCACCAAACTGATCGTCGATGTCGTTATCGATGACTGCCGGGTCGAGCGCGGCAAGGAATCGGACAAACCCGTGCTCGATCAGTCGGAACCCCGTGAAACCCCGCTGCATGCAATCTGATCGATTACTGCATTCTCAGTCGGAATACCCGAAGGTAAACGAGTCGTACTCGCCGAGCAACTCGGTCATCTCGGCATTGGTCATTCCGGCGTAAAACATCAGACCATTCGCCGATCCAACTCCTTCCGGCCAGTAGAAATCGGATATGACCGTTCTGAGGTGGCTGCCGGGAGCGATGGAGTCATAGGTATAATGATCGAGATCGGTGAATGAAGGCGCGAAGAAATACTCACCGTAGACATCCAGTATGACGAACAGCGGGATGTGAATGTAGGTTTTGGGGCCGGGGTTGCAGATTGTCACGAGACAATTGCACAGATCGCCCGGATGGAACAGGGTCGATGGCATCGTCAGGTCGCAGCCCAGTTGATCGCACGGACCCGGTGTCGGTGTTGGCGGTTGAGCGGTCGGAGTCGGCGTGACCGAGGTTCCTTCGATGAAGTAGATGTCATCTTCCGTGAAGTCGCTGATGAGCAGTCCGACGGAATTTGAGGCACTGTTCCAGTCGGCATCCATCAATACGTTGCTGCTGACGTCATACAGTGCGGCGATGCGTGAGATGTCCCAGCCGCCGACGATCGGGCGGAGCGTGTGAATCCCTGTTGGCAGTGAGACGAAGAAGTACAATCGCGAGGTTGTGATGGTGTCTTCACGAGGAACAGCCATGTCGGCTGACGTGATTCCGACGTTTCCGAGGATCTCGTCTTCATAAAAAGACGATCCGAATTTGAACGTATCATGCAGCGTGGTCGATTCGATCGAGTTTCCCTGCAGATATCCGATCACCGGAATGTCGGGAGCCATCAACTCAAGGTCGATCCACCGGCAGGCATCGACGCCCTCCGCGGCGATGTCGGGATCGTATTCAGCGATCCCCGTCCGGACGGCATATCCGATGTAGTTGTAGTTCGCGTCGAACCATGCGAAGTGAGGTGTATTCGTGGAATCCAGTTCCATGTCGATCCGGGTCACGAGCGAATGATCGGAGAGTGTGAAGACATGTTCAAGTTCCCAGTCCGGGCCGTCGGTGTAGGAATACATCAGATGGCTGCCTCCGGCATCGTCTTCCTGCACGAATGCAACGTGCATCACTCCCGTATTTTCAATCGCGAGTTTGATTCGATGCGAATCAAGTGTCTGCGGAATTTCAGAGGGTGATGTCCACGTTCCGGTTCGAATCGAGTAAGCCATGTTCTGCTCCGCTTCGTATCTCATTCCGGCGACCGGCATGTTTCCCCAGAAATTCAGTGCGCAGTACATCGTTCCCGAGGTCGCGTATGATTCGATCAGCTGCATGTAAAACCCGGATTCCTCCAACCTGCCGTAATTGAAACTGTGCGTCGAATCCTGACAGAGAATCATGTGATACAAGCCGTCGGGACCGCCTTTCAGTTCCATCCCGTAGGTCGGATCCGCGGGAATGACAACCGGTGTTTTCCATTGAATCGGATTGGCTGAAACGAGTGTTGCGCCGAGAAGCGCCAGCATACTGAAAACGACAGCTCTTAAAAGAAACATCTCAAACCCTCCTCTCGCTCGATCCGTTATTCAATGGCCGCATCCCATTTGCCATTTCCTGCGCAACTGCTTTGCATATAGTGATCCGAAGCCGTGGTTGATGCAGTCCACTCACCGTCGGCATCCGTTTCACCCACCCACCCATCGACCGTATAAACCCGACGATAATGGGCATAACCCAAACCGCCTTCGTCCACGAACTCCCAGGAGAATCGATTCTGATCGTTGAGTTCCGTCGAGAATTCATGAGGGAATGTCGTTTCCCACTGTGCTCCGTCAGAATCCGAACATGCCCACCACATGGCGACGTATCCCGTAACCAGGCCCTTTCCTGAGACACTGAATGCGCATTCTCCGATCCTGGCGCCTCCCGGCTCCCGATAGCTCGTGCCCCGGAACATCCGGGTCACTGAAGGCGTCTCGGTCGGAACGGGCGTCCCGCTCGCGGTCGGCTCAGGTGAAGCAGATGGCGCGGCCGTAGCCGTCGCAGGAGGTGCAACCGTAGCCGTTGCAGACGGAGAAGGCTCATCGCAGTCCCCGAGCAACTCACAACAACCGCAAAGAAAGACAAGGAACGCCATCGGAAGCATCCAGGCAACGGAACGACAACCACCTGTTCGTCCTGTCATACTGATCTCCTCATAGTCGGATACGATCGTCTCAATGGGTCTCAGAACTCTGTGGAAGTTCGAACTTTACTTTGAACCGAGTGACGTTGCTCGGTTCAGTCCGCTCCGGCTTCAACGCATCGATGAATGCAATACATTCAGACAAGGACATTCGAGGCGGTTCACGACACGTCTCATCGTCAGGGTATCCGGACGTATCCCGGGGGAACTCAAGCATTATCGCTCTCCTTCCTGCAATCCGTGACCTCCTCCTTTAAAATAGCATATCCGACGGAATCATGGTAATTACCCGCCTGATCCGGCCATGCTTTCCTGTGATGCGCTTCCTTCCGGTACCCGCAGGCGATGAGCACGCGTTGCATCGGGACATTGTCGGCGCGGGTATAGGCTTCGATCCGCCGAACATGAGCCCAGTTCCGGAAAATCTCATCAGTGAGCCAATTCACGGCCAGACGCCCGATTCCTTTCCCCCTCATGTCACTCCGGATCCTCAAGTCGAAAAGCGGCGTCATGTCCTCGAGGTCGAACAGGCGGATGAAGCCGATTCGCTCCTCACTCTCCAGAATCCAGAATGACCGGACCGTGTCACCGAAATAGACCCCCTGATCGACATCCGCGCGGAACTGATCACGTGTGAGCTGTTCACGGCCATGATACGGCCAGCGTTCCTGACACAGCCATTCTCCCAGAGAGTCGATCTCGGTCGGCAGGATGAGTTGAAACGTGATGGCCACTCAGTGACGCTTTCGAACGATGATGAGAGAGATGACGAGGAGCAGGAGCACGCCCGAAACAGGCCCGGTGAGGGGGACCGGTTCGAAGGCGCCGGGGATGACGAACAGGGTGATCGAGTCGGCGGGGAAGAGCGCGGTGAAGCCTTGCGGAGAGAGGATCTGGTCGGTTTCCCGGATAATCGCGGTCAGGTTCGATGCGCTGTAGCGATAGACTTCCGCTGTACCCACACCGGGGTCATGCACGAATTCGACGTCGCTGTTCAGGGCCGTGCCGGATTTGTTGACGACCAGGATCGTCACGGCTTGATCCTGCGCACGGATCGCTCCATACACCGACAGTTTCGCCTGATCCGAACTGACCGCTGCAATCGATCGATCCCCGAAGCGGCCGTGCGAGCCGTCATAGTTGCGGAACATCCGGAATGCGAAGGCACAGGGCTGATCGATCCCGGGCGGCCCCCAGAGACACGCCAGGTCCAGTCCCTCTCGACCGAATATCCCGAGAACGTCCGCCTGGGCGAGCGCGCCATTGATGTGCTCGTGGCCGCCCCAGTTGTATTCCGTCACCGCCGTTTTTGTTCCGGGATAGTTCGTTTCGATCCATTCTTTCATCCGGGGGATCAGCCGGACCGGTTCTCCGATCCAGCTCTCGTCGACATAGGTCGGATCCCAGAGTTGTCGGGTGGATCGGAGCCGGAGCGCCTGCGTGGAGGCTGAACCGGCTTCCCCGAGCGCAACGCCGTTCTGCTGCGGATAGCAGTGCACGTCGACATAGTCCAGAATCCGGACATCGAACGTGTCCTCGTATGTCTGCATCTGCTGGAGATACCACTCGATGAACGGGATATTATCGTGGGCCAGACGGTCGAGCGGATTGAGCCACCAGGCCCCTCCGGGCGCGGCATCCAGGGCGGAGTAAAAGTACGCCGTCCAGCCCCAGACCACCGGTCCGAGAGTGAGCGCTGCCGGGTCGGTCGATTTGATCGCGGACGCATACGCAACGGTGCGGTCCCGCATTTCGTCATAACCGGCCGGGTCGGGATGGACATCCCGGTGCGTCGAATTCCACAGCATGGGTTCATTGTCAAGATTATACAAGCGAACCCCTCCCCCCGAGGCGGACCCGTACTTTCCGATCAGATGGGCCATCCAGCCCTGGACGAAGTCCGGACCAATCGATGTGCTGGTGTCGAGCGGATCATTTATCGTGATAGGATCGCCGTCGGGATCCACGCCGTTTCCCGCATCCGGCCGCCACGGATCCACCGATTCCTGAGGTCCATATTTCGCCACACTGAATCCCCAACTCCAGGCGCGTGATTTCGGGGTCCAGCCGATCATCGGGATCGTCAGCAGCGTGTCCGTTCCCGTCCGGTCATCCTGCTCGATGAATCGATCCGTCAACGATCCGTCGGGCAGGTCTTCCGGATGGTCATTGTCCTCGGGGATGTTCTCGAAATACCAGTCCGATGCGCGATTGCTCGTATCGTGGATGTAACTGTAGCGCGTCGTCGAGTTCCCGCCGAAACGACGGACGGGCAGATCGAGTTCCTCCGCGAGATCTTCATCGGTGAAACTCATGCCGTAGATATTGGGGTCGATGGGGTGCGTGATCGACTCAGTATCGATCGAAAGAACCGGCGGAGTTGGAGGAGTCGGATCCGAGATCAACCGGATATCATCCATATAGAACATGGCCTGTGCCGACCCCGAGGTGCTCTGCCAGACGATCTCGGTGATCTGTTCCGGGTTGCCCAGATCGGCCATCGGGATCGTGTGATGTTCCCATGTGTTCACCGGGGCGGTGATGTCGACATACTCGGTCGGTTCTCCTCCGGAGTAGATCCCGACACGCAGGACCTGTCCTCCTGTCGAGCCCCCGTGAATCCAGAATGACAGCGATTCGAACTCGCTTCCCGCGAGATACTCGTCGGTATGCAGAAACACGCCGCCCCAGCCGCCGGTGTATCGGACCGACATCGAGAATGTCCCGGAGTAAACGGGGGTCGGATTCGATTCGTTGATCGTCACACTCCAGGACCAACTCGCCCAGTCTGCTCCGAGCGCATCGGAATAGACCGCGTGATCGCGTGAGGATTGCGCGAACGTCGTGTTGAATCCTGAAAAGCCGCAGCAGACAAGAAGCATCGATAGAATCGCTTTGATGAAAAAGGAATCAGACAATCGGTCCATGGTGACCTCCCCGGTTTCGTGATGTCTTCAGTTTACCGGCCTCAGTGAAAAAAGCAAAATGGAGTGAAAGTTTTTATTTGATCGGAATCGAAATCCATGTTAAAAATTCTGTTATGGATACTTTTTCTGTTTCGCAAAACGTGAAGATACCCGAAGATATTCTCATTCCCGAGGTCTGGTGGAACCGACTCAGGGATAAACTTGAACTCGATGAAACGGTCAAGTGGTTCGGAAGTCCGACGGAGTCCGGTTATCGGCGTTTTCTGTCGGCGATGATGGTTCCGCGCGCCATCATGTTTCTCTTCTTCGGCCTGGTTGGTTTCACTGTCATGGCCAGGGCGAACCTTCGGGGGGAAACTTTTCCCGTGATTATTGTCATTGGTTTGTCTGCGATGACGCTGACCGGGATATGGTGGGCGGTTTGGCCTCTGCGGGCTAACAGGTGGGCGGATCGGACGGCATATATCATTACGGACTGGCATGTCATTATTTTCGGGAGTTTCCCATCCGGATCGGAGATGATCTGTTCCATTCCGGATATCCTGAGTGTGAAGATCATGAGAAAGAAGAACAACCGGGGTGATATCCATGTTCAGTTCGAAGACGCCAGAAGTCAGGGCGACTTTCACGAAAGCCCGGATAGAGTGGCGTTTCTTGTTGATGTCGAAAATCCAGATATGCTCGTTTCGCTTCTGAAAACGGGAGGTGACGAATGATACGCATCGATGAGTTGCCGGTTGAGTGGATGGAGAAGATCAGGAGCAAACTGAAGGCTGATGAGACCGTATTGTGGTATGGGCGGCCATCCGCAGAGGGGTTGAGGAAACACTACAAAATACCGGCTGCAGGCGGTGTCTTTTTCATTGTGTTTTCGATCTTATGGATAGTGGGAGCGTCTTTCCAGGCCGGGAGGACTCCCGCTTCCGATTTCTGGTTTCCTCTGATTGGTATTCCGTTTCTGCTCATTGGGATTTTTTTATCCTTGCTCCCGATGCAAGCAGCAAGCCGAGTCAACCGGATGATGTATGTGGTGACCGATCGCAGACTCCTGATAATGGGAATGGGTGTTTTTGTTTCGCGATTGACTATCGACGGTCGAGAGTCATTTTCTGTCGAGGTCAGCGAAAGAGGTGACGGGAGAGGTGATGTTTCGCTTCATGTGGGGAATCGCAAGGATCCAACGCGCATTCAACTGATCGATATACCGGATGTGAAGTCCGTGGTGGAGATTATGGAAAAGGTGTTTCCGAACATGAAGTACGAGGATCCGACTTGAGACTGGGGAGTGAAACGTTACCGCAGATGAACGGAGCGTGGTCTTTTGATCTCAAACTCGTTCCGGAACTGCTTCGGAAGAAAATTGAACCCAGGCTGGGCGTTGGCGAGCGAATCGTCTTCATCAGCAAACCCTCGGTCGAAGGGTACCGCCGTTTCTTGTCGACTCACGCACCGAAAGCCATTCTACTACTGATTTTTGGCCTGATCTGGCTGATCGGGATCGGGAATGTGTCCCGGATGGAGACGCCTCCTCCGTTGTTTTTCAGGTTGTTCGGCCCGTTTTGTATCCTGCTTGGAATCTGGTTGTGGACTTCTCCGATGCGAGCGAGGTCGCATGCCGAAAACCGCACTTATGTGATCACCGATCGACAGGTCATGGTACTCGGTGGATTCCCCGGTTCGACCGAAGTCTGCGACGTTTCGCATGTCGAGCGGATCGAGATCCGGAATCGATTTGAGAATCGCGCCGATCTGTACGTCTACTATCGAGATCCGCACCGGACATCCCGACACAAAGCGCATGTTGCATTGATCGACATTGCGAATCCCGAAGTGGTGGCCGAAATCCTGAAACCGGGCGCAACTGGTCCACGGGCGGACGTGCGGGAGGACCGGTTGGTTTCGGAAAAGCGTTGAATTTGAAATTCCCCGGAATAGAATGGACGAATGTATCTCTGGGACCACATCATCGGCATTCTCGTCATCCTGACCAGCGCGCTCTTTCTGGGCACGTTCGCCGAACGGTTTCGTCAGAGTGCCGTCATCGGGTACATCCTGGCGGGCATCCTGATCGGGCCGCACGGATTCGACCTGATCGGCTCGGCGGACCGTGTCGAGGCGATTGCCGAACTGGGTGTCACCCTGCTTCTGTTTTCGATCGGACTTGAGTTTTCACTTTCAAAGCTGATCCGTATCGGTTCGATCACGTTTATCGGTGGCACACTCCAGGTGCTGGTCACATGGGGGATTGCCGATCTGATTGCGTATTTTTCGGATTTTGACTGGCGAGTGTCGCTCGTGGTCGGTGCCGTCATCACGCTGTCCAGTACGGCATTCGTCGTTCGGATCCTGATCGACACGACGCAGCTCGACAGCGTCTTTGGCCGGAATGCGGTCGGCATCCTGCTCCTGCAGGACATCGCCGTGGTCCCGATGCTCCTCCTGGTGTCCTCGATCGGCTTGAACTCCGCCTCGAATCCGGTCGGCCACCTGATCGTCCGAAAACTCGGAGCAGCAGCACTGATGATTGTTCTGCTGTATCTGCTCTTCATGCACATCGTTCCGAGAATCATTCAGGTGCATGGCTGGATGCGCAATCGGGAACTCAGCGTTCTGTTCGCCTCGGTTACCGCACTCGGAGCCTCATGGCTGTCGCATGAAGTCGGACTCAGTCCATCGTTCGGCGCCTTCGTGTCGGGCATGCTTCTGGCCGAATGTTCCCTGTCCGTTCAGATACGCGCGGATATCTCCGCCCTGCGAGTGCTGTTCCTGACCTTGTTTTTCAGCAGTGTCGGAATGCTGACCGATCCGCTCTGGATCTGGAACAATCTCGGTCGAGTCGCGCTGACCGTGCCCGCCATCGTCCTGGGAAAGATGCTCATCATCACACTGATTGCGAGGGGATTCGGGTTTCGCCGGGGGGTGTCGCTGGCGACGGGATTGTGTCTGGCGCAGATCGGCGAATTTTCGTTCGTGCTGATCCGCATCGCCCAGAAGAACGGTGTCCTGCATGAAGATCTCGCCATGCTCCTCATGTCGGTGACGGTCGTGCTGTTCATCCTGACGCCGTATCTCGTGCGTCTGGCCCCTCATCTGGCTCAGGGACTTCAGACACTCCGTTTGCGGCGTCGTCAGTTGGAGTCCGATCCGACTGCGCACCATTCCTGGAGGATTCCCGATATTCCGCGGGTGGTGATCATCGGATTCGGGCCATCCGCTCAGCGTGTTGTCGCGAGTCTGGTGCCGGAGCATCAGCAGAATCTCGTCGTCCTCGATTCGAATCTCAGAAACGCGCAGTATGCCGAGTCGCTCGGAGTGGAGTTTCATGCGGGTGATGCGACGAACCCCGAGGTTCTGGAGCATCTAGACATTCGGCATGCCTGCGCCATTCTGATTACGATACCGGATCCGACCGTCAACCGGAAAATCATCGAATTATGCCGGTTTCTCGCGCCTGAATCCCGGATCATGGTGCGGGCGAGGTATCACATTTTCCGGGAATCGCTCCGTGATGCCGGAGCGGACTTCGTGGTCAGCGAGGAGGATGAGGTCGGGAAGTCGTTGGCCGAAGAGGCGCATCGATGGCTTCACGATGGGTGGCACGGAGTCCGGAAAACATGGCACGAACAAAAGGAAAATGAACATGACCATCGATCGGGCGCGTGATGAGAAAAAATGTTCGAGTTGCGGACGGCCGGACTGTCCGACCCGTCCGGTTGAGGGGAATCCGGCCGCAGGCATGTCTGCGGATGACGAGTTGATCCGTCGGCGACTCGGCCGCATCCGCCTGAAGCTGCTGGTGATGTCGGGAAAAGGTGGTGTGGGGAAGAGCACCTGTGCGGTCAATCTGGCCGTTGCGCTCGCACGAAGGGGGCATCGGACCGGGTTGCTCGACATCGACATTCACGGCCCGAGTCTCCCGATGATGCTGGGGTTGGAGACCGGTCAGATCCGAGTGCATGACGGGGTCATTCAACCCGTGGAAGTATATGGCATCCGGGCGATGTCCGTCGGATTGGCGTTGCCGCATCCGGACAAGGCCGTCATCTGGCGCGGCCCGATGAAGGCGTCGGTGATCCGGCAATTCGTGCGTGATGTCGACTGGGGGGATCTCGATGTGCTGGTCATTGACAGTCCGCCGGGGACAGGCGACGAGCCTCTTACCATGGCGAAACTGCTGGATTGTTCGGGCCATGCCGTGATCGTATCGACGCCGCAGCCCGTGGCGGTGACGGATGTGCGGAAGTCGATCGTGTTCTGTCGTCAGGTCGGGTTGGATGTGAGAGGGGTCATCGAGAATATGAGCGGGTTTGTGTGTCCGCATTGCGGGGTCGAGAGTCCGATTTTCGAGACCGGAGGGGCGGCCGGGATGGCGGAGGAGATGGGGGTGCGGTTTTTAGGGCGGATACCCATCATTCCGGCGATCGGGCGGGGGGGTGACCGAGGTCATCCGTTTGCGCTGGGGGATGCGGGCGATCCGGCCGTGAAGGCGTTTGATGGCATTGTGGCAAGTGTTTTGATGGAGTAGGGTTTTCAGTTTTCAGTTTTCGGTTATCGGTTTAACGAAATAAGGGGACACCTTACTTAATTCGGTTTATTGATACAGAGCCCAACCGTGCCAGTGTCCAAGGTCGTTTGCGCTGTTGAGCAGGGACGGCCGGGAATCCGGATGCGTTCATTCAGAGAAGCGATTTTTTACATATCCATCGTGCATAGATCGGATGCGGTCGTTGGGGCGCAGTGGGAGATGAATCCGAGAGACTGAGTTGACCCGGTGGAACGCGGCGGATATTCTCGGATGCAGATAGGAGGCATGGGACGATAACCGTGAAGCCGAAAGCTGGAACCGTCATTTTGCTGATCTGGATGTGTGTGACAATACCGGAAAGCACATTCTCATCATCAATGGAATGGGTGCAGATCGGGAAGCCGTTGATTCCACGATCTTATTTGCAGTTCTGCTACAATCCTGAGTTAAACACGGTATTGCTTATTGTCGGATACTCAGGGATAGAACTCACCGATACCGGGAATGGGACGGCTACGATTGGTATCTGATCGAGCCCACGGGTGGACGCGCCGCTCCCTATCATTCAACTGCCATGATCTATGATTCAGCCAGAAAATGCTCAATGATCTATGGTGGCGGACAAGAAGGCGTGACGGTCGAAACCTTCGTGTACCGTCATTCCAACCCCGATATCTGTGACCAGATGGGTGTCTCGCTGGATCTGTCTCAATCCCTCTTTCATGCCGGCGACACGTTTTCCTGCACCGCACACGTCTGCAACAACACCGGCGATGTCCTGACTGGTTACCCGTTGCTCGTGTTGC
>CALFER010000077.1 GCA_937951895.1 uncultured bacterium
AGTTGCTTAACATGAACTCAGCCACCCACTTTCAACTAAAGTCGGGACACCTTCAGTGGATGGAGCTCGAGGGTGACCCGAATTGCGATGCCAGCCAATCTGCCGCTGAACTTGCTGCACGAGGAAGTTTGGCTTTCCCGTCGAAGAAAAGCGCAACAGCCAGACTTTAGAGGAAGCTTTGACCGGAATCTTGAAATGGCGAAACATAGTGGAATCAACCGAAGGCATAATAAAGCTTTGAAATTGACGTACCTACGCGTTGCTCCGGCACGCAATTTACAGCGGCGTTAGCGATACCCAAATAAGCGATAATAGAATCTGAGAAATGCGACTGGTAGTCTGTAACTGCTCGTTTTGGACAGGAATCATGGCAAACAACCGCTGTCATTGATATAATAAATACAGAGAGGATTGAAAATGAAAAATGTCAAACGAATTGAAGATGAGATAAAACAAATGTCAAACGAAGAACTAGCGTTCTTTCGAAACTGGTTTCTGGAATATGATGCTCAGGTCTGGGATGAAGAAATCGAGAGGGATGTTCCAGCTGGGAAACTCAATGCGCTGGCAAATAAAGCCAGGCAGGAACACAGATCCGGAGAGACAAAAGAGATTTGAAACATTTTACCACGAGTGATTTCTGGGATCTGTACATGAAATTGCCTGGAAATGTTCAGCAGATTGCAGACAGGGCATATGACCTCCTGAAATCGAATCCTCAGCATCCTTCTCTGCATTTCAAGAAAATCGGTGAATTCCATTCTGTGCGTATCGGATTGCATTGTCGAGCGCTTGGAGTTGAAGTCGATGACGGTGTTTTATGGTTTTGGATTGGAACACATTCTGAATATGACAGACTTATTCGCTAACAATCGCATGGAACAGACAAATCTCCGCAAGCTCCGATTTGCTGCTCATGCGTGACGTTCGGCCGTGAGAAGATAAATGCCATTTACACCACTTCATATGGGTCCGGGCATGGCTGTCAAGGCCATGATGCCTCGTCATTTCAGCATCGTCGTCTTCAGCTTGACGCAGATCGCACTGGATCTGGAAGTGCTGCAACACATGATGCGGCACGAATATCCGTTCCACACGTGCTGGCACACATCCCTCGGTGCAACCATTCTTGCCATTGGACTTGCTGTAATCGGTAAACCCACCAGTCAGTGGATCAAGGCAGTCTGGAATCGAATCGTTGCCGGTTTCTGCGACATGGATCTCACCGTTTCGACCTCAACGACTTGGACGGCGTCCTTCACTGGAGCGGCGATCGGAGCCTGCAGCCACATCGTGCTCGACAGCCTGTTCCACTCGGATATTGAGCCAATGCAGCCATGGTCACCAGCCAATCCACTTTGCGGACTGGTCAGCCCCCATTCTGTCGAAATCGCCTGTATCTCCCTGGGCATCATCGGGCTCGTGTACTTCTTTGGAAGCGAACAGATCAGGAGAAAGGCCAATAAAATGAATGATATTTCCGCGGAGCGTGAGGAATCATGATTTTGGACGTTGAGCGCCCGCGGAACGGTTGCGGCTGTCCTGATCGTTGTCGTAATCGTTGTCGTAATCGTAATCGAAACAAACAATGCGATTAGCCCAAAACCAACTTGATTCCTCCCGGCTCGCTGTCAATCTTTCGCTTCTTCGAGATCACCCGCGACGCAGCATTGTCATCCGAGTAGTTTCGATGCTGACGAGACCGGGTGAGATGAATCATGAAATGCGCGAAGTTTCGGAGCAATACGGTGGCATCGAAAACGATTACGACAACGACAACGACAACGAGGAGACGGAAATCGATTAGATCGGCATTCCATTCGATTTGGTAAGTCGGCGGTCTTTATGGGGAATACTGGTATATTTTTGCACATCAAAAGAGACTGTGATTAAATAACGAAGATGAGAAGAAAACTGCTGAATAACATTGTTCGGCGTGAAGTTCCGCACCATGACTTGCGAACACCTCAGAGCACTTGAACAGGCGATCATCGGACGCGGGATTCGAGAAACGTTCCGCGGGGCGGCATGGTCCAAGAACTGCCGGGAATGGGTTTACTTCGACTGCTACCTCGACATCACGGCGATCCGCAACGTGTTCGCATTCTCTGATTGTGTGGAGGATCACGTACATCGAGGCACGCATGACGGGCAGGAGAGAGGTCTCGTGTGTTCCATTTGCCATGACGCTATTATAGGCCATTACGAGTTGAGCGGGGATGTGCCGGAATTTCGAGGCTGAGTATGACTGAATCGCCGAACCAGACGCTGGAGGCAAAGCGGTGGGTGCACGCAGGTTGCAATCTCACGCCCCAGCCGCCGCTTGCCTCAGCGTGGCGTTATGCCACATGAAACACCAAGAATACGAAATGCGTAATACAAAGTCATTGATACTCCTTCTGTCGATAGCTGCATCAGCCATCTGTCTCACTGCGCATGCCGAGCAGGATGCGACTGCACCAACAGGTGTCATTGAGCGTACCCGTCTGGCGTTGCAGACCATGGAAGGACCGAGGCAAAGCCTGTTGGAGGAACTCGGTAATGCTGGAACACCCGAAGCGAAGCAGTTGCTTCTTGAAGCGCTTTCCTTCACGGTGCCGAAGGATGTAGCGCCGACCCCAACAGAATGGCAGCGCCACTTGGAGGATGAAGTTCGTGGTAACGCTGCTCGACAACTCATTCGACTAGCCTCACCAGAGATTGTTCCCACGCTTCGGCTTTGGCTTGCCGAGGGATCGACAAACAGAGCCGCTGCAGAGCACGACCAGCTTCTACACGTTGCCGTTACCGGCCTTGCCGAATATCGTGACACCAATTCGCTTGCCACCATCGAAGCCGTATATCAAGACTCCACTTGTCACAGTGTCGTCCAGGAAATCAGCGCGGACGCGATAGCAACCATTGGGGCACAGTCATCAACGAACCTCCTTCGTAGAATGATTTGGAATGACTGCCTTCGAATCGACACACGGTGCAAGATTGCCGCCGCTCTCGTTCGCCATGACATCAATCTCGGTCGCGATATCCTCTTGGCCTTCTACGAGTTGGGGATTGCGAAGCTCAAAGACGACAGGAGTGGAGGCGGCGGGGTGGCACGCGCCACACTCGCAACCCTTGGCGATTCTGCACTCATTCAGCGGCTTACCGAGCGTGCCGCACGCGAGCCACCCAGCACCGTGCAAAAGAACATCACGACGCTGATTGACGAGATGAGAATATCTGCCCTCCCTCTTGACGATGTCACGGCTATCGCCGCGGACAGCAGGTGGGCAGAGGGCATGTATAGACGCTATCCGGCGATCCACAGACTTGGTCGTGATGGCTCAATTGAGGTAATCGCTGTTCTTGAATCCTTGCGGCCATGGGATTCAGTCGGCACTGGCGCGTATACGATTCAACAACAAACGCTTCGAGACATTACACTCAACTCAATCCGCGAAATTAAACGTAGGAATTGGCAGCATTTCGTGAAATGATGAACTCGGCACAACAATCGGCTTCACTCGTACGCGAGACCCGCCGCGGGTCTCGCGCCGGTGAGCCGTAACGTTAGGCCAGTTCCAGGGAGGTCATGAATGCGATCCGCGAGAATTCTGGCGATCTTCCTATTCGGATTGAACGCTTTTGCTCAAGGGCACCCGCTAAAAATTGATCTGAAAGGAATACGAGATTTGGCCCCGAAGGGCCGAATGCAGGATAAGGAATACAACCCAAATCAACCTATCGTGGATCAGTTGATTGCCGTTGGGCCATCATCTCTCGAGTATCTGGTTTCAAAACTCGAAGATGAAACTCCGATCAACCATCATGTTTTGGATTACTGGCAAAACGTCTGTGTTGGCGATGTTGCATTTTTAGCCCTTGCGGATCTGACCACCACCTCAGACTGGCAACATTACACAGTTGAGCCAGGGCTATGGTCCCTTGTACCTAAGTCCGCAGCGCAACCTGCCTGGCAAGCCTGGAGTGATTTCGTAGAAAAGGTCGGCCGTGCCGAAATTCGAAGAAGAGTCCAAACCATTCTAAAATTGGATTCACGTCACTTCACATGGGATCGGAAGGAATCATGTTTTCGTCCAACACCTTAAGGTCCAGGCTCAACTGGCCTAACCACAGCATGCACTCGGACGGTGCCGCAAGCGGCACCGTTGGTGATGCTGGGCGTGGCGCGGACGCTGCGCGCCGCCTCGTTAGGCGACCGGGATGAGATTGGGAAGCAGGGCTGCTGTCTATGCCTTTCTGCTCCTCGGCATAGCTGGGTGCGCGAGCACCCCTCAGCCAGCTGTAGTCATAACGAAGGCTCGTTCCGTTCAGCCAGCGGTCGACGAAGCAAAGAAGTCCTTCCCGGAAGCGAAGGTCCGATACCTTGCTGGCCTGCCGGAGGGGTCACATTTCTTCATTACCACGCGCTTGTGGGATCGCGCGGCTCAACTCAGGATTGGGTAAATGCATGAATACACTACCGCGCAAGTGTCAGGGGCTCTTCGCATGGCTCACGCTGTACCCGATACCCATGTGTATTCTCATCGCAGTCGTAGCCGCATTCCTAGTCGATCGGTCATCATCCGATCAATGGGAGAGGTTTATCAGCGCAGCCCTCGGTAAGCGTCCAGTATACCGGACTTTCGAGCACGCTGTCATGAGCCTACGCGTCATCCGGGTTACCGGACTTGTGTTCTCCATACTCGCCCTTGTTCCCGAGATGATTGTCTCTCGGATGTCTCGGTCGCGTGTGTCTGTGTCCTTCCACGTAATTACCGCATGGGTTCTCGGCTTTCTGTCATCCTTTGCCCATTGGTACATGAACTGGATACGCATTCGGGTGGAAGGCAGAGGCCCACTTGCGCATGAGATCACAAGAGCTGTCATTTTTGCCACTGCATACGCAGCTGTCACCCTGATGGCAGTCCTGTTCCTCAAGAAGATATGGAGAGGAGACACCCAACCAGAGGTTGGACAGGTATCGTCCGAAGCCGCGCCGAGCGCGTCTCCAGACGAACCGTCAACCTGATTGCTCGACAAAAATATGGATAATAGAGCAATGAAAAATCGAATCAAAATGGTTGGCAAGTTACTGATAGTCGGCCTATCGATAGTGATACTGTCATTCTTTTTATACAGCCTTGCCGTAATTTACAATGCAAGGGATTACACAATTTCTACGGTATTGCCAGACTTCAAGGTATCAAGATGGAGACCATTTCAAGGCAACCCAATAGATTTTGGGGTTCAAAAGGGTGACATTCCAGACCATTTCATTCAGCTTCTCTTGAAGGTCGAGGATCCAGGATTCTATTCTCACAATGGTATTGACTTTTCAACGCCAGGAGCGGGGTTAACAACAATTACCCAAGCGATTGTGAAAAAGCTCTATTTCAATGATTTCAAATCTGGATTCATGAAGTTGAAACAATCATTGATTGCAAGATTCGTTGTCAACCGAATGATATCCAAGGACGATCAGATTACCTTATTTTTGAATTCTATGTTCTTTGGGATGATTGACAATAGTCCTCAAGTCGGCCTTCAAAATGCAGCACGAGGTTATTTCCAAAAGGATGCCAGAAATTTGTCCAAGGATGAATTTATCTCCATTGTTGCAGCCATTGTTTCACCAAATACCTTCAATCCACGAGCCCATCCTGAATGGAACAAATTGCGATCGGACCGAATACGAAAACTGGATTCTGGTGAATACTCCCCCAAGGGTTTAATGGATCAGTATTATGGAAAACTTCCCCAAGATATAATAGATTCTGGCTTGCCCATGGCCTCTTACTTTCCAAGTTTGTACAATGATGAATGAAATCTATGTCTATCTGTGCAATCCAGCGGAACGACGGTCGCGGTAATAAAAGTTGCGGGGCAACTTTTCCGCCCACGCCCGGTTCCCTCACTTCGTTCGGCGTTCGCTGATTGCGGGCGTTCGCCTTGAGATAATATGGAAGAAGTCACCACATCTGATCGGTAGTAGCGTTGACATTTCTGGCGCTGCCTTCTACACTGTGCAGATATTGAAGCCGCAACGCACACCTCATGCATGGGTCGATCTGGGAATCTTCATCGGTGCTGCAACCAGCACCGCGTGTTTCATTCTGGGTTTGGTGCTCCATGACTTTCAGGATGCAAAGCTATAGTGGCTTCTCGTGCATTCGCAGCAGTCGTGGTCAAATTCAATGAATACAAAGAGAGGCGAACAACCACTTGCACAAGTATTTCTGATCCCGCGCGGAATCAGAAAACTGTGAAGCGCAGCGTTGGCCATGGAGTAAATGATGAAAAACAAGATTCTTGTTGCTGTCTTGATAATGGCAGTGATTCCACCGTTCGCCGCAAGGGCGTCGGAGGAGGATTTCCTGGCGTGGACCTCCGCCGTGATTCAGTGCGGGAAGACTCCTGAAGCCGGTGATGTTTCGTGCGAGATCAAGGTCGGAGAAAAAGGGTGGGACACATTCACGATTCAGGCCTTTGGAGAGACGCACACGCTGTCACCAACCGACCTTGCAAAACTATCTGGTTTCCCCCTGTCATCGTTGCAGACAACTCACGAGGCAGGATATGAGGAACTGGGTAGATACAGTGTCCACTTTCGATTCGATCGGACGTTCTACAATCCAGACAAGAAACTGGTCAATGAGATCATCTATGTGTCTGTGACCAGAAAGGGTGTCACCGTTTCTGATCGTCAAACAAAGGGAAATCTCGCAGCATCCGATCACATCTCGGCTGTCAATCTTTTGGAGCGATTTAAAGCCACCGATTTTAATTCGTTTTTCGGGACGACTAAGGCCACTTTTCGGCAAGACAATCTCGGAGGTGCACTTTTTAAAGATATTCCAGGCTACATGACAGGTGGGACGCTTTGGACTCGCTACCGGGGTGTCGGGATAGCTATTTTTGAGTCCCACGATGCGGCTATGACTGCCGTCGAGTCGCGGCGCAAGAGCGTCGCTGCGATCATCAAGGGGGGGCCGAAGGAGCGGGGTGGCATTTCGAATTGGTGGTTTGGTGAATCACAAGCGTTGTTGTCCATCGTACAGGATAGCATTGTCTTTGAGGTATCCATCTTGGATAAGCATTATTCTGAGGTGGAGAATGAACTTTGGGAGGCAGCGATGAACTTTCTAATAAGAGCCGAACCAGCTGCTCCATTCGACCGTGAACCGCTCCGCGGCCACGGCGAGTGAGCCTTTCGTAAGATTTCACAGGAGAGTTATGAGCGACGAACGGGAAAAGCAAGAGCTACTCGATCGTATCCTTGAGAGAAATCTGAACTGGATATCGAGCGCGGACTCAAAGGGTTAACACGTCCCCCGGCAGGGTATGCGGAGGACCGGATGGTGTCATCTCACCTCCAAGAAGGTGATCCCTGCCGGGCGCACATCAATAAAAAAACCCCCTCGATCGAGGGGGTTTCTATTTAGTTGACCGGAGAGGCCGAAAAATCAATAGTGATTACAGAGCACTTCGAAATGGGCCTGAGGATGCGCGCACGCCGGGCAGGCTTTGGGCGCTTCCGTCCCGGTGTGGGTGTAACCGCAATGCCGGCACCGCCAGGTCACCGGCTCGTCCCGCTTGAACACGGTGCCGCCTTCGACATGCGCAGCGAGTGTCCGATACCGCTCATCATGATACTTCTCGGCGACCGCGATGAACTCGAACAACTTGGCCGCTTTTTCAAACCCCTCTTCCCGGGCGACTTTGGCGAATTCGGGATACATCGTCTTCCACTCGTGCTCTTCGCCGTGTGCGGCCGCATGCAGGTTCTCCAGCGTCGTGCCGATCTGCCCCGCGGGGAACGCAGCCGTGATCTCAACCTCGCCGCCTTCCAGCAGACTGAACAGCCGCTTGGCATGTTCCTTTTCCTGATTCGCCGTCTCCTCGAAGACCGCCGCGATCTGCTCAAATCCTTCCTTCTTCGCCTGCGATGCAAAGTAGGTGTACCGGTTCCGCGCCTGCGATTCACCCGCGAACGCCGTCAGTATGTTCTTTTCCGTTCTGGTTCCTTTCAAACTGCTCATACGTGCCTCTCTTTCCGGATTTCCGGTATGGTTTAGTATAAAAGATCATCCGGCGTCAGTTTGTGCCGGAAGAAGTGATAAACGACCGATTGATAGACGATCACGATCGGAACGAACACGAGCGCCACGCCGAGCATGATTTTCAGTGTGAGGGGGCTGGAGGCGGAATTGTGAATGGAGAGACTGAACTGAGGGGCGATGTTCGATGGAAGCAGATTGGGGTACAGGCCGGCGACACCGAAGAGCGTGGCCGAGGCGATCGTGAGGGCCGATCCCGCCCATGCTTTCCAGCCGACAGGGAGGAAACGCGACATCAGAAGGCCCGCGACGGCAAGCAACGGGAGCAGCAGCAGCACCGGCATGTCGAGATAATTCTGCCAGAGCGGTGTGAAAAAATAGGTGGCGATCAGGAAGACGACGGCGGTGAGCAGAAGGAAGGGCCACAGACGATGGGCGAGCGCTTCGGCATCGTCGCTCAACCGGCCCGATGTCTTGATGGTCAGCCACAGACAGCCGTGAACGAGGAACAGGAGCAGGAAGAGAAGACCTCCGAGCAGGCCGTAGGGATTGAGCAGGCCGATCAGGTTGCCCTGGTAAATGCCGTCCTTCACGATCGGAATGCCCTGAAAAATGTTGGCGAACGCCACGCCGAACAGGATCGCCGGAACCGCACTGCCGATGAAGAGGCAGGTGTCCCAGAGCTTCCGCCAGCCGGGAGAGTCGATCTTGTTTCGAAATTCAAAGGATACGCCTCGGACGATCAGCGCGAACAGGATGAGCATCAGCGGGGCGTACAGCGCGCTGAACATGACCGCGTAGGTGGTCGGGAACGCCGCAAACGTCACGCCTCCGGCCGTGATCAGCCAGACTTCGTTCCCATCCCAGAACGGACCCATCGAATTGTAGATCATTCGCCGGTCGGTGTCGTCCCTGGAGATGAAGGGGAGCAGCGTGCCCAATCCGAGATCGAAGCCGTCCAGCACGAAGTAGACCGCCCAAAGAACCCCCCAGAGAATAAACCAGGTTGTTTCCAGCATCGTCGTATCCTCCTACTGTCGTTTCTTCGCCGGTTTGTCGGGAGCGACCGGCTGGGGTAACGGTCCTTTACGCGCATAATGAAACATCAGATAAATCGCGACAGCGCCGAGAAAAGAATACAGAAGAACGAATGCGATCAGCGAAATCATGACCTGGAGCGGTTCGATCGGTGACACACCGTCCGAAGTCTTCATGATCCCGTAGACGATCCAGGGCTGCCGGCCGACTTCCGCGAGTGTCCATCCGAGTTCGCAGGCCAGGTAGGGGAGAGGAATCGCGAATACCATGATTTTGTAATACCAGGGATGCTGATCGAGTCTGTTTCTCAGGAGCCATCCGGTTACGGTCAGCAGGCCGAACAGAAGCCCCAGGGCGACCATGATGCGGAAGGAGAAAAACGAGATCAGGACGGGCGGTCGTTCGTCGGCGGGAAATTCCTTCAATCCCTTCACCTGCGCTCTCGGGAAATGATACGCCAGCATACTCAGCGCACTCGGAACCTCGATGAACTCGAACCGGTTCCGCTCGTTGGCTTCGTCCGGCACCAGAAACATGTGGATCGGCGCATGGGTCCGGGTGTCCCAGAGCGCTTCCATGGCGGCGACTTTCGCCGGTTGAGCGCTCACGATCTCCACCCCGTGGAGGTGTCCCTGGATGATCAGAAGGATGGAGAACACGAGTGACCATCCGAGCGCGAGACGGAAGGATTTCGTGAAGAACACGACCTCGTGCTTCCGCAGCAGATGCCAGGCACTGATCCCCATGACAAAGAACCCGGCGACAATGTAAGCCGCGCCGGCAGTATGCAAAAACATCTGGATGGCAAACGGCGACGTGACAACTGCGATGAAGTCGTCGAGTTCCGCGCGACCGTTCCGCAGAACATAGCCGACCGGCTTCTGCATCCAGGAGTTGGCGATCAGAATCCAGACGGCGGACAGGTTCGAGGCGATGGCGACCAACCAGATGGTCAGGAGATGCATCCTGGGACTCAAGCGCTTCCACCCGAAGAACCAGACCGCAATGAAGGTCGACTCAAGGAAGAAGGCGACCGACGCTTCGATGGCGAGCAGCGACCCGAAAATGTCTCCGACAAACTGTGAATACCGGGACCAGTTCGTGCCGAATTGGAATTCGAGAGTGATCCCGGTCACGACACCGACCGCAAAATTGATCAGAAACAGTTTACCCCAGAATTTCGCCATCCGCTTGTAATCTTCGTCGCCCGTCCGGACGAAGCGGGTTTCCATGATGGCGATCAGGACGGATAACCCCAGCGTCAGAGGGACGAAAAGAAAATGAAAGAACGTCGCCGCCGCAAATTGAAGACGCGATAACATGAGTGTATCCATGTTATGCCTCCTTGAACGGTGAATGCAGAATCCAGTTCAATGGATAAGCAGAAAACCGCGATCGATCTGTTTCTTCGTAACAAGATTAATCGACAGGCGAAAAATCTTCCTTGCCGACTCCGCACAAGGGGCAAACCCAATCATCCGGCAGATCCGCAAACGGAGTGCCCGGGGCGATCCCGTTATCCGGATCACCTTCAATCGGATCGTACACATAGTCGCACACATTGCATACGTACTTCATGAAACTGCTCCTTTCACCTGATCGGCGAGTGAGACGCCGAACGAATAGCATTCATCGAGCGCCGCGGAATCCGGCACATACTTGATGCGAACGTCTCCGGAATACGCCGTTCCCATTTCCGTCAGCAGATCCCGGATCTGCCTGACCGCTTCACCTCCCCACCCATACGAACCGAATGCGGCTGAAATCAGATTCTTCGGTTTCAACCCCTTCAGATACACCAGCACATCGGCCACCGAAGGAAACATGTTGTTGTTCAGTGTCGGTGATCCCACGATCAGAGCGGCTGCATCCAGCAGTTCGGTCGCGATATCGGAGCGGTGGCTGCCTGCGAGATGCATCTGCCGAACCGACACACTCGACGCGGACATGCCGTCGGATAACGCATTGGCCATCGCCGCCGTGCTCTGCCACATCGTGTCATACACCACAACGGCCTTCCGCTTCATGTCGCGTCGCGCCCACTGGGCATACCTCGAGATGATGAAGTCAGGCGATTTCCGGAATAACGGACCATGATCCTGCGCAATGATGCCAATCTCGATCCCCAGTTTCCCCACGGTATCGATCAGTTTCAGAATCAATGGAGAATACGGCATCAGGATATTGGCGTAATACTTGGCAGCTTCATATTCGAGAACATCCTGATTGACTTCATCCGCAAATCGCTCGCTCGACGCCAGATGCATCCCGAAGGCATCCTGGCTGAACAGGACTCTTTCTTCCGGAAGATACGTGAACATGCTGTCCGGCCAGTGAAGCATGCTGGTTTCGAGGCATTGGAGATGACGATTCCCGAGATCCAGAGTGTCGCCTGTCCGGAGCGGTTCGATCGGGAAACCGGCATGAAAATGCTGATCGAGCGCCTGGATACCTTTCGGGGAAGCGAAAATGCGCTCCGGCTTCACCGCGGCGACCACCTCGGGCAGACATCCCGTGTGATCGAGCTCGGAATGATTGGAGATGAGGTAATCGATGCGGGCCGGATCGATGACGGAGGCGATGCGGGCCATCAGTTCAGGGTAGAATGGCTTCTTGACCGTGTCGATCAGCGTTACTTTATCCGCGAGAATCAGAAATGCATTGTAGGTCGTGCCGTGATGCGTCGAGTAGCCATGAAAGTCGCGGATCGACCAGTCGACAGCACCCACCCAGTACACAGAATCCGAAACACGAACCGCTTTGAAACTCATATGAAACTCCTGAAAGCGCGCCGATCAGCCCTGGATTTCAAGATTGAATTCCGGCATGTCGAACCAGAATCCCATCTTCTGCACCGCGTCGATCTCGGCTTCCACAATCGCCAGATGGCCCGTTTCGATTTCCAGAAACCGGGCGAACATCTTTCGCGCATCGAGTTCCATCGTATCGACCATTTTCCGATAAAAATCACTCGTTTCGGTTTCGACTTCCAGTGCGCGTCCGAGAATCTGGAGTTCGCTGTCGCGGTTTTCGACCGCGAGCCGATTCCCGACTTCCCGTGACCCTTGAGCGATCTTCTCTTTCGATGGAATTACCGTATCGATCGCATCCGCGTTCAGGCGTCCCGTCGAGAGCCATTCATTGAGTTTGAATTCGAGATAATCGACATGACGCTGTTCTTCGTGGGCGAGCACTTCGAGCACCTTGCGGCATTCCTGGCGGGCGAGTTGCGCCGAGGCTTCGAAATACAGATCTCGTACTTTCTTTTCAAAAACAATCGCCATCTTGATCGCTTCTTCGACTTTCATGGAAATCCTCCTGGAGCGAAGGTGACACGTCGCCGCCGCCTGGCAGACCGGTCGATCCGTTGCGCGGCGGCGAAGTTCGGGCGAAGTCCCGGGAATCCGGGCTTATTCGCCGCGCTTGGCGAGTTGATGATCGAGTTGGAAAAGCGCCCCTTTCGAATCTCCGATCATCTTCAGTTTCTGGACGATCTCATCCGCCGCATCTTCCTCTTCGATCTGCTCGGCAATGAACCACTGCAGAAACTGATGCGTGCCGTAATCTTTCAGTTCGTCCGCGGCACCCATGATCGCATGAATCGATGCGGTGATCTTCTGTTCGTGTTTGTAGGCTTCCTCGAATGCCGCCAGAGGGCTGGCCCATTTGGCCTGCGGTTTGGCGAGTTTGTCCAGAGCGATTGTTTCACCGCGTTCGTCGATGTATTTGAAGAACTTCATGGCGTGATTCAGCTCTTCCTGGGCCTGGAGTTTCATCCAATGGGCGCAGCCGTCGAGATTCTCGGTGAGAAAATAGGCAGACATCGAGAGATACAGATAACTCGAGAACAATTCTTCGTTGATCTGTTTGTTCAACAGTTCCGTCATCTTTTTGTTCATCATGACATGTTCCTTTCTTGTTGGCAGGGCATTCCCCGCATCAGTTCTCAGTCAGAAAATCATCATACTCGATCTCGAAACGCAGCTTGTGCCGGGCTTCCTCCTGAGCGAGCATGGTGAAAATGGATTGCATGGACGGGTCGGCATTGGCCGCCGCCAGGTCCGAATAGAGTTTGAATGCCGCTTTTTCTTTTTTCATGGCCAGGATCAGTGCATCCTGATAGGTCAGATTCGGTGAGACCTGAACATCGACGGTGTAATCCGCAATGTTCAAAGAGCGAATCTGCTTTTCAGCGGGCTGCAGCCTGCCCGTTTTCCTGATCTCGATCAACCGGTCGCGATGCGCACCCTCCTCCCTCGAAAAACCCTCGAATACCAGTTTCGTATGAGGATTCTCGACGGATTGACTCAACTCACGATAAAACTGTACTGCTTCTTCCTCTCGCGCGATCGCAAAATCCAATGCCTCGTTTACCGAGTTGAACTGCATGGCGCCTCCCGTCAGATCTGCGATTTCCACAGGCCATGAAGGTTGCAGTATTCACGAGCGACCACCGAAGCAGCGCTGACGGAGAATTCCGCGACCGGCTCGTCCCCCGGTTTCAGGAACTTCCGGTAAATCCGTCCGTCCGCGATCAACTCGATGAACATGATGTAATGCGCATCCTGCATCGGGTGCAGTACGCCTCCGACGGTGACTTTGTATCCGTTCACCGTCTTCTCGATCACCGGAACATGCTTCTCCTTCGATGCATCGACGGTGTTTTCCGTCATGAGGGTCATGGGTTGCCCGCAACAGGTCAATTCTCCACCCCCGACCACCAATACCTCGACCATGTTCCCGCAAACTCCGCACTTGTAAATCTGCTTCTGTTCCATGTCCTTGACCTCCTTTAAAACTCACTTGACCAGTTACTCAAGTCTATTCTCCAAACGATTTTTTCGCAAGCCGACCGACTCCCCGATGCCCGCGGATTCAGGTCGATCCTCTGACAGACAGGCCGGACAGAATCCATAAAATTCAAGCCGGTGTCCCTGCACCTCATAACCCGTCATGTCAATCCGATACCGCAACTCTTCATGCGCCTCGATGTCATCCACCCTGCCACAGCCCATGCAACGAATATGCGTATGCGGTTCAATGCAACCGTCGAATCGCATCTGAGATCCGGCGGATTGAATCCTGCGGATCTGCCCCGATGCGGCGAGACGATCGAGATTTCGATAGACGGTTCCGAGACTGATGGCCGGGATGCGTTTTCGCACGATTTCGTACAGTTCGTCCGCCGTCGGATGGGATGTAACGGATTTCAAAACATCCAGAATGGCTTGTTTCTGTCGTGTTTCCCGATGGCATTCCATGTGACGCATCCCGTGCCTCCATTGCTCTTATTGATAATAATTACTATTAATTTCATTTGTCAACAGAAAAGGTCGGGTCGACCCGGATCAGGCCCGCACGATCCAGATCTCGGAATCCAGCCCTTTTCCGGTCATCTGGATGGTCCGGAATCCCGCGCTTTTCAACCACCCAGCGACCAGTGATCGTGGCCAGCTCCGACCACGGGCAGTTGCGGTCAGCATGTTCACCGAAAAGATGGCGGCCGAAGGAGGTGTCGTACCCTCCGCATCGGTGAAGAAATCCTGGACGACGAGTGTTCCGCCGGGGCGCAGAGATGCGTGGATCCGCCTCAGCACAGACAGATTGCGTGCTTCGTCTTCGATATGGAGAATATTGGACAGGATCGCAAGATCGAATGCCTCTCCGAAAGCCTCATTGCCCTCGAACACATCCATAGCCTTCAGCCGGATACGGTCTTCGTACCCGGCATCCCGGATGATTTCCGAAGCGGTTTCGAGGGTCAGTGGAAGGTCGATGAGCGTGACATCGAGATCGGGTTTTCGTTTGAGCAGCGCCATCAGATAGGTGCCCGGACCGCCGGCGATGTCGACCGCCCTTTGCACATCCGTCAGATCGAGCATCTCCACAAGCCGATCCGCCTTTCCGGCGGCGTTGGCATGCATCCCCATGATGAACACCCGGTTTTTTTCGCGATCCAGATGCGGTTGCGGGCGGGGGAGCGGTTCGCCGCGGATCACTGCGTGTTCGAGGTCGGCCCAGCGCCGATAGATGCCTTCCGCATGGAGCACGGAATGCCGGAGGAGACCCGGAGACGACTCGAGGAGTGCCTCCATGGCAAGCGGGGTAATCCGGTATTGTCCGGTCTGTTTTTCAAGCAATCCGATCGCGACCAGCGCATCGCACAGGATTCCGATACCGCGCGCACTCAGAACCCCATCCTGCGTGACATCATCAACGGAAGTGAATTCCGTGAATCGGTCCAGAATTCCCAGTTTGACGGCGGTCTGAATGATTCGGGCAACCTGAAATCCCTGCACCGCGCCACGAAGTTCCTCGATCGTCTTCAATGCACCGATCATCGTGTCTCCTCACGCGGTCAGCCGCGTTCAGCCCCCTCCCATCAGAATCGCAATTTCGATCCGGTCACCATTCTGAAGCCGGGTGAATGCTCGCGCAAGGGTTCCATTCCGGTGAACGACCATCGCGCGCTGTTCTTCGGGGGAGTATCCGAACATGTCGAGCAGACGGGAAACGGATGTTCCCTCTTCCGTCTCGATCGCCTGCTCAGGTGCCTCGAACGGACGTCGTATCGGCCCCCGGAAGACCACGTGTACCGTCATACATCCCCCTCAGCATCATTCGGTCGGACGGGATTCAGGCTCCCCATGCGATATCCGTTCAGATCGAGCGTCACGAAGGGGAAACCGCAATCCCGGATCCGGCGGGTCAACTCGGATCGGATGTGCGGCTGCAAGACACGGTCGAGATCCGGTTCGGGGATTTCGATCCGGGCGACAGGATGATGATCGCGGAGGCGCGCTCCCTGAAAACCCAGATCGATCAGGATGATTTCGGCCGAGGCGACACGTGAAAGCCGATCGGGAGAGAGACGTGTGCCGAAGGGGATTCGCGACGCGAGGCAAGCCTGGGACGGGTGATTCCACGTTTCCAGCCCGGCTCGTTTCGCCCATTCACGGATTTCAGCCTTGGACAGCCCCGCCTCCTGCAGCGGCATCCGCACGCCGGCCTCGATCGATGCTCGACGACCGGGACGAAAATCCGTCAGGTCATCCGCATTGCTCCCCTCCAGAATATGCGCGATGCCCATTCGCCGTGCAACACGACGGATTTCGCGAAAAATCACCTTCTTGCATCGATAGCATCGGTCCTCCGTATTCCGGGCGATCGAAGGGATTCCGACGAGATCGATGTCGAGCACGGTCAGGTCGACACCCAGCATGCGCGCGACACGACACGCCGTTTCACGCTCTCCGGGAGGCGTCAGCGATGAACCGATCATCACGGCATGCGCGCGTTCTCGAAGCACGTCGTGCGATGCCCAGAGCAGCAGGGAACTGTCGACGCCGCCCGAAAAGGCGATGATCGCCGAGGGCAATTCGCCGAGAATTTCCCGGAGACGGGCCAGTTTTTCGGTGCTCACTCGCTCTGAATCCCGCTCACCGGGCTACCCGATTCCACCGTCAGACCGATCAGGTCGGGTTGGCGGTGATGGATCCGGCTTCCGGGAGGGACACTCTGCGTGAGCCATACGTTGCCGCCGATGGTCGCGCCTCGACCGATCGTGATCCGTCCCAGTATCGTCGCTCCCGCATATATGATGACATCGTCTTCCACGATCGGATGTCGATCGATCCCCTTGATCGGCCGGCCGTTCTCATCCAGAGGGAAACTCTTGGCGCCCAGCGTGACCCCCTGATAGATCCTGACTTTCTTTCCGATCCGGCATGTTTCGCCGATCACCACGCCCGTGCCATGATCGATGAAAAAACTCTCTCCGATCCGCGCGCCGGGATGAATGTCGATGCCCGTCAGCGTATGGGCGTATTCGGTCATCATCCGGGGAATGATCTTGACTCCGAGAACATGGAGTTCGTGCGCAATCCGCTGATTCGTGATCGCAAAAACACCCGGATAACAAAAGATCGTCTCGTCCACACTCGTCGCGGCCGGATCCCCTTCATACGCTGCCTGGACATCGGTCGCGAGCAACTGCCGGATGTGCGGAATGCGCAGAAGGAACGCCTGCGTGATCTCACGCGCCGAATGATCGCACTCACCCTCGGGACAAAACCCGAAATCATCCCTGCACGAAAAACACAACCCGCGCTTGATCTGATTCTCCAGCGATTGCCGAATCGTCTCCAACGTCATCCCCACATGATATCGAACGGTTTCAGCCGTCAGATCCGTCGGCCCGAAATACCCCGGAAACAACACCGATCTCAGATTCTCCACAAGCTGGATCACCTGGTCGCGCGATGGTGCGAGATGCCGGGTGGGTTTCATCTGCATCCGCCCGATCAACCCGGTGTGATTCCCGCAGATGCTCTCAACGAGTTCCGTCAGAAGCCCCTCCGGGACAGCCCGGCCGGGACGTTGATTTTTAAACAGGCTGTTCATTTCATTCCTCCGGTATCCTGTGAATCTCAACTAAAATACTAGAGTATAAATCGCGAGATGAGCTGTCAAGTGATGCCGGTGCATCAGTGATCGAAGGACGCCTCAAATCGGATCGCTCCATTTCGGACAATCATCCTGAGGTGGCCTCCGAGGCTGGCACACAAATCGACCAGTGGAGCGGTATTGCGTTCGAGTTGCCTGGTGTCGGTCCCGCTCGAACTCCTCCCTTCGGGTGCTCCCGCAATCGTGATCAGGGCGGAAGATCCCGAGTGGGTCAGTCCGACATGAATTTCGCGTGAGGAGTTCTCCGGCAGGACGGAGACGATCCGGGCAATCAATCCGAGGATGAGGTGGTAGAAGCTGGAAGAGGGGCCCGGGAAAGGTGTCTCGGGCGGATCATAGGTTTCGACGAGATGGATGGAGAGGCGTTTGAGGCCTTTTCGGATGAGACTGCATGCTCCCTGAAGAAGATTCTGATAGGTGTCGGCATCCAGGCCGTTGTCCCGCATGCCGGCCAGAGTGCCGAGCTTGATGGTGATGAGCTGTGCCTGGCGGAGCGCTTCCTTGATCCGGAGCAGTTCGTGGGAGTCGTGATCCGAGATGGCATGGCGGGTGATGAGAATATCGAGATAGCAGCCGATGCCCATGAAAATGTTGTTCAATTCATGACTGGCGGTGCAGGCGATCAGCTCGGTCACACCCGCGCACACGGACGGCAAGTCTCGTTTTTCACTTCTGATCACGTCCACAGGAACCTCGATCCCCCGATCATCCACATGCAGGATTCTACGGTTGTCCGATCGAAGATGCAAATGGTCAGGTCGGTCCGGGCAGACGAAACAGCTCCCGTGTCCGGGGCGTAGGGTGGCCGGTTGCGGGATCCCAACCGCGGAGTTCGTAGTATTCCGTGAGTACATCCCGGAAGTGCAGCGGGTCGAGACTCATCGGATGGCCGATGTACGGATTGATCCGGTTTTCCGGTTTCTGAAGGTATGGAATCAGGGTTTCGTCATCCTGTCTCGACCGGTCGAACAGGCGGATGAGGAGTTCGCGTTCGAGATGAATCGTGCGCGCGCAGAAATGGTCGAAGTCAGTTTCCGACCAGGGAATGCCTGTGGCAGAAACAAAGAGCGCGTGTTCGAATTGGGGGCCTTCGAGATCACCGGCACGTGCGAAGAAATCCGGGGTCTTTTTCGAAAAAACACGCGGAAAAACCTGATCATCGACAGGCAGGCTGTCTTTCATGACGGATCGATGGCCGTGCCAGTAAGCGGGGAACGCTTTCCCTTCATACCCTCCGGCCGGATCGACACTCGATGGTGACCCGTACACTTTCGTTCCGATCCGGATGATGTCCTCCCAGGGAATGCCGTGAACCGGGGAGTTCTCGAGACACCATCCCATCAGATTCTGGACGTATCCGTGTCCGCTCGATATCGGATCGCGGGTGTCGACCGCCCATTGAATGGCTGACACGATCCAGAATGGGAAAAAGATCCGGTTGATGTGATCGCCATGGCCGTCCCAGTGTCCCGCATAACCCCAGCAGGGATACAGTTCATCGAGCGCTTCGCGGCCGATCCCGAGTCGTTCGCAGGCCCTGACGGTTCCTTCAGCCAGAATGGACGCCGTTTCCGATGTCCGGCGACTCATCGCCCGGAACAGATCGACCCAGAACTGCTGGGAATCCAGATCGATCAAGATCCCGTCGATGTGGGTCAGTTCTCCGGTTTGGCTGAGTTTTCGGAGCCAGGGCATCAGACCCACGAGGATTTCCCAGTGATTGAGTCCTTCGTCGTTGGCGATCTGAGATACCTCGAAGCCGGCTTCGAAGCCGAGTTTCCAGTCGTAGAAGGTACCGGGGATCCCCGGAAAGAGACCCGCGATGCAATCGATCTGTCCGGCCAGACGCTTGCCCGGGCAGAGTCGGCTGGGAACATGCCTGTAATACCGGGCATCGAAACAGCGGATGGTGCAACCCTGCGTGCACGCCTGAAAGCGCTGCCCGTATTTCCTCACATGCTCCGGATCGAGTCTTGGCGTGTGTGGCCAGCCATGCGATCCATGCGCTTCCTCGCGGACCCATCGACACACCGTTTCAAATCGTTCCGGATCGGCAATCCGCAGTGCGCCTGTTCCCCGGACGGCGATTGCCTTGAGCATTTTCGATCCCATGACGGCGCCGAAACCGCCCTGCCCCGATGCAGACTCCGTTTCCGTCGCGGCCACCGCGATCCGGGACAGGTTCTCTCCGGCCGGACCAATCGCGAAAATTCTCCAGGCCGATCCGAGTCTGTCGATGAGTCGACGCTGTGATTCGATCAGTCCCAGGCCCCAGAGATCGGACGCCGGGCGGAGCGTGACGCGTTCGTTTTCGATTTCAAGGTACACCGGTTCGGACGCGCGACCGGTCAGCACGATGCCGTCGAAGCCGGCATACTTCAACTCCGGACCGAAATGTCCGCCGAATGAAGATCGTGTGTACCACTCGTGAGGATGCCCCTGGGGAGCGAGCCCGCAGACGGTTGTCCGGCCCGAGAAGGGTGCCATGGTGCCCGTGAGCGGTCCTGTCATGATGATGAGGGGAGCCGCGGGATCCCACGGCGTCATCCCGCGGCGAATCGATTCCAGCGCAATGAGCACCGCAATGCCTCGTCCGCCGATTCCCTGCGGCAGATAGTCGCCTGTCGACTGGATCTCGATCACACGCGTCGACAGATTGACGTGCAGAATTCGTCCCGCATAACCGCCATACATGGTTTCTCCAGTCATCTCAGGATCGTCCCAGCGATGGATCGAGATCCTCCCGGGGGATGCCTCGGGGAGATTGCACTCCGGGCGGCAACCAGCTGATGACCCCGAAGTGGCAGGCCGACACGCATTCCGGTGATCCACCGCACAGGTCACATTTGAACGCCTTGCCAGATATCTGGCTGAACATCATGGCGTGGAACGGGCAAGCGGTGACACACGCGCCACACCCCGTGCAGCGATCGGCCAGAACGATCCACGGGCCACGCCCGGATTCAGCAACAATCGCATCGAAACGACAGGCTGCCCGGCAGGCAGGAGTGGGACATTGTCTGCAGAAACGGATTCGATGATGTCCATCGAACGGTTCGAGTTCGACTCGAATCGCCGAAGAATCCGGATCGGCGCCCCCGGAACGATGCTGACTGCAGGCCATCATACAGTTCAAGCATCCCGTGCAGGGATCCGGGTTGATAGCGAGGCGGTGGTTGTCCCGGGGCAATCGTCCAGTAACCGGGTTCACAGTGGCGACAAAGTCCGAAGCCGTCTGACCGTTTGAACGATGATGGATGCCGCTTCGTCGATCTCATCGCTCGTGTTGCCGTATCCGAGTGAGAAGCGGAGCGCCGAACGAGCCAGGTCGGCGGGGATTCCCATCGCGACCAGCACATGGGATGGGGCATCATCTCCGCTGCTGCAGGCCGATCCGGTCGATGCGGCGATTCCGTGCATGGCGAGCATCTCGAGGATGGCGGCGCCATCCACTTTTTCAAACGACAGATTCAGGGTGCCGGGCAGACGATGGATCTCATGGCCGTTGAGGTGCACTCCGTCGAGATCGCGGACGATGGCATCATGCAGACGGTCACGCAGTGCCTGGATGCGACGGACATCCTCCTCGCGATCCCTCCCCGCTACCTCGATTGCCTTGCCCAGAGCGATGATCCCGATATTGTTTTCGGTGCCGGCCCGCAGGTTTCCCTCCTGGTGGCCCCCGTGAATCAACGGGCACAGACTCATGGTTCTGCGGATGTACAGAGCGCCGACACCTTTGGGTGCGTTGAGTTTATGTCCGGAGAGCGCCAGGTAGTCCACGTTGAGATCATCGACGTTGACGGCAAGCTTTCCGACGGTCTGGACGGCGTCGCAGTGGAAAGCAATTCCCCGTTCGCGCAGCCGCCGGCCGATCGCCGCGACGGGTTGAATCGTTCCGACTTCATTGTTTGCCATCATGATGGATACGAGCACGGTTGTGGGGCGGATGGCTTTGAACACATCATCCGGGTCGACCATTCCGGTTCGATCCACATTCAAAACCGTCACGTCCGCGCCGATCCGGTTCAGGCATGAAATCGTTGTCAGGACGCTGTCATGTTCCACGGAGGAGGTGATCACGTGCGGGCGATGTTGCGGTGCCAGTCGGTGCGGACAGATCGAACCTTCGCAGACAAGGCCTTTGAGCACGAGGTTGTTCGATTCCGATCCGCCGCTGGTAAAGATAATCCGTCCTTCGGTAGCTCCGAGGAATTGGAGCAACCGGGTCCGGACAGACTCGATGGCTTCTCGTGCCTTGAACCCGAACGGATGGAGACTCGATGCATTGCCGAACAGATCGAGAGCTTCGATGACGGTGGATTTGACCTCGGGGTGAATCGGTGTCGTCGCGTTGTGATCAAGATATATCAATTTCATTCGTAATCTCCTCATTCCCCTCACATTCGGTCTCTTCCGGTTCCTCCCGGACTGTTTCGTAGTCCGGAGCATCATCGGTGGGATCTCTGGGTTTGATGAAAAAAATGAACGCCATGGATGGTCGTCGCGAGGCATCCCGCACCACGAACTGGATCTGATCGAACACCCATCCATCGGATGACCATCGATTCAGAGCAATCTCAATGGTTTCCTCGGTGACCGTCGATAACTCGACCACTTTATACTTCGGATTGTTCCATTCAAGACAGTCTGTCATCCGTGGTTTCCTCCAGACCGCATTTTTCCACGACCCGACTGATTCTTCAAGATCCGTGCGCGGTCAGATCCGCATCCTCATCAGCCCTTCATTATCTAAGGGTTTATTCAGCCGAATGCAAGACACGCGGACGGACGAATACGCCGAGATAACGGGAATCGGTCGAATCCGTTCGGTACCTGGGTATACCGCCTCCATGGACGGTGATGGAAAAGTCATAGATCCAGAATCTGCGCCCATAAAGGTCGATGAATGGATGCCCTGAGAGCGGAATGTCACGATCCAGCAACACTCCGGCCGCGCATGGGAAGTCGTCCCTGAAACGACCCTGGCCGATCCGAACGCGAACGTCGGCAAGCGGTTCGCCGATCCGGAACGTCGCGCTCGACAGGGGTCGGGGAGATTTCATGAAGAATTCCGCGCGGGAATCACCCAGCACCCAGAATCCGTCCGTTTCCTTCCCGTAAATGCCTCGATCCAGAAACAAAAAACCTGCTTCAACGCCATCGAAAATGACCCGGTTGCGGGAGACGTCGAAAATCGGCAGGCTGTCCACGAGTGTCCATTCGGCGGGGAATCGTGTGTAAATGCCCGTCATGGCGTGATCACCGGGGTGAAAAGACGACGAGAACGGTCTGATCAGAAACGGCCCGGAGAAGCAGGCGGCGATCACGGCCGTGAGCAGGGTCATCCGGAGGGACGGGGGGTTCGACAGGGCGATCAGGAGAGCGGGGACGAGCAGGAGAAAGTAGCGGTTCCCGAGCGCTCCGCCGCCTCCGTGGTAGTTGGTCGGGATGAGAGTGATCTGCACGAGGCAGATGATCAGGACACCTGCGAGGACGAACGGACCGATGGATGACCGGAATCTCCGGATAACAAGCAGCGACAGAGCAACGGCGGAAGGGAAAAAATAAGGGACGATGCCCGTGAAACGCCCGAATACGAAGAAAAAGCAGTTCCATGCGATCACGGCCGGCTGCAGATACATCTTCGCGTTTTCCGTCGACCATGTATTCCCGAAACGGTCGAAATGAGCCGTTGGATCCTCGAACGGAAACTGGTTGACGAAGATTTTTCGATTGCCGCCGTATGCGTTCGGTTCGCCGGTCAACAGAAAGCTTGCGGCGATGACCGTCAGAATGATGATGATGCCGAGTGCGATGAGTCGGATGATCGATCGGGGCCGGCGTCTGAGGGAAAACTGGAGGATTCCGAGAGCCGGGAAGATGAGCAGTTGAGGTTTGATGGTGGCTGCGAGCGTAAAGAGGGCGGCCATGAATCCTGCATTCGTGGTGGAACCCGCCGCATCGCGTGCCTCCGCCGCGCGTCTCCAGAACAGCGTCCCGGCCGCAACGAGCATCGCGGTAAACATTTCGGGATGCATCCAGAGCGTGTAGGGCGCGAAGGCACTTACGAACAGCGAAACAAATCCGAACAGGAATCCCTGCGGGCGGTGATGCCATGCCTTGCTCACACAATACAGGCAGATCCACCAGCAAAGCGCATTGAGCAGGATCAGACCGTTCAGGTGGACGAGCAGGTACAGCGGTGCCGCAACGAGCGGATAGATGAACGGCTTCGCATACACGATTCGTGAGGAATCAGCGTTCTGTTTCAGGATGATGCCGGTCGGTCCGGCCGGGAAGTGCATGAAGAGGCGTTCGAGATCATCCGGGGAGTAGGACAGGTCAAAGTCCCGGGCGAGACTCTGGGTCATGCCGGCATAGACCGCCTCATCCGCGAACAATCCGGGGGTTGCGTGATCGAGATCGCAGGTCAGGGAGAAGGTCAGGATGAGGGCCAGGGTCAACCGGAGTGCCAGGAGAGTGGATTTGGGCATGGATCAACCGTTCCTGACAAACACCCGGGGAACGCGATGAGCGATCCAGCAGACAACTTCATAGGGGATCGTCCCGAGTTTCTCGGCGATCTCCTCAATCGATATCCGTTCGGTGCCCTGTTCCCCGTAGATCACGACTTCATCACCGACCCGAATGGATGAATCCTGTCCGATGTCCACCATGATCTGGTCCATGCAGATCCTTCCGACGACCGGGAAACGACGGCCACCGATCAGGACTTCGCCGCGGTTCGACAGGGCACGGTTGTATCCGTCACCGTAGCCGACCGGGATGGTTGCGATCCGCGTGCGGCGCTGCGTGTAATACGTTCTTCCGTAGCTGATCGGTTGTCCTTCGGGAACATCCTTCAGGAACACGACGCGGGATTTGAAGGAGAGCACCGGTTGGAGATTGAAGGAGCGGGTGATCGAAGGGGTGGGATAGAGGCCGTACATGATGAGACCGGCACGGATCATGTTGAAACAGGCATCGGGATGTTGCAGGAGGGCGCCCGAGCAGGCGATATGGCGATAACGCGGCTGAATCCCGAAGCTTTCGGCGATGGAAACAATGTGGTTGAATCGCTCGAGTTGCAGGTGGGTGAAGTCGCCGTTGGGGTCGTCGGCGGTCGAGAAATGGGAATACACGCCGACGATCTCGATGTGGTCCAGCGGTTTCAACCGTTCGAATACTGACGCGGCTTTTTCGTAATTGATGCCGATCCGATTGAGACCCGTGTCGAATTTCAGGTGAATCCGTGCGCGCGTTCCGGATTCCCTGGCGGCCGAGTTGACGGCGTAGGCGAGGCCGAGAGAAGAGACGGTGATATCGAGATTGTTTTCGAGGAAGCGTCGGACCTGGTGGAACAGAACGCCTCCGAGAACGAGAATGGGGCAAGTGATTGTTTTTTTCCGGAGCAGGATGCCTTCTTCGAGAAAGCCGACACCCAGATAATCCGCGCCGGCATCGACGGCCTCTTGGGCGACATGCACGATCCCGTGACCATATGCGTTGGCTTTGACGACAGCGATGATTCTGGCGTTCGGTGCGGCGTTCCGGATGCAGGTCAGGTTGTGCCGGATGGCGCTCAGATTGATTTCAGCCCACGTGATTCTCACGGATACCTCCATTCCGGAACGAAAGGGTATCACGACAGCAAGGGCGGAGCCATCTGAAATCATGCGCAAATTCTATTTGCTTTTTCCAAAATTCTGGTACAATCGAACTATTAGGGCTGTTTTGCGTGAGAGCAGCGCTTGAAATGTGTCCCTCCGACGAGAATTGACGGGGTTGCCCCTCCTTCGCCACCCCTTCCCGTCAGTTCTCGTCTTTTTTTTTGCCCCCATGTCATCCCGATTTGATTCGATAACGAAACCGCGTGACCTCGGGTTTTAACCGAATGGTCACGCGGAAAACGAGCGGAGATCGGATGTGAGGGGAAGGGATCAGTTGCCGGCCGGAGCAGGAGTCGGTTCGGCGATGTTCTTCAGGATGATGCGACCGGCTTCATCCCGCACGATCTGAGAAGCGGGAGCGACATCGGATCGAGTGACGACGGGGGTGGATGTGGGTGCGGGGGTGTTCGGAGGAAGCAGGGATCCCTGAGCGATCGAGCCCCGGGGTTCTTCGACGACAACCCCGTCCGGAGGCACCTGGCCCATGTGGATGTTACCCTGGGCATCCCGCCATACTTTCGACGGCGCGGCAGTCATTTGCGGCTCGACAGGGGCATTCGGATCAGGAACTGCATCGGTTTTCGGTTCATCCTGCGGTTTCGTCGGTTCTGCAACGGGAGCCGCGGCGGGCTGGAATTTCGGTTCGAGCAACTGCTTGAATTTGCGGAATTCGGGATTCTCCGGTGATTTTCTCTGGCTGAGCATGGCGGTTGAATTCGGGAATTTCTTGATCAGAAGTGTCTCGATGCTGGTGAACTTGCCCTTCTGTGTGCCTACTTTTTCGCGAAAATCTGCTGGATTGTCCGGAATGGCCTTCAGCATGGTGAGTGTTGCGTTGAATGTTTTGTTGAGTTCGCCCAGATTGGAGAAGGACTCGGTGTCGATGCCCTGGACAGACGCGAGCTGAGTGCGGATAGATTCCGAGTTTTCGAAGATTCTGGTGAGTGTTTCGACGAGATTTCCCGGGGCGTTGTAATGGTCCAGGAGGTTTCTTACCAGGGATTCATCGCCGGAACGTTCTTTGGTAAGCAGCGCGTCATCGATATTGGCGAGTCCTTCGGAGGCGAAGAAGAAGCCGATCCGGATATCGGTCAACCAAGACTCCATCTGTGTGCCGGCTTTCATGCTGGCCTGGAGATCCGGTGTCGGTTCTGCCGGCTTCTGTGGCCCGCAGGCATTGAAAAACAGGCAGAAACACATGATCAGGACACTCGTTGAAACGGATGATTTCTTTAGCATGGGCCTTCTCCTTAAGCAGTCAAACAACTGAATGTTGCGAAAAGCATTATAAAGGAAATACCCGCGTACGCCAACGGTCATCTTTGTGCGGGCAATTTGACATTCCTGCGAGGCGGACACCATGATACAGCCAGCGTTGGAGGTGCCTGTGCAGATCGGAATGATGAACAATCCGGGGTATCCCATCGAGTCGGAAATCCGCTTTGCGGCTCAATCGGGATTCGATTATCTGGATTTAACGAGTGAACCTCCCGAAGCGGAACTCACACCTGCAAATGTGCGACTCATCAGGACCCTGATGGCCGACCATGCGCTGGGAATCGTCGGCCATACCGCGTATTACCTCCCCATCGATTGCCCCTATGCCCGGATCCGCTCGGCTGTCCGCGAGGAACTCGCGGAACAACTCAACTGCTTCGCCGAACTCGGCGCATCCACCATGACCATCCACTTCAATCATTCCTATCCCCATCGGTTTTTCCGGTTGGAGCGTAAACTGGAGTACTGGCAGGATGCCCTCACGCCGCTTGCCGAACAGTGTGGCCGGCACGGCATGACGCTGCTTCTCGAAAACACGTCGAACTGGCCGGAGCAGGGGAAACTGCTCAAAAAACTGATCAGGAACATCCCCCATCTGGGCTTCCATTATGATGCAGGTCACGCGTTTCTGATGCCGCATGTGTTACCGCCGCTGATGCTTCTGCACCAGTTCAAACACGATCTCCTGCATGTCCATTTTTCGGATAACATGTGTGGCCCGGACGACCTGCATCTCCCGCTGGGCGCGGGGCGGATCGTCTGGAAGCAATTGGTTCGGGAACTCAAGAAAATCGGCTACGACCGCACCATCACGCTCGAAGTGTTTTCTCCGGATCGCGACTATCTGCTCCTCAGCCGTAAAAAACTGCGAGCGCTCTGGGATGAGGGCGATGGCAACTAGCAAGGAGGCATCATGACAGCAGCATCAAACAGAATGCTCCGGATCAAGGCCGTGGTCGGTTCGGTATCAGGAGGCATGATCATCGGGTTTCTCGCCGCAGCCGTCCTGTACAAGGCTGCTCCGGATTGGACCCCTGATTTTCTCGAATCCTCCCCGATCGTTTTCTTCGGCTTCTTCACCATCGTCTGCGGGATTCTCGGGTGGGTCCACGCCATCGTACCCGATACACCGGAGGCACCGGTTGCATCGGGACGTCATCCCCATCTCGGAAGTCTCTTCAGCGGTGCTCTGATCGGATTTCTGGCTGCCGCGGCTCTGTATGGACATCTCCCGGCCTGGCTGCCATCCGTGATCCGCGAATCCCCATGGGTGTTCTTCAGCGTCATGATGATCCTCTGCGCCGCGGCAGGCTTCGCGTATGCGAAGGCGGATGAGACCCCGGTCGAATCCTGAACGTGCGTCAGTGGCTGCAGGTCGAGCAGTGTGCTCCCGAGCAGGAACTTGAGCAGCCGCATTTCCGGTGCGATGGATCGGCTCCGGAACTCGAACCGGAGAAGCTGAACGTCGAGATTCTTTTTCGGATGTCAGTGGATTGACAGGACGGGCACATGACCGGGGTTTCGGCGGATCGGATCAGTTTTTCGAAACGAACCGCGCACTGATTGCATTCAAACTCGAAGATCGGCATGTCGTGATCTCAGGATACAGACACACCGCATCATGCCTTCGGAATTTTCGCCGCGTCCGCCATGAATTTGGCGACACCGATATCCGTCAGCGGGTGTTTGAACAGCTGTTTGAAGGTGCTGTGCGGGATGGTCACGATATCCGCTCCGCAGCGCGCCGCTTCCAGCACATGAATCGGGTGACGGACGGATGCCACGATGATCTCGGTTTCATATCCGTAATTGTCATAGATCGAAACGATATCGGTCACCAGGTCCATGCCGGGCTGGGAGACATCGTCGAGGCGGCCGACGAACGGGCTGACGAAATCCACTCCGATTTTCGCGCACAGCAGGGCCTGGATGGGTGAGAACACGAGTGTCATGTTGATGGGGATTTCGAGATCGACGAGTTTATTGGCGGCTTTGATCCCTTCTTCGACCATGGGGATCTTGATGACGATGTTTTCATGGATATCCGACAACACCCGGGCTTCTTCGATCATCCCGGCTGATTCCATGGACAGCACCTCCGCCGAGATCGGGCCATCGACGATCCCGCAGATTTCCTCGAGCACCTCGGTGTATTTCCGTCCGGTTTTGGCAACGAGTGACGGATTGGTGGTCACACCGTCGACCAGGCCGAATTCCGCGGCTTCACGAATCTCGGAAACATGGGCCGTATCAAGAAAAAACTTCATTTCAATACTCCTTCAGGAATGGGGAATGATTCGACATCGAACATCCGCTTGTCTAAGATCCAGTATAGTGTCGGCTCGAACCATTCTGCAAGGAATCTCGGCCATCGGACCGGGATGCGATGGGAATACAGACATGGACAAGACCATACGGGACAACATTCATGGGGACATCCCGGTTTCATCCGTTCAGCGGGAGATTCTCGATACGCCCGCCATGCAGCGATTGAGGGGCATCAAGCAACTCGGCACGTCAAATCTCGTGTACCCATGTGCCGTCCATTCGCGTTTCCAGCACTCGCTGGGGACCTGCTGCATGGCCAAACGGATTCTCGCGGCATTGCGCGAGAATTGTGCATTCGAAATCGATCGGCGGGAACAGGAGGCGATCGCGCTCGCCGCACTGCTTCACGACATCACGCACATCCCGTTCGGGCATACTCTCGAGGACGAACGCCGGATCTTTCCCCGCCATGATATGGACAATCAGCGCCTGGAGTATTTTGTCGGTTCCGGGGACATCGCCGTGATTCTCCGGAGAGAAAAACTGCTGAATCGGGTCAAAAGCCTTCTGATGGCCCACGACGACGCTCCGGATAGTCCGGCGTACGCTTCCCAGATCATCTCGCACGCCATCTGCGCCGATCTGCTGGATTATCTCAGACGCGACGCCGTCAACTGCGGTCTCAAACTGGACTTCGATGACCGGATTTTCCGCTACTTCATGATCGAATCCGACCAGCTGATCCTGAACCTTCAAAAAGACGGTCTCTTCCGTCACGATGCATTCTCGGAAGTCATCCACCTTCTCAGAATCCGATACTTCCTCACCGAACGAGTCTATTATCATCATGCAAAAATTGCGGCGGGTGCCATGCTGTCGCGTGCGGTCGAGCAGGCGGTGGCGAAAGGATTCGATTCCGAACGCCTGTTCGGATTGACGGACGATGCGCTTCTGTATGTGCTGCAAACCGAATATCAGAGTGACCGGACCATTGCGCGGCTGATGCGGCGATTCCTGGGACGGACCTTCTACAAACGCTGCTTCGTGCTCACCGAACACAACCTCAGTTCCGACAGTCGCCGGGAATTATCCGACAAATATCATCTCAATCTGAAAGATGAGCGTACAAGAGCGGAGCGGCACATCGCGAAAGTTGCGCGGATTCCGCACGAATCCGTCATCGTGTATGCGCCGCCCCCCTCCATGAATCTCAAGGAAGCCGATGTGCTCGTCAAGGTGGACCACTCCAGCGCTCAACCACTGGTCAACTGGAAAAACCGCGAGGTGGCTTCCCTGCAGGAAAAATTCGGGAAACTCTGGAAATTCTATGTGTTCATCGATCCCGACTATCAGCAGAGATTCAAGGCGATTTCGGATGCCTGTGAAGCCTATTTCGGTAGAGCGAATGAACTGCATCTGATTCAGATCGGGCAACTGTCGCTGTTCCCGGCGGCGGGCACAATGTTCGACGCCTGATACTCGGGTGCCATCCCTGTCGCCCGGCTTGAGGGGATTGCTCTTCAAAGCATTGTGCGAAACGGCCGAAATCTGGTATACCGAGCTCAAATGGGTTCAATTGGAGGATGACCATGGAACCGACCGGACAGGACGAGTTGAACGAGTTTCGCATCTCTTCGAAAATCAAACTGCCGAATCTCAGAACACTGCTCTCGAACATCGGCCGGCAACTCTGCGAACTGCTCAATACGAAACGTGTCGCGATCTATCTGAAAGGGCGGGAATCCGGCAACTGGGCGCTCGCGATCGCCCGCGACGTCCCTCCCGATCTCGAACATCGCGCGGCCATCATCAACCAGGACCGTTCGGAGATGCTCGTCGAGGCTCTGAATTCGAAACAACCCTGCCTGCTTGTCGAGGCATTATCCGGTGAAGCAGCGTCGATCGAGGGAATCGAAAACCTGATTATTGCGCCGATGAAGGCCCAGGATGAGATCATGGGGTTGCTGATAACGGATTTTGACGCATTCGCGGCATTATCCGAAAAACACCTCATCCAACTGAGTCTTGCCGCACAACTCCTGAAGGTTGCGATTGAACGTGAATTCCTCGCGTTACAGGTCGCCCGACTCGAAAAGGAAACCGCCAACGCTTCGATGCCGGATCCGAAGAACATGGTGTACAGCGAACCCTTCATCAACTGGTTTATCGATCTCGAAATCGAACGCGCTGTGCGGCACGGGTCAAAGTTCTCCGTCCTGATCATCGGAATCGACAATCTGGCGCATCTGATCAGCCAGTATCCGGAGCATGTCATCGAACAGTACACGTCGATGTTGAGCGACGCCTTGAATCATCTCGTTCGAAAATGTGATCTGCTGGTCCGGAGAAGCGCCAACGAATTCATGCTCATCTCGATGGAGCAGAACGAAGCGGGGGCGATGGTGTTTGCTGAAAAACTGAGACATCGGGCGAAGGAAACGACACTCACGGTCCAGGGGCAGGTCCTGTCTTCGACGATGAGCATCGGAATCGCTCTGTCCCCGACGCGCGAGGATCGGCTCACCAGCAGGGAAATGATGATGCGCGCCGAAATAGCGCTCAGAATAGCCATGGGCCGTGGTAACCGGGTGCGGATCTGGAAGTCCGAGGAAGATACGCAATGACATCATTCCGGTAACTGGATCGGAACGATTTTTTTCCGTGCGAGATGCAAGGCCACGACGCCCCAGGTGTACCGAACGACGTCGATCTCGGAGAACCCCGTTCGTTCCAGTATCCGACTCAGGTCTGCGGCATCATGAAAACCCAGGATACTGGACGCGAGATACTGATAGGGTGAGGTTTCGGAGGAGAACAGACGGCTGATCGGCACGACAGTCAGTCTGACGAAAAGGTGGAACAAAAAACGGATCAGTCGCGATTCGGGTTGACTGGTTTCAAGGAGGGCCAGACAGCCTCCGGGGCGGATCACCCGGTTGCATTCCAAAAAAAATCGAGCCAGACCGCCTGGTGATTGATTGAGATTCCTGACGGCGAATGTAATGCTGATTCCATCCAGTGCGTTGTCTCGTATCGGCAGTTCCGAACAGTCCGCGGCAAAAATCCGGACAGTTGCCGGAATCTTCTTCCGGATGAAACGCTTGAGCATGGCCGGAGAAAAATCGGCAGCCAGGACGACGCGCGCCGTGTCGGATCGCCCGGCCACCTCGATGGCGGTCTCACCGGTTCCCGTACACATGTCGAGCCAGATTTCGATGGATGATCGGGTGATGTGCCGGACCGCACGGCGCCGCCAGAATCGATCGAGTCCCAAGGTCACTGCCCGATTGACGCGCTCATACTCCGGAGCGATCCGCTCATAGAACGACTTGAACGCGACCATGATCAGCCTGCGGATTGCCAGATCAGTTTTCTGAGAGCCTTATCGATGAAATGAGGAATTCGTCGCCATGAGTATCGAAGAATCCGATACAGGGTGAGGGGGCGGAGGAAAAACCGGAAGAATGCGAGATTGTAGAGGTATCCGAGTCGTTTGAGTGACATGCCGCGGGGTGCGTAAACATGCTCGTCCAGTCCGATATTGCTGCCATCCATCGGCTTGACCTCGCCCGAGGCAATCAACCGGTCATATTCTTCACAGCCCGGCATGACGATATAGGTGTTGATACTGACAAGAAACAGCGGGAGGTCCAGGATGAACCGGATGGTTTCCCGTGTTTCGGCTTCTGTTTCGGTCGGGAATCCGAGAATGAACAGGCCCATGATCCGGATGGAGGTATTGGATGTGATCATCCGGACTTTCTGGCGGATGCCTTCCTTGTCGATCCCTTTGCGCATATAATCGAGCACCCGCTGGCTGCCGGACTCGAAGCCCACCGAGATGACATTGCAGCCGGCTCTGTCCATCAGTCTGACGAGATCCTTGTCGAGATAGTCCAGGCGGGCGCCGCAACAGTTCCAGCGAACGTTCCAGCCTCGTGCGAGAATCGCTTCACACAGGCTTCTGACATATTGGGGATCCATCAGGAAGTTATCGTCGATGAAATCGAAGTGGACGACCCCGTATCGGGTCATCAGTAACTCCATTTCTTCCAGGACCCGTTCGATGGATCGGCGTCGGATAATCTTCCCGTTGACGACGTTCTGTGCGCAGAAGGTGCATCGATACGGGCATCCGCGGCTGGTCAGGATCGGCGCGCCTGGAAACTCGGGTGACCAGAAATACCAGCGGTCCTTGTAGTTGCGGGGATCGATGAGATCCCAGGCGGGGAAATCGAAATCATCGAGCTGTCTGTGGAAATAAGATGGCTGCGTCTCGATCCCATTCTCCGTCCGACGGATCAATCCCGGAACTCCCTCGAACCGTCCGGATCCGGATTCGATGACCTCGAGCAATCTTGGAAATGCGATCTCACCTTCGCCCCTGACTCCGAAATCGGCTTCCTTGAAAAATGCCATCGATTCTTCGGAGGGAATCACCGACATATGCGGTCCCCCCAGCACGATCACGATATCAGGGAACAAGGTGCGGGCGATTTCGGTACACGTCCTGATGGAAGCTATCTCGAGAGAGAAGGTTTTGATTCCGAGAACATCGGGACGGAATTCCTGAAGTGCCCGGGTAAAATCATCGTGATTTCCGTGTTTTTCCGCCTGCAGGATGGTGACGGTATGGTTCTGCTTCCGAAGCGCGGTCGCCATGTAGGCCAGTCCGAGATCCGGGATTTGCATATGACTCTTCAGTGCCGGCGGTACAGTCAGAAAAACTCTCATCCGGGTCACCTCCTCCGGCATTCTATTTTTTGAGCTGCAGTCAAGTCAAATTTCCGAAGGCTCAACCGCGCGAATGCAAATGCATGGAAATCAGCCGCAGCAGATTCAGGATGCCCGCGAGATGATGCGTGCGGATCCAGTTCCGAATCCGTTTGCCGGATCCCGGACGAGTGTCCGGCCGGAACATGAATCCGCAGGTTTCCGGCGTGATCCATTCGGATTCCGATCGCGGGTACTTCCTGCAGTTCAGAGGGCGTATCGGGTAGATCACACACCGATAAATTCCGGATCGGCTCTTTCGCAGGAAAAAACACCGATTCGGCAGATGACAGCATGCGCCGCATTGCCTGCACTGCCCGTTCCGATGTTTCGATACCGGTAACACCGACGTCACCGTGCGATTGATCTTGGCTGACCAGGTGTTTTTTGCCATCCTCGGGTCACTCCGTTAACAAGGGCCCTTTTTTAATGCGATCCACCGGGCTTGTCAATATCAAAACCATCGCGGATGTGCCTCTTCTGCGGTCGTGTAGGTCAGCCGAATCGGGCTGGAACCATCAGGATTCATGATGTAGATCTCCGGATTGCCGTCACGGTTGGATATGAAACACAGCTTGGAACCGAACGGGGACCAGCATGGTGAACCGGAATCGGAATCGCTCTCCGTGATGCGCGCCGCCTGGGATTCTCCGTTTTTCAGAATCGCGATCCAGGTATCGGATTTAAGGGTTGAGTCGAATGCGAGAAATCGGCCGTCCGGTGACCAGATCGGCGATCCCTCATCTTCGGGTGTCCGTGTCAGATTCCGGGTGGAAAGCGTTTCGAGATCCAGGGAGTAGATTTCGGAATTGCCATCCCGATCGCTGACGAACACGATCGATTGTCCGTCCGGTGCAAAGGACGGGTTTCCGTCGAAAGCAGGGTTATCCGTCAGATTGATCGGAGTCCGTTCGGTCAGCGATTGCAGATACACATCGGAATTGCCGTCCCGTGTGCTGACGAAGGCAATGTGCCGTCCGTCAGGGGACCACGCCGGAGCTTCGTCGAAGCCGGGGTTCCGGGTCATGTTGCGGATGGTTTCGCCGGTTACATCCATGAGAAAAATGTCCGAGTTGCCATCACGGTGACTGACGAAAGCGATGGTGGAGCCATCGGGTGAGACATCCGGGTCGGTATCGTCTTCGGGATGGCGGCTGAGATTGTTGATCTCGGACGCACGGGTGCTCATCCGGAAAATCTCCTCATTCCCTTCGCGGTTCGACTGGAACACAATCAGATTCTGCACGATCCTTCCGACCGATCCCGGCGATGCGACCGGAGTGGGTTGTCGTTCGGCGGTGTCGGAGTCTTCGATGACCGGGGGAGTGAAATCCGCGGCGAGTGCGGGAGCGCTCGCGGTCTGTTCGGGAGTTGGCGGCATGGTCGGGGGGGCGACTTTCGGGGAGGGAGAAGAACATCCCGAGATGAGCGCGGTGAAAAAGATAACCAGAGGCGCGTGCCGTGCGCATGCCAGTCCCCAGCCGATCAGCCTCAGTCGATGAACCGGTATTTGATGATCGCCCACAGCGCGGAAAAACCGTCCCGCCATGTGATCTTTTTCCCTTCAGAGTATTCACGTCCGCTGTAGGAAATCGGAACCTCGTAGATCCGAATTCGCTTCTTCAATACCTTCGCCGTGATCTCCGGTTCAAAATTGAACCTCTCCGAGCGGATGTGGATGTTTTCGAGAGCATGCTTCGAGAAAAGCTTGTAGCAGGTTTCCATATCCGAAAGAGTTGTGCCATAGAGAATATTGGTCAAGCCGGTCAGAAACCGGTTGCCGATCCAGTGATGCAGAAACATATTCCGGCGTTCACCGGTAAAACGGGATCCGTAAACGACCTCGGCTTTGCCTTTGACGACGGGTGCAAGCAGTTTCAGGATTTCTTCAGGATCATACTCCAGATCCGCATCCTGAATGACGATGCAATCACCCCGGACATATCCGAGGCCGGTTCGGATGGCCGCGCCTTTCCCCCGATTCGTGTCGTGACGGATAATCCTCGAGAAATCCTGCTGCCGACGCCCGATGATATCCCAGGACGAGTCGGTCGAGGCATCGTCGATGATGATCAGTTCACGATCGAAATCCATCGCCCCGAAGTCGACGCTCAGCAGGCGGTCGAGAATGGCATCCAGAGTGGCGGACTCATTGTAGACGGGAATGATGATTGAAAGAAGACGCACCGATCAACACCTCCATGAGACGTCCATGCCCGAACCATATCAAGTCCACCCGATCATTTCCACTTTTTCATCTCCTCTGGAATTGTTGCCGTCAAACGCCGCTCGTGGTAATCTGTGTTACAAAATTCATCCCGTACCCTCGACCATTTTGCGAATCGTGTCTTCGCACCGCGTCCTGTGCTTCGGCACACCGGGAGACCCGACCATGTCACTTCAATCCCGACGTTTCTTGTGTCTGATCATGCTGGTGTTCACAGCACGGATGCTCACCGTCCTGCCCTTGTCGAGTCACCGTGACCTGAATGAGAGGACTCGGCAGCCGTGCCGTCTCAGATTTCACGCACGGGCGTACCCGGAATCGGCCTCGTCGGCCTCGTCTGCACGACCGCTGGTGCGATTCAAGCGTCAGTTGGGCGATAAAACTTTTTATATCAAACAGTTGCGTCCCTTTCGAGACTGCATCGACGTGAACAGATCCTCACGCGATCGACTCATGATCCTCCCTGAAATCGGTGAACGCCTTGCCATGCTGATCATCGATCATCGCGAGACAGTCGGGCCTTTCCGTTCGATCGATGAACTGAGAGACCTGCCAGGGGTGACCGAACGGATTTTCGCGCGGATCGAGGAGTGGGTGTGTGTGGCCCCGTGATTTTTTGACGGAAGCCGGATCGGGACTTCATGAGATTCCGCGGCGATTTCCGGCAGCGTTCGCGCTCGTCCCCTTTTGTGCCGGCATTCTGTCAGGCACACGCATTCCTCAGTTCTGGGCAACGGCATTGCTCGTGTCCCTGCTCCTCTCCGTCCCCGCATTCCTCTGTCCGGATTCCCGTCGGACGATCGGATTGATCTGCATGAGCCTGTCCCTCTTCTGCTTCGGTCTCGGTCGTTACGGCTTCTCATCCCGAATGCTTCCATGCGATCATCTCGCACTCGCCCTTCCAGTCGACGATGTCGCGCTGATCGGTCGAGTCGCCGGGATGCCTCAATCGAAAGATGGTTTTACGAGCTTCACGCTGGATGTCGAGGGGATCGAGACAGGGAAAGCGTTACTGATGGCGTCTGAGGGGTTGGTCCGGATCGGTGTGAAAGAGGCTCTGGATGCGGCACCCTCCGGGTTCGGGTCAGGATCGCTGGTTCGTGTGGAGGCGGTTCTGGATACGCCGTCCGGGTATCGGAATCCGGGTGTTTTCGACTATCAGGAGTATCTGGCGATCCGGGACATCCATGTAACGGGTGATGCGGGATACTGGGATTTCGTCCGGGTTCTGGCTCGGCCGGACCCCTGGAACATCCTGGCGCGACTTCATCGCCTCAGGGCGCACCTTCTCAACTGGATCGCCGCTTCGGCGCACCCGCCGTTCCTGGATTTCTGGAAATGGACGGGGCTGCGTACCGATCACGTTCCGGGGTTCTCCCAGGCCTTGATTCTTGGGGATCGAACGATGCTCGATGAACGAACGCGGGACGATTTCCAGGAGACCGGACTGTACCATATTCTCGCGATTTCCGGTTTTCACATTGCGGTTATCGCCGGTCTGATCCGTGCGTCTCTGGGCGCACTTTTTCGAAAACCACGACTGATTGCATCGATCGTGATCGTGACGCTCGCGGGATACAGTGTGCTGGCGGGAATGTCGCCGTCCGTCGTTCGTGCTTCGGTCATGGTCATGCTGGCCTGCTGGGCCATTCTGCTCGATCGCCCGGTCCGATCATGGAACATCATCGGTGCATCCGCACTCGCCATCCTGCTGTGGAACCCTCGGATGGTTCACGATATCGGATTCCAGCTGACCTATCTGGCCACCGGAAGCATCCTGCTGTTTTCCCGTCGATTCTCGGCGTGGCTCGGATTCATTCCGCGCCGTTTTATCCGGGAAGCGATCGCCATGTCTCTGGCGGCACAATTCGGCACGTCGCTGGTATCGGCATATCACTTCAACCGAATCGGTGTCCTCGCGTTCGTCCCATATCTCCTGACCTTTCCGCTCATCACGGGATCGATCTGGAGCGGCGCGGCGGGGCTGGCACTGGGCTGGGTCCCCCGGCTCGGGGACTGGTGCTTCCGGATCCACGCTCTGCTGATCGTCCTGTTCTCACATGTCGTCCACCTGTTCGGTCGGTTGCCTTTCACGACCATCAGAACGCTGACTCCGGGATGGCCGGAAGCCTTGCTGTTCGTTGCGGCGGCCGGGGCGATTCTGACGCTGGGCCGGCGACCCCGCATGACCATGATCTGGTGCCTCGCAGGCATTCTGGCATTCGGGGCAAGGCGTCTGCCGACTGATGACCACATCGGCATCTATTTCCTCGATGTGGGAAATGCCGATTCCATCATCATCCGTTTGCCGGACCGCGAAGGGATACTGATCGATACCGGCGGAGCGATGAACTCGAGCATGGATTTCGGCCGCATGATCGTCGGCCGCATGCTCAATAACCTCAGAATCAGGAAACTCGCTGTCCTGGTCGCAACCCATGAACATCCCGATCACATCGGAGGAATGCGATCGATCATCGAGGACCACCCGATTGGGAGACTCTGGATTTCGAGTTGCCGGCATGCAGGTTCTGAAATGAAGGAACTGATTGAACTGGCGTGTTCCCGCGGGATCCGGATCGACGAACTTGAAACAGGTCGGATGTGGCATCGATTGCCTCTGAATGGAAACGACCGGTCCATTGTTCTGGCGATGGAGTATGGATCGATGCGAATCTTGTTCCCGGGGGATGCGGAATCGGCGTCTGAATCGGGTTTGCTGGACTATGGGGGTCATCTGAGGTCGGATATTCTGAAGGTGGGGCATCACGGGAGTCTGACATCGAGCAGTACGGGGTTTCTGAAGGCGGTCGATCCGGCTTATGTGATCATTCCCTGCGGAAGGAAGAATCCATTCGGGCATCCGCATCCCGATGTTCTGGAACGCATCGGGAGTTGCATGCATGTCGAGGGGGTGTTCCGGAGCGATCACCATGGGATGGTCTCCGTCGAGACGGACGGCCGGATGGTGTCCATTACCCCTTTCGTTTTCTCGCACGTCGAATCGACGAAACGGAACAGGATGGCTTGCGATTGAGCGTCCGTGATGAGATAATTGTGAGTTGATCAGGGACATAATCTGTCCCGGTATTGCAGTTGGACGATTCGAAGGAGGATTTTCATGTCGGACCAGAAGGTTGTTTCCAATCACGGTGAGGCGTTTGAGAACTGGCAATCCACGGTTCTGGATAAGGCTTTGAAGAAGTTTCCCGAGCGAAAACCATCATTTCGTACCTCGTCGGTAGACGATCTGCCGCGTATCTGCACACCGGAAGACGCTCCGGTGGATTACGAAGCTCAATTGGGGTATCCCGGACAATATCCGTTCACGAGAGGCGTTCAGCCCACGATGTATCGGGGCCGATTCTGGACCATGCGGCAGTATGCCGGGTTTGGTACCGCGCAGGAATCGAACGAACGGTACCGGTATCTGTTGGGCCAGGGCCAGACCGGTCTGTCGGTAGCGTTCGATCTGCCGACTCAGATCGGATACGATTCGGATCATCCGTTGTCGAGAGGGGAAGTGGGTCGGGTCGGAGTCGCGATCGATACGCTGGCCGACATGGAGACACTGTTCGATCAGATTCCACTCGATCAGGTTTCAACATCGATGACGATCAACTCGACCGCAGCGGCGCTGCTGGCGATGTACATCGCGCTCGCCGAAAAACGCTCGATTTCGAAGTCAGCGCTCTCCGGGACGATCCAGAATGATGTTCTGAAAGAGTACATCGCGCGGGGCACCTATATTTACCCGCCTCAGCCCAGTATGCGTCTGATTACTGATATTTTCGAGTATTGCACGAAAGAAGTGCCCAAGTGGAACACGATTTCGATCTCCGGGTATCATATCCGGGAAGCCGGCTCGACGGCGGCGCAGGAAGTCGGATTCACGCTTGCGGACGGAATCACCTATTGTGAAGCGGCGATCGCCCGGGGGCTGGATGTCAACGCATTCGGTTCGCGTCTTTCGTTCTTTTTCAATGCCCACAACAACCTTCTGGAAGAAGTCGCCAAGTTCCGCGCCGCGCGCAGGATGTGGGCCGGGATCATGAAAAACCGGTTCAAGGCCAGCAATCCTCAGGCACAGATGCTGCGTTTCCACTGTCAGACGGCCGGATCGACGCTGACGGCTCAGCAGCCCGACAACAACATCGTCCGGGTCACGATCCAGGCACTCGCGGCAGTGCTGGGCGGCGCGCAGAGTCTGCACACGAATTCCCGCGACGAAGCACTCGCGCTGCCGTCCGAAGAATCCGTACGAATTGCGCTGAGAACCCAGCAACTCCTCGCGCACGAGTCCGGTGTGGCGGATACGATCGATCCACTGGCCGGTTCCTACATGGTTGAGTATCTGACCGACCGGATCGAACGTGAAGCGACGCATCTGATTCAGAAGGTTGACGAACTCGGTGGCATGGCTCGCGCGATCGAGAACGGTTACGTTCAGAAGCAGATCCAGATGTCGGCATACCGCAGTCAGCAACGGATCGAATCGGGCGACGAGATTGTGGTGGGTGTCAATAAATTCAAGCTGGAAGATGAAGTTGAACCCGAGGGATTGCTGCGGGTCAATCCGGAAGTTGAGCACGCTCAGGTTGAGCGTTTGCAGTCGGTCAAACAGCGTCGCGATTCCGGCAGGGTCGCGCAGGTGCTGCAAGCGCTCCGGGAGGCATCCAGGACGGATCAGAATCTGATGCCGTTCATTCTGGACGCGGTCAAGGAATATGCGACACTGGGCGAAGTGTCGGACGTTTTTCGTGATGAATTCGGAATCTATCAGGAAAAGGTGGTGCTATGATCAGAAAACTCGATCACATCGGTATTGCAGTATCGGATCTCGAAGCCGAAACGACCTTCTTCCGAGACGTTCTCGGACTCCATTTTCTCGGGTACGAAGATCTGCCGGACCGGCAGTTGAAAGTTGCAAAATTCGAAGTCGGAGAAACGCACATTGAACTGTTGTATCCGACATCTCCCGAGAGCACTGTTGCCAAGTTCATCGCTCAGAAGGGAGAGGGGCTTCATCACATCGCGATGAAGGTGGAGGGAGCACAACAGACACTCGATCGTCTCGCTTCCGCCGGTGTGCAACTCATCGACTCGAAACCTCGACCGGGCGCCGGAGGCAGCAAGGTGGCGTTTTTGCATCCCAAGAGCACATTCAGGGTGCTGATTGAAATCTGTGAGTCGGGTTGTGAATGACGACCGGGAGAGTACGATGCCGATGAGGCATGCCGGGGGCATCCGGAGAGTGGCATGAATCTGCGTCTGGTCGCTGTTTGTGACGATCAGCGAATCGAACGGGAGTTTGCTGACTTCATCGATCGGACGAAGCTGTCGATCGATCGGGTCCGCCAATCCGATGTCCAGAGATGGCCTTCCACGGAATCCCGTCTCGTTCTGTGGGCCATCCGAGTCAATCCGCCTGTGGAATTGGACACAATCCGGTCCTTTCTCCGGAGACATCCTCTCTGCCGGGTCATCTGTCTGATATCGGGAGAATCGAGTGAGTTTGAGACCATCGAGTTTCCGGAAGGCCTTTCCGGTGTCGTGCGCATCCCCACGGATCTTCCTCTGGTGCAGCGCTGGATCGAGATTGCTGTGGGGGAGATCAAGCTGGAGCAGCGGATCCGGCAGACGCGGGTTCGGATTGAGCAACTGGATCAGGAGTTTGAAGTTTTCCTGAAGGTCGGTCGTGCGATTGCGTCGACATTGGAGTTGAAGCAGGTTCTGACGGCGATCATGAACATCACCGGCCGATTGCTCGAATCCGAAGCCTGGTCACTGGCCCTGATCGATGCGGACTCGAAGGATCTGGTTTTTGAATCCGCTCAGGGGGAGCATGGCCAGAAGGTTCGCGGAATGAGAGTTCCGATTGGCAAAGGGATCATCGGATGGGTTGCGGAACACGGTGAGCCGTTGATTGTGGATGATGCGAGCAAGGATGAGCGGCATTACAAGGAAGTCGATGCTCATGTGGGATTTCATTCCCGTTCGATTCTCTGTCTGCCGTTGAAGACAAAAGGACATGTGCTCGGTGCCATCGAGTTTATCAATAAGAAGGGGAAAGCGGGGTTCAACACCGAAGACATCAACAAGGTTCAGGTGTTCATCGATCTGGCGAGTGTTTCGATCGAGAATGCGTTGTATTATCGAAAAGTGGCGTTGTTGTGCGAGAGGGACGAACTGTCGGGGCTATACAATCAGCGCACTCTCGTCAAAATTCTCGGCCAGGAACTCGAACACGCCGCCTCAACCGGAGGAACGCTCGCATACCTGTTTCTCGATCTGGATTACTTCAAACGTGTCAATGACAAATACGGGCATCTCATCGGACGGCAGACCCTGCACGAACTCGGCCAGATCCTGACTGAACTGGCCGTCGACCCCGCGATTATCGGACGGTATGGCGGGGACGAGTTCTGGGTGATCATTCCGGGCGCATCACGGCAGACCGCCATGGATCTCGCGGAACGCATCCGGGCGGCGATCGAGGAACATGTGTTTCTGGAATCATCCGGTCTCCGGATTCGACTGACGGCGAGTGTCGGGGTTGCGTTGTATCCCGAACAGGCACTGACGTTCGACGATCTGGCGCGGATGGCCGATCGGGCATTGTTTGCCGCGAAGCAGCAGAATCGCAACAAAGTGATCTGCGCCGTGCCGGAAGAATGAAGAACATTACGCCGACAAGTCCGCATGGATTCAGCACCTGGGATCTGAGAACGCAGATCATTCTGTTTCTGGCGAGTGTCACGGTCGTGCAGTTGATCGTCATGATGATCATGCTGATGAAGTTTTCCTACACGCCGATGATCAACCGCTATGTCGAGTATAACCGGAATACCTATCACCGGCTTCTGATCAATGAACAATCCAACGAGGCTGCGCGTCTTGCGAACCAGATCGAGGCATTTTTCGCCGAGATCAGAACGCAGGCAACCTCGGTGTCGCGCACCCTCACCCTCGATTTCCTCTCGTTCCCCGAACAGAACCGAATACTCCTCACATTTCTGCGTTCGTTCAGCGATATCGACGCGATCATCAGTCGTGATATCGAAGATCGAGTGCGAATCGTGACGAAGGATAGCTCGGAGTATCCCGCCACGCTCGTTCAGATTGCCTCGAATGATGCCCTTCAGGCGGAGACTCTTTCGGGGAGGATCACGTATTCGGAACCCTTCATCGCCGAAACGGGGTATCATCTTGCCATCGCGATGATGATTCCGGTGTTTTCCGAACAGGGTCAGGCGCTTGCCGGACTGTACATGCAGATCAATCTGACTCAGATCCAGAATCTGACCACCAAGGCGAACATCGCGAATCCGGGCACGACGTATGTGCTGGATTCCCGTGGCGCGCTCGTGGGACACATCGATAACACCCGCGTGCTGCACCGGGAGGATTTCAGCGGTCTGGAGGTATTTCAGACTTACATCCAGCAGGGGCAGAATTACGGCGCCACGAGTTACATCAACAAAGAAGGGGAAGAGGTGCAGGGCGCGTACCACCTCGTCGCCGGACTCAACTGGAGCGTCATCGCGGAACGGGAATTCACGCGGGCCTATCAGGCGATCAACAACATGGTCCAGGAGGGCAGGGACACAATCAGTAATCTGATCTACTCCACCATCCTCGGCGTCTCGATCATGATCATCATATCCGTCGCGATCGGCAGCATCATTGCCGTTCGGATTCTGAACCCGCTGAGTGAAATTGCGAAAGACGCTCACATGGTCGCATCCGGCGAGTTCACGCGCCGGTTCGAACTCAAGGGCGCATCCGAAATCCAGAAACTTGCCGGAACACTGAATTACATGCAGGATGCCATCCACGAGTATACGCTCTCGCTCAGACGCCAGGCAAACGACATGCGCCAGTTGTTTCTGGGATCGGTCGAATCGCTGGCGGCGGCAATCGATGCGAAGGATCCCTACACCCGGGGCCATTCGCGACGGGTGACGCGTATCAGCGTATTGCTCGGGAAAAGGCTCGCCCTGTCCGACGAACAGCTTCGCGAACTCGAGATATCGGCGTTGATGCACGATGTCGGCAAGATCGGGATCGACGATGCGATATTGAAGAAGCCGAGCACGGTGACGCCCGAGGAGCGAAAAGTGCTGCAGATGCATCCCGTGCTGGGAGCAGCCATCATGAAGCCGATCCCGCTTCTGACCAACATGATCCCGGGAATGCTCCAGCATCATGAACGGTGGGACGGATCGGGATATCCGGAAGGATTGCGCGGACAGAGCATTTCCCTGTATGGTAGAATCATCGCTGTTGCGGATACATTCGATGCGATGACTTCCGACAGACCGTACCAGGAAACGTTTTCATTCGAGCGGGCCCGGGATATGATCGATGGATGGAGCGGCACACGATATGATCCTGTTATCGTGCGCGCGTTTCTGGACGAGTTCGCCGCGATCTGCGAGGAGATTGTCCTGATGAAGGCGCAACCATGAAAAAGAAACGTAGAATCCGCTGGCTCGTCATCACCATTCCCACATCCCATATCATCTTTTTCTCCATCGCCTTCCTGCTCGTCATCTCCGGCATTCTGTTCGTGATCTATGGCGGCCGATTCATGGACGGACGGCATCTCGAAAAAGCAAAAAGCTCGATCGCGGAAGCCAAAAAACTGCTCGAGGACGCCGTCGCCGTCAAAATCCCCCGAAGCGATCTCACAGCGGTTCAGACCCTGATCGGCAAAGCCGAAACAGCACTCGAAGCCGGCGATGCACGCTCGGCCAGACGGGATGGAGAAACCTCCGTCGAGCAACTCTCGTATATGCTGGCTACATTCCGGTCCGAATCGGAGGGGATCACCGGGCGATTCGCGCGAATCATCGAAATGAAAGGGACGGTCGAAAAACTCTCCGGCGACGGGACGAACTGGGAAGCCGTCGAACTCAAGGAAGTGCTCAGGAGCGGTACCCGGATCCGCACTCAGTCCGGTTCAACCGCGAAGATCAAATTCGACGACGGGAGCGTCATTCATGTCAAGGCCGAATCCCTGATCGGAATCCGTGAGCTGACGGAAGATGAACAGACCCAGACCAAACGCTCGAACATCGAACTGGGAATCAGTGAAATTGAAGCGAACATCAAGGATCCGGTTGAGTTTGATTCGACGTTCGCTCTGACCATGCCGGACAACTCGGAAGCGCGCATCAAGACCGAATCCAATCTCGCCATCGTCGTCGATCAGCAAAACACCAGCACGGTCAAGGTTTATGCCGGAAACGTCGATGTTGTCCACAATGAACAGACTCTGGCACTGGGATCCCGTGAAGCGGTCATCATCGACTCTTCCAAACCCAAGGGCAAAACCCTTCTGACTCCCATCTCGATCCCGATGCCCCCCCGTCTCGTCTATCCCGCCAACGGCCAGATGATTCACATCGATGAATCGTCTCCGGCGCCCCTCTATATGCGATGGACGACGATTCAGAATGCCGCGGAATACAAGCTCGAAATCGCAAGGGATTATTACTTCTACGAACATGTCGTCAATCAGACCACCAAGGAGAGTCGAGCGACCGTCAGCACGCTGACGCCGGGAAACTACTACTGGCGCATCAGCTCGTACGATCCGTCCGGACTGTCCTCGGAACCCAGCCAGTTCAACACCTTTCGACTGGCAACCACCCAGGAGTCGCAGGGGGGAGAGAAGGATCTGACGCCACCTAAGATCCAGATCGATCGACTGACGGTTCTGGGTCGCATCGTGGATATCAGCGGCCGAACCGATCCCGGCTCGAATCTCTATATCAATGAACACAAAGAAGATGTATTCGAAGACGGCAGTTTCCGGGGTCTGATCGAATTTGAGACGCCGGGTCTGCATTCGATCTACATCGAAGCATACGATAACGCCGGTAATGCCACGACCGCCCGGCGCGAGGTGACAATCTCCGAATCCGCCTCGACCCGTTGATCACACGATTCGATCCGCCTTCAGCTTTTCGTCGGCATTCGAAATGTCCAAAATCTCGAAGTGCGTTCCATGGATCGCGTTGTAGTGGTGAATGAAAAAGGCGGTAACCGAGACGCCCCATCCGGGTTTGATGGCCAGAATGAGGAGCGTTGCGGCCACGAGCGGCACGAAAGCGACGATCAGATCCAGGATGAACACAGCCACACAGATCCACAAGCCTCGGGAACCGATCAGTTTTCTACCGATCATCTCCATGCCCTCTCAGATGCGCAATCGTTGCTCCGGACCCGCCCGATTCGCTCGGTGCGTCCCCGAACCCGATGACATCAGGATGCGAACTCAGATAGGACACGACGATCCGTTTTTGCGTATAGACCCCCTTCCCGTGGATGATCCGGACTTCCCTGAATCCGGCTCCGAGGGCCGCTTCGATGTAAGCGTCCAGCACCATGCGGGTTTCGGAAGGATCGAATGTGTGCAGGTCGATCGCATCCTCAACGGGAATCTCGATCGCCTCTCCGTTGAATGGATCACCGAGTTCTTCCGATTCGATGGCATCGTCCCGCCATGTCGAGTCGTTCGGATGATTTCCGGGATCGTCCGCCGGCAAACGCGCACGATCGGGTCTCAGGAGTCGCTTCAATCGCTTGAAAAACAGTGCAAACATTCATGGATCTCCATTGAACACAGGCAGTATAATCCGAACGGTTCCGGGAAAAAAGGACGAGTTGCCATCCGTGAACCCGTCCGGTAAAGTGATCCGTCATGAAAGGCGTGACGGTTGCGGTATGCGTATATAACGGAGAAGCCACCATCGAGGCGTGTCTGTCGAGCCTTCTGGCGCTGGATTACCCTCCTGAGTTACTCGATATTCTGGTCATCGATAATGCCTCGACGGACAAAACTCCGGACATTGTGCGGCGATTTCCCGTGCGCCTTTTGAACGAACCGATCAAAGGCCGGGGGTCTGCTCGCAATCGGGCTCAGATCGAAGCGATTCATCCGGTGATCGCCTTTACGGATGCGGACTGTATTGTCGATCCGTCGTGGTTGTTTCATCTGATGCGCGCGTTTGACGATGAGCAGGTGGGGGTTGCGGGCGGCCGTATCGAATGGGAGGGGACCGATGATCTGACGCGGTTTCAATCCATCCGGAGAACGCTGTCGAACGAAGAATTCAGCGGCGATTACCCGTTTTCACCGCCATTCGTTGCCACGGCGAATGCCGCATTCCGTACCGAAGCGATTCGATCGGTCGGCGGATTCCGATCCCAGTACGATATCGAAGAGGATGCGGCGATCTGCTGGATGATTCAGCGCCAGGGATTTCGTCTCGAATACGTCCCGGATGCGCTCGTGCATCACTGCCATCGCCACACGATCCGTTCTTTTTTCAACCACCAGATTTTTTACGGAATCGGAGGCGTGCATCTGTTCCATGATTTCTTTCCCGAGCATCGCGTGTGGATCTGGTGGGGATTGTACGCCCGTTTCGTTTCCGATTTGATCCGAATCCCGTTCGCGCTTTTCGTGCGCGATTCCTTCGCCCGGAAACTCCCTCTGTACGATGCCCTGCGCGACGCCGGTCTCATCATCGGAAGGCTCAAGGGAGCGCTCCGGTATCGCGTTCTGGCGATATGAACGACCCAACGCCTGCGATGATCGGAAAAGACGCATTCCCCGGCTCGGCTCGGCTGATCGCACGATTTGCCGGGGAGGATTCGGATACCGTATATGACCTCTCTCAAGTGCATCCCGCCGCACCCCTCAACCCGGAAATCCTGATAACCAACGAGGCGTCCGGCGGTCTCGGACTGATCGTCCGGGTCAATCCGGATCACCAGACCGCCGTTGTGCATCTGTCGATTCGCATCCGATTCTCGGAATCCTTCAGTCGCGTCTCCAGTGGCGTGCAATCCATTCAATCCGAGCCTGCAGCGCACGGTACCGAACCGGGTCTCGAGTGCGACGGACAGCCGATCGTTTACTATCCCGGGACTCCGGGCCGGAATCTCGTCGTGAAGCCGGCCCCCCATCAGTTCGTTGTCAGGGCACGCGCGACTTTGAACCATGACGGAGTTGCCGGGCTGGAGTGGGTGTGCTGCGAGGACCGCATGGTTCCGGTATCGATCACCCCCGGTGAGCGGGACTTGTTTCGATGCCGGATCGAATCGATGGATGCGCGAGAGGGGAATGAAATCCGGCCTGTCGAGGTTGGCGACCGACTGGAGGATGCCGCGAAGAATCAGCGGGATCACAACCATCGGTTTTGTTCCGACCGTTTGCTCAAAGGTCTCGTATTCGCTTCACTTTTCCCGTGGATGGCGATGGTGGCGATGGTTCGCTGGATCGGCTCGTTCCGACGGATATCCGCTCGGGAGGGGAGGAGGCGATAAATGAGCAATCGAATCGAGAGGATCGGGCTGTACATTCCCGCGTACAACGCCTCGGAGTACCTCGAACGCTGCCTGATCGCGGTGAAGGCGATCGAGTATCCCGTGGAGCGGGTTGTCGTTATCGACGACGGATCACGTGATGCCTCGGCGTCGATCGCCCGAAGCATGGGTGTCGAGGTGATTGCCCATGACGGCAATCGCGGTCTGTCGATCGCTCGCCGTACCGCATTCTCGAATCTCGAAACCCCCTTCATCGCGTCTCTCGATGCGGATTGTTGTCCGCATCCCGACTGGCTCACCCGTTTAATGGCCGGTTTCGACAGTCCGGTTGTTGGCGGGGTGTGCGGCAAGCTGATCGAGCATCACACCGAAAGCCCGGTCGATTGCTGGCGGAGCCTGCATATGAAGCAGCATTGGGGGGATGAGCCCACAGACCGCCCTCCGTATCTGTTCGGTAACAACAACGTGTTTCGGCGCTCCGCCGTGATTGATGCGGGTGGTTATCCGGAATCCCCTGAGTATCGCACGAATTACGAAGATTTCTTCATGAGCAGTCGTTTGAAGGGGAGGGGTTGGCGCTTGCGCTACATCCCGGACGCGTGTGTCGAACATCATCGCCGCGACTCGCTCGGGAGCCTGTATCGAACGCATTGGAACTGGTACTTTCAGGGTAAACCCCGCCCCGACACGCTGCGCAACCTGATGTGGAAACTTCGGGACAGTGCATACTGGAGTGTCCGGTATTGTCTGAGTGATATCGCCCACCGGAACTGGCGGGCTGTATCAGTCAGTCTTGGTTTTGCGTATGCCATGGCCCGTCTCGACCTGGATTACTATCTCGATCACCGCCGATAACACCCGTATCCGTCAGGTTGCCCCTCGGCCCGTGAACACGACGGGGATCGTCTTGAGGATGATCCAGATATCGAGCAGAATCGAGTGTTTGCGGAGATAGTAGATGTCGTATTTGATCCGATCCGACAGCGATGTCGTTCCGCGGCACATGACCTGCTGCATGCCGGTGATGCCGGGTTTGATCTTCAGGCGACGTCGCTGCCAGATGTTGTACTTGTCGACGAGTTGAGTTTCTTCCGGCCGTGGTCCGACAACGCTCATGTGTCCGATGAACACATTCCAGAACTGCGGAATCTCGTCCAGACTCGAGCGCCTCAGCCACCTGCCGACGCGTGTCACGCGCGGGTCATTTCGAATCTTGAATACGGGTTCCTCGAGCTGATCGATGTCGATCAGAGTTCCCAGTCTGGACTCGGCATCGAAATGCATGGTGCGGAACTTGAGCATCGGGAAGGGGTGGCCTCCGACTCCTGCCCGGCGCTGAATGAAGAAGACCGGACCCTTCGAATCGAGTCGGATGGCGAGCATGATGATCAGGCTGAGGGGGAGCGTGACGAGGATGATGACCAGGGAAAAGCCGAGGTCGAACATGCGTTTGAGGAGCAGACTGAGTTCGTACATGGGTTGTTCGCGGACCGCAACGAGCGGCAGTCCGTCGAGATCGCTCATATCGGCGAAATCGATCAGAAGATCATACACCGTCGGAACCATCTTGACGGCAACATGGTAAGATTCACAGACGGACACCATTTCAAGCAGCTTGAAATGGCTGATCTCGGGATCACAGACAAAGACCTCATCGATCTGACGTTCAATGAGAATCGTTTCGAACCGCGAGATATCGCCCAGAAACGGGAAGCCATCCAGATCCTTGAAGTTTTCGGTCACCGTTGTGATGAATCCGTTGATGCGGTATCCGAGTTCAGGATGGTCCTTGAGTTTTCGGACTACGATATGGGCCATTTCTCCACTGCCGGCAATCAGCACGACACGGCTTCTGAACCCCCTCACATGCAGCCAGTGTTCGACCGTGAGAAGCAAGAAGCGCCACATTCCGAGGAATACGAGAGCCAAGGTATAAGAATACAGCAGAACGATGCGGGAATACTGGAAACCCTCGAAACGCGCAAAGAACGTGGCCGAGGTGGCGAACAGAAAGTTGAGGGTCAGTGTCTTGACCAGACCGTGCAATTCATCGATGAGCCACCGCGCGCGCTCCCGGCGATACATTCTGAACAGACTGGCGAGTGTGACGAAGATGTAGTTGAGAAACAGAAGACCGAGCGCGTACTCCTTGAACGGAGGCAGCGGTACCGATGGAATCCAGCGGCTCCCGACACCCCACTCGAATCGAAACCGGATGTGAAATGCCAGAAACAGGGCACAATTGAGCAGAACGAGATCGATTATGCCGATCAGGATTGTGTTGAATTCAGATCGCCAGAGGTGTCGGATTCGATGATCCGTGGGTTTCTCCTTGAGTGCTGAATCCGGCATTCCGTCTCATCCCTCTGAACAGAACACATGCAAACGTGCGCTTCTCAAGTTTCCTCGAATGACCCGCCGGCGTCAAGCATCCCGGCGCATCATCCTTTGTGTGCTCCGTTCAGTAAACCCCAGAACAGTCCGGTGGCCAGTCCGAGCGATCGAAGAAATGTGAACATCGGCGCGCAAATGGCCAGTGAGATGCCGTCGGATCGGAAACAGGTTCGGATTTCGGGAGCAGAAACAGCGATCCATGTGAGGATCCACGCGGGCAGTGTGAAGGGAAAGAAAACAGCGCTTGCTCCGCTCAGGCCGATCAGGGGGATGCACGCGGCCACCTGCACTTTCAGAAGTTGAGGCGTGTGGGAATCGCGAAGGGTCTTTCCGGGATGCCGTTTCAGGACGCGGACTTTCCAGTACCCGATGCGGAATTTTTTCATCAGATACCGGATCCAGGACGACGCATGACGATGCGTGACCACCGCGTTTCGTGCAAACACCATTTTCACCCCCCGCGCGTGCAGCCGGAACGAAAGCTCCTGATCTTCGACCGATGCGGCCGGGAATGACGCATCGAATCCGCCGGCCGAATGGAACACTCCGGTGCGGAACGCGGCGGAATACGTGTCGATGAAATCGATCGTCTCGAATCGACTCATCCGCTCGTATTTCCATTCATACTCGGCCTGAACAAAACGGGCGGTCAGCTCGCGCTGCCGTGTGTCATAAACGCCTTTCACTCCCCCGACGGATGGGTCGGCGAATCGGCTGAGCATCTCACGGGCCCAGGTCGCATGGGGGATGCAGTCCGAATCGGTGAAAAGCAGGATGTCGCCCGATGCGATGGCGGCTCCTGCGTTTCGGGCGGCGGCAGCGCCCCGGCCTCCCCCATCGATCACACGCACATTCCTTGAACGGGCGATTGCGGCGGTGTCATCCGCGGAGCCGTCGTCGATGACGATAATTTCGAGTTGACGGGACGGGAGATCCTGGGCGTGGAGCGCATCGAGACAGCGGGCGATCGTGGCTGATGCGTTTCGTGCCGGGATGATGACGCTGGCAACATTCGTTTCGATTCGGTTCATCGTGGAGGTGATAGAGGAAAGCACCGGTGAAGTCAATAAGCCGGGGGGGCGGAAACGCTGACTCGATCATTGGTATGGAAATTGAATGACACTGTCCGGGGCGGCTGACACAGCCGATTACAGGGGCGCCGGGGGAGTGATCCGGTTGGTTGCCGGGAATCAGGAGTAACGAGATGACACGTATGGTACTGATCGGCCTGACGGTTCTGGTATCACCTGCATTGCTCGCACAGACTTTTGACTGTCCCACGTGGTCGATCGGGAAGTGGTGGGATATCGATTCGAGCTTCGATGTGGTGATATCGGGCGAACTGCCAGCGGAATTGACGTTCCACGAGGTGGATTGTCGATTGAGTGTTTTCGGCATCGAGAACAGAACGCTCACGCACGGATCGCATGCGTCTCATCAGGTCTATATTCTAAGGTATTCCGGGCTTCTGCACGGCGAAGGGGCGATCCGATATGACGGTGGACCCTTTCCGTTCTACTTCCAGGTGCGGATCCCGGATACGACTGTGACGGGTGAGATCTGGATCGATACACAGACCCTGAGTCTCGTGGCCTGGTCGCGTGATTTGACCGGTCGGCTCGAATCGATTCAGGGAACTGCGTGGGAGGACATCGGCGAAATCCGGATGAATCCGACGATCGAATACGATCCGAAGTGGGATCCGTACACCTTCCCGATCACAGTCGGCGACATCTGGCTCGGGGGCACTGATGTATATACTTTCGGTGACTATCGCATCGCCCTGGAGCTTTTCTCGCCGGATGTGATCGACCAGCAGAGTTACGACGGCGTCGAATCGGATCAGTATTCAGCGGTTGCGGCTGGGATTGAGATGATCGATGAGGTGGAAACGATCCGGATCGATATACAATTCGATTCCGGGGCTGAATCCGGAATCTGGTATGCGCCTGACCTCACCTGGAACAAGCGTCTCGAATCGTCCGGAATGATGAACGACAGCATCTTCAATCTGACTGCATTCCGTTATGATACCGGCGAGTTCGGGGACACACCGGCGACTCCTCAGCCCACACGCACACCGATTCCGCCGACCGTGACACCCACGGCCCGGCCGACGACTCCTCCGACGCCGACCCCGACCGGAACCCAGCCAACACCGACGGCGACATACACGCTTCCTCCCTGGATTCCGAAAACGCCGACTCCGACGCCGACTCCTCCGGCGTCTGCAACCGCGACCTCGACGCCGGGTGACGAAGTGATCAGCATCCAGATCGGGACGAATCAACCGGTTTTTTCTGAAGGTGATTCGTTCGAACTGCTGACAACCATCACAAACCCGCTCGAATCCGTTTTCGCCATGGAATACATCATTCTCGAGTTTGAGGGGATGGTGTGGTTCTGGCCGGACTGGACGCCGGGTATCGACGGACAGTTCAGGATCATTCCGGGGGATACGCAGTTGAGGGATGAGACGATTCTGGAGTTCATCTGTCCCGCCATCGAATCTCCGATTGACGGCATACGATTCTGGGCGATTCTGACCGAACCGGGGACGTACCGCGTTCTGGGCGAGTATGGTTCATGCTCCGTGCGATTCGAGTGATCCGGGGAGACCGTTGCGACGGAACCCGATCGTGAATCCCGGGTTCCATCCGGGCATAAAATCCAGTTGAATATTCGCATGATATTGTGTTGAATGACGGTGATATGCCGGATCAATCATTCACGTCGTGTCCGAAATGCGGTAAAGAGAATCCGTCCCAGCATGTCTTCTGCGGGATCTGCGGCAGTCGTCTGGACGTTACTGCGAGCAATCCGGGGTTGACTCTGGACGATCTGACCGAAGCCAAATTTCTGGAACGGGCCATGGCGGGGAAGTTCCGCATCGAGAAAGAGCTTGGACGCGGCGGGTTCGGTGTTGTTTTTCGGGCTCAGGATCTGCTGCTTGACCGGACGGTCGCCATCAAAGCGCTTCACCTGACCAAGAGCGGCGACCAGCAACTCGTGCGCCGCTTCATCAAGGAAGCACGGCTTTCCGCGAAACTCGAACACCCCAATATCGTTCGGATCTACACGATCGATTCGGCCGGTCTGATTCACTATTTCATCATGGAGTTCGTCGATGGACCGACGATCAAGGACTATCTGAATGAACGCGGCGTGTTCTCGCCGTACGATACCGTCAAGTATGCCAAGGACATTCTGAACGCTCTCGCATTCGCACACGATCATGGCATCGTGCATCGGGATATCAAGCCGGCAAACGTGATCCTGAAGCGCGAGGAGTTTGCGGTTGTTACGGATTTCGGAATTGCCAAAGCGCTCTGGTCCGATGCGACGGCCCTGACGACCGGTGTGATCGGAACGCCGATTTACATGGCCCCGGAACTGTTCCGCGGAGAAGATTCGGATGGCCGCACGGATCAGTATTCCTGCGGTGTCATGCTGTTCGAGATGCTCACGGGAGAACCGCCGTTCGTCGCCCAGGGAACGCTCCTGATCCAGCAGCACATTGCCGGTCAGATTCCCTCCATTCGACAGCGCAATCCGGATGTTCCCGTCGAAATCGAAGAGATCGTGACGCGGATGTTGCGCAAGAAACGTGAGGATCGATTCAAGGATTGCCATGCCATCCTCGAGGCGCTCGATGCCCTCGATGTCAGTCAGCTTCCTCGTGAAACGGATGTTCTGACACAAAGCGTCACGCTGGCTGATTTTTCTCTGGGTAATCTCGTCGAACGCGCTCAGGCCGCCCTCGTCGACAAAGAATACGAAAAAGCGCTCGAGTTCATGAATGCCGCGCATATCCTGTCTCCGGACAATCTGGATATTCAGGTTCAACTCGAGCAGATTCGATTGCGGAAGGAGAGCGAACAGAAAGTCGAGGATCTCGTTCGGGAAGGAATCGCGCGTTTCCACGAAGGACGATTCACTCAGGCCATCTCATCCTGGGAACTGGCTCTCGCGCTCGATAAAACCCATTCCGATATCCCTAAATACATCGATCAGGCTCAGAAACTGAAAATCGCGGCGGATCGCGGAGAAGCCTTGAAAGCGGAAGGGCTTCGCGCCCTGAATCAGCAGCGCTTTGAAACGGCGGTTCAGAAATTCGAAGCCGCCCGCGAACTCCTCACGAATGATTCCGAGTTGCCGGATCTGATCGAGCGCGCTCAGGTCGCCGGGCGAGATGCTGAAGAGGTGCGGGATCTGCTGGACAAGGCCGAGGAATATCGGGTGAATTTCCGGTTTGATGAAGCGATCGAGATTTACCGCAGGGTGTTGAAGCTGGATCCTGAGCGTGTGACGGCGAAGCAGTTTCTCGAGAAGGCGATCCAGGATCAGAAGACGTACGCGGAGTTTCTGACCCTTGAAAATAAATGGCGCCGGATGGCGGAGCAGGGGCAATTCCATGCGGCACTTGCCGAGATCGAATCGGCGATTCCGGCGTTCCATGAGTTTCAAGGCGCGATCCGGAAGCTCATCGGTGAGATCAAACGGGATCAGGACAAACAGGCGACCATCGTGAGGCTGGCGGCGCTGGCGAAGGATTTCGAGGAGAAGGGGAAGACGGCGGAAGCCGAGGATGTCTGGAACAAGATTCAGAGCGTCGAGCCGAATCATCCCGTGCTGACCGGACGGAGAAGCGCCGCCCGGCCGCCCGTCGCACCGCAATCGGAGCCTCCCTCCAAACCATCGGGCGCTCCAGCCCCCGCCGCTGCTGCTCAACCCCCACCGAGTCTCTCGTCCCCTCAAACGCCTTCTGCAAGCAAGTCGCCCACCGGCTTCCGCATCGGCCTCGGCATCTTCGGCATCGTCATCGTTGCCGTCGGGGTGCTCTGGTCACTGAAGCCGGATGTGTTCAGTCACACCAACCCCGCCCTTCTGCCGACCATGCCGGCGACCGTTTCTCCGACATCGATCCCGATCCAATCCGCGGTTCCGGAAGCGACCCGGACACTTCCTGCGCCGACCGTTCCGGCCGTTGTCGAGACGGCGCTCCCCGTGGAACCTACGATCATGCCGAGTGTGACCCCCGCTGATACGGCGACTCAGTTGCCGGATACTCCGACACTTGAACCCAGAGTAACGGTTGCTGTCCAGCCGACCCGCTCGCCGACGCCGCGTGCGACGGCGACGCCGAAACCGACGCAGATGTCGACAAGTGATTCCGAGGCGGATGACAGTGACGGTTTTTCGGGGATGGATATGCCGCGGGCGATCCGTCATATCGAAAAGCTCGTGGCCGAAAAGAAGTACCGGCGCGCGATGCGCGGAATCATGTCGGTTCTGACGAAGGAACCCCGCAACGAGACTGCGCTTCAATTGCGACTCGAAGTGTCGGACATCCTGGAACGGTCGAACGGATTGGCGGAAGTCGCTCGCAGGATGATCGCACAGAACGATAATCGGGAAGCTCGCGATATCATCACCAAACTGGCGGAACTCGACCCCTTCCATCCTGCGTTGAAAGAGTTGCGTCGCTCAGTCGGTGATTCCTCCGGAAATCCCTGATATGGATCGCAATCAATTTCTGAATCGTCAAATCCGGGAGTATCGTCTGCAGGAATGCATCGGTTCCGGTGGAATGGGAGCGGTTTTCAAGGGCATCCATGTGCGGCTCAATGCCGTCCGCGCGATCAAGGTGCTGCAGGCCGAGTTGCTCCATGAGACGCATTTCAAGGCGCGCTTCGAGACTGAAGCGCAGACCCTGGCCCAGCTCGATCACCCCAACCTGGTCAGAGTCTATGAGTTTTTTGAGGAAGAAGATCATCTTTTTCTGATCATGGAGTATATTTCGGGGGAAAGTCTTTTCGATCGGATGCAGTTCTGGGGCAAGATCCCGATACCCCGGGCCGTGGACATCGTTGCACAAGCCTGCGATGGGCTCGCGCATGCTCATGCGAGAGGCATTGTGCATCGCGACCTGTCACCGGACAATCTGCTCATCACACTGAACAGCAAGGGCGAAGACATTCTGAAAGTCATCGATTTCGGGATCGCAAAAAACGTATTTGAGAAGTACTCCGCGAAGACAGGGGCGGACGATAACGTGACCATCCCGGGGGCGTTCATCGGGAAAGTGCGATATTGCAGCCCGGAGCAGGCGGAAGGCGCACCGATCGATCATCGCAGTGACCAGTATTCGCTGGCTTTGATTCTCTACGAAGTCGTATCCGATTCCATGCCATTTATCGCGGATTCTCCGATCGCCACCCTGGCGATGAAGATGCACCAGGATATCCCGCCACTCCGGACAGTTCTTCAATCGCCTCAGATGTCGGATCAGTTCGAGTCGGTGATCATGCGAGCGCTCAGCCGCGATCCCTCGAAACGCTTCACGGACATCGGGATTTTCAAGGATTCGTTGATCGAATCGCTGCAGGAGCAGCAGAAAGAGACGACGGAGGAGGATCCTGACAAGACCGGGCTTGCGATTCGGGAGGCTCCCGAGATCATTGCCAGGGTCCGATCCGTATCCCGACAGGAGAGCGGGGATGCGATCGAGATTGTCCGCTCATCGGAGTTATCGGATCTTGATGAAGACATCGAGATTGCCCGGCATCGGCCTTCCGAACGACCGATTCCGACCGGCCGGCAGATCAATCGGATGTCCCAGACGGAGAACTCGCTGAAACGGATTCGCCGGAAACGCATCCAAAAAAAGGCATTTCTGATTGTCTTTTCGATCATGATGTGGTGTGTCGGAGGCGGATTGTGGTTGCGGTTTTCCAGCGATCGGTGGGCATTGAATTCGAATGCGTGGATCCAGCGCGTCACGGGTGTTGCGATACGGAGCCGGCAGGATCGGACGGTGGCGGACGAGACAGTCCGGAAACCGGAAAAGCCGCGGGTTGATCGTGGGAAGGGGGAGGCTGTCGCGGCATCGAGTTCGATGTCCGGAGGAACGACCGAAAACGGCCCGTTTCTCAGTAACAGCAAGGGAGTCGTCGCCCCTCGGGTTCTGGAATCCCCCCCTCCGAAGATTCCTCGAACACTCGATCCGGTTTCATTGCCGATCAGCGTGCCGATTCAGGTGGTCATTCTCAGGGACGGCCGTCTGGGTCGCGCCGAGTTGACGCGATCCATCCATCCGGATTTTGACCGGGAAGCGCTGGCTGTTATCCAGAAATGGACATTCGCTCCCGGAACACGTTTCGGGCAACCGGCTGATATCATCATGGATCTGAAGGTCGAGTTCAGGCGCTGACTGTTGGCGGGCTCTGATCGAGACCATGCGGGAAATGGGAGGAAAACATGGCGCGCTGGATGATTGTTATCGGGCTATGCCTGATGGGTGCCGCGACAATGGCGCAAACCATCACGATCGGGACATTCAACATTCACAAGCCGGAGGCGACGCCGGCACCGGATCGCATGAAAAACATCGCTCGTTTCTGTGAGGGAATCGATCTGCTCGCCCTTCAGGAAGTTGATGAGACCGGTAGTGAAGTGGAAACGATTGCCGGCTTGATGGGTTCGGAGTATCGATGGTGTGTCTCGGATGTCACGCTTCATGAACGATTCGGTTTCATCTGGAGACCGCCCGTCGTGCAGATCGGTGAACCGGGATTCTGTGATGCCCTGGATCTGGGTCGCAAACCGTATTCAGCGCGTTTCAGGGCAGGAAACTTCGATTTTGAGATTGTGACGGTACACCTGTTCTGGCAGGGGTCGAAGAAGACATATCCGCACACGCGGGGTGTTGAGATCAAGAAACTGGATGATTGGCTGTGCGATCGGAAAGATCCGGAACTGGATCTGATCCTGACCGGTGATTTCAATGAACCGCAGGTGTATTACGGGATGAACTACCCTCCGCCTCATAGTTCGCATGCATTTTTCTATGATTTTCTGGCGCGGCATGGGCTGTTGTCGGTTTCGCTGGAGCAGAGGATTCCCACGAGTCTGATGAATGCCAATATCTACGATCACATCATCTTCAATACAGCCGGTTACTTCACTTCCGAGTTTGCCGGATCGTCCTCGATTGCCGTGCGACAGTGGGAGAAGGAGTTCGACATCAGCAAGGATGGTGTGCTGGATTACAGGGAGTTTGAAACGGCAAAAGGGGCCGCGTCGGATCATCGGATCGTGACGGCGGTATTTCGAATCGATCAGCCGGACGATGACGAGTAGTCGCATGTCTGTCCGTTGAAATTGTGCATGAGTTGTTGCCTTTCCCGATTTCTTGAGGTATCATCCGTGTGTTTTGCGGCTTTTCCCGTTAAGGAGGTAGTTTCGATGCGGAAATTGCCTGGAATCGTTCTCATAGTTACCCTCATTTCGTTGTTGACACCCTCGTTCTCCCACGCGGCGCTTCCTGAAATTTACCAGGGTTTTCCGGAAGAAACCGACGCCGGCAAGTTTCTCTGCGGGATACATTTCTGGCGGGGTTTGCCGCCATGCCTGAAGGAAACGGCGCAGTTCGGTGCATATGTACGCTATCCGACCCGCGAAAAAGCGAAGATCATTCTCGATAGCTACCTGGTCGACGGATTCTATTCCGAAGGACTTCTCGTTTCCCTCTTCGGAAGTCTTGCAACGGGCTCATACCAGCCGATCAAATCCGTTCCCGCAAGCAGTTACTGGGATTCCGCCTTCTTCGCGCTGGTGAAACTGGACTACCGTCTGGAAGCCAAGCAACTGCTGATGGATGTGGTGCTGGATCGGGACTGGGCGACGGGCAGGTTCATCGAGGATCGCTACAAGGCTCTCGATACGCTCTCCACCGAACGCCTCATTACGCTCAAGGAATACAAACCCCTTGTCGAGATGCTGAACAAAGAGATCCAGAGTCCGAATCCGAATGTTCACTGGATCAACAGTATGATCTTTGCCCTGTCGAGTTTTCGGGAATGGAATGAAGAACTGCTTCCGATTCTGCGAAATGCGTTCAATGTCATTACGCCGGGTTTCTATCGCCCTGTCCTCAAAGCGTTTCTCGATTTCGAAACCCGTGATGACGCCGCGTTCATCATGTCGCAGATCCTCGATGGGAAAGTCACGGATCTGAACGATCAGAAGCTGTGCATTCGAGCCGCCTATGTTCTGGATTATGAAGCGGTTCTTTCGGCAATGGACCAACTCGAGAAGAAACCCGGGCAGTCTCCGGAGTTGCTCGCGTATTGCACATCGGTTCGCACCAGACTCAATTGGTTTGGAAACTGGGAGATTCTCGATGCGAAGGATACCTTCGATGCCGGACTCAAGGACGAGCAGTTGGTATTCAAGATGGCCTATTCTCTTGACGAGAAGGAAGATATCGCGAACTTCACGATGATGATGTCCATCTCGGATGATCTCCCGATGAAACCGATCGGTATGGACGATCTCATGGAAGGAAACGGTGTTTCCTTTGAATGCACGAAAGATGAACTGACCTATGTGATCTATGATTCTGCATCACGCAGCACGCATCGGAAAGTGTTCAAGGTCAGTGAGGGTAAAGGCCGTGGTGAAGAAGGTAAAGTTTACCTGAAGTTCGAGATACCGGGTGAAGTGGATGCCAAGGGCACTCCGAAACTCGGACATATCGTCATCGAAAAAGTCAGTGTGTAACACCGTCTGTTCCGAGGCCGGGGGGAGTCCTCCCGGCCTTTTTTTTGCTCGCACAGGAAACCCTCATGGCCCATCCTCGTATATCAAATTGCGTCGCGCCTGCGACACTGCTAGGATCGCTCTGAACCCGGCGGCCGGATCGCTCTTCGATCGAATCGCCTTGTCCGAAAAAGGAGTCTGTCATGAAATCGATGCTCACTGCGCTGATCCAGAGATTTGCACGAGACGTGGATTATCTCGATATCCGTCTCGAAGAATCCGAAGATACCTCCATTGCCTTCCGGGGGAAGGCGATCGATACGCTCCGGCAATCATCCGAAAAAGGCGGTTGTGTCCGAGCTCTGTATAAAGGTGGATGGGGATTCGTTTCGTTCAACAGGATCGACCCGGAAAGCCTTGTCGCCAATATCCGCTCGGCAATCAAACAATCTCATATCGTCGGACATGACGCGAGTTGCCTGGCGCATGTTCCTGTCGTCGAGGACACGGTTGTGCTGGATGTCAGAAAAGATCCTCGCACAGTCCCGCTGGATCGCAAAATGCAGATTCTGAGCGACTACAACGCCATGATTCTGTCTTCCAGTCCGCTCATTCCGATGTCGTCCGTATCCTACTCCGATTCCTACAAGCACACCTGGCTGGCGACGTCGGACGGAAGTTATGTCGAGCAGGAACGCATCGATCTCGGCGGCAGTCTCGTTCCGATCGCAGTTCGCGACGGTCAGATCCAGATGAGTTCGGTCGGATTCGGGAGTTCGGACGATTTTGGTGTCGTTCTGAACCGGGAGGAGGAGTTAAAACAAGCGTGCCGGGATGCCGTTGCTTTGCTCGATGCGCCCAAAGTAAAGGGCGGAGTTTACACGGTCATTGCCAATCCGACCTTGGCGGGTGTGTTTGTTCATGAAGCATTCGGGCATACCAGCGAGGGCGAGAAAGTTTATGAAAACGAGAATCTTGCCAGGATCATGAAACTGGGTGAGACATTCGGATCTCCGTTACTTTCGATCTACGACTCCGGACTGGATAAAGGATACCGCGGCGCGCTCGTTTATGATGACGAAGGCGTTCGGACCCAGAAAACGCCGCTGATCGATCATGGTGTCCTGGTCGGCAGACTGCATACCCGGGAGACCGCAGGCAAGATGGGCGAGGCGGCCACGGGGAGCGGACGGGCATTGAATTTTAAATTCGCTCCGATCCCGAGAATGCGCAATACCTGCATTGCCGCGGGCGATTCTTCATTCGAAGACATGATCCGCGATGTCAAACTCGGTGTCTTCGCCGTCGATGCAATGGGCGGTCAGGGCGGAGAAATGTTTTCATTCACCGCCGGTCGTGGATACATGATCCGGGATGGAAAAGTCTGCGAGATGGTCAAGAATGTCACCCTTTCAGGAAATCTCTTCGTCACTCTGAAGAAGATCGATGCGGTCGGAACGGATTTCATCATCCATGATTCCGGCGGCGGTTGCGGCAAAGGAGCGCAGTTTCCGTTGCCGGTGAGTTCCGGAAGCCCTTCGATTCGAATCCGGGATGTTGTCATTGCCGGAGATTGAACCTTCCAGACGATCGTCAACCGCGATCCGCCTCATTATCTCGGGCGATCTCGTACTCCGATTCATATCCGGTCCCGAATCCGGACGATCGGTTCGTCTGACCGAGGCACAGTCGGAGATCGGATCGGGCCCCCAGAGCGGTATCCGACTCCGGGATCCTCTCGTTTCACAGTCTCATTGCAGGGTGATCCGGACGGCCGATCGCTGGATACTCGAGGATTTATCGTCCAGAAACGGCACATTTCTGAACGCGAAACTGATCCGGAGGGCTCCTGTGGGAGCAGGAGACGAGATCATTCTGGGATCGAGTGTGATTCGGTGCGATTACCATGATCCGGACATCCGGGGTTCTCGGAGAACGATGACGGGTGACAGTGAGATCATTCCATCGATGATTGCTCACGAACTGAAGAATTATCTCCATTTCATGGATGACTGTGTCGATGTGATCTATCGGGAAACCGGGGCGGACAGGAGTTGCGAGACAGGATTGCGTTCAATCCAGTATGCCCGGGAGCAGATCGATCAATTGATTGAAACCCTTCGATCCGGGTGCAGTCCCCTCCGCCTGCGGAGTTGCGATCTCAAGGAACTGATCGACGAGCAGATCGACCTGATGAGCGTATCGATGTCCGCCAGCCAGGTGACCGTTGATTTTGGATTTCCGATGGAACCGGCATGGGTTCGGATCGACCGGTCGAAATTTGCCGGTGTCATCCTGAATCTCTTGAAAAATGCTCTCGAATCGATGACCGGTCCCGGTCGGATCGAGATTGGATTGACGGCGACTCCGGAAGAGGTTATGGTTTGGATCAAAGATGACGGCAAGGGGATGGACCCCGATACACTTTCGGCCATGTGGTCGCCTCTGTTCACCACCCGGGAAAACGGGTGCGGGTTGGGGGCGTTCATTGCGCGAACGGTAGTGTTGCGTCATCAGGGGCGAATCTGGGCTGAATCCATGAAGGGTAATGGGACCACGATCCATATCGGGTTACCGGCGGCAGGAGATGCAGACGCAGAAACGATTGAAGATTCTGGCGGTTGACGACACCGAGGCCGCTCGTCGACTGTACACATCGTATCTCACACCCGATTTCGAAATCGTTACCGCATCGAACGGTCCTGCCGGCCTTGAAAAAGCGGCCAATCAGTCATTCGACTTGTACATCGTGGACCTGATGATGCCGGGGATGAACGGGATCGAGTTCATACGTGCATTGAGAATCCGTCAGCCGAAAGCGAATGTTCTGGTCGTATCCCAAACCGAGAATCTCGATATGGCGATCAACGCGTTTCGTGAGCACCCCTGTGATTTTCTCAGAAAACCGGTCGAAAAAACTCTATTGAAACAGACAATCCGACGGATTACCGAGGTTCATGTTCTGCAGGACGCGTTGGCGGCTGCGCACCGCGAAACGGCGTGTCCCCCGGAGTGTCCCGAACCTGTGATCGGCAGGAGTGCTTCGATGCAGCGTCTCTGGGAAGGCGTATCCAGAATTGCAAACTCCCCGATGTGCCGGTCGGTATTGCTGACCGGTGAGTCCGGAACCGGCAAGGAAATCATTGCTCGCCAGATTCATCGTCAGGCATCGGTTCTGGGGGGGCCCTTCATCGCCGTGAACTGCGGATTGTTGCGGGCCGAACTGGCGGGAAGCGAGCTGCTGGGAATCGAAAAAGGGACTGCGACGGGCGTCGATCCGCGGAAAGGCAAAATAGAGATCGCGCATGGAGGAACATTGTTTCTGGACGAAATCAGCGAACTGCCACCCGATGTTCAGCCAATGCTGCTTCGGGTTCTGCAGGACCGGCTTCTGACACCGATTGGCGGTCACTCGGAACGTCCCGTTGATGTCCGGGTCATCGCGGCGACAAATCGAGACATGACCGATGCGGTGCGAAGCGGCCGATTCCGAGAAGATCTGTATTATCGAATCGCCGCAATCCGTCTCGAAATCCCACCCCTGCGCAATCGACGCGACGATATCCCCGATCTCGTCGATCATCTGTTCCGGCGTCATGGCGGTCGTGGGCCTGTGCCTTTCGATCAATCGGAAATCGAGCGTCTTCAGCGTTTCGACTGGCCCGGGAACATCCGGCAGCTTGAGAATCTGGTTATTCAGAAAATGGTGCTGGGCGACATCCCGGACGTAGATCCGATTGGATCCGGAGCCCCGTTGATGGCGCTCGAAGCAGCCGTCGCGACCCTCGCAGATGGCCGCACGTTCTCTCAGATCCGAGATCTGATCTTCTCCCATGTGCTCGCGCAGTGCGGAGGCAGCATGAGCCGGGCGGCTCACCGGCTCGATGTGTCACGCTCCACGATCTGGGAGTTTACGAAACGGCCGAAATCAATTGGATGAAAATCTGTCGTTTGCGCGGACCGTCGAATTCACAGAACATGATTCCCTGCCAGGTTCCCAGAGCAGGCTTTCCAGATTCAATCGGTACAATGACGCTCGATCCGATTAATGAGGCCTTGGCATGGGCGTCCGAATTGCCTTCCTGGTGGTGATATCGGGCGCTTCGCGGGATGATTCCGGCGAGAATGGCAATCAGGTCCGATCGGACCGCCGGATCCGTATTTTCGTTGATCGTCAGTGCTGCCGTGGTGTGAGGTGTATAAACGATGCAGATTCCTTCGTCAAAGGCAGCGTCACGAACGACATCCTCGACAATGCCGCTGATGTCGATCAACTCCTCCCGAACATGACTCTCGACAGATTTCCGGATCATTGTTCCCCTCCCGTTTCGATCGATTCACCGGTTTGATGCATGACATCCGAGATCCTTCTTGACATATACCCGGCCATGATATCGAATCAGCGGTGATTCGCAATGACGCAGGAGAGTTCCGATGGCATGTGCAGATCATACAACCGGCGCATCGATCCTGATAACCGGATTCGGTCCGTTCCAGTCGTTTCGTTCGAATCCATCCTCCATCGTTGCATCAGCGCTGCACGGGCGCACAATCGCAGGGATGCCGGTCACGAGTGTGGTTGTGCCGGTCGAGTATGCCGCGTGTGAGCGGTTTGTTCGCGATCGTTTCGATCCGCAGCGGCACCCGATTGTCATCCTGATGGGACTGAACGCAAGATCCCGCCGGATCAGCCTGGAACGCATTGCGGTCAATCTGGAGCATGCGTCGGTTGCGGATGAGGCTGACGATAGCGCCATATCGCGAACCATTGATCCCAGTGGACCCGACGGGATTTTCAGCAACTGGCCGGTGGATCGGCTTCACGACCGTCTGGCATCGGAGGGCTTCCCTGTCACGGTTTCGAATTCCGCCGGAACCTATGTCTGCAATGCATTGTTTTATCGCGTGCTGAGGCGGATGTCCGGTTGTGAGCAACGGGATTCGAAGGTCGGTTTTGTCCACCTCCCGCGGATCTCCCGGAGAATCTCCTCGGATCGGATGATGACGGCGATCGAGCGTTTGATAGAGTTGTTGGCGGCGGAACAGGGGGATTCACACCATGGATGAGCGGAACAGCGCGTTCGATGAAGCCGTGCAGTTTGTCCTCGGGTTTGCCAATTACGAGAAAAAACCTCCGAATTCATACAACGAAACGACATATTCCCTGGAAGGATTCCGGCACCTCCTAAATGAGCTGGGAAACCCACACCATCATGGACGGATCATTCATATCGCCGGAACGAAAGGGAAGGGCGCGGCTGCTGCGATCCTGGATGCGATCCTCACGGCGCACGGTTTCCGTACGGGCCTGTTCACATCGCCTCATCTGATCGATATCCGTGAACGGATCCGAGTGAGCGGATGTGCAATCTCGGAGTCCCGTTTTGCACAGCTCGCCAACGAGGTTCGGTCGGTTCTGCCGGGAGGAACCCAGGGGGGATTCCGGACCACATTCGAGATTCTTACCGCGATGGCTTTTCTTGAATTCCGGCAGCAGGATGTCGATTTTTCAATCGTGGAAGTCGGTATGGGCGGGCGCCTGGACTGCACGAACGTCGTCGATCCGGTTCTGACCGCGATGACACCGATCAGTCTCGACCATACCGATAGTCTCGGGCAGACTATCCGGCAGATCGCCGTCGAAAAAGCCGGAATCCTGAAACCGGATCGCCCCTGTGTCGTATCGCGCCAGTCACCTGCAGCGTGGAAGGTGATCCGGAGCAGAGCGATCGAATTGAACGCGCGTCTCATGGCGGTTCCCAGAATCCGATCCATTCAATCGGTCTCGATGGATGGATCGCGTTTCGATCTGGCTGCCGATTCGGAGCGGATCGGGCCGATTTTTTTGCGATTACCGGGCCGATTTCAGATTGAAAACGCGGCGATGGCGATCGGGTTGTTCCGCGCGCTTTCGGAAGAGGGGTATTGCGGACTCGATGCTGATAAAGTGATCGAGGGATGTCGCTCCGCGCGTTGGCCCGGGAGACTGATGCCGATCGGGACATCCGGTTGGTATCCCGCGATCGCTCCTCCGCTGCTTCTGGCCGATGGCGCGCACAATCCGCTGGCGATGCGGCGTCTGATGGAGTCGCTGAGTGACATCCTGCCGGGTGCTCGTTTTACTACGATCATCGCCGTTCCATCCAACAAGGATTTCAAAGGAATGATCCGCGAAATCGCTCTGAAAACCGGCAATATGATCGTCACTCGATATAGTGGTTCGCGAGCGTTGCCGGTGCGGGAACTGAAGGCGGCCGCCGATCGATACCATGCTGCGGTTCAGGAGGCGGACTGTCTGTCGGATGCACTGTGTCTCGCATCCCGTGTCAATCCCCTGGCACCCGTTCTGGTCACCGGATCGCTGTATCTGATCGGTGAACTCTGCGAGATGGCTGGTTACCGTGAACACTGTCTGAATCTCCGGACGGAGAATACCGAGGGCGAATGCATGCATGGAATGTAACGGCCGGAGAAGCGATCGCGATCCAGAATAGTCTCCGCGAGATGCTCGTGTTCGACCTCGATGCATGGACTCCACGCACTGTCGCAGGCATCGATGTGACGATCCTTCCGGACCGCGAAACCTTGATTGCACTGATTCTCGTTGTCGATTTCGATTCGATGGAAGAAATCGAGATCCGCTGGAAAACGTTTCGAACGACGTTTCCGTACGTTCCGGGACTGCTGTCGTTTCGCGAAGGGCCGGTGGTGATGGCAGCATTTGAGGAATTGCGGTGCAGAGCGGATCTGCTTCTGCTCGACGGACAGGGGATCGCGCACCCGCGCGGATTCGGGCTTGCCTCACACATCGGTTTATTGACAGAATTGCCATCGATCGGTTGTGCAAAAACACGCCTCGTCGGTGACTATGAGATGCCGGGTGAGCAGGCAGGAGACTCCACGATCCTGATGCATCGGAATGACGCGGTTGGCCGGGTTGTCCGGACCAGAACGCGTGTCAAACCGGTGTTCGTTTCGCCCGGTTATCGAGTGACGCAGGATCTGGCGGCGCAGTTGACCCTTCTGTGCTGCCGTGGCCGTCGCTCGCCGGAACCGATCCGCCGGGCTCATATCAGGGTCAATGAGGTACGTCGGGATTTGATGGTGAGGGCAATGGATGAACAGTGAACCGGATCGACGCATCGATGTCGTGGTGCTCGCGGGCACCAGCCGAAACCCAAAGCGCCTGATTGCGCACCGGAACAAGGCCTTTCTCGAGATCAGCGGAACATCCCTCGTGTCGCGGGTCATGGAACAGGTGATGGCCTGCCCGGATGTGAATCGCGTGATCGTGGTCGGTCCCCGCGAGGATCTCGAACGGGAACTCCTCAGCCGGTTCCCTCAGAATCGCCTCAAGATCATCCATCAGCGGTCCCGGATGCTCGAAAATGTCTGGGCCGGTTTCATCGCGACGTTTCCGGATGGCAACAATCTGCCGAGGAACCGTGAGATCGATACGGTTTTGCTGGGAGGTCGGCTTCCGATCCGGCGCAAACCGCATCTGTACATTTTGAAGTCCGTTTTTGCCGCTGTTGCAGCACAGGTTACGGATCCCGCGATACCGCTGTCGAGGCAACGGGCAGGGGCGGCGATCGATGCCCGGTTGAATGCTTTCCGGGATCGCCATGAGCGGATGGAATGGTTCCTCGGCAAGATCGATCTCGAAACGATCCTTCGTGAAGGAAACGTACTGCAGGATAGCCCCGAGGGAATCCGTTTCATCCGCCAGGACATTCTCGAGTTTTTCCGGGATTGGGAAGCGCGTCTGAACAAACCCATTCTGGTCATTCCGGCCGATATTCCGTTGCTGACGCATGAAACAATCACGGATTTTCTCGATCGTTGCACACACATCGACGGAGATTTTTTCTTTTCGGTGGCGACCGAGGATGTGCTGGCGGACTATTATCGTCGTCCGGACGGGAAGAATGGGTTCATCCGTCCGTATCTCTGGCTCAGGGAAGCAAAAATCCGCGCTGCCAACCTGATTCTCGTAAAACCCAATCTGATCGGCAATAAACAGCTCATCCAGGAAAGTTTCGGAATCCGCAAGATGACGGAATGGAGCAACGTGTTCGCGCTCATCTGGAAGCTGATCAAACAAAAGGATCGCTGGCAGACCGTCCGACTTGCCGTCGGTTTTCAGCTCGCGGCGGTTCTCTGGCGCAACGGATACGGTCGATGGGCCGAATCGGTCCGTCTCCGGCTGCGGTCACCGCAACTCGAGGCCGCACTCAGCAGGATGTTCATGACCCGTTTCCGCCTGATTCCGACGCCCTACGGCGGAGTCTCTCTCGATGTCGATTGCGAAACCGATTACGAGTTGTTGCGCGAACATCTGCCGTATTTCACTGCGATCCAGGAATCACGGCTCACCATGAATCGGCAGTTGGTCGAACATCTCTTTCGAGTGTCGATTGCGAGCGGCGGCTGATCAGTATCCGAGGGGTTCACGGACGAGAATCACCGAGATGCGCCCGTTTACGGGCTGCCACTCCGTGATGACCGACGACCCGCAGATGCGATCGGGAGTCCGGCAATCCGAGCAATCATCGGTCTGAGCGCAGGGGGTGTTCCGATTCAGACGACGTGCATTCCGAGGTGCTGCGATCGAATTGATCCGCTCGAGTCCCGCATCGATATCGCGGACGATTTTGTTGATTCCCGCGATGACCACGACCTTCAATGGGCCGAAAATCATGGCAGCCACACGATTTCCCATCCCGTCGCGATTGATGAGAATTCCATCGAGGGTGATGGCGTTGGTCGAACAGAAAAACAGATCGCTATGGAGTCCGAGCCGGCGGCGTTCGATCCGTTCCGACGCGCTGAGTCCTTCGGCGTAGGGATCGATGAAGGTGATTCCGGTTGCCGACAGGAGGTGTGTGCGGAGTCCGATCTGATCGAGCGTCACGGAGCCGCCCTGCGTGACGGTTGCGCCCGGAGGGATCCACGATACGGCGCGTTCGAGAGCTTCCGCGGCGTTCGTTACACAGCATGCGGTGAAGTTGCGCTCCGTGAGTTTTGTCACGATGTTCTGCAGTTGAGACCTATCCGGTATCGGGTTTGTCATGCGTTCGTTACCCCACGATGGATTCCGATTCGTCCAGCAATTCCTCCTGTGCCGCCTGCCGACGATGCGCTTCGATCACGCCCTGAACAGAATCCTGTCGTCTCGCCTTCGGCGCGGGTTTTGTCGAGACCAGTCGCGGGAGGAAATACAGGAGAAGCGGGCCGATCAGGAACAGGAGAAAGAAGACCGGCGCCGAGAGCGGGATGAGTTTTGTGACGAATCGGTCCAGATTGAACAGAATCAATGTGACGGCGATGTAATCCGTGACGAAGTTGGAGTCCGGATTCGCCGCATGAAACCAGCACAACCCTCGGGTTCGTTCGCGGAAAAACGGCCAGAACAGCGATCCTCCCATGTGTCCGGTCAGATCTTCCGTGACATGGGTGGAGAAACCAAGGAAGGCAATGAGCGGATAGAGCCAGGCCGACGGCCAGTTCATCCACAGTGCCAGGGGCCAGAGCGGGAGTGCCAGTGCGGCACCGACGACGTAGGAATGACTCCATGTTCGATGCCAGGGAAGAAAGTCCACGAGCACATGATCCTGTCCCGGCCTGAATCCGTACATCGGCCCGGACATGATGTCCACTGTCGTGCTCCGCGCACCTCCCGGTTTCAATCGTGCATGCTTCAACCGATAGATCCCGACCCGATTATCGGGTTCCGTCCCGGCGAACGCCACCTGCGAGGTGGTCACGACCGGCCCGATCACAACCGCAACTTCCTGTCGTTCCGCATCGAACGCGATCTGATACTGTCGCCAATGATCCGCCGAAAGCTGAACGGTATGAAACTGGATGCGAATCTCACGATTCTCGATGATCGCCCGATCCATCGCGGATCCCAGTGTGTCTGCGATCGCCTGGGCGTCCGGGTTCCGGGGATCGGGATACACATCGATCTCCGCGGTCTCGAAAAACCGTCCGAATTTGAAATCGAGCGTATCCGGCATGATGCCGTACAGACCGGCCAGGGCCAGGATGAACGATGATTGCGCGCCGTCGATCTGCGCGCCGGGTGTTGCACTCATGCGGACAACCTGAGGGAAGAACGAGGCTGTTGCGATCGCTGAAATGAAATGCGTCAGACCCTTCATGTTCAATCCAGTCCGAGCAACCGGAGGATGGTGTCGCCGTAGCCCGCCATGTTCAGGGCGATCGGAACGAGCAGCACGGCCATGCAGTTCGAACGGCGACTGTGGAAGAAGACCGGAATCATGCCGATACATGAGGCAATCAGCATCAGGGCCAGTCCCGCCCAACCGGTGATGAAAACGACCAGAACAACGAGCAGGGGCAAGGTCGCCCAGTAGAGAACGTGATAATGCACGCGTGAAAGCAGCCGAATCGTCAGACGCGTGGAGGGGATGAGCAGCAGGAAGGAGATGCAGCCCGACAGCAGAATCGCACCGATCATCATCGGCAGTTCGCGAGGCAGCGGCTGCAACACCGGTTTCAGGATGATCGAGAGTCCCCCGCGACCGATACCCATGGGGGTCAGCGGCGTGACACAATACAACAGCAGAAATGCGCCGACATAATACAGCACCTTGGCAATTCCTCCGGACACAATGAACAGCCGATCGCCTCGACGTGCGACGGCATGCCCCGCCAATATCCCGCCGATGCCGGCCGTTACAGCAGGAAGATAGGCCGCCATACCGCCGGCAATCACGCCCTGCAGCGTCGACCAGCCGATATCCCCCCGGGTCAACTCGACCGACGAACTGATATGCTGGGGCGGGATCGTTTCGCGTGAAAGCAGTTTTTCGATGGCGCCGGGAATCGCGAACAGCCCGATAAACACCGGCATGATGTTCTGAAAACCCGCATCCGGACTCACGAGCGTCCGACTGGTCACGATCAATCCGAGGATGCCGGCCAGACCGAATGTCACCAGTCCGGCAAACACATTCCTCCACGCCTGTCTGAATCGTTCCCAGGTGGTCCTGCCGAGTCCCTCTCCTTTGGGCCATTCGCTCATCAGCATGTACACGATGACCGCCATCAGGATCGCGTGCATGTGCGGTGCCAGAATCTTGTGAATAAACGGCATCGCGACATAGATGAGCGGCATCGCAACACTCAGGAACAGGATTCCGATCAGGGATCCGATTCCACCGGCCAGAGTCGCTTCGAAGCCGCGCCCCAGTGTGAGATACTTGATTCCGGGAAGAATCGTGACCGATGCGGATTCGTCCGGCGCCCCGATCAATGTCATGGGGATCGTGTTCAGGAAAGCGTACGCGACCACCAGACTGAGGAAGAACGGCGCGACGGCTGTGTAGGGAATGACTCCCTCGATGTGTGTCCAGAGAATCAGAGCGATGCCGGCGGTATTGTAGATGTGGAGGGAGGGAATCAGTGAGATGATTGCGCCGGATAGCGTTCCGGCCAGGCAGAATGTGAGAATGGTCAGATACTCGGTCATGAAACAGGCGGGGCGGAAACCGGTTCCGCCGGCGGTTGCACGTCCAGATTCCCGGGATCCGCCGGTTCGACCAGACGCAACTGAATCTCGTTCCGATACACATCGACACGTCCCAGAAACCGAACAGTGGTGCCGATCTTCGAGATCTGATCGATACGGGTATCCTCCAGACGCTTCAGTTCGGAATGAAAAACGGTCAGCTGCTGCTGTCCGGACGGATCCTGGAGGCGCAGTGTCATGCCTTTGGCGAACGGCGTGACCTCCACCACCGTCCCGTCGAAACGGCCGATCAGGCCGATGTCTTCCCGCGTGATCCGTCCGAGTTCCTTTCGGATGACTTCATCCCGCGACAGCATCGTGAGGCGTCGCGGGGATGCGATGAAGGCGGTCAACCCGTAGTTCTCGCTGTAGGAGATGTTCCCGACCGCCGAAATGGTGTCTCCGGGGCGGGGAAAGGTGTCCCCGAGCACCTTCCGGAAGACGCTCAGCTTCCCGTGACCCATCAGCATGATCAGTCCGGTTCCGTCATCGAGCGTGATCCGGAACGAGTTTTTTTTGTCATCGGTTGAGACACTGATCACTTTGCCCTCGAAACGGGCGGTCGCCATGTTGTGTTGGAGGTCGATCTGCCCCGCATGCAAAAGGGGAACTTCCTGAATCCGAAGTCCGATCCACAGAATGATGAGACCGATGATCGATCCCCCGACGGCGATCCAGCGAAACACTTTCAGACTGATTCGATGCCGGAGAGATGACTGACAATGCGGACAGGTATCGTAAGGTCCTACGAAACGCCCGCACCCCGGACAGTGGGTCTCATCGATGTTCGGCGTGTTCGCCATGCTCATGATCACATCCGCAATCCGGTCCATGAACATGCTCGTGAGAGGGCTCATCCGCTCCCTCGATCTCACTGTTCATCTTCCGGATGGCTTCCAGGAGGTTCATCCCGACCATATGAATCGCTTCGTGCCGTGACACGCCGCTGGCGATGTACCGGGCGACCAGCAGGCGGGTTCCCTGCGGCGAATCGTCGGCAATGGCATCTTCGGCCAGAATGTGGGCTTCGATGTGCCGGCTGATTTCCTGATAACTGACCGACTTGTCGATCGGGGGATGCGATGCCACAATCATGAGCGCTTTGTAGTTCGGATGAAATCGCAGCCACTTCTGAGGATCGGGACGCGTATCCGGATAATACACATCATTCAGTGGAACGGTGATGGTATCGAGTTGTTCGTAGGGTTCGAGATTGACAGGGTTTTTGGGGTCCGTGAACGGGTATTCTTCCCCGGTCAGTTCTTTGAGGCGGAAACGGACACCATGATAGTCCATCGGAGTGTGCTTGAAGTAGCGTTTGAATAACGCGATCGCTTCTTCTTTCTGATCCATCGCCATCAGAAATGTCGCGTTCATGGCCAGGGCATCGAGATAGTTCATGTTGTCCTGAGATTCGTTGGTGAGAACGAAATCCTCGGAGTCCGGGGGCAACGACATCTCGGCGATCCTTCTCAGCAGTTCGAAGTACTTCATCGCAATCGGGTACATTTTATGGTCGGTGAACAACGTGCCCATCCTGATATACGGGGTCAGATGGTTGGGATGCATCTCCAGGATACGACTGAACCGCGTGATCATCGCTTCAGTCCTGGTTGAGTCGGGATTCGTCGAGGCGGTTTGCTGTTCCCTGAGCATGTTCTCGTATTCTTCCAGAAACTCCTTGGATACTTCGAGTTGCAGGCGCAGTTTCGGATATGGTTTATCGCAATGCTGCGGGAAAAACTGTCGGGCAACATCCGGTCCATATGTTTTTACCGGATCCCATTCTCCGTCAGGTTTGACTTCGAGAGGCGGTATACCGGCCAGCTGAGGATTCAATTCGGATCCGACCACAACCCCCAGCAACTCGGTCGGTTTGCCGATCTCGACAGACCGATTCAGTCCGGTCACGCGGATCTCGATAATTTCGTTTTCGATGTAGAGAAAAGCCTGCTCCAGCGTGAATCGGTACCGGTCGCCGCCTCCAGGTTCCTGGACAATCAGATACTCGGGTTGTCGTTCGCGAACGATGGTCTTTATGATGGAATCGATCAATGGCATGGTGGTTCTCCTGTGGGATTGTGCCGATCGGGCAACAGGCGGGAAGTATGCCATAAAAACAATCGGATATCCATCATCATCTTCGACCGGCAGCAAAGACACCGGGTGAACTCTCTGGTAATTGTTTCAGCCACGCGATATGATAACAATCTTATTCCCGGAAGCGGGAATATGGCTCATATCACAGGAGGTTTTAGCACATGGATATGCACGAAAGAGTGTTTGGATTATTGAAGGAACATGAGTGCGCGAAGATCGATCCGGAACGCGCGGTCATGATTCAGGAAGCCGTTGAAAACGGTGAAGTCGTCGTTGCAAACAGTGGATGTCTGGCCGTCTGGACTCCACCGGAATCGACCGGTCGCAGCCCGAAGGACACCGTCATGGTTCGTCGGCCTGAAAGCGAGCAAAACATCGACTGGGATTCGCCGAACTGTCTGCCGATCACGCCGGAAACATTCGATATGCTGTTCGAAGATGTCCTGATGACGTTCGAAGCGAAGCCCCGGATCTATGCCTGCAACCGCGTTGTCGGAGCCGATTCTTCGATCGCGCTGCCTGTCCTTACGGTATCGACCGCATCGCTTTCGATTCTGTTCGCAGATAACATGTTTCGACCGGTTCCGGCTGATATCCGATCCAGTGTGTTCGCTGATCGCGGCTTTACACTGCTGGTCGCTCCGGATGATAAACTCGATTCGGAACGTTATAAAGGCAAACTCCGGATCAATCCTGCAACAGGAAAAACAACCGACATGGCCATCGCCATGGATTTCGATCGCCGGATCGGAATCGTGTTCGGCTCGGCCTATTGCGGCAGCGTCAAGAAACTGATTTTCACGGTCATGAATTACTATCTTCCCGGCGAGGGTGTTCTGCCGCTGCACTGCTCCGCAAATGAAGGTCCGTCAGGCGATGTCGCTCTGCTGCTCGGTCTGTCCGGCACCGGGAAGACCACCCTGTCTGCCGATCCCGAACGCGCGCTGCTGGGTGATGACGAACATGCGTGGAACGATAACGGGATCAGTAATTTCGAATATGGATGCTATGCGAAACTGATCAATCTGGATCCCCGGAAAGAACCGGAAATTTACCGTGCCTGTTTCCATGAAGATGATTACTGGAGTCACGGGGTGATCATCGAAAACGCCATGCTGTATCCGAACGGCGAATTCGATCTCAATGACGAACGCCTCACCCCGAACTCACGCGGATCATTCCCACTCCGATATCTCTCGAACATCAAACAATCTTCGAAGGCGGGTCAACCGTCGGTTATCCTGTTCCTGACCGCGGATGCCAATGGCGTCATTCCTCCGGTCGCCAAACTCACGCCCGACCAGGCGATGCTGTGGTTTCTGATGGGGTACACCAGCAAACTGGCCGGAACCGAAACCGGGATCGTTGAGCCCAAGACGACGTTTTCGCGATTCTTCGGTGAACCATTCATGCCTCGGAATCCGGATGTATATGCGGGGATGCTGGGTGAACGAATGAAGCAGCACAAGGCGCAGGTATATCTGGTCAACACCGGTTGGAGCGGCGGACCGTATGGTGTCGGAAAACGGATGGATATCAACCTGACCCGTGCGATCATCCGGGCGATCATGACCGGTGGACTGAAAGACGTGACGTTCGTTGAAGACAAACGGTTTCATATCGAAGTCCCGATGTCGTGTCCCGGGATTGACAATCCCGAGATTCTCAATCCGCAGAATACCTGGAAAGACAAGGCTGCCTTCGAAGACCGTGCCGGTAAACTCGCAAGCGAATTCAGTGCGCATTTCGACAAGGCTTACGGCAGCAAACATATCGATCCGGCAATCAAGGCCCAGTGCCCGGGTAAATAATTGTTGCGGACACTGATCGACGAATACCGTCGATATCTTCAGAACATTGATCGGGCATTTGCGGCGGCGCAGTCGCAAATGCCGGATTGCATTCCCTGTCGGAAAGGATGCTCCCAGTGCTGCTCGGCATTCTTCGCCGTGCGATGGTGCGACTGTGCTCTCATGGCCGAAGGAATTCTGGCGGGCCCGGTCGGTGAGAGACCCCGTATCATCGAGCGTTGTCGCGATATCATGCGGAAACTTGTCGATACATTCGGCCTGACAGGACCATTCCGAATCGAGTCCATCGGTTGGAATCGATTCGAACGATTCATCGAAGGAGCCTTTTTCCGATGCCCGGTTCTGGCCGATGACGGCGCGTGCGGTATCCATCCGTTCCGTCCCCGGATCTGTCGGCTCGCGGGCACAACCTTCCGGGATCCCGGATCGGGAATGGAACTGGATGATTTCTGCGAAATCGCCTCAGAAGCGCGACGCGATCCGATGTTCACCCCACCGGAATTCCCGCTCGACGAATCGCTGCTTCGAGCGATCGAGTTCGACGATGCCATGAGACGTCTGGTGGGGGAATCCGCGGGATTCACCATCCCGGCAGCAGGCATCCTGGAGTATCTGGATACGATTTCAGACCGGTGTTGAAATGTTCGCGAAGATCATCCGGATTGTGTTTTCCGGGGATAGGGGAGGTGCGGGAAGTGTTTGGCCATGCACTCCGGGCAGATGCTGTGTGTGAACATGGCGTCGGAATGCTGGGCAATGTAGGCTTCCACCTGATGCCAGTAATCCGAGCTGTCGCGGATCCGTTTGCAATAGGCACAGATTGGGAGGAGTCCCTGAAGTTTCTTGACATGGAGCAGAGCGTTTTCGAGTTCGCTGATCCGGGTGGCGAGTTTGTCTTCCAGATCGATCAGCTTGTGCCCCACTTCGACCCGGGCCTGCAACTCTCCCTGATTGAACGGTTTGGTCACATAGTCGTCCGCGCCGGCTTTGAGGGCTTTCACGAGATCCGCTTTTTCGGTCTTGCCGGTTAAAAAGAGAATATACGCGCGCTTGCGTTGGGAACTGTTTTCAAGGTTCCGGATCATGCCACATAGATCGATCCCGGAGACTCGCGGCATCATCCAATCCAGAATCACCATCCGGATGTCCGGGTCCGATTGGAACAGGTTCCAGGCTATTTCGCCGTCATCGGCTGAAACAACGGAATAGTTCCATCGTTCGAGATGTTTGACCACGAGCATTCTGCTGCCCAGATCATCTTCAACCACGAGGATCCTCATTCATGACCTCCCGGGATGGCACTGTATCATGGTTATCAGCATATCCGAAAACTCCGGGGAGATCAATCGATTCGATATACAATACCCTGTGCAAGTTGATCTGGAGCGATTGATGACATATCCTCAGATCGATGCCATTGGATCTTGTAAATCCCGGAATTCCTCGTCCGTTGTGGGACATGGCCGAGAACATTCTGAATGCTCAGAAACTCACCATCACCTGCGGAAACCTGGATGTTATCGGCATGGCTGTCACGATCAATGAACAGGTGGTGCATCCTCCTGTATTCTCAATCATGGCTCTCCCGTTCATGCTGGTCATTCGCGATCCGGGAACCGCTGTCTTCTACCTGAACGGTGTTCTGTTTTGCCTCCTCCTGTTTTTGGTTTTTTCAGCCGCAAGGCGACTGCGTCCGTCATCAGGTGACGGATACTCGCACGCGGATCATTTCGCCCCGGCGATCCTGGCAACGGCTTTCGGTGCCGGGAGCATTCTGGCGAGAGTCTTTTCGGCGATCGCCATGACGGAGTTGGCCGGAGCCGTCTTTGTGCTGGGGAGCGCTGTCTCGGCCATCCGGGCGGATTGTTCATGCAGAAAAAAATGGTACGCCCTCACCGGTATCTGCATGTCTCTGGCTTTCCTGACTAAATACTCCTATGGGGTTTTCGCCTGTTCCTCGGTGCTTTGGCTGGCGATACGCAATGCGCTGGCGAACAAAGCAATCGGCAGGATGGCCGCACGGGGATGGTTTCTTCTGCTTCCGATTTTCGTATGTATCATCGGTCGGGTCCTCAATGCATACGACGAAACCGCGTTATCCCGATTCGGCGTTTCGGAGCGCGGGTTGTCGAATGTCGTGTATACGCTGATCATTGCAGCCGGTATCGGCACGGCATGTCTTCATGGCCGTATGATTGCTGCATGGCGGGATCGTTCAGGGCCCTGCAAAGCCTTGATTCTGTCATCGATTGTCCCGGTATGGATCTGGCTCATTCTTCCCTCACCCAACCGCATCCTTGGCGTGATCCGCTTCTTCAGGAATCGCGCGTCCCTCGATGATCGCCTGGATCGCTTCGGGTTCTATCCCCGGGTTGTCGTGCAGGATTATGACATACGGCCGTGGATCGGTGTTCTGGTTGTGTCCGGTGCGGTCGCCGCAGCGGGATGGCTGATCATCGGAGCAGTCAGGCGATGCCCGGAAGCGAATGGCCTGTACTGCTACTCGTTTTTCTGCGGGTTGATCGTTATCGCCTCGCATCGTTATAAACTTGAACGCAACCTTCTCCCCCTCATGCCACTGTTGTGGATCTGCGCATCATGGTGAATCGTACGAACGCTTCATTTCATTCGTGTCCGTGGAGCCGCTCTGACAACACTCGCGTCCCTGATCGCTGTGGTCATACTCGTCGGTCTGTCCGGATCAGGATTGGTTCCGGAGCGTCTGAATGCCTACTCGGCGTTGCCGGAATCGGATCGGATCATCGATGCGATTGTTCAGAATCTGGATGTGCGACGGAAGAATCACGTATGGGGAGCAAACAATCATATTTCCCCGCCGGCAATCCTCAGCCGATGTCTGGAGATGGGATATCCGGAGGACGTGATTCAGTTCGATCCGCCCAAGCCGAGAGGTGAATCATGCGTTGAGCGGGTGTTCTCCGATCCGAATGAAGCGGCAGAGAACTTTCAGATCTGGATAGACCGGAACATCGGAGCCAGGGTGTTTGTGATCGACATGAGACAGGATTGCCCGATGAGAGATGACGATTATCGGCGCTGGAACCAATGGAAAGAGGAATACACTCGGATGCTCCGAATATCTCCTGAATTCCAGACGACCGCGCAGAGGTCATTTTGTCAGGATCGGATCCATCTTTATGTGCTGGATCGGTATTGATCGATGTTTTTCTCTTGCGATTTTTGCAAACCCGGATAAATTGTAGCGTATGGGAGCAGAAACCGATATTCCTCGAATCCGCCGAGACATTCAGATACTGCCCGCGCAAACGGGAAACCAGTCTGTCTATATCGTCCAGGATGATCTCGGATTATGTCCCGCCGACCTGACTCTGATGGAAGACTCTCTGGTGACATTGGCCGTGATCGGTACGAAAAAAACGATCCGGGAAGTTCAGGCGGATCTGGTCAGACTCAGTGGCGGTTCTCTGATTTCGACGGATGAGATCCATGCGCTGATTCGAAAATTCGACGATCTGTTTCTTCTGGAAACCCCCAGATATCATCAGACCCGGCGCGCCCTGATGCTGGAATACAACACGCTGCTCACCCGCGAATCCCGGTTGGCCGGCACCGTTTATCCGGATATGCCGGATGAACTGCGCGCCTTGTTGGAGACGGTAATCGGTCATGACAGACCTGATGTGACGATTCGGGATCGAACCGTTGCCATCGTTGCGCCGCACATCGATCTGAATGTCGCGAAACCAACATATGGGCAGGCATATCGATACTGGCCGGACACGCCGCCGGAACGCATCGTGATGCTCGGGACAGGGCATTCGATGTCGCAGGATTACTTCAGTCTGACATTCAAAGATTATCAGACACCGCTGGGGCCTCTGCGAACGGACCGCGAAACCGTTGCAATGCTCAAGTCCCGTCTCGGGGGCGGAGTCGCTTACACGGATTTCGCGCACAAGAACGAACATTCGCTCGAAATGCAATCCATTTTCATTCGGCATCTCATCGGGGATCGCGACATCCCCGTCATCCCGATTCTATGCGGATCTTTCGCGGAATTGCTGACCAGCGTGGAACGCGCGGCGGATTTCATCCAGGTTGCCGGTTTCTTTGCCGCATTGAAAGAGATCATCCGGAAACCGGGGGTCTTCACGGTCGTGGGCGTCGATTTGAGTCACATCGGTCCCAAGTTCGGGCACAGGAAATCGGCCAGGTCGATGGAGCGCGATGCACAGGCACATGACCGCCAGTTGATCTCAACCCTGACCAGGGTCGATCCGAAGGCGTTCTGGCACGAACTCAGACATATCCGGGACCGGTTCAATGTGTGCGGTGCGAGCAGTTTGGCGACATTCCTCGAATGTGCCGGTCCGGTTGAGGGGGAGTTGCTCGAGTATCGCATGGTGCATGAAGCGCCGACTGACTCCGCCGTGGGTTGCGCGGCGATGGTGTTCCGAAAAAAAGACGTCGACCCGACAATCGAGGGGTCGACGCACGCCATCTGATCACACGTTTTTATTCTTGAAATCCATCTGTCCGGTGAATATGGTGTGCGCGTCTCCGGCAGGAGCCGGACAACGCAAGGGAGGCATTCGATGGCTATCGTCACGGCGTTTCGATTCACTGAAAAAACCGGCGCCATCTGTATCGACCAGGAATCCTGGCACATCTGGCGCAGAAAGAATTGGTTCACGGATCATCTCTACAGCCTGATTCCCGAAGAATACTCGGACCGATATGGAGTCGCTCTGGCCTACGGTGGACCAGGGCATCCTCCTTTTCATTTCGAAGCGGCGGAACGCGCTCGGGTCGCGCTGACGCATCATCTCTCACAACCGGATCTCGATCCGGCGCTCGTGACGGTTCCCCAGTTGAGCAAAATCGTGCTCGATGCCTTTACCTCGGTGCATCATCGGCGGATCAACGACAAACTGCATTTTCTGTTCGGTATCGATATGAACGACTATAACGCCGGAAGGGCCCTGAGCTGTGACGATGCCTTCGACATCGTTCAGAAGGATGTGCGCGCCCGCGCCGCGGAAATTATCTCGGGGAAGGAAACGACCGGCTACAACCCCTTGTCGCCTCCGGTGGAAGCCTGCCTTGTGGGTGTGGATCGACGGCTCGGATACTCCGCCTTCGCCCTGAAGGAAGAAGACGGTGTCCTGTCGTTCCAGTCCTGCTGGTTCGAATCGATCGGGCAGGGACGGGACGCATCCACGATCCGCTTCGCCGAGTTTCTCAATCAGCGCACACTCGATACGCGACGCCAGGGTGCCGGTTTCGAGGAATCTCTGCTGGTGCTGTTCGAAGCGGTTCTCAAATCGATGGACCATTACGGTCAGAACGGCGGTTTCGTCCGGATGATGGTCCTCGATGCAGACGCAACCCGATACGCCGATCGCGTCATCGATGTCTGCGACGATACGGCCAGAATCTGCATTGAAATCGTGCGTGCGCTGCGTGAGGGGCTTGTGACGCGCGATGCGGCCGAGCGCATGACGGCAGACGTCGTTCGCAAGGTGATTTCTCCCGCCGAGGCCGAAAAACAGCTTTTCGCCGCGGTTCCGGATCCCTGTCTGCTCGGAAAGATTCTGAGGGGATTCAAGATGTCCGACGGAGGAAACGCCTCATCCGGACCGGAACGTGCGATTTTCGGATTGGCTCATTCCACTCTCGAATCGACCCAGGGAGGCCGCTCATGACATCGATCAATGCGATTCGATTCGATTTCCATTCCGGTGCGATGGTGTGCGATGAACAACGGCACTGGAACAACGAACGGATGAAGATTTACGCCGCGGACAAGATCCGGTCGATCATTCCCGAGCGGATCCGTGAGCGTTACGGTATCGCCGCCGCTTACGGAAACACCGGCACCTCGTCGATCGGCGATGAGTTGCGGATGACCATCTATCGTGAGATCGAAAAGGAATATGATCGGCGGTGCATCGACGCCGGAACGGAACCGGAACGTTTCATGACCATCGAGGAAATCGCCCGGTTCGCCTGGTCGATCATCTGCCGGGTCAAACACACGCATGTCGACGAAGGCCTGCTCAAGAAATTCGGATTCTCCGCGCGCGAGTTCATCGCGTCTCACTATCAGCGACAGGGGCGCTCTTACCCGATCTCGAATGACACCGTAACTCGCGAAGCACTCGATATGATCGCCTCGCACCCCTCGAAACCGGCGCAGGACGCCGTCTTCGGGAATGCCGGCATCGTCGCGGGATTTGATCCGGAAACCGGATTCAGAATCTACAGCTTCTCAATGAGTCTCGGGATTTTCGAACCGGTCGAATCCGGTTATGTCGCGCTGGGTTCAGGGGGCGACACGACCAATTTTGTTTTGCCCAGGCTGTTCAATCGGACCGGTGTCGAGGGGCGAATGAGCGGGATCGATCGAGTCGAGGGCATCCATGCGGTGATCGATGCCGTCAACATGGCCACCGAGCACAATCTCGGGGTGGGCGGATACTTCAACATCCTGCTCTTCGACCGCGCCGGCCGCCGGCCGAACGGTCTGTACCGGGAAATCAACGACCACCGCAGCAAACTCGCATCCGAAACCGTGCGAGCCCATCGGGCGGGGTTCATCCCCAAATCCGGGTGTCTCGAGATACTCGATGGATTGATTTTCCAGGATCGCGATGCAGTTTGGGCTGAAGAAAAGCTTTTTGCGTCGAGTTCGCATGCGCTCGGGATGCATCGCCTGCTCCGGGGCTACCCCGTGACGGCCGACGATTTCGTCTGATCGATCAGACGCGTCCTATCAGCGCGTCAGGATCTCCACCATTCGCTCCGCGGCATGTCCGTCCCCGAACACGTTTACCATCCGGTGCGGGTATGCGCTCTCCCGGAGTTCCTCGCGAAGAGTGACCAGCCGGTCCGGCTCACGTCCTCCCATAACGGCGCACCCCCGCTCGAAAATCTCGTGATACTCGGTCGTATCATCGACGACCAGACACGGCTTCTCCGCGAAATACGCTTCTTTCAGTACGCCGGATGAATCCGTCAGAACGCATTGCGACGCGAGCAGCAGGGCCAGGAAATCGAGATACGGCAGAGCCGGAAGACACGAGATCTGTGAGGTGTTCCGGATTTTGCGATCGAGATCGAAGTCGGCAAGCCTGCGCGCGGTATGCGGGTGCACGGGGAAGACGATCGGCATGGGCCATCCGACAAGTGCGTCCGTGAGCCGGTCGAGTATCTGCCGATGCCCAATTGTTTCGGCGCGATGCATCGTCAAAAGGTCGAACTGATCCGGAATGCCGGGGAATCTCCGGCGGATATCCTCGATGTGACGAACGGCGGTGTCCCGGTTGAGTGTGAAGGTGTCGAGCGTGATGTCGCCGGTCAGATGGATGCGCTCGCGCGGAATGCCTTCGCCCACGAGATTGTCGACGGCGCGCGGAATCGGCGCGAACAGATATTCCGAACAATGATCCGCCATCTTCTTGTTGATCTCTTCGGGCCGCCAGATGTTCTCACGCATGCCGGCTTCGATATGCGCGCACGGTATCCGGCGTTCATACGCGGCCAGCGCAGCCGCCAGCGTCGTGTTCGTGTCCCCCATGCAGATCAGGCGATCGAACCGCTCTGATTCCAGCACCGGATCGATTCTCTGCAGGATCAGTCCGATCTGCGCGGCCGCCGGCAGCGATCCGACCGCCAGATTCATGTCGATCGGCGGGAACCGGAAATCCTTTAAAAACGCGTCGGACAGCGTGGCGTCGTAGTGTTGCCCGGAGTGGATCAGAAATAACTCCGCATCGGAATGCATCTGAAACGCGCGGATCAGCGGAGCGGATTTGATGAAATGCGGACGGTTGCCCATGACGATCGCGATTTTCATGCGACAGTCCCTTTTGAGGGGGTGAGGGGCCGCGCGATCAAGCGCCCCAGTGCGTAGGTGGTGCCGGCCAGCCAGATCGAGAGAATGGCTGCGAGCGCGATCACGGCGATCGGAACGAATGCCTGCCCGATTGAGGTGAATCCGTATTGATCCGGAGCGGCGGCGATTTCGCCGAACAGGCGGAAGAGATCATCGGAGCGCAGATCGAGAAACTTCGGGATACGGGCGATCTGCGATCCGGGAATGATCGCGTCGATGATGCGCGTTCCGAGAATACCTCCCATTTCAAAATAATCGCCGGTCAGATTGGCCAGGGGAATGAATCCGGTGAGCAGTCCCGGAGCCAGCAGCCAGAGGCGTCTGAGCCCGATGGCGAGGCGCACGAAGAGCACGCCGGGGAACAGCGAGAGCAGATAGGGGGCAAACACGGTGAAAAAGTAACTCAGGTCACCGTTCGGAACGAATCCCGTCAAGCGTCCTGCATATTTCGACGTTTCCGGTTTGATGAAGGCGAAGTAACGTTGCAGAAACTCCGCGCCGTATTCCCTGCCGATGATCAGTTCGGTGACCGTGCCGCCGGTGACGAGGCATCCCCAGGCGTGCAGGAGTTCATGAATCGGGATGTAGATGAACCATAGGGGAATGGCGAGCAGCAGGATGAGGGCGTAATCGCGCAGGGGGGATGGGCGGGTATCGAGTTCGGTGCGGATGGCGACGAGATCTGTCCAGAGAACGGACCAACCGGGAAAGAGACGAGACAACACTGAAAGGAACTTGTTCATGGGCCTGTGTCGTACCTCCTGAACCGTAAATTTAGCAGGATCGATCGCCGTTTTCACCCTCAGATGAGGCTATCCTCCCCCGCACGGAACATGCACCGGGAAATGAAAGGGCGAACCTCGTGTTCGCCCCCTGCCCATGCGCCCTGAAACGAATCCTGATTTTTTCTTGACATATCGGGCGGGAATCCTGACCCCATCCTGAGAAAAAAGGCAGTAATGATCAAGGTGAGATGCATCCGGGACGATCCTGAGGATTACAAAGGAGTGGAACATGGAAGACCTGGTGATGCTCGGCGTGCTGTTCGGATTGGTACTGTTGACCTGGTACTTTAAAAAGCTTCTCGAAAAGCTTTGATGGAGGAGAAATTGTGATGGCATGGATCGAATGGATAGGACTGGGTACAGCTATCGCCCTGTTCCTGTATCTCTGCGTCGCTCTGATAAAACCGGAGTGGTTCTGATGAACGCACTCCAGATAGTCGTCATTCCCTTTTTTTTCATCATCTTCACGCTTCTGTCGATGGCTCTCGGCCGCTTCATGTGTGCGGTTTTTCGACGGGATGCCGGAATGAACGCACGTTTTTCCGGATCCTGGGAGCGCAGGCTCCTGGGCATGATCGGGATCCGTGCGGACTTCGAGATGACATGGAAGCAATATGCGCTCAATCTGATCCTGTTCAACGCAATTGGCATGCTCGTGGTTTACACCATGCAACGCTTTCAATCGATCCTGCCCATGAACCCGTTTCGACTTCCGGCTGTCCGAGCGGATATCGCGCTGAATACGGCGATCAGCTTTGTCACCAACACGAACTGGCAAGCCTATGCGGGAGAATCGACCATGAGCCGGCTTGTCCAGATGTCCGGTCTGACGGTTCAGAACTTCCTGTCCGCAGGGACCGGAATGGCGGTCGCTGTTGCACTGACACGCGGATTGATCCGGCAGGAACGGACCACCATCGGAAATTACTGGGTCGATCTGGTCAGATCCGTCCTGTTCATTTTACTTCCGATGTCCATCTGTCTTTCTATGCTTCTTGTTTCGCAGGGTGTCGTTCAGACGTTCGCTTCGGGTATCGAGATTTCCGGGATCGATCCGCAAGCCGGGAATGGCGACCCGTCAAACGGGAAACAGGTCATTCCTCTGGGACCTGTCGCATCGCAGGTAGCGATCAAGCAGCTTGGTTCAAACGGTGGAGGTTATTTCAACTCGAACAGCGCTCATCCTTTCGAGAATCCGACGGGATTGAGCAACATCATTGAGATTATGGCGATACTCCTCATCCCGGGTGCTTTCTGTTTCACCTTCGGCCATCTGCTCGGTGCGCCCCGACAGGGATGGATACTTTTCGGTTCGATGGCCATCCTGTTCCTTCCGCTGTTCTTTCTGAGCGCGGCTGAGGAGAGGATGGGCAATCCGGCGCTGGCTCGTCTCGGGGTGGAACAGAGCGCCGGGAATCTGGAGGGGAAGGAAGTACGGTTCGGGGCGCTGACGAGTGCACTCTGGGCTTCCGCCACGACCGCCACATCCAACGGATCCGTGAACTCGAGCCATGATAGCTGCCAACCGCTGTCGGGGATGGTGCTGCTTCTGTTCATGCAACTCGGGGAAGTGGTATTCGGCGGTGTCGGGTCGGGGCTTTACGGGATGCTCATGTTTGCGATCATGGCCGTGTTCATAGCCGGTCTGATGGTCGGCAGAACTCCGGAGTATCTGGGGAAAAAGCTGGAATCGTTCGAGATGAAGATGGCGGCTTTATCGATCCTCATTCCGCCGTCCTGCGTGCTGATCGGAACCGCCGCTGCCTGTCTTGTACCGGATATCCGTTTCTCGCTGACCAACCCGGGACCTCACGGGTTCTCAGAAATTCTCTATGCGTTTTCATCGGCGGCAAACAACAACGGTTCCGCGTTCGGCGGTCTGGATGCATCGCGTCCCTTTCTCACGGTTACTCTCGCTGTTTGCATGATTCTTGGCCGGTACTGGGTCATCCTGCCCGTCCTGGCTATTGCCGGGTCCCTGGCGAGGAAAAAACGGATCCCCTCATCATCCGGCACGCTCCGGACTGATACGCCACTGTTCATGTTGCTTCTGGTCGGATCGATCCTGCTCATCGGTGCACTGACATTCGTTCCGGCATTGGCTGTCGGGCCGGTAATCGAACATCTTCAACTGACTGCATGCAATCGGGCCATGCCATGAAGCCGGGGATGGCGAGCATCCGATTGCCTGAACGCGCGATTCTGGGGGAAGCGTTTCGCGATACCTTCCTCAAACTGGATCCCCGCGAGCTGATCCGGAACCCTGTGATGTTCATCGTCGAGGTCGGCAGTGTGTTCGCATCGGTTCTTTTTTTGCTTTCCGGCTTGTCTCCTTCACCGGATTCTCCGCCATGGTTCATCGGATCGATCGCGATCTGGCTGTGGTTTACCGTGTTGTTTGCGAATTTTGCCGAAGCTCTTGCAGAGGGGCGCGGCAAGGCTCAGGCCGCGAATCTCAGGAGAGCGCGCATGGATACCACGGCGAAGCGCCTGCTCGCTCCGGAGCGCGGCAGCCGGTACGACGTGGTGTCATCGGCACAGTTGCGTCGTGACGATCTGGTCATCGTTGAGGCCGGAGATCTCGTTCCGGGTGATGGAGAGGTGATCGAGGGCATCGCGTCGGTCGATGAGAGCGCGATTACCGGAGAAAGTGCGCCTGTCATCCGGGAGAGTGGTGGAGACCGGAGTGCGGTCACCGGTGGAACGAAGATCCTCTCCGACTGGCTGATTGTGCGTGTTACCAGCAACCCCGGTGATTCATTTCTCGACCGGATGATTTCGATGGTCGAAAATGCCTCGCGCCAGAAAACTCCGAACGAAATCTCCCTGAATATCATGCTCTCAATGCTGACCCTGATCTTTCTCCTGGTGACTGTGACGCTGCATGTCTTTGCGACGTTTTCATCCGGCGGAGCGACATCCATCCCGCTCGTTGTTCTGATCGCCCTCCTGATCTGCCTCATTCCCACAACAATTGGAGGTCTGCTCTCGGCGATCGGCATTGCCGGAATGGATCGATTGATTCAGACCAATGTGATCGCGATGTCGGGTCGGGCAATCGAAGCCGCCGGGGATGTCGATGTGCTGATGCTGGACAAGACCGGAACGATCACCCTTGGAAACCGGCAGGCTGTCGCATTCCTCCCGTCTGAGGGGATCGATGCTGTCACGCTCGCGGAGGCGGCTCAGTTCGCATCCCTGACTGATGAAACTCCGGAGGGGCGCAGCATCGTGGTTCTGGCCAAGAAGCAGTTCGGGATACGAGCGCGGGAGTTGACGGGACAGAGTGCGGACTTCATTCCGTTCTCGGCAGGCACTCGGATGAGTGGCGTGGATGTCGATGGCCATCGCATCCGCAAAGGCTCACTCGATGCCGTTCAACGCTTCGTGGCGGCCGAGGGGGGCAGCATTCCGAACTGCGTTCTGGCGGCAGTCGAACAGATCGCGCGATCGGGGGGAACACCTCTTGTCGTGGTCGACCGGCGGTTGGTTCTCGGGGTGATTCATCTGAAAGATATCGTGAAGGGTGGAATCCGTGATCGATTTGCGGCCATGCACCGCATCGGCATCCGGACTGTCATGATAACAGGAGACAATCCGATCACGGCGTCAGCAATCGCTGCCGAGGCCGGTGTCGATGATTTCATGGCAGAAGCGACTCCCGAGAAAAAGCTGGGCATGATCCGTGAGTTGCAGGCCGGGGGCCATCTGGTCGCGATGACCGGAGACGGCACAAATGATGCTCCGGCGCTGGCCCAGGCGGACGTCGCTGTTGCGATGAACAGCGGGACACAGGCGGCGAAGGAAGCGGGAAACATGATCGATCTGGATTCAAATCCGACGAAACTGCTCGATGTTGTCGCGATCGGCAAGCAGATGCTGATCACCCGAGGAGCACTCACCACATTCAGCCTCGCTAATGATATCTCGAAGTATTTTGCCATCATCCCCGCCGCCTTCGCCTCCATCTTTCCGGAACTCGCTCTCCTGAACATCATGGACCTCCATTCACCCCAAAGCGCCGTGCTGTCGGCGGTGATCTTCAATGCGCTCATCATCGTGGCCCTGATTCCGCTCGCCCTGCACGGTGTTCGATACACACCCGCCACTGCCGATCGCCTCCTTCGCCGGAATCTTCTGATTTACGGTCTGGGTGGTCTGGCGCTGCCGTTCCCCTGCATCAAACTGATCGACCTGATCATCCAGTTTCTCGGAGGATGAACGTGAAACGAATTATTGCACACAGCGTGCTGTTCATGCTCCTGATGACTGTGATCCTCGGTGTGGTCTATCCTGTCGTGATCACCCTCGTCGCTCAGAGCGTTTTCTCATGGAAAGCCAACGGCAGTGTTCTTGTGGTCAAAGACCAAATCGCAGGTTCCGCCTTGCTCGGACAGGAGTTTTCGAGTCCTGTGTTTTTCTGGGGCAGACTGTCCAATCGAGTGACGCATCCCAGCGGAATAGCCGTATCCGGGGCTTCGAATTTCGGCCCCCTCCATCCCGGATTGGTCGAATCCGGTATCCGGAGAATCAAGGATCTCAGGACATTCGATCCCGTCAACCCTGCTCCGATTCCGGTCGATCTCGTCACCGCATCGGCGAGTGGATGGGATCCTCATATCTCCGCTGAAGCTGCGTTCTGGCAGGCGTCGCGGGTCGCCGTCCATCGGAAACTCGATCGATCGGATGTCGAAGCGCTGATTCGCGCTCACATCGAGACGGATCGATTCGGGGTGACGGCGGATTACGTCAATGTGGTCCGGCTGAACCTGGATCTTGAGAGGATGGCACCGAGTCGAATCCGATGATACAATAAAACCCATGTCACAAGAGGTTCATCATGCACAATGAGCAGCGGCGTCCGGATCCCGATGAGTTGCTCAGACGCGTCCAGCTGCAGGAGAATCGGGGTTCATCGAGTACGTTGAAGGTGTTTCTGGGATATGCGCCCGGAGTCGGTAAAACATACACTATGCTGGAGTCGGCCAGGCTGTTGAAGACTCAGGGTGTGGATATCGTGATCGGATATGTCGAAACGCATGGGCGCAAGGAAACCGATGTTCTGGTGGAGGGGTTGGAGGTCATTCCCAGAAAATCGATCATGTACCGCGGGACGACGCTCGAGGAATTCGATATCGATCGGACTCTCGAGCGAAAACCCGCAATCGTTCTGCTCGATGAACTCGCCCATTCCAATGCTCCCGGAAGCCGGCACAGAAAACGGTGGCAGGATGCTGCCGAACTGCTCGACGCCGGGGTATCCGTCTATACGACCTTGAATATCCAGCATGTTGAAAGCCTGAACGACATCGTGGCACAGATTACAGGAATTCAGGTGCGTGAGACCGTCCCGGATTCCATTCTGGATTATGCTGAGAAGATTGAGATCGTCGACATCCCGCCGGATGAGCTCCTGATCAGGTTGCAAGATGGGAAAGTATATATTCCCGAGCAGGCGCGGAAGGCGGCGGATCACTTTTTCCGTAGCGGGAATCTTCTGGCGCTGCGCGAATTGACGCTGCGCAGGGCTGCCGAGCGCATCGATTCGGATATGCGCGCATATCGTCTGGACTTCAATATCGAAAAAACATGGCCCGCGGCCGAATGTGTGCTTGTGTGCGTCGGGCCGAGTCCGTCTTCGGCGAAAATCATCCGGGGCGCTCGAAGAATGGCAGCCGGACTTCGGGCACACTGGATTGCGATCTATGTGGATGCCCCGGATTCCTACCCGATGACGCAGGAAGACCGCGAGCGACTGCAGGGGCATCTGCATCTGGCGGAATCACTGGGCGCTGAGGTTGTTCGGATTGGTGGTTCCCGTGTCGCAGACGAAATTCTCGATTACGCGCTCAAGAGAAATATCACTCGGATCATAGTCGGAAAACCGACTCATTCCCGCTGGCGCGATCGACTCAGAGGCTCTCTTGTCAATCAGCTTGTCCGCGGCAGCGGGGACATCGAAGTTCATTTCATCGCGGGCAACGAGAAACCTTCGACCGTCAGGCCTCATGATGCGCAACATCCCACGCGAACCCCCCGGAAAGGATACTGGATCGCAGTTCTGACCATTATCGCCACCGTCGCGACCGGAATGAGTCTGCGATCGTATTTTTCCCAACCCGATTTCGTCATGATCTTCATCCTCTCCATTCTCGTCATCGCCTATCGGTACGGTCAGGGTCCGTCGATTCTCGCAGCGACTCTCGCCGTGGCCTCGTATGATTTCTTCTTTGTTCCACCCTACTTCACATTCAATGTTGAGCATACAAAGCATTTTCTGACTTTTCTGGTGATGTTCACCGTCGGAATTCTGGTTAGCGGACTCACGACACGATTGCGCAGTCAGGAAGCCGAAGCCAGAAGTCGGGAGGCCCGGACTTCCGCTCTGTATTCCCTGAACCGGGAACTCGCCAAAGCACTCGATGAATCATCCCTGGCGAGCATTGCCGCCTCACATGCAGCGGAGGTGTTCGGAGGTGATGCGATGATGCTCTCGCGCGACAGTAATGGTTCGCTGGAAGCGACAGGATCGAGTCGTAATGACTGGAAGCTGACCGATGCGGAACTGGCGGTCGCTCAGTGGGTCGGCGATCATGGCAGGCCTGCGGGTCGAGGCATGGATACACTTGCCGGCGCTTCGGTGACCTGCTTCCCGATTCAGACCGGTTCCGCGCCGGTCGGTGTGCTCGTGTTCCGCAACAATGCATTGCTGCTGCTCGAAGTCGAACAAAAGGCTTTTCTCGATGCCTTCCTCCGACAGCTCGCGCTGGCCGTCGAGCGGGTGCGTCTGGCCGAAGAAACGAAGGTGGCTGCGTTGAAGATCCAGACAGAAGAGACACGCAATGCGTTGCTCAGCGCGGTCTCACATGACCTTCGAACCCCGCTCGGCGCGATCACCGGTGCTGGAACAATGCTCAGAGATGATTCAGAGCGGCTCGATCCGGACCAGAGACGCGAACTCTGTGACCTGATCTGCGCTGAAGCGGACAGGATGGAACACCTCATCCGGAATATTCTCGACATGGTGAGATTGGAATCCGGTGGTGTTGCACCGAAACGGGAGTGGATTCCGCTGGAGGAGACCATCGGATCGGCCTTGTCTCGCATGGAAACAAGGCTCGAATCCAGACCGGTAAAGGTCGGCATTCCACCCGGTCTGCCGTTGCTGTTCGTCGATCCCCTCCTGTTCGAACAAGTCTTCATCAATCTGATCGAAAATGTCATCCGTTACTGCGAACCGGATTGTCCGATCGAAATTGAGGCCTCCGTTCAGGATCAATACATCGTCATCGATTTTGCGGATCGCGGGTCCGGGTTGCCTGCCGGTGCCGAGAAGCTGGTTTTTGAGAAATTCTATCGCGGTTCCGGGAGAGGATCGCCCGGTGCAGGGTTGGGGCTGTCGATCTGCCGGGGAATCATCCTGTCTCACGGCGGTGATATCACGGCGTGGAACCGGGAGAGCGGGGGGGCTGTGTTCCGGATTCGACTCCCCATCGAAGAATCGCCGCCGGCCGTTGAGATCGACATCGACGCATCTCAAGGAGAATCGTTCTCATGACCGAACATCCGGTATCGATTCTGATCGTTGAAGATGAGACTCAGATGATGCGTTTTCTCAAGGCAGCATTGACTGCTCAGGAGTACCGGGTGATCGATGCCGGATCGGTGAGGGATGCCCTGGTGTGCGCGACGACCCGTTCACCGGATCTCATCCTGATGGATCTCGGGTTGCCCGATGGCGATGGAATCGATCTGATCCGGCAGATCCGGGAATGGAGTCGGGTTCCGATCATCATCATTTCCGCGCGAGGTCGGGAAGACGACAAGGTGAAAGCGCTCGATTCAGGAGCCGACGATTATCTGACGAAACCGTTCGGAGTGAACGAGTTGCTGGCGCGTATCCGCGTGGCATTGCGCCATGCCATATCAGGGATTGGTGAACAGGATTCGATCGTGATCGAAATCGGTGCGGTGACGATCGATCAGGTTCGGCGCGAGGTTCGGGTGAGCGGACGAGAGGTGCACCTCACGCCGATCGAGTATCGATTGCTCGTGCTCCTGGCGCGGAATGCCGGAAAGGTATTGACACATCGTGCGATACTGAAAGAGGTATGGGGACCGTCATATGTCACCGAAACACATTATCTGCGGGTATTTATGACGCAGTTGAGGGGCAAGATCGAGATCGATCCGGCGCGTCCGAGATTGATCGTGACCGAACCGGGCGTGGGGTATCGGATGAGGGATGCCTGAAGCTCGGATCAGTGCGAACCTCGTAATTGCCCTGCGAAACGAGTACTCCCGAAATGCGTGCATCTTTATTTTAATTATGGCATACTAATCCGACTCACTGATGCATGGGGAGGTGTCGAGTGCGTGTGAGAACCGGACTGGAACGCCTGTTGGACAAGGAAATCGAGCGATTCGAAGGAATGCCTCTCGGAATCGTCTCCAACGCCACATCCGTGGACACGCAGTTCCGCCATTCCATCGAGTTGCTCCACAGAGACCCCCGAGCGAGTCTCGTCGCGATCTTCGGCCCTCAACACGGATTGTTCGGTGAAACCCAGGACAACATGGTCGAATGGGAAGGCTACCGTGATCCGGTCACCGGGCTGCCGATCTACAGTCTGTACGGCGAAACCCGCGTGCCTACCCCGGAAATGCTCGATGACGTCTCCGTCGTACTCTTCGATATCCAGGACGTCGGCGCTCGTTACTACACCTTCATCTATACCATGGCGCATGTCATGATGGCCTGCCAGCGCGAAGGCAAAAAAATCATCATTCTCGATCGCCCCAACCCGATTGGCGGCATCACGATCGAAGGCAATATTCTCCATCGCCGCTACGCCTCGTTCGTCGGCATGTTCCCGATCTGCGTGCGGCACGGCATGACAGTCGGCGAACTCGCGCTCCTGTTCAACCACGATTTCGGCATCGAAGCGGATCTCGAAGTGCTGGCCATGGAAGGCTGGCAGCGTTCCATGTTTTACGATCAGACCGGCATTCCCTGGATCATCCCCTCCCCCAACATGCCGACACTCGATACAGCCATCGTCTACCCCGGCATGTGCCTTCTCGAAGGCACCAATCTTTCTGAAGGTCGCGGCACGACCCGTCCCTTCGAGATTTTCGGGGCGCCGTTCATCGAACCCAATAGGCTCTGCGACCACCTCTCCCAGTTGAAGCTGCCCGGCGTCCGATTCCGGGCGGTGCGGTTCCGTCCCACCTTCCAGAAGTTCAAGGGCGTGATCTGCGGTGGCTGCCAGATTCACGTCGTGGATCGCACCGTGTTCAAGCCGTTCCTCACCGGCGTCGCGATCATCCGCGCCATCCGGACGATGTATCCCGACCAGTTCCGATGGCGGTTGCCGCCCTACGAATACGAATACGAAAAGCTCCCGATCGATATACTCGCCGGCTGTTCGCGCCTCCGACGCATGATTGACGAGGGCGTTGAGCTTTCCGAGATCGAAGCGTACTGGAAGCCGGACGAAGAGTCGTTTGCGGATCAACGCAAGCCGTACCTGATCTATCAGTAACCCGAATGGGTCTCGAAGAGGTTCTCGACCACCTGCGATACTCGCGGAAAGCGCCGTACTTTACACATCAGCGCTTTATTCAGGGTCAGGCAGGAGAATCAGTCGAGTTTCCGACCGAAATGCCCCCGGCGCTCCGGGAAATGCTCGAAGGAGCCGGCATCAGCCGCTTGTATTCGCACCAGGCCGAGGCATACCGGTGTGTGCTGGCCGGCGGGAATCCGGTCATCGTCACACCGACCGCGTCCGGGAAAACGCTTTGTTACAATCTGCCCGTCCTGCACCGTCTGCTCGAACAACCCGACGCGCGCGCACTCTATCTGTTTCCCGCCAAAGCGCTCTCTCAGGACCAGTTCCAGGCCCTGCTTCGCCTGACCGATGGCCTGGAGAATGCGCCCACCGCCGCGGTGTACGACGGAGACACACCATCTGATCGTCGCGCACAGATCCGGCGTTCGACCCGCATCGTTCTGACGAATCCCGACATGCTGCACGCCGCGATTCTTCCGCATCACACCAAATGGAGTCTCCTGTTCGCGAAACTGGAAATCGTCGTGATCGATGAACTCCATCAGTACCGAGGTGTCTTCGGGAGCCATCTCGGGAACGTCATCCGCCGCCTCCGCCGCATCTGCCGCTTCTACGGGTCGTCGCCTCAGTTCATCCTCAGTTCGGCCACACTCGCCAATCCAAAAGATCTCGCGGAACGGATCACCGGCATGGCGGCACAGATCATCGACCGGTCCGGTGCACCCTCCGGCGACAAGCTGTTTCTGTTCTACAATCCGCCGATCGTGGATGCACAGGAAGGCATCCGCCGGTCCTATCTCGCGGAAGCGTTCGATTTTGCGAAGCTGTTTTTCGAGCAGGGGATCCAGGCGATCATATTCACCCGCAGCCGCCTCACCGTCGAAATTCTCGTGAACGAACTCAAACGGGCCTTGAACGATCCTCCGAGCGGCGGGCAGATTCGCGGGTACCGCGGCGGGTATCTGGCGCAGGAGCGGCGCGACATTGAACAGGGGCTCCGGTCGGGCGACATCCGTGCGGTCGTCGCCACCTCCGCGCTCGAACTCGGTGTCGATATCGGCGATCTGCAGGTCGCCGTCATGGCAGGCTATCCCGGCTCGATCAGCAGCGCCTGGCAACGTGCCGGTCGAGCGGGTCGTCGTGATCAACTCTCGGCGGCTATTCTCATCGCCTCCGCCATGGCACTCGATCAGTTCATCATCCGCAACCCCGCGTATTTCTTCGATACCCCTCCCGAACTCGGTCTCGTGAACCCGGACAATCTCCTCATCCTGCTGGCGCATATCACCTGTGCGGCCTTCGAAATGCCGTTTCAAGATGGTGAGGTGTTCTCGGAATCGCTGCCCATGGGCGATTTCTACGCGTTCCTGCAGGAAGAGGGGAAACTGGTTCACAGCGCGGCCGGGTGGCATTACTGCGGCGAACGATATCCGGCGGAATCCGTGAGCCTTCGGACGGTGTCTGCCGAGCGCTGCCGGATTGTGCGGATCGACATGGGCCGGAAGCAGATGATCGCCGAAGTCGATGCCGTGTCGGCGCCGTTTCATGTGCATCCCGGTGCGATCTATCTGCATGAAGGGCGGCAGTATCGCGTCGAATCGCTCGATCAGAACGCGCTCGAAGCCGTCGTCACACCGGTCGCCGAGGATTACTACACCATCCCGGTCGAACAGACGCGAATCGATATCGTGGCGATAAAAGCCGAACTGGGTAACCGACCCCGGATCATCACCGGCGATCTCCTCGTCACAACACGCGTCATCGGCTATAAAAAATTGAAATTTCACACGATGGAAAATCTGGGGAGCGGCGTGCTCACGCTGCCCGATCAGGAAATGACCACCAGCGGGGTGTGGTTTGAGATTCCTGTGCATGATGTGGCGTCGGATCTGCACTGCGATACCCAGGACCTGGTGTCGGGCATGGCCGGATCACTCATCGCGATCCACAGTGCATCGGCAGCGCTTCTGATGTGCGAACCGAGGGATCTCGGTGTGTCGCTCGCGACTGCGGGCGGCGCCTGGACCGCACCGCTCGATCCATTCGGCGGGCAGACGTTTCAGTCACCTACGCACGTGATCGCCGGCGTGTCGGCGATGCACATGTTCCTGTTCGATCGGTATCCGGGCGGGATCGGGCTGAGTGAACAGTTGTATGGCGCCGGGCCGGAGATCGTCCGCGCCGCCTATGATCTCGTGTCACGGTGCGATTGCCGATACGGCTGTCCGGGCTGCATCGGGCCGACCAATCAGCCCCGTTCGAGTCTCAAGCCGCTGGCAATCAATTTCCTGGCCGATCTGTCTCGGCGCCTGACTCGCCCCGCCGACGCGCGCTGATCTCTTTCGCAATATTCGGGTATTCGCTCGTTTCCAGCACCGCGCAGATTTCCCGGAACGGTCCGTCGGGGATGATTCCGAGCAGTGAGCGCGTTTCGAGCCTTCGGAGCAGAGTCACCACTTCTTCGACGTTCCCCGCCCGCAGATGATGTTCGAACATTCTCCGCAGATGTTTCCATGCGTGCGCGGAGTTGCCGGCGGTGAGGTACAGCCAGGCAAGATGATCGTCGATATCCGGGTTGTCCGGTTGCTTCCGGAGACTCTCGTTGAAAAAATGAATGGCGGCCGAGGTCAACCCGCGTGATTCATAGTCGAGCGCTTTCAGATAGCTCGGATCGGCCTCGAATTCCGTGTCGAAGGCATCGTTTTCCGCGAGTGCTTCCTGACGGGCGTTCAACGTCCTGTCCAGTCCCGTCAGAACGAAGAACAACCCGGCTGCCGCTCCGAAGGAGAAGCCTCCGAGATGACTCCAGTAGGCGACATGGCTGTCCGGATTGGTCATCAGAAAAAGAACCTGCATGAGCACCCAGGCAATGATCCCGACGAACGCAGGGATGGTGAACGTGCCGAACCGGACGATCACCAGCAGCAGCGCGAACCAGAAGATTCGTGTGGGGAGTCGGGGAAAGCGGATGAGGAGCGCGCCCATGAGCGCCGAAATCGCACCGGATGCACCGACGAGCGGGACGTCACTCAGGGGATGAAACAGATAATGGGTCAGTACGGCCACGATTCCGCCCAGGAAAAAAATCAGCAGATAAACCGGGCGTCCCCATTGATCTTCGATGTGGACCCCCGAGAACCAGAAGAAGATCAGGTTGCCGATCAGATGCAGGATGCCGGCGTGCAGAAACAGGGAGGTGAACCAGGTATACCAGCGTGGATCGTTGGATTTAAAACCCAGCGAGAAGGGAATGAAGCGGTTCCGGGCCGAGTCGAGTTCGCTCCGCGCGCGGATGTAGCGGGTGTAGCGGTCGGATGTCGTATCGTACAGCTCGCCCGATCGAACGGACTCTTCCACCTTCCGATCGATATCCCTCATGAATGTGTCGACCTGAGCGATATACTCCGGATCGGTCGGATTCCGGGCTGCGGGTTTGAACCGGGCCATATAATCGCCCCGGTACTCGATCATGAGAGTCCGGAAGTCATCCTGAGCTTTTTTATAGCGTTTCGCCTGGGATTCGGCGGTTGATTCGACATAGATGCCGGCAAGAATCATGATGCCGATCAGACAGAGCGTGACGACGGGGAGTCGACGAACCGATCGTTCCTGCCCGATGGGAATCAGAATCAGCATGAGAGGGGATCAGGGCCTGCGGGTGAGATGGTTCACGGAGGGCTCATGAGGGTGCCGGCGTTGCTGATTTTCTGTTCGACGCGTTGAGATCGATGGAGGGCCATGGATCTTTTATAATAATCGATGGCTTTTTTAGCGAGCGCTGCGCCTTCGGGTGTGTAGGATGTTCCCCGATCCTGGTTGATCTTCCGGGCTTTGAAGAAATAGGCGTCACCGATGACGATCATGACGCCGTAGTCATCGGGCTTTTCCTTCAGCAGTTTTTCACCTTCCGTGATGGCCTCGTCATAGCGGCCGGAGACCAGGAGCTGTTCGAGTGCGTTGGGGCGGGGGCCGCATCCGAACGCGAATCCGGCAAGGATCAGGATCAGGGTGAGAGTTCCGGGCATGATGACCTCCGCGGGTGCAGATCGTGAATATCCTATTCTATCGTGTGGATCGCCATGAAATCAAATCAACCTGCTCAACCGGATTTTATCGGATCATTGCTCTCGCCGGGGGGTCCCGAGACCGCTTCGAATTCGATCGACATTCGCCCTGATATCCGGGTTCTTCCCATCCAGAAGAGCGGCATGACGCCAGGCTTCCCATGCTGAAGAGGTGTTCCCTTCATGCTCCATGACAACACCATAATCGTTCCATAGATTAGCGATATCCGGGCGTCTGAGATCAATCTCAAATCGCTCGGTCTTCCCCCTGAGCTGATACTCACCGAGATACTTGATTGCGGGATTGACAAAGTTCATTCGGACAACCATAGACCGGCTCTTCGCATCCCACTCGATACGAATCTCATCGGTCGGATTGCTGATCTGTGGAGGGATGTCGGATCGGGCAAAAAACTCGATCGTAACCCAGGAACTCCACGGCGTCTGACCTCCCGGCATAACGGCTGCGGCCCTTACCTTCATGCGCCCCAGAATTGACATGTGCTGAGTCATCGATCGATTGAAAAAAATGGATCTCGAATTCTCAAGAGCCTTTTCAAGCAGTTCTCGAGCCTCTCCGAATCGATTCTGCCCTGCATACACAATGACAAGGTTGTGATACGCATCGAACAGACGCGGGTCACATTCGAGCGCTTTCGAAAATGCCGACGCAGCTTCCGAGCCATTACCCGAGCGTTGTTTGAGTATTCCAGTGTTGTTCCAGGATCGAGCATGAAACGGATTGAGTTTCAAGGATTGGTCATAAGCGGATTGCGCGTCATGAAAGGCACCCATTCGATCCAGGGCGATACCGAGATTGTACCAGCCGTTCTGGAAATGCGGGTGTCGCTCCAGGAGCCGCCGACCTTCCGTCGCGGCATCAGAATTACGATTCAACTGCAACAGCGTGTAGATGCGGCGATACGAGGCAAAACGATCCGCAGGCCAGATCCGGGCGGCTTTTCGATACCATACGCTCGCTGCTTCGGGATCACCTGCGTGCTCAACTCGAATGCCGATGCTCAGGTAACCCGTGTACAGCGCCATCCAACTCCCAAACAGCACCAAGACAAGAGCCGCTGCGCGAAAACTCCAAATGGTTGATGGTGGAATGCGCGCAGGCGCGGTATCCGATTCCCGTGGCTTGCTGAAAACCGCACCGATCAGAAAAGCCGACAGAAAAAGCGGAACAGGATTGTGAAGGGTGGAGGCGAAGAGCGAATTGGTGAGAACAGCAGTCACCGAACCACACGCGGCTAGCGAGAATGCCGCGAAATTTCCCCCTGTGCCCATGTTCCGCACAATCTGCCGATAAAACACAACAATCAGCCAGAGGACCCCAATCAACCCGAGAGGACCTGTTTCCAACGCGAATTCGATGTACTCGTTGTGAGCATGTGACACGTAAACATCGGGACCGGATATCCGGATCTCTTCGCCTGAACGATATAATGGGTAAAGAATCTGGAAGTTCCCCAATCCAATACCCCTGATCGGATGTTCTTCCATCATCTCGAAGGCTGAACGCCACACCAGGATGCGAAAACGGTTCGTGCCATGCCCCGGCTCCAGGATGGATGCCAGGCGATCTCGTGTCGAAGGATTCGCCAGGAGCACGAGCGTGAAGCACAGCGAGATCGTAATGATGCCTCCCCACCATCTCCGCGATGCGCGAACCGGCGCTCGCATCAGGACCAGACCGCACAGGATGCCAGCGGTCACCAGCGCGACCCAACTGCTGCGGCAGGAAATCAGAATCAGTGCGAGCAACTCGATGAGGATGATGATCAGTATCGCAGTGCTCTCACGTGTCCTCCGACGCTGGTGTGCCAGATAAAGGGAAATCGGTATCGAAATGATCAGATACTCGGCGGTCAGATTGCGATGTCCAAAAGATGTCGATGGATTGAATGGAGATTGGGAGTCGAGCCACAGGCCGGTGATCTGGCAGAAGGCGATCAATGAGACCAATGCGGCACTGTAGGTGATCGATCGTGCCCAATCGATTCGATTTGTTTCGATAGCGCCAAGAGAGAGTGCCGATCGGATCCAGAGAAAAAACAGAACCGCAGCGCACAGAGCGATCAAACCTTCGGATACATTGGGGCTTCCGGGCAGAGAAAGGCATGCCGCGAGTAAAAAGACCCCCGCTGGGATGAGCAGCGAAGGAATGGTTCGGCTGGAGTCGGTCCATGCGCTCCAGTTAAACAGAATGTATGCCGCCCAGAGTAATCCGATCGACCATTTCGGAACCGTGAATGAATCGAAACAGACCGGACATACGGCAAGAATCATACAGACACTCGTGATACTTGCGGGTCGGATATGGAACCTGGTCATGGCTGGATGCCAATGCCGGATTGGCGATCCGGCGCGAACTCCTTCCTAATCGCTCCAGCCGAATGTAACAGCAGCAAGCTCACCTTCAATCTGTGTGACAGCGGGATCTGTGATCGCGCCATAGAAAATGGCGTCTGCATACGAAGAGTGCGTTACGGGCCAGACAAATTCCGGGATGACCGTCACGAGCGTCGGGCCGGGGGGAAATGAAGGATACGCATCGAGATACCAATCGAAAGTTGTGTTAAACGATGGCGCGAAGAAATAGATATCCGCAATTTCCAGGATGACGAAAAGGGGATAGTTGTTTAACGGCGCAGAGGTATTATTGCAGACTTTGGCTCGGCAGAAGAACGGGTCTCCGGGACGATAAAACGCCGATGGAATCTCGATCGAAACACCATACTGACAGGTAGGAGTTGGTGTGGGGGTGGTGGTAGGGGTTTGAGTTGGCGAATGGGTCGGAGTGCGTGTGGGTGTCGGGGTCCGGGTCGGCTTTGGGGTACGGGTCGGGGTTCGGGTGGGTGTGGGTGTGGGCATGATGATCGTCGTCATGGCATCGGGCTCTGCGGGCGCTGACTCGACATTTCCGCTGTTGTCTGTTGCGATTGAGTAGAAGGCATATTCGCCGTACCCGCCGGTTGAGGAAGAATCAAAGGATATCGGTGAGCTGTTAAAGGTGTCCTGGTAACGCACCCAGGAACCTGAACCGGTTTGATAATACAACTCGACATACTGAAAACCGCTCTCGGCGTCCGAAGCACGGAAGGGTAGTTGAACAACAGGGCCAGTCATCGAAGCTGGAAGTGTTTCCACGTGCGAAACTGGCTGGGTCGTGTCCGGTGGAGGCAGGTACGAGTCTGGCGCTTCGTCCGGTCCGATATCGCCTTTCATGTCTTCACCCGGTCGATCATGGTATTCGAAATCGTCGCTGGGAAGGTTCGTGAGATCGGCGCGGTCCAGCGCGGGAGAGCCATCTGTGAGATGATAGGTGAAGATCTGATAGGTATCGCCCAGCACGACTTCCTCGCATGGGTTGCCTGGAATTTGGACCGAGGTTCCGTCGTGCTCGACGATGAGAAACACGTCGCGGCGAGACATGGATGGACGGATAAACATGTAGATGAGTGATCCCGGAAGCCACTGGGCGGATTCGTCCACCAGCATCGTCCGATGCGTATCCTCATTGAATACCGGGTCGGCCGACCAGGTGCCGGTGATCTCTAAGTTGTACATGGGATCAGCCGACTTGTTGTCGGAAGCGCCATCGATTTCCATATTCAGCAGGTCGATATCCGAATATGTGCTCTGGGACGTCGATTCCAGAAAATGACCCGCGGTATTGCCGTAGAACAGGTTGTTTCTCACAGATCCTGTTCCGGCTTCTCTGGCAATGATGCCGAATCCGGAGTTTTCATAGAAGATTGTGTTATCGATGTAATTAGTCGTCGCGGTGTTGCTGTCGAGAAAGAACGCGCCGGATTGCTCCTGAATGCACGCGTTCGAGGCAAGAATCGAATTGGTCAGTTTGATCTGTCTGGTCAGATGGATCGCTGAACCCTGATCATCGGCGGTGTTGCCTACGAAGAATGAATTGCAGATCTCGGGGCCACTCGCGCGCTCATACGATTCCGTCGGTTCCGACATGGAATAACTACCGAGGATCGCGAGACCTCCACCGAAGTCTGATGCCCGGTTCGCTGTGACACAGAGTCGATTTGCTTCGAATTCCCTGTGATAAGCACAATAAATCCCTCCACCTGATTGCGCCTCATTGTCCGAGATAATGGTGTCATCGAATACGAGAGAGTCAGGGATCGAGTTATCGCAGAAAACACCGCCTCCAGCAGTTTGAGCAGAGTTTGACAGAAGCAAAGTATTGGTTACGATGACAGGAGACGCATAGACATACAAACCCGCACCCTGGTAGGCAGTATTCTCCTGGATGATGCAGTTCGTGAGGGTTGTTTCGCCGTTGCAGTTATAGATTAGAACGCCGCCTCCGGAGTTGTTCGGTATGGACCCGCCGAGAGCGTGTCCATTCTTGATCGTGAAACCGTCGATCCTGAGAGGCTGGGGTACGCTATAACAGTTCACAACATGCGATGCGTAACTTGCAGATCCCTCATCCCAACCATCAAGGATAGTCGGGCACAGGCCCAATTGACGCTCCTCCAGCGTGGATTCCGTCCCGCAAAAACCGCCATAGAGCTGTACGGAATCCATTGTAACCATGCCATGATACTCACCACCTGCAACCCAGATTTCAGAAATGCCGTAATACGAGGAAACTTCCATGGCATCTTGGACGAAGTGAAGGGGATACTCCCAACTGAATCCCAACTCTTCCGTGGTACCGGTCTGGTCGACAAAAATACGCGGATAGGGGTAGGCTGTGCAGATCAGCGTTGAAGTATCGGGTTCGACCGGTAGTTCTTCCCGATTGCCGTTTATGTCGACGGCTACGGTTGCAAATGAGTAACGCCCATTTCCCAGATCGCTGACCAGAACCGGAAAACTATCTTCCTGCGATTCGCTCGCATAGAAGATCCAGTCAGAGCCCATGAAGCGATAAAACAACTCGATATGATCGACTCCCGACTCACTATCGGAGACACTGAACTGCACATCGAAATCAGCCGTTACCAGGAGTGGAAGTTCATGAGCATACGAGTACGGAGAGGTCACGTCTTCCTGCGGAACAAAATCCGGATCGGCTTCGTCCCATCCGATATCTCCAAGCGAATCGCTGCCGGGCCTTGGGTCGCCATCGATATCCAGTTCCGGTATTCCGGTCAGATAGGCCCGATCCAGCGCACTGGATCCATTCTGAAGATGATAATCCAAAACCCGATACTCATCCCCGACCTGGATGTCCTGAGAGATCTGACCCCAGACATACAGTTCGGTCGCGGAATTTGACGCGATGAGATGGTGCATGGCGGTATCCAGTCCGGTTGCGAGGAGATTCCCCGCCAATTCTCCGGGAGGAAAAGAAGCTGCGGCGTCGACCAGCGTCGTCTGATACGTTGCGCTGTCGAAGACAGGGGGAGACGTCCAATTTCCCGATGGCCCATGGTTGTATGCCGGAGACCCCGATTTGCACGCACGCGCGTATATGGATTCAATATTGATGACATCCGCGCCATCGAGATACCCGACGAACGGATCCCAGTAATCATACTGAAGATTATGGTCGAACAGGCAATTGAGAATCTGTGATTCTGAAGCGGCATACAACGCCGTGTTTAAATTGCTATCAAATATCACATTATAAACAATCGCGTCTCGCGAGCCCGTCAGGTCCAGAATCCCTTCACCACCCGTATCATTGTTGCTGAAGTTGCAATTCTGGATTCTCAGTTCGCTGTTGAACTGGAGAACAATACCGGGCCCCAGTGATGAGTTCCCTGAAAACAGAGTGTTGTTGATGGTTCCTTCAGAGTTGGCATTCAGGTGAATCGCTGCGCCGCTGTATCCCTGATTTCCGGAAAACTGCGATGCCTCCATCTGCAGTCCGGAATCGTTCAGATCCACCGCGCCGCCAGTCGAGGCTGCATTACCATCGAAGACGCAACGCGTGACAGTCAGATTGGGGCCACTGGCATCGATCGCCCCATCCGTGGGCGGACTGTTCGCCATCATCGATATCGAGCTATAAATAGCGCCTCCACGCTCATCAGCGGTATTGCTGATAAACAAGCATCCGGTCAGTGATGGCGTTGTGCGGCTCCCTGAAAACTGGATCGCCCCGCCAAATCCGGCTGAGCAGTTTACAAAACGACAATTCTGTATCGAAGGAGAAGCGCTGCACAGGATCGCGCCACCGTTCGAACGGTACGCATTCCGGATTGTAAACCCGCGAATGATGCAACCCGGTGGTTCGGATTGCGTGCACGTGAATCCACTCAAAGTGTTCTGACCGTCGATCACACACGCATGCGGGCCGTTTTCAGATTCAATCGAGATGGATTTGCCCTGAGGTGAGATACTGGTGTTGCCCGCTCCGATATACACGCCGTCCGCTACGAGGACGATGTCGCCGGAAACCGCATGCGTGATGGCATCTTGAATGTTCGGGTATTCAGAAGGTACATGCAACGTTGCAGTCTGACCGACAGAAACAGCCAGAAATAGTCCAATAAACAGAACGCACAGGTATCTGTTCATAAAAAAATCCTCCGCAAAAAAAATAACAATTTGCCGCTAGAGTGTCAATGGCTATTCAATGTTACTCAAATTTCTAACGATTGAAGCATGGTAACGATCGATCGTGCATCCGCGCCAGCGTTCAAATCCGGTGACGACACGTGAATATTCCCGATGCCGATTCTGCACATCGACAGGCGTAACCGATAACGCTCCGTCGAGCGACTTGACTTCCCGAGGCATTCCAGTGACACTTTCCAAGAGGCCGTTCGGACTGGAAAGGCAATAATTGAAAGGAGTTCTGGGTATGTCGGATCGGATGCATGTGCAGTCGTTCGAAGTTCTGGCGAAATGGATCAGGGATGAATATGCCGGTAACCGGAGCATCTTCGGCATCCCTGAATCGCTCTTTTTCAGCCCGTCAGACCGCACGAAAAGGCTCTCGAGCACACTCTTCGACCAGCCGCTGGGAACCCCCTTCGGCCCAGCCGCCGGTCCTCACACACAGCTCTCCCAGAATATCATCTCAGCCTGGCTCACGGGCGGCCGTTTCATCGAACTCAAAACGGTCCAGATCATGGATGAACTCGACATTCCCCGGCCCTGCATCGACATGACGGACGAAGGGTATAACGTCGAATGGTCGCAGGAACTCAAACTGGAACAATCCGTCCGGGAATACCGGCACGCCTGGGCGCTTATCCATGTCCTGCATCATGTACTCGGTTGGGACGCGATTCCGGTCGGAACGATATTCAACATGAGCGTCGGGTATAATCTCGAGGGGATCAGAACGGACAGGATGCAGCGATTCATGGATGAAATGACCCGGCCGAGTCCCGAGGTCGAATCCCTGCGTGCGGTGATCCGTCGATTCTTCCCGCAATCCGCCGACATTCCGATCCCGCCGTGCATGACCGATAACGTGACACTCTCGACGATGCACGGTTGCCCGCCGGACGAGATCGAAGCCATCGCGCGGTATCTGATCGAGGAACGCCGGCTCCACACGACGATCAAGCTGAATCCGACGCTGCTGGGCCGCGAGCGCGTGCTGGATATCCTCAACAACCGGCTCGGGTTCCGGTCGATCGACATTCCGGAATCGGTTTTCGCGCATGACCTGACGTATGACCGGGCAATCGCGCTCGTGACCTCGCTCCGGGGCGCCGCACGGAAGGCCGGTGTGCGCTTCGGCATCAAGCTGAGCAATACGCTCGCGATGAAAAACACCCTCGGGCGGCTCCCCGGCGGCGAAATGTATATGTCGGGGCGCGCGCTGTATCCCGTCACGATGAACCTGTTTAACGTCCTCATGAGTGATCTGGAGGATTCGATCCCCGTATCGTTCTCGGCAGGCGCCGATGCGCTCAACATCGCCGACATCCTGCGCTGCGGTGCCCGTCCCGTCACCGTTGCTTCCGATCTCCTCAAACCGGGTGGGTACATGCGGATGGGGCAGTATGCGGACGAGATTCTCAGCGCGATGGACGAGGCGGGAGCGAATTCGCTTGAGGCGTTTGCTCGGAATGCGTCTCAGTCCCGTCGGGAACTCGCCGGAGCCGTCCTCACGGATCCGCGTTACCGGAAATCCTTCATTCCGGATGAGCCGCCCAGGGTGGAGTCGGCATTGCCCATGTTCGATTGCATCACCGCGCCGTGCGTCCCGAATTGCGCCGTGCATCAGGATGTTCCGGAGTATATTCATGCCATCGAGCGAGGCGACACCGATACCGCGATGCGCATCATACTGGGGCGGAATCCCCTCCCCGGTGTGACGGGTCATGTCTGCACCCATTTGTGTCAGGACCGCTGCACCCGGAGCCAGTATGATGAATCCGTCGCGATCCGTGCGCTCAAACGGTATGCTTCCGAGCGTTCGAACCCGGCGTACATCGCGAACAAATCGACAGGGCATCGTGTCGCCGTGATCGGAGCGGGGCCTTCGGGGCTGGCGGCGGCCGCCTTCCTGGCGCTCAACGGTGTCCGCGTGACGATCTATGAAGCGCGTGACATTCCCGGAGGCATGCTCGCGATCGCCCCCGCCTTCCGGCTTCCTCCCGAGGTCGTCCGGACCGATATCGATCGTATCCGGGCGCTCGGGGTCGATATCGTCTGCTCGCATCGCGTGACGGATCCGCCCGAACGGCTGCTCGAACAGGGCTTCGACGCGGTCTATGTCGCGTGCGGTTTTCCGGATGATGTTGACCTGAGCGTGCCGGGCACCGAGGGTGCGGGGGTCCATCAATCGCTCGATCTGCTCGAACGATTCGCGCGAAACACCCCGCCGGATCTCGGGAACAAGGTGCTCGTGATCGGCGGCGGCAACACGGCGATGGATGTGGCGAGAAGCGCTCAGCGGATCACCGGAATGCCTTCGACCGTCGTGTATCGCAGGTCTGTTGCCGAGATGCCGGCCGAGCGTGAGGAGATCGACGATCTGCTGGCGGAGGGGAATCGGATCGAGGAACTCGCGGCACCGGTGGCCGTGGTGCGCGATGGCGGCCGGGTCGCGGCGTTACGCTGTATTCGAAACCGTCTCGGCGCGCCGGGCGCGGACGGGCGGCGGCGGCCGGAGCCTGTGGAGGGGTCCGAGTTCGACATTCCGGCGACCGCCGTTGTGTTTGCGATCGGCCAGCAGGCGGACCGTGCATGGGGACAGGGCAGTCGGATCATGCGGGATCGGGCCGGCGCGGTTCGTGTCGATCCGGTGACCGGTGAGACAGACGCGCGGGGTGTGTATGCGGGAGGCGATCAGGTCCGGCAGCCCGCGATCATCATTCGCGCCTGTGCGGACGGACGTCGGGCTGCCGAAGCAATCTGCGGGGATCTCGGCATCCCGTTCGACGCATTCAGCGTCAGCGAGTCTGAAACCGGTCCGGACGACATCGGCAGGATCAAGCGCAAACGCGTGCGAAAATCCCCTCAGACACGGGCCGGGCGTCAACCCCTCACCCGGAGGAGCGGGGCGGAGTTGGTCGAATGGACCCTGACCGATGAGGAAGCCGTTCGCGAGGCAGCTCGGTGTCTGGAATGCCGGACGATGTGCGACAAGTGTGTCGATGTGTGTCCGAACCGGGCGAATGTGGCGTTCCGGACTGCGAAGGCGGCGATCGGGATGCCGGGGTTTCGGGTGCGGGAGGGGCGGATCGAGGCGACGGCGGTGGAACGGTTCGAGATCCGGCAGGGGCGGCAGATTCTGCACATCGACGATTTCTGCAATGAATGCGGCAATTGCGAGACATTCTGTGTGCATCGGGGACGGCCGTATCGCGACAAGCCTCGGGTGTTTCTGACGCGGGAGGGGTTTGAGGTGGAGACAGAGAATGCGTTTTTCTGGCGGGAGGACGGGATTGACGTGCGGGTCGGGGGCATGACGGCGTCGCTGAGCGTGACCGCGGAGGGTGTGCGGTATGAGGATGCCGGGGTGGTGCTGCGGTTCGACGGGAATCTGGGATATCGGGGGGGAGAGGTGAAGGATGGGTTCAGCGGGGATGTGCCGGCGGATCGGATTCCGGTGATGTGGGTGGTGTATCGGGGGATTCGTCGCAATCTGCCTCAGATTGTCGGGGCGATGGGTTGATGTGAAGGCTGACGAATGAGAGGAGGCCGTGGATGATGAAGAGAACCAGAGCCGTTGTGATTGCCGGATTGTGCGTCAGTCTGTCCGGATGTGCGGTGTTGATGCGAGTTCAATTTAGCGAAGAACTGGATCGACCAACGGATAAAAGATTTGTTTCCACCTGAACTGAGCGCTAAGTGAAAACAGACGAGCATGGACGGTAGGCAAGCGCT
>CALFER010000078.1 GCA_937951895.1 uncultured bacterium
CCAGGCAGGGGCTGTCCTGGGATTGACCCGAGGCGATCTGGCTGAGGAAGAACCGATCCGGTCCATCGCTGCAGAAGAGGGGATCGACGTCGATGTTGCGATATCCCCGGTATCCGCCTTCGACGTTGCAGTAAGTGACATCGGGGAGTTCATCGGGATCACCGTTCGACGGTTCGATCTGAGATGGATAATTGTTTCGGAAGATGCAGTTGGTGACCGTGATGGGAGACAGTAATTGGGGGATGTAGATCGCTCCTCCAACTGAATTACTGATGTTATTGACGAAGGTAGAGTGGGAGACGTCACAATATTCATAATAGGCCGTCGAGCAGTATATCGCTCCCCCTTTGATTGCGCTGTTATTGGCTAGTAAGCAGTTAAAAATTCGAGTGTTATAATAGCATGTGATCGCTCCACCTTCTCCTGCGGAATTGTTGACAAACATGCAATCAACGATATCGGTTTTATTGCAGTAAACAGCTCCTGCTCCTGAGTATTGCCCAGGATCATCATATCTAACGGAATTCCCGATGAAAAAACACCCCTCGATTCTGGATCTCTCTATTTCATCATCAGACATTATTAATATTGCGCCTCCTACAGAGTTTACTCGGTTTTCGGCAAATGTGCAGGATACAATATTAATTGAACTTGTATAGCACGCGATTGTTCCTTGACTACAAACATTGTTGAAAAAAAAGCTTGATTCAATAATCGAGCCTGATGGTGATGATTCGCATAACACAGCGCTTCCTGTTTTGGAGGCAAAGTTATCCTGAAACTTGCAGTTGGAAATTAAACTTCCGGTTTTATAAATAAAAACAGCTCCACCAGACGCAAAAATCTCATTGTTGGTAATGTTGTTATTCAGAAATGAGCAATTTCGGATTGTTGGTGATGCTTCCATAACAACAACAGCACCGCCTCTAATATGGTCTTGATTCGAGTAAGAAACGAGCATTCCCGATCCATGCATGATCGTCACGCCGATCAACTGTGTTTCCGCGGTTTCGTTTGAAGTAAAAATGAACCCGGTATGCAGCTCTTCCTCGGTGCCTTCGATATCGATGATGCAGGATTCCGGTCCGGCTCCGGATTCGATCACGATCTGTTTCCCTTGGACATCGATGTCCCGATTGCCGTCTCCACGCCAGATACCACTGCCGATCCGGACAGTATCCCCATCGACGGCCAGATCGATCCCGGCCTGAATCGTCGCCGCATCACCCGGTACACAGATCACCGCGGACTTCACCGATATCACCAGCACGAATACCATCCCCGTAAAACCAAGTGCTTTGATCATCGTCTCACCTCGCACAAGAGCGACCCGCGGCTTGCGACGTTCAATCCGTCACAAGCCGCGGATGACCTTGATAAATCAGTTACTTCCAGTATTGCACGAGATTCGCATCGTAATAATCCTTTGTCCCGGTCGAGATCTGCCATTGCCGTTCGGACCAGCCCGAAATCGGCCCGTCACTATCGATCTCGATACTGTAAATCGATTCCCCGGATGTGCTCGACAACGAATAGGAATACGTAGCACCCACCGCGATTGAAGTGGTCACGCTCTTGGCCGATACATAGTTCCCATCGATATCGAACGCATTTATGGTGACGGATGTCGACACGGTGTCCAGATTCCTCAGTACGATCTGCGAGGTTTCACTTTCGGAAGTTGAATAGTACGCCCGGCAGGCTGGTACATAGAATCGTCCGGCATCGGAGTATCGCGAATCCAGTTCCGCGCCCGCAATCGACATCTCGCCTTGGGTGAACTGCATATTCGGCTTGAACCCGACCACCTCGTTGTGCCCGATGATCATACCATTGGATTCGATCCGGACGCTGCCCTCGAAATATCGGCTCGGAAAAGCGCTCCAGACATCGATTCCGTACAGTCCGTTGACCGGCACGGCGACCGGTGACGGAAACGGCTGAGGCGATGGCGCTGTGCCGTCCGCGTTCGTGAACGTGATGTCGAGACTGACGCTGGAATCGTTGACATTCTTGACGATGATGTAGTCCTCATATTCTCGAGCACCGGCATTCGAACACTTCACCATCGGCGCAATCAGATCCGTGCCGAACAGTGTGGATGGTACCATGATCACTGATTCACTGAAGTAATGCGCTGAGTTGGTATTGCTCGAATTGATGACCATCTCACCGACAAGCGGTTTGTCGCTTTCGATCCGGAAACTACCCCATGTCAATGCAAATCCGCTGCTCTTGGTGACCGAATACATCTTGTGCGCATCCAAGGTGTAATTGCTCAACTGAACGGGAAACAACGCATTGCCGTTCGGATCGTAGAATTTCCCCACAGTGATCACCACAGGCTCGTCATGATAGTTCTTGACGATGAACTCCGTGGAGCCGACGTTGTTGCCGCCTCCCCAGTGCGCGGTCCAGTTCCCGGTACAGAGACTGGTCGAACTGACGTCACCCGATCCCGTGTTGGCCCGCTGAATCTGCGTCATGAAACTGCGTACGCCTTGAGTCGTATGCGTGTAAGTCTGAAGACAATGCCCGAACAAAGGACCATCCGCCTTCAATTCGATGCTCCCGGTCGTGACCGGCGCATTCGAGCTGGTCAGAACATGCCGGTACGTCGCATGCGGATCGATTGCGATATCAACCGATGATCCCGCTTGAGTTCCACTCGCATTGTAGTAATCCAACGTCACATGGAGTTCGTACTCGTTCGGGTTCTGAACGGCCAGTTCCGAGGTCCAGGCGTTTGACCCGGATGCCGAGGCGCGATATTTCGGAACGACATACTCGAAGTCTCCGGCCGGATAGTGATATCCGATATCGAATCGATCCCGGTCGATCGATTCGTCCGGTGATGTCGACGATCCGCACTCGAAGAGCATTGGCCGACCGGTATCGATGCAGGGACTCGTTTCGTCGAAACTGTATTTGATGTTGGGTTGCTTGAGTCTGTAGTCACCGTTGGTAACATCGATGAACTCCGGGTCGTCGACGAAGGAATCCGCTTCGTTGGATACGGCATCATCATTGACATTGAGGTGTCCGGTGTTGGCGAAGCAGCAGTAGGAAATCTCGAGTTCCGACGTATCCGAGATATCGATGATTGCCTGAGACGGATCGTTGCTGAAGATGCAATTCGAGATGAACCCGAGCGCATTGGATTCCAGGACCACGCCGGTATTCACCTCATTGATCGTGCAGTCTGTCATGTTCAGCACCGCATCGTATCCGGCATGGGCGACCTGGTGACAATCGAGGAAGAGACAGTTCAGAACCGATCCGTTATGTCTGCCCTCGACATCGATCGCGATGACATTTTCCGAACCGATCGGGTTAACATCGAAGAAGCAGTTTTTGAAGATCACACCGCAATGGGAAATCTTGGAACCGCATTGGATCGTGCAGTTTTCGATTCGGGAATTGAGGCCGGGGTTCAGGAACGCGCCATTGGTTGCACCGTCGACATGAATGAATGTCGATTCGGGCGATTCGCCGATCAGCCGATAGTTTTCGGGCAGGTTGATAGGGAAAGAGGAGGATGTGTAGTAGTCACCCGCCTCGAGTTCGAGAATGACCGGCTGATCATCATAACCTTTGATGGAAGTGATCTGTTGAAGCTTGGTCTGGATCGGGTTGGTTCCGGAGGGTGTGATCGCGTAGGTTTGTCCGAGATCGCCTTCACGAATCTGGAAATAGGGCCAGATATCGCTGCTGCCTCCCGTTCCGACGACTTGCAGTTCTAATCCCGCCCAACAGGCTGAATAGCTGACATTGGGAACTTCGAAATCGAACAGGAATCCCAGAGAGAAGCCCTGATCTTCTTCGAAGTATTCAATCATATCCAAGTTGACGACTAAGGAGCTGATCAATGGATGCCATTGAGATTCGCCGGCAACCCGGACGTTGATTTCTCGAATGGATGTGTACGGATAGGTATCCGTGCCTTGAGGGTCGTACACCGTCATTGTGATCTGGGCGGTGCCGCCGATCCCGGAATTGTTGATCGTCGAGTAATGGAATCCGGCATCGATGATTCTCGGATTCAGATCCGCTCTTTCCGTGTTCTGGTGCACTTCGATTCCCCAGATGCGTTTGATCCGATCAGTGATGGGAGGTTTGAATTGAATGAGTGAGAATGGATTGGTGGTCATCATCTCGATGATATTAGTGGATGTTGCCGGAGCGAACATTCCCTGCGGAAGAGAATCATCGAAATCGTGAATTCGAAGGAATGGCCAGGTCGTTGTTCGAGATCCCTTTATGAAAAACGTATAAGGACCGGGGAGGTTGCTGGGTGATTGATCACTGGGGAAAGCTGATTTGTAGTAGCGTTCGTCTTCACCAGGAAATGCTACATTTAGATCGCTGGGTGGAGGGGTTTGTTGCGAAGGCCAAGGTTCAATTTCTGATGAGGATGGAAGACTAGCGTCATACTTAAACATTTGGTATTCGTCGATGTAAGGAAGGTTGTATCCCCATACTCTTCCCAATTTCAGCCAGACCTGCGCGTCATCGGCGGAATAATGGTTATCTTTTCCGTATCCGGCGGAGAGGATGTAGTTGACCGGGATGGGTGTCCCGCATTCCGGGATGGGCGTGGGGAAGATCTCAGGACCGCTGAAAATTGACTCAAGGTGGCCAGCCAGCGGATCATCGAACACGACGTTGTTTCGGCAGGGAGGTTCGGGTGTCGGTAACGATGCCGGAACCTCCCACCAGAAATCGTCCGCATTGGACCACGGTTGTCCTGATTGCAACTCGACCTCTTCGCCGTCTTCGAAGGTGCAGGGATTTTCTGGAGGAGACCCCGGGAATGGTGTGCAATCGACTTCGTATACACCGGTATGTTCATAACCCAAACAGTGCAACGCTTCTTTGGTGTTGAACCCCGCTCCGAACAGATAACCGATGAACGCCCAGCGTCGACAGTTCGAGTCAAAATCCCGGCCTTTCGGTCGGTGCAATTCCCAAGAACTCGTTCCCCGATGGCAGCCGTCGGTATCGACAAGTCGCGCCTTGTAGAAAGGTGTCGCCTGGGTGATGCAATCATCGGTGAGTCTTTCCGCTTGATCGCCAAGAGTCACGACATTCCATCCCTTGATTTTCTGCTCATCACAAACTCCGGCAGGAGCGGGTGTCGGAGTAAATGACGGTAATGGTGGAGGAGGATTGGTCGGAGGTGTGGGATTGTCCTGATAGCCGTGATAAGCGGCATGCCGCGACATGATGTCAATATTGGAATCTTCGAGAATCGCTCGATCGATCGCCTGCTTTGCTTCGGTCGTTCCGCTGAGGGATTCGACACAGGAAACGAGTCGATCATGCTCATCGGACCCGCATTCCGATTTGATCCACCCTGAAACAGTGTTGATCCAGTTTTGAACCTGAGAGGTATTCGAGCAAATGATCTCATTGGCTTTCGATGAAACCAACCACTCGTGAAAGTCGGCGTCGATAGTGGTGTGTGTGATGGTGTTGGGGTTGGCGTTGCTGTCGGCTCTTGTCCAAGTACGCAGATGCCATTAAACAACAACATCAGACAGATAATGGCAACTGACGATCTGACGATCTGAGAACATAAAACCTCCCTTTTAAATGATATCAAAAATCACACTGAAACGAAACGAACTGACGATGAAACAACGGTACATAGAACCGGAATGATAGGCAAGTTATATTATTGTCTGGATCGCTCTCTTCCTCTCCTTCCCCATGGCTTTCATCCGGTTAACCCGATATAATCCCTTAAAACCCGGCCGAAACTCTCTCATGAAGGAGCCGACATGCCCGGACGAATCCTGACCGATGCCCAACGCAAATGGCTTCTCACGGAACTCGCTCACTGGCGGGATTCCTCGATCATCTCCACGGATCAATCCGACCGGATCCTGACTCTGTATGAATCGCCGTCCGACATATCGGCGCGCAAAGGCGCCCGGGCCATCTTCACGCTGCTCGGAATCGCCGCGTTCCTCATCGCACTCGCCGTCCTGCTCATGATCGGCTACAACTGGGAGGACCTGTCACGCGGCGTCAAACTCGTCGTGATCCTCGGATTCATCGCCCTGACCCATTCCGCCGCATACTATCTGCGCTACTTCCGGCTCGCCCGATTCGGCTCGGAAATCCTCTTCTTCCTGGGTTGCCTCCTGTACGGCTCGGGCATCTGGCTGGTCGCACAGGTCTTCCATATCAACTCCCATTATCCGGATGGAATCTACTGGTGGGCCCTGGGCGTGCTCCCGTTCGCACTGGCGCTCGATACCATCCTGCACCACCTCCTCCTGATCGGGCTTCTGGGGGTCTGGGCGGGTGTCGAAGTCCTTCATTTCCCCCATCTGGAATCGATGTGGTTCGGTGGGTCGCTGCAAATCCCCAACGGGGCGTTCACCCTCCTGCCGATGGTACTGGCCGGCATGGTCTGGGCATATCGGAAAGGTTCTTCGGCAACCATCAGTCTCTATGTCCCCCTGCTCGCATGGTGGTCGTTCCTTCAATTGTTCGCCTGGCACAGGGACTGGTCCTGGAACGCGATCTTCTTCATGGGCGCAATCGGCGCGCTCTTCTGTGCCATTTCGCTTCTCCATGCGCCCGTCAGCCGATTCGGCGCTCCGTACTTCACCTGGGGAGCCACGCTCGTGTGGTTCATCTTCATGCTGCTCGGCTTCCAGGATCTGAACGAACAGATGGTGAAGCATCCGGGCGATTTCGGAACTCTGACCGGCACCTTCCTGATCGCAGCCCTCACGCTGGCTGTCGTCGCCTTCGCCGTGTTCTCGAAAAAACCGGATCCATCGCCTCGTACCTTAATCATGGGATACTCGCCATGGGCCGCGTTTCTGCCGTCTGTTACGATCACGCTGCTGGCGATCTGGAACTCGCGCATGGGAATCCTGGGCCGTGTCGGAGCGGTCGCCGCCGTTTCAACCGTCATCGCCAATATCGCCATGATCGCGATCGCCTACTGGGTGATGCAGCGCGGCCTGAAACTCGATCACGGACGGGCATTCGCAGCGGGCGTCTTCCTGTTCCTGGCCTGGGCGATCATGCGGTACATCGACCTGTTCGGTGACTTCGGAGGCATGCTCGGAGCCTCGCTCATGTTCTTCCTCTGCGGCGGCGCCCTGTTCGCCGTGGCGATGTACTGGAAACGGCGAAAGGAGGCTCATCGTGGCGAATGACGGATTCGATCGTCCGGTCGCGCTGCCCCTCGGTATCGACCGCATGGCGGACTGGTTCAAATCGCGCGAGCGCGGCATCGTCCTGATCGCCGCCCTCATGCACCTCATCATACTGGTCTCGATGATCGGCCTGCGCATGATCCCGCTCCTCACGGGACAGACGATCGTGCTCAAAGTCGTCCCGATCGATCCGCGGGATTTTTTCCGAGGCGATTATGTGATTCTGTCTTATGAGATCAGCAATCGCAGCGCGATCGATGACGCACTCGATGCGCGTGAAATGACACGTTACTCGGACTGGCAGGACCAGCCGGTCTATGTGCTGCTGGAACCCGACGCGTCGGGCACGGAATGGAAAGCCGCCGGGTATCGCCTGGAGCCTCCCGCGTCCGGCACGTTCATCCGCGGACGGGTGGCCTCGTACAATCGCCTGGAATTCGGCATCGAGAGTTTTTTTGTCGAGGAGGGCGGCGGGACGAAGTATGAAAATGCGTCGCGGGCGGGGGCGCTGTATGCCGAGATCGCGCTGACGTCGGGCGGCAAAGCGGCGCTCAAGTCGCTCATCATCCGAGACTAACGGGTCGGAATCCGGATTCGTTCCGCGAGCCATTCGATGAGGGCCGGATCACCCCGGAGTCTGTCGGGCCATGCCGGGTCGGGAGCGAACAGCAGGTGTTCCCATCGCGCGGTCACAACCCCCTCCAATGCGTTAAATGTCTGAAGGCTCCGGAAAGCCCGGTCGAAAAGAATCGGGTAATTGTAAACGGGCGGCAGTTCGAACCATTCGGAACGGGGAATCGCGAGCATGGCGGCGCCGGCAAGGCCGGCCTGATGCAGAAAGATGCGCCGGAGCGGTTCGTGCGCACTCGATTCGCGTAAAAACGGGTCGCCTGCGAGCGTCCGAAATGCGTCCCGCCAGCGTCTCAGAAGCCCCCGTCCCGGACGGACGACGCACAAGCCGGCGTTGATGTAAGGGCGGATCATTTCGCTGTCCGCGACGGTTGCCATGGAGAAGAGACGATCGTCGGGGATGTTGAGGAGTTCGTAGATCGTCTTCCAGAATGCATCGGGAGATTCGCTGCGTGGTGAACCGATGTTGCGGTGCATCACGGGGCGGTACCCGAGCGAGGCTGTATCCGGGAGTTCAAAGGCGGACGGCTCCTTCAGAATCACCGTGTCGGGATCCATCCAGACCAGAATGTCCGAGGAACCCGCGTCCTGCTCGGCGCGCGCAGCGGCGTACACCTTGCCGGCGTAGCGGAAAAAGAGCGTCGCGGGATCGGGTGGCGGAATGACCCGCAGATCCGCCTCGAAGCGATTCAGAAGCGAAAGAATGCGAGGATTGTCGGGCAGGATCCGATCATCCCGGATGTAAACTCGCAGTCTGGCGGAACGATGCGCGCCTCCGAATGTGCGCAGACTTTCTGCCAGGATCGCGATCGCCTCGAAATCGTCTGGTGAGTCGGCATGGACGGCAAATATCATGAGAAATCCTCCGAGTGCGGGAGCATCGCCGGTGCTCTTTCATTATACGAATTCGCCGGAAACATGTTCGAACGAAGCGGGACACGGTTCCTGGAAATCGCTTCGATTGCATCGTGCAAACCCTTCATCTAGGATATCCGGCCGTATGGAATCCATGCCGCTCTCAACACTCTTCCGATCCTTCTTCCGACTCGGCTTGACCGCATTCGGAGGCCCTTCGATGATCGCCTACATCCGGACGATGGCGGTCGAACGCAAACGATGGCTCGATCCGGAAGCCTTTCAACGCGGTGTGGCGCTCTGCCAGAGCATCCCCGGGGCCACAGCGATCCAGATGACCGCGTACATCGGATTGATGCTCAGGGGGGTTCCCGGAGCGGCTGCGGCGTTCATCGGGTTCGGTCTGCCCGCCTTTTTGCTCATGACGATCATGGCGACGATCTATCAGGATATTGTGCGATTTCCCGTTGTCACGTCGGTTTTCGGGAGTCTCCAGGCGTTGATCGTGGCAATCGTCGCGAACGCCGCTTTCATGTTCGGACGGCCTCAGATCCGGAGCCCCCGAGCCGCATCGCTGGCGCTTGCATCGGCTGGTCTGTATGCACTGAAAGTCCATCCCATCCTGGTGGTTATCCTGGCCGCAGGGGGTGGGTGGGCCTTGCTTCCGGTCGATCCGCCGAGGTCCGCGAACCGTCCCGAGCAACCGATCCGACCGACCTGGAAAACGGCGCTCGGGATCGCGCTGTGCGGTATCGTGCTGACCTGGATTCTGGGCTTTTTCGATCCGATCCTGCGCGATCTGGTGTTCCTGATGGCCCGGATCGACCTGTTCGCGTTCGGAGGAGGCTTTGCGGCGCTGCCGGTCATGTATCACGAAATTGTCACGCAGCGGAACTGGTTGGAGGCCCCGGAATTTCTCGATGGCATCGTGCTCGGCCAGGTTACCCCCGGTCCGATCGTCATCACCGCGGCATTCATCGGCCGGAGCATCGGAGGCATTCCGGGGGCGATTCTGGCGACCATCGGCATCTTTGCCCCCTCGTTTCTCCTCGTGGTGCTGCTCGCGCCCCTGTTCGACCGTTTCCGCCGTCACCCCGTGTTCATGCGCTCCATCGCCGGCGTGCTGTGTTCGTTCACCGGATTGCTCTGCGCCGTGACCGTTCAGTTTGCGGCGAATGTGTCCTGGACGGCCGGTCACATCGTGCTGGCCGTCAGCGCTCTCGCGGCCTTGCTTCTGAAAATCGATATTCTGTGGGTCGTTGCGGTCGGTCTCGCCGCATCGATTGTGATCGCGCTCCTCTGAATGTAAAATAAGATGGTGATGTGACCTGAAATTTCCGGATGGAGGCTTTTTATGAAAAATGGCAATCGTCGTACCGGATTACGGATGACGGTTCCGCTTGGCGCGTGCCTGCTGCTGTTCGGTGTCTCGCCATGTCTCGCTGAAACCTGGCACACGGAAATCATCGAAGACGATCTCGCGTTTTGGGGTTTTCAGACCAGAGGCTTCGTCTCGGATTCGACCGGCACCCTCCACATGCTGATGAGGGGGAACCGGCTGATCTATGCGAGATGTCCCGAGGGGGGTGACTGGCAGGCCGAGGAGATCGCTCCGTCCCCGTGCGGATTGGAAGCGTCGATGGCGGTCAGCCGAAGCGGTATTCCCCATGTGGCGTATTACGATCCGAAGGCAAAACGCCTGTTCCATGCCGTGCGTGATGATGCCGGATGGCGGATCGAACCGGCGGGGGATCTGTATCTGGCCGGACGCTACAACTCGATCTGCCTGGACTCGATCGACAACCCCGTCATCAGTTTTCTCGCGCACAGCCCCCTCCGGCTATGTGTTGCGCGTCTGTACGATTCCGGATGGGACATCGAGACGATCTGGGCTGCGAATGTAGACGAGCATCTCACATCCATTGGAATCGATGCATCCGGAACGATGTACATCGCATGTCGACGACCGGCCGATTCCTATTCTTACTCTCTCGTGATCGGGACGTCGGGCGATTGGAACTGCATCGAGATCATCGATCATTATTGCACCTTCGGCCCGATGATAATGGTCGATCGTTCGAGTCTGCCGTTCGTCGTGTATGAATCTGATGAGGGAATCGACTGCGGACGTATCAACGGCACCGAAATCGAATGGGAGATGGTGCCTGGACACGCGCACAGTCATCTGGAAGACACCTGTTTCACCCCTTCGGGCGTTCTGACGTTTCTGACTCAGTGCCTTGATTATCGTCAGCAGACGATTGAGTATGTCGTTCGGGAAGAGGATCGCTGGAGCATTCATTCCATCGATCGCGAAAGCCTTGAAATTGATTTTTACTGGATTTCTTATTGCATCGATCGCTCGGATCAGGTTCATATCGGCGGATTCCGGGGACTGGAGATCGACCATATAGGGGATGTTTTCGGAAGTCGCTACCTGGAAGAAATCACGACGGGGTATTCCATCGAAGATCCCTGCATTTCTCTTCGAACTCCCGATGGCCCCCCTTGTGTCACATACTTGCGTGATGGCTGGAATCAACTCGTCCTGGCAGAAAAGACAGACGGAGTGTGGCAAAAAGAGATTGCGGTGCAGGGGTCTTCGGAACATCCTCTCGGGGCGTTCTCGATGACGACCAATCGCGATGCGGAACCCGTCATCTGCTACAACGCGGGGGACTCGCTGTGGCTCGCCGTGAAATCGGCAACGGGTTGGCAGCACGAGATGGTCCGGGAGGGAGGATTGGTCGGACAGGTAAAGTATGATGATGAGGAACGCGAACACCTTGTGTATTACGTTCAAAACGGAGCTAAACTCGACCTGGAATACAGTCGAAGGATAGAAAACGGCGGCTGGGCGACGGAACGGATTTATCCGGATGTTCGGTCCGCCGGTTCACGGGCCAAGCTTCTGGACATCGATCAAATGAATCGGCCTCATGTGGCGTTCAGAACAGGTGGAGGTACATCGTACTACACGACGTTTTATTACTCAAGTTTCGCACCCGTAAATTATCTCTAAAACTTAGCTCAAATTGAAATTA